>NZ_CBFHMI010000004.1:0-110330 GCF_965656915.1 Winogradskyella sp. | reverse complement strand
ACACCTAAAGCATCTAACTGTTCTGCGATGACTAACTTCTGCTCTTTATTGAGCTTACAACCAGGAACTTGTTCTCCATCACGAAGCGTTGTGTCGAAGATTTGGATTGTGTTATTTGACATTTATCAAAATATAGATTAGTATTGTCTAACAAAGTTAAATTTTGAAATTGTCTGAACCACTTAGCTTTATCCTTATTTTACGATGTTCAACACAAAAATTTTATTTCAAATTAATGATTATCAGATTTTTAACCAATATTTCGTTTGATAACTAAAGACCAAAAAGATAATTTGTTTTTACTCGTTAAGTCTCTAACCAAGTCTGAAAAACGACAGTTCAAGCTCTATGTAGGTAGACTAGGTGTCAATGCAGATTCTAAATTTCTTAATCTTTTTAACCTTTTAGATAAAGCCAAAATCTATGACGAGGCATTAATAATAAAAAGTGGCATTGTTAAAAAGCGACAACTTGCTAATGTAAAAGCACATCTTTACAAACAGATTCTAATAAGTCTAAAACTAAATCCTTCTCATCAAAATGTACGTTCTCAAATAAGAGAACAGCTTGATTTTGCTTCGATTTTATATCACAAAGGTTTATATAAACAAGGTCTAAAAATATTAGATAAAGCCAAAGAACTAGCCATAAATAATGAGGAGAAAAATATGGCATTTGAAATTGTAGAACTCGAAAAAATTATTGAAGCTCAATATATCACAAGAAGCATTAGTAATAGAGCTGATGAACTTGTAGTACAAGCAAAAGAGTTTAGCGCCCTAAATGTAATCGCATCTAAATTATCAAACTTATCCCTTCAATTGTACAGTATAATGCTAAAAACCGGATATGTAAAGAATGAAGAGGAAAGTAGAATCGTAAATACATACTTTAATAAGCGGCTTCCGAAAGTTGATATTAAAACACTTGGATTTAGAGAAAAATTATGGCTATACAAGGCTCATTTATGGTATAATTTTTTAATGCAAGACTTTTTAAATTGCTATAAATACTCATCTAAATTAGTGGACTTGTTTTATGAAAATCCTGAGATGATAAATCTGAATCCAGTATTTTTCTTAAAAGGTAACAATTATCTTTTAGAATCTATCTTTTTTCTAAGAAACAGACCTAAATTTATAAAGAAATTAAATGAATTAAAAGCAACCGTAGAGAACCCCAAATTCATTAAAGACCAAAATGTATCTACTCTTGTATTTTTATACACTAATTTTCATAGTATTAATCAACACTTTATTGATGGTAGTTTTGAAGAAGGGTTAGAACTAGTTCCAACAATTGAAAAAGACCTAATTCATTACAAAGATAGAATAGACCCACATCACAAAATGATATTCTATTATAAATTTGCAAGCTTGCATTTTGGCGCAGGCAACAATAAGGCATCTATTAAATATTTAGATAGAATTATTTCTAACAAATCGCTTTCTATGAGAGAAGATTTGCTTTGCTTTTCAAGAGTTTTAAATCTAGTAGCACATTATGAAGCCGGATTAGATTATCATTTAGAATCACTCTTAAAAAGTACATACAAGTTTCTGATTAAAATGAATGACTTGCACGAGGTTCAAAAAGAAATGATAAAATTCATCAGAGGTTTACAAGATATCTATCCTCATGACCTTAAAAATGCATTCAAAGAATTATTAGAAAGATTGAAAACCTACGAAGAACATCCTTATGAGCGTAGATCTTTTTTATATTTAGATATAATTTCATGGCTGGAAAGCAAAATTGAAAACAAATCAGTAGGTGAAATCGTTAAAACTAAATATTTGACAAAGTATGCGCCTTGATAATTAGAAATTCATAAAAAATCCATAAAAACGGTAAATAAATTTGGTTTTTAAATTTTTGTAATGCAATATTTGTATTCATAAAGTTCAAAATCTTACTGAAATGTTATCAAGAAAGGTGGAGGGAATAGACCCGTTGAAGCCTTAGCAACCCTTAGATTTACTAAGAAGGTGCTAAATTCTACTTGAACAAGCAAGTCATTTTTTGCAGGTTCGGATAGATAACTCAAAGCTAATTACTCATCTGTAATTGGTATTTTCTTTATAACATTTTTCTATTAAGTATGCTTCATAAGAAGCTTATTTGGCTTTTGGTTTAATCGTGCTATTTGTTGAGCGAGATTGATGAAGAGAAAACAAATAGATTTTTTGATTAGATAAGAAATAAAAAAATAGCATAGCCTTAGCTACGGTTGTTTTTTATTTTGAAGTATAAGCGAAAAAGATGCTGTTTACTCCATTAATCTTGTTTAGCGAATAGCACTCATTATTAACTCAAATACTTAGAAAAATGAGTACACAAAAATTCGCAACTAAAGCGTTGCATGCAGGACACGATGTCCAAAAAAATGGAGGAACACGAGCAGTTCCTATTTATCAGTCTACGGCCTATGTCTTTAATGACTCAGATCATGCCGCAAACCTTTTTGCCCTCGCTGAAATTGGTAATATTTATACCAGAATTAACAACCCAACTAATGACATTCTAGAGCAAAGATTAGCAGCATTAGAAGGAGGTATTGCGGCAGTAGTTACTGCTTCAGGCACTTCTGCAATCGCAACATCTTTACTTACGTTATTAAAAGCTGGCGACCATATTGTAGCTTCAAACAGCCTCTATGGTGGAACGTATAATTTGCTTAGTGTCACTTTACCAAGACATGGTATTACCACTACATTCGCAGACCCTTCAAAACCTGAAAACTTTAATAAGGCTGCGCAGGAAAACACACGTGCATTCTTTATTGAGTCCTTAGGTAATCCAAAACTAGATGTATTGGATATTGAAGCAATTTCAAAAGAAGCCAAAGCTTATAAAGTTCCGCTAATTGTTGATAATACCGTAGCTACACCTTACTTGTTAAACCCTATTGAATATGGAGCAAATATTGTTATCCATTCATTAACGAAATACATTAATGGAAACGGAACTGCATTAGGTGGGGTTATTATAGATGCCGGTAACTTTGACTGGACCAACGGAAAATTCCCCGAATTCACCGAGCCATCGGCAGGTTATCACGGTTTGGTATATAGCGAAGCATTGGAAGCTGCTGCTTTTATCGCCAAGGTTAGAATTGAAGGTTTGCGAGATTACGGCGGAGCTTTGAGCCCATTTAATGCTTTTCAAATTATTCAAGGGTTAGAAACTCTAGAATTACGTATTAATAAACACAGCGAAAATGCACTAGAACTAGCTAAATGGTTACAAGAGCAACCTGAAGTAACTTGGGTAAATTATCCAGGATTAGAATCTAGCGATTATAATTCTTTAGCTAAAAAATACTTATCTAAGGGACAAAGTGGTATTGTAACTTTTGGTGTTGAAGGCGGCTATGAGGCTGCTAAAATTATTGCCGATAAGACAAAAGTATTCTCTCTGTTAGCCAATATAGGAGATACCAAGTCATTAATTATACATCCTGCAAGTACTACCCATCAGCAATTAAGCGATGAGGCACAAGAGAGTACAGGAGTCACAAAAGATCTTATTCGTCTTTCTGTTGGAATAGAAAATATTGAAGATTTAAAAGCTGATTTAAAAGACACTTTCGCAATTGTAAAACTGCAAAAGACACTTCAAAATTAGCTTTTAGTGTTATTTAGTTTACGCAGGTGTCCTTGCAAGAGGACATCTGTTTAATAATTCAATTTTAACAAGCAGAAAAATGAAAAATTTAAAATATATCCCAATTTCAAATTATAAAACAAAAAATGCAAATACATCAAATATTATGTTGTCTTACCAAACTTTAGGCGTGGAGCTAGGTAAAGCGCCTATTGTGCTGATTATACATGCACTTACAGGAAACTCTAATATTATTGGAGATAATGGATGGTGGAATGATTTAATTGGCAATGATAAATGTATAGACACTAATGAATATACCGTATTGGCTTTCAATATTCCAGGAAATGGTTATGACGCATCAAAAAGTAATCTCATCGAAAATTATAGAAATTATACGGCAAGGGACATTGCCCAAATTTTTGTCAATGGACTTGAACAACTTAATATTGAATCGTTATTTTCGGTAATTGGAGGATCTGTTGGCGGTGGTATAGCATGGGAATTGGCAGCATTAAAGCCAGATTTAATTGAACACTTAATTCCAATAGCCACGGATTGGAAATCTACAGATTGGCTCATTGCAAATTGTCATATTCAAGACGCCATTCTTAATAATTCTAGCAGACCCTTGGAAGATGCCAGAATGCATGCCATGACCCTCTATCGCACACCAGAATCACTTAAACAAAAGTTCGAAAGAACAAAAAAACATGATTCACTTTATAATATTGAATCATGGCTAAATTATCATGGAAATAACTTAAGCAATCGATTTAATTTATCAGCATATAAAATGATGAATCAAATTTTACGAACTATCGATATTACTGAAGGTCGAGGTGATTTTGTGTATGTTGCCTCAAATATTAATTCTAATATTCATATCATTACTATTAACTCGGATCTGTTTTTTAAATCCGATGAAAATTGGAAAGATTTTGTTGAACTAAAAAGTAGAAAGGACAATGTTTCAATTCATGAAATAAAATCCATTCATGGACATGATGCGTTTTTGATAGAGTTCGACCAACTTGCAAAGTTCTTAAAACCTGTGTTCAAAACACAACAAAAACATAAAAAGCGTTATGAGAAAAATGTTGCATAACAACCTTAATTGTATTCAAATTAAAGCTGAACTGTATGTTCGGCTTTTTTTATTTTAATAAGTATCTTCGCTCAGCGAATAAATCATCAATTATATGAATGATAAAAAACTATTCATGATTGAAGCTGTTAATACAGCTTTAAAAGGCATGAGTAAGAATGAAGGTGGACCATTTGGTTGTGTTATCGTTAAAGATGGTAAAATTATTGGTCGTGGCAACAACAAGGTTACCTCAACTAATGACCCTACAGCACATGCCGAAGTTATAGCCATTAGAGATGCATGTAAATCATTAAATTCTTTTCAATTAGAAGGTTGTGAAATATATACCTCTTGCGAACCTTGTCCAATGTGCTTAGGAGCTATTTATTGGGCACGACCAGATAAAGTCTATTATGGTAGTAATCAATCTGATGCCGCACGTATTGGGTTTGATGACGAATTTATTTACAAAGAAATCCCATTACCATATAATAAAAGAAGTATTCCATTTGAGCAGCTTGCTCGTGATGTTGCTATAGAAGCTTTTGAGGAGTGGACCAAGAAGGAAGACAAAATTAAATATTAAATTTTATCACTTTTTCCAAGGACAACTAAATTTTATAATATTTTCTGTAATCTTTAAGAATTAACTTCGACAAAAACTCTTATATTGATTTTTGGTACATAATTTAAAAATATATACATGTCTAAGACCTATTACGATCCAGCAGATTTAAGGAAATTTGGAAATATCACCGAATGGGATGAAGAACTTGGTAACAAGTTCTTTGATTATTATAGTAAAGTATTTGAAGACGGAGCATTAACAGCTCGTGAAAAATCTTTGATTGCATTAGCCGTCTCTCATACAGAACAATGCCCATATTGTATTGATGCTTATACTAAAGATACCTTACAACGTGGAGTAACAAAAGAAGAAATGATGGAAGCCATACATGTTGGTGCCGCAATAAAAAGTGGAGCTACTTTAGTACATGGTGTGCAAATGATGAATAAGGTAAATAAATTAGACGGTTAAATTTAAAACCTTCTTTCTATTTATTACGTAAGTAAAATAAAAGACAACCCAACTAATGATTACGAAATCCTTAAAAAAGCGTGATAGCGATTTAGCAAATAGCAATAGACAAATAGAAATTCTTTCAAATGGTATTTTCCAAAATGGTGAGCTACCAAAATTTAAAGATAAAATTGCAGAAACCAATCAGTTTCCACTGAAAGCTAAAAAGCTTGAAATACTTCAAATCAATGTTGGCTACATGTGTAATCAAGTTTGTGAGCACTGCCATGTAGACGCTGGTCCAGACCGAAAAGAGATTATGACACGAGACACGATGAAACAATGTCTCGAAGTTATAAAAAATTCTGGAGCGCATACGCTAGATTTAACTGGTGGAGCACCAGAAATGAATCCAGATTTTAGATGGTTTGTGGAGGAAGCTGCGAAAGTTGGGATTAAGGATTTTATAGTACGCTCTAACTTAACGATTATTCGTGCCAATAAAAAATATTACGATTTACCAGATTTCTTTAAAAAACATAACGTTCACGTCGTAAGCTCAATGCCACATTGGACGAGAGGCAAAACGGATAAGCAACGTGGAGATGGTGTTTTTGACAAGTCGATTAAAGCACTGCAAGAACTTAATGACGTTGGATACGGAATGCCAGATAGTGACTTACGTTTAGATTTAGTTTATAATCCATCTGGTGCCTTTTTACCAGGAGATCAAACATCCATGGAAAGAGATTTTAAAAAGGCATTACTTGAAGATTTTGGTATTCAATTTCATAATTTATTCGCAATCACAAATTTACCGATAAGCCGTTTCTTGGATTACTTAATAGCTTCAGAGAACTATGAAGATTACATGTATCAATTGGTGGATGCCTATAATCCGTCTGCTGTGGCAAATGTAATGTGTACCAATACACTATCTGTAAGTTGGGATGGTTATTTGTACGACTGTGACTTTAATCAAATGTTAGAATTGCCTGTTAACAGTAAGGCAAAACACATCTCTGATTATAACGAAGATTTATTAGAAGGCAGAACTATAGTCATTTCGCAACACTGTTATGGCTGCACAGCAGGTGCTGGAAGTAGTTGTCAAGGATCAGTCGCATAATCATATGATTAAATCAACTATCCATATAATCGTATTTGTTATTGGGTTTGTAGGCTTCCCACAAGACTCATTATCAGAGGTATTAGAAAAACATAATTCTGAAAGTATTCCTTATATCTCTGTTGAGGAATTAGACAAAGTATACTCAGAAACTATTATTCTAGATGCCAGAGAAATTACAGAATACAATATAAGTCATCTTAAAAATGCAACTCATGTTGGTTATGATGATTTTGATATTTCTGTAATCAAAACAAAGCTTAAAAGTTCTGAATTAAAAATTGTTGTGTATTGCTCAATAGGCGTTCGTTCAGAAGATATTGCAGAAGAGCTTAAAGCGGCTGGTTTTACCAATATTTTTAATTTGTTTGGCGGAATTTTTGAATGGAAAAATAATGGGTTTACGGTTTATGACAATGAAAACAAGCCAACAGATAATGTACATGCTTATTCTAAAAATTGGGGTAAATGGTTGCTAAAGGGAACAAAAGTATATGACTGAAGCACTTGTAATTGTTTTTGTAAAGAACATAAAATTAGGTACTGTAAAAACCAGACTTGCCAAAACCATAGGAGATTTAGGTGCTTTTGAGGTATACACGGAATTAGTGAAAATCACCGAAAAAGCTACCTCCCAAATTTCATTTGATAAGCGCATATATTTTTCTAATTCAGTTGTAGACTATCAATGGTCAAATGAATTTAAGGCTGTTCAATATGGAAGTGATCTTGGTGAACGTATGTTGAACGCCTTTAAAGATGGATTTAATGCTGGTTACAAAAAAATAGTGCTCATTGGATCTGATTTACCTGATATCGATGAAACTCACATCACAAAAGGTATAGAAGCTTTAAGCAAAAGCGATGTTGTTTTTGGTCCTGCGGAAGATGGTGGTTATTATCTTGTTGGACTCAATAAATTAATTCCTGACATATTTAGAAACAAACCTTGGAGTCAACCTCATCTCCTTTATGAAACATTAAAAGAGTTACATAAACTTGACATTGAAGTAAGTACTTTGGAAACCCTAAATGACATAGATACTTATGAAGATTTGATTACGTCAAACTTCTTCAAATCTAATATAAAACTACAAGAAAAAATACAGCAACTAAATGATTAAACAAATTACTGATAGCGTTAATTACTTGCAGAGCAAAGGATTTGAGAATCCAGAAGTTGGTATCATTTTAGGCACAGGCCTTGGTCAGCTTATCAATCAAATAGATATCATCGCTCAAGCAAGCTATAATCACATTCCAAATTTTCCCACAGCAACAGTTGAGTTTCATAAAGGCAAACTTATTTACGGAATGCTTAGTGGAAAGAAAGTTGTGGTAATGCAAGGGCGTTTTCACGTATATGAAGGTTATACATTACAAGATGTTACTTTTCCTGTTAGAATTATGGAAAAACTTGGTATCACAACTCTTTTAGTATCAAATGCCGCTGGTGCTATTAACCTCAACTTTAAAAAAGGAGAATTAATGCTTATTGATGATCATATAAATCTTCAAGGCAGTTCTCCATTAGCATTTAAAGGTGTTTCAGAGTTAGGTGAACGCTTTACAGATATGAGTGCGCCGTATGATAATGAAATCATCGCAAAATTTGAAAACATAGCTAAATTCAATAATATTCAACTTCACAAAGGAGTTTATGCTTCTGTTGTTGGTCCTCAGCTAGAAACACGTGCAGAATATCGCATGCTTAAAATCATTGGTGCTGATGCTGTCGGCATGAGTACCGTACCAGAAATTATAGTTGCTAACCACTTAAACTTAAAAGCAGCGGCAATTTCGGTTTTAACGGATGAGTGCGATCCTGAAAATTTAAAACCTGTTAATATTGCTGAAATCATTGCAATGGCCAATCAGGCCGAACCAAATATGATTACACTTTTTAAAGAATTAATAAAATCATTATAGAATATGGGCTATTTAGAGGCTACAAATACTTTATACAAAGAAGCTGCATTAACACCAGATGTTGGCCTTTGTTGCACTACCAATCCTATTTGGGAGTTACCTGGTTTAAAAATCCCAAGAATAATGCAAGAAATGAATTATGGTTGTGGTTCTACAGTGCACGCTCGTGATTTAACGAATAATCCAAAAATGCTCTACGTTGGTGTTGGAGGAGGCATGGAATTATTACAATTTTCATATTTCAACAGACAAAAAGGAGGCGTTATTGGTGTAGATGTTTTAGATGAAATGTTAGAAGCATCACGTAAAAATTTTATAGAAGCTGAAGCTCAAAACGATTGGTTTAAGTCTGATTTTGTTGAGCTAAAAAAAGGTGATGCTATGAATCTTCCTGTTGAAGATAATAGTATTGATGTGGCTGCTCAAAATTGCTTATTCAATATTTTTAAAGCCGATGATTTAAAGAAAGCCATTGCTGAAATGTATCGTGTATTGAAACCACATGGACGCTTAGTAATGAGTGATCCAACTTGCGAGCAATCCATGAATGAGGAATTACGTAATGACGATCGTCTTAGAGCATTGTGTTTAAGTGGAAGTTTACCAATTGCTGACTATGTAAAAGCATTGACAGATGCTGGATTTGGAACTATTGAAATTAGAGCACGTAAACCATATCGAATTTTAGATCCAAAAAATTACCCAACAGATGAATTAATTTTTATAGAATCAATAGAAGTTGCTGCCATTAAAGATCCTATGCCAGAAGACGGTCCTTGTATATTTACAGGAAAAGCTGCTATCTACTTTGGTGATGAGGATTATTTTGATGATAAAGCAGGTCATGTATTACTTAAAAATCAGCCTTTAGCAATTTGCGATAAAACTGCAGACGCATTGGCAAGCTTAAATAGAAATGATATTTTTATTAGTGAATCTACCTTTCATTATGATGGTGGAGGATGCTGTTAAATAATAGATTTTTATGAGAGTTTTAGTCATAGTTATAAGCTTCTGTATATTGTCTTGCAGTTCGAAAAAAACAGTTGTTGAAAAATCAAATTCTACGCAAGCAGTGGCAGACTCTTTAGTTGTCACCAAAGTACCTAATGCAGTTGAGTCATCTTCTCCACCTTCTATACCAGAACCACCAAATGTTTCTGGCCCTAAAAACATAACAGAAGAGACTAAAGCAAATAAAAATGACTCTTTAGGATTTTATCAAGAGGTCACTAAAAGAACCTTAACTGAACATCAGTTATGGAACGAACTTTTAAAAATATATGTTTCGGAACATGGTAATGTAAATTATTATGCTTTAAAAAAAGACCATAAAAAACTTTTGGGTTATATAAAAGTACTTCAAATCACATATGAAAAAATTAACCCTAAGACCAATAGACCAAAGGAAGATCTTCTTGCCTATTGGATTAATGCTTATAATGCCTTAACTCTTGATTTAATTCTGCGTAATTATCCCTTGAAAAGTATAAAAGATATTAAAGATCCTTGGGATCAGCGTTTGTGGAAATTCGGTGATAAATGGATGAATCTCAATGATATTGAACACCAGATTCTTCGTAAAATGGACGAACCACGAATTCATTTTGCGATTGTTTGCGCATCAGAATCTTGTCCTAGACTTCAGAATGAAGCTTTTACAGCTAGCAAATTAGAAGCGCAACTTACTATAGCCACTAGAGAATTTTTAAGCGATACTACTAAAAACGAAATTTCGGAAACTAAGATTAATCTTTCGAAAATATTCAAATGGTTTAAAAAAGATTTTGAACAAAACGGAACTTTAATTGATTTTCTTAATCAGTACACGGATATCAATATTTCAAATGAAGTGAAAAAGAGTTACAAAGATTATAATTGGGACTTGAATGATTAAATTACCGACTTGTCATTCTGAACTTGATTCAGAATCTCATTAAATGTTAGGTGCTGAAATAATTTGAGCATAACAAAATTCTATGAATAAAATCTCTATAATAATCCCTGTTTTAAACGAATCTAAGTTTATAAAAGATCTACTCTTTCACCTTATAGATAATGCATCACTAAATTCAATTTCTGAAATCATTGTGGTAGATGGAGGAAGTACTGATGGCACTAAAGAGGTCATTGAATCTTTAAATCTAAATATCATCCTTTTGCATTCTGAAAAAGGAAGAGCCAAACAAATGAATCTTGGAGCAAAAAAAGCCAAAGGAGACATACTCTATTTTTTACACGCCGATTCTTTTCCACCGAACAGATATGATAAACTCATTATAGAAGAAGTAAAAAAAGGGAATAATGCAGGTTGTTTTAGGATGCAGTTCGATAGTAACCATTGGTGGTTGCGTTTAGCAAGTTGGTTGACTCAATTTTCCTGGAGAGCTTGCAGAGGTGGTGACCAAAGTCAGTTTATAACACAAACACTTTTTTATGAGATTGGCGGTTATGATGAAGACTATATTATTTACGAAGACAACATATTAATTAACGAATTGTATAAGCGTAATCAATTTGTAGTAATCAACAAAAAAATAAGAACATCAGTCAGACTCTATAAAAAAGTCGGAGTTTGGAAATTACAGTACCACTTTTGGATTATTTATGTTAAACGTTGGTTTGGTGCTTCAGCTGAAGAATTGTTGGTTTATTATCAAAAGCACATTCAATGATTCTACTTATTCCTTCCCTTTTCGTTAGGATATAAATCCTTTAAAATATCACTTTGAAAAATCTCTTTTGTATCTACACCCATAACAGATAATCGGCCTGTAAATGCAGCGCCTGTATCTATATTCCAAACATTAGCTGCACTCATTGGGTGCATTTTAAAATAATTTGTTGTTGGTGTGTGTCCAATATATATTTCGCTATAATGCTTCAAACGGTTTGGATATATTTTAGAGTCTTTTTTAATCCGCTTATCCATAGTCAAAGCCATTTCCCAGAGTGTACGGTCAAAATAAAAACTTTGAATTTCGTATTCACGCTCTACACCATGCATGGATGTAAATCCTGCATGAACAAACAAGCGTTTATTGTCATCAATATGATAGAGCGGCATAGCTTCAAAGAAGTCTAAATGTGTGGCTTTTTGTTCTTTTGTGAAGCTTTGATAGCTTTCAAGAGTTTCCTTACCGCCATGCATATACCATATCTTATTCTCAATGCCTTCAGCTAACCACTGCTCACACCAAACATCATGATTGCCTTTAATAAAAATACAAGAGTTGGTTTTAGCTAACTCAATTAAATATTGAATCACCTGAGCGGATTCACTCCAACCGTCAACATAGTCTCCAAGAAAAATAAGCCGGTCATTTGCAGTCACTTTTGCTTCATCCAGTACTTGAATAAGAGCCCTAAGCCCACCATGTATATCACCTATAACTAATGTTCTCATATGACTTAATATGTTTTATAGTAGTTTTTAATAACCTCTTCTACTGGTTTATTCTGCGGTGTGAACATGTTGTTCTGTAGTCCACCAACTCTGTCATGACTGTGAAACCATTTCCAAACAAAACCACCAGCGAACCAATCCTCATCCCAAAACGTTTTAAAAAGTGCCTCAGTAGCATTTACCTGAGCATCAAGATTAACTAAGCCACTACCTCTATTATAATCCCACGGTTGTTTACCTGTAAAATCAACACTACGATAACCATATTCAGTAAAAAGTACTTGTTTTTTATGTGAATTAGTAAATTTTACTATTTCTGGCTTATGTTTTTCCCAACCAACAATACAATCTTCTACACTAGGTGTTTTGTTGTCACTAACTGGAAAATAAGCGTCAATACCAATATAATCGAGTTTATCCCAAAATGGAGTCTTCCTATATTCATTCCAGTTGGCAGCATAAGTCAATTTACCATTATAAATTAATCGAATTTCATCGATTAGAGCGTTCCAATACTCCGGACGATATTTTGTAAATAATTCTAATTCTGTCCCAATACATAAAATATCTGCTTGAACTTCTTTAGCAAGTTTGGCATACTCCAAAATAAAATCTCTGTAAGAAGCTTCTAACTTCATCCAAGTGTTTTCTGATTGCATCATAATTTCACCTGTAAACTGTCCACGTCCAACCCATAACTGAGGTTTAATCATAACAGCAATATTCGATTTCGCTAGTTCTTGTATGTACTGTTTTGCACCAGCTCTAGTTTCACCAAACCACTGTCTATCTGTGTTATGAATAATTCTTGGATGATCTAAATCTCTAATAAAACCAAAAGGCATGATGGCGGCAAAATTAGCATTGACCGCCACAACCGGCGCAATATTGGTACTATCCACTGGACTACCCGAAGCCACAAAACTTACACCGTTAATTTTTTTTGGTGTAAACGGAGCTGCAGAACAACCCAATAACATCAAACTTAAAACTGCATATAAAAAATAGCGCATAGTGTAAAATTATGTCTAAATTTAAAGAAAATCAGCTAGGTGATTAAGGATTTAACAAAACCTTCGACCTATTATACACTAACAATCAAAATTATATGGAACACATCGTTATTATTGGTAACGGTATTTCTGGTGTTACTCTAGCCAGACATATTAGAAAGCTTTCTGACAAAAAAATTACTATTGTATCAGCTGAGACAGACTATTTCTTTTCTCGTACCGCATTAATGTATGTCTATATGGGACATATGAAATTTGAACATACACAACCGTACGAAAACTGGTTTTGGGAGAAAAATAGAATAAATCTTAAAAAAGGCTATGTAAAAACGGTTAACACGAAATTAAAAACACTTCTTTTTGCAGGAGGAGATACACTTAAGTATGATAAACTAGTTATTGCCACAGGAAGTAAACCCAACAAGTTTGGGTGGCCAGGACAAGATTTAGAAGGTGTTATGGGTATGTATCATAAACAAGACTTAGAGAATCTTGAAAAGTATACACCCAATAAAGACGTTTGTAAACGTACAGTAATTGTTGGCGGAGGTTTAATAGGAATTGAATTAGCAGAAATGTTGAGCTCTCGCAGTATTCCAGTCACATTCTTGGTACGCGAATCTAGTTTCTGGAATGGTGTTTTACCTGAAGGCGAAAGTAAAATGATAAACAGACATATTAAAAACCATCATATTGATTTACGTCTTTCTACAAGCTTAAAGGAAATAAAATCCGATGACAATGGTAAAGTGAAATCTGTGATTATTGAGGAAACTGGCGAAGAATTAGCTTGTAACGTTGTTGGACTTACAGCTGGAGTTTCACCCAATATTGATTTTTTAAAAGATTCAAACATTAAAACTGGTCGAGGAGTAAAAGTAAATCGTTTTTTAGAGACCAACATTAAAGATATATATGCAATTGGAGATTGTGCGGAACAGCACGAAGCTATTGGAAACAGAAGACCTATTGAAGCCGTTTGGTACACTGGTCGGATGATGGGTGAAACTCTAGCGCAGACCATTTGCGGTAATCGACTACAGTATAACCCTGGACATTGGTTTAATTCTGCTAAGTTTTTAGATATAGAATATCAAACCTATGGTTGGGTTCATGGCAGTAAAGGACGACCAGATTACGAAGCTCAGTTTCATTGGAAACATGACGATGACACCAAATGCATCACTGTAGCCTACCATAAAGACACCAATAAATTCTTAGGTATAAATACGTTTGGCATAAGAATGCGTCACGAAACTTTTGACCAATGGCTTACGGAAGAAAGGAATGTGGACTATGTAATGAATCATCTTTCTGATGCCAACTTTGATCCTGAATTCTATCAAAAATTTGAAAATGAGATTTTATCAGCCTACAATAACCAATTACAAACCGCATAATGATGAGTAATAAATTACATCAAAGTATGTCTTTAGCACAACCAGATGCTATACATTTATCCATAAAGCAAAAATTGGCTGTCGGCACAGGAGTGGTAGGTTTGTTTATTCTTGTATTGGCAATCTTTAACATCGATTTACCAAATCATACTATTCTACTTATAACAGCATTATTATTGATTTCAATAGGCACCATCATTTTTGCCAATGACGCCTACCTAACAAAGCAAAAAGTCATAAAAAATGACGGAGTTTGGTTCAAATCCATTTCCTCTCGTGGCACTTTAGCCTGGATTACAGGTATTGTATTAACTGCTTTCTACGTTGTACTCTATTTTTACGAGGGCTTACTTGGTGCAGGTACAGATGGCGTGGATAACACTGGTTTAGTTGCTTTATTTGATCCTCTAAGTCAATTACTAAGTGGTAGACCAGCGAGCCAATGGTTTGTGTATGGCACTTTATATACTATTGCCATTTTAGCTTTTGGTTACAAGTTTATTCTCAAATACAGACATAATAGATATGAACAAATTAGAACGGTCTCAGTGATGTTCTTCCAGTTGGCATTTGCTTTTTTAATACCAGAATTTATGTATGTGATGAATTCTGATTTACCATATTATGATCTTAAAAACATTTGGCCATTAAACTATTATAATTTTGAGCAATATCGTGTCAACGCATTTATCAGTGCTGGTAGTATAGGTATAGGTATGCTAATTTTTGGTGTCGTTTCTATATTTGTAATTACACCAATTCTAACTTATAAATATGGTAAACGCTGGTATTGTTCATGGGTATGCGGTTGTGGTGGCTTAGCGGAAACAGCTGGTGATCCTTTTAGACATCTAAGTGATAAAAGCCAATTTGCATGGCAGGTAGAACGTTGGGTTATTCATAGTGTTTTAGTCTTTGTCGTCTTAATGACAACAGCCGTGATTTATACCTATTTAGGATACGACCCTGATAAATATTGGCTTACGAGAGATGTGTTTTTATATGGTGTTGCAGGATTTCTCACTTTAGTATTTACACTTACCATGGTATTTAAACGCCATGAATTGGGCAAAGATGCAAAATACGGAGCTATCGGTTATTTTGTTGTAATTCTTGCATTAATAGGTATCCATATCTTTAGTTCTGAAACGAAGCTATTTTTATTTAAGGCTGAAACATTGCGCTCCACCTATGGATTTTTAATAGGAGCTATCTTTTCTGGTGTTATAGGCACAGGCTTCTATCCTATTTTTGGCAATAGAGTTTGGTGTCGTTTTGGTTGCCCAATGGCTGCTATACTAGGTTTTCAACAACGCTTGTTTTCAAAATTTAGAATTACAACTAATGGTGGACAATGCATTTCGTGTGGCAATTGCTCAATCTACTGTGAAATGGGTATTGACGTTAGAGCATATGCCCAAAAAGGAGAAAAAATCGTCCGTTCTAGTTGTGTGGGTTGCGGTATTTGTTCAGCAGTTTGTCCGAGAGGGGTTTTAAAACTAGAAAACGATAGTATGAAAGGACGTATAAATCCAAACGAAATTTTATTAGGGAATGATGTTGACCTAATGGATTTAGTAAATCAAAAATAAGAAGTTTACTTTTGCATCCTTAATTTAATTAAATGTCTATAATTAAAGTAATTATTCCTGCTTTTAATGAAGCAGAATCCATCCCTTTAGTCATTAGAGATATTCCAAGTATTGTAAACGAGGTTATCGTAATAAGTAACAACTCAACCGACGATACGGAAAAAAATGCTAAAAATGCAGGAGCCACAGTTCTTACAGAAAACCGTAGAGGTTATGGTTACGCTTGTTTGAAAGGCATGAATTATATCTCTCAACAAGAACAAAAACCAGATATCATCGTTTTTTTAGATGGTGACTACAGTGACTACCCTGAAGAATTAACAAAACTGGTTGAGCCAATTCTAAAAGACAATATAGATTTTGTTGTTGGTGCTAGAGTTAAAAAATTGCGAGAAGAAGGTTCTATGACTAAACCTCAAATCTTTGGCAATTGGTTGGCTACCTCATTAATGAAACTATTTTTTAAATCTACGTTTACGGATTTAGGCCCATTCAGAGCAATAAAATACAGTAAGTTGTTAGACTTAAAAATGGAAGACAAAACTTATGGTTGGACGGTAGAAATGCAACTCAAAGCATTAAAACAAAAGTTGACTTATAGAGAAATTCCTGTCAATTACAGAAACAGAATAGGTGTCTCAAAAGTTTCAGGAACGATAAAAGGTGCTATCTTTGCAGGCGTAAAAATCTTGACATGGATTTTTAAATATAGTTTTAAATGATATACTTCCATTACACTATAATAATCATTTACACTATTGCCATCGTACTCATTTTTATGTACGCCCTGGCACAACTAAACTTGCTTTTTAATTATTTATCTTCAAAAAAAAAGAGAGAACATTGCGACACGTTTGATTTATCTAATCCAGATGAAGTCCCATATGTTACAATCCAACTTCCAGTATTTAATGAGATGTACGTTATGGAGCGCTTACTCGATAACATTGCATTACTTGACTATCCGAAAGAGAAACTTGAAATTCAGGTGTTAGACGACTCTACGGATGAAACTGTGCATACCACAAAAACTCACGTCGAAAAATTAGCAGCAACAGGTTTAGACATTAAACATATTATACGCACAAATAGAGTTGGTTTTAAAGCTGGTGCATTAAAAGAAGGTTTAGAAATTGCAAAAGGAGAATTCATTGCCATTTTTGATGCAGATTTTCTACCACAACCTAACTGGTTAAAACGTACGATTCCCTATTTTAAGAATAAAGATATTGGTGTTGTACAAACGCGTTGGGGACATATTAATAGAAATTATTCTTTGCTTACAAGAATTCAGGCTTTTGCTTTAGACGCACACTTTACTTTAGAGCAAGTCGGAAGAAACTCTAAAGGTCACTTTATTAATTTTAATGGCACAGCAGGTGTATGGCGAAAAGCATGTATTCTCGATGCTGGTAATTGGGAAGGTGATACGTTGACAGAAGATTTAGATCTGAGCTATAGAGCTCAACTGAAAAACTGGAAATTTAAATATCTAGAGAATGTTGAAACTCCTGCTGAACTACCTATTGTGATTAGTGCAGCACGTTCGCAACAATTTAGATGGAATAAAGGAGGTGCCGAGAACTTCAGAAAAATGTTGAAGCGTGTGATAAAGTCAGACAATATTTCTACAAAAACTAAAATACATGGTTTATTACATTTATTGAATAGTACCATGTTCTTAAGTATTTTTATTGTTGCTATTTTGAGTATTCCGATGCTCTATATAAAGAATGAATATGCGCATTTACGCGACTATTTTTATGTAATGAGTTTCTTTATAATGAGTACCATTATTTTCTTTGTGTGTTACTGGTTTATGTACCGTAGCATTTATGGCAGTGGCTTTAAAAAATTCTTTGGATATATCGGTATGTTCTTTACGTTTTTCTCAATAGCTATGGGCTTTTCGTTACACAATTCTATTGCAGTTTTAGAAGGTCATGCTGGTAAACGTAGTGAATTTGTACGCACGCCAAAGTTCAATCTTAGCAAATACAAAGACAACTGGAAAAACAACATATACTTACGCAAAAACTTATCACCTCACGTAATCATTGAAGGCATATTAATGCTCTACTTTGGTTTTGGAATGTACAGTGCTTTTATAGTAGGCGATCAAGGAGGTGACTTTGGATTGTTTCCGTTTCACCTTATGCTGTTTATAGGATTTGGCTATGTCTTTTTTAAGTCTTTGAGTTCTAAAGTTTAGTTTTTTTGACGCCAATTTCACAAATCATCATTGATTTTAACTAATGATTTGCTCCTTAAAGACTTTAGGTCAAAAAACATTTTTCACCTAACTTACTAAATAATTCTATCTTTGGTTTTATGCTCGGATTAACCAATCTGTTTAAATACCATAAAACCTCGTTCATATTCATTTTAATGAGCAGTATTATGTATTTGTCATTTGCTTATGATTTGGTGAGAACGGATACTTTTAAGTTAATTTTACTCTATCTAGCACTGTTTGTTTTTGCTTATCAATTAATTAAATCTACTGGATTCAATTTTCGGTTATTAGTTATCTCTGCCATACTATTTAGACTACTTTTTCTGTTTGCAATTCCCAACTTATCTCAAGATTTTTATCGTTTTATTTGGGATGGGCAAATGACAATTGCTGGTTCAAATCCCTACTTAACTACTCCAGACTATCAAATGGAAATGGGATTGCTTTTAAACTTTCCTAATCAAATTGAATTATATAAAGGTATGGGAGCTTTAAGTTCGTCTCATTTTACCAATTATCCACCATTGAATCAATTGTGTTTTGCAATGGCCACTTTTCTTTCTGGCAAAAGTGTTTTAGGTTCAGTTGTTGTGTTACGAAGCATAATTATTGCTGCAGATATTGGTACTCTTTATTTCGGTAAAAAGCTATTAGAACGTCTCAAATTACCTTCAAACAGAATCTTTTGGTACATTCTCAATCCATTCATCATTATTGAGCTCACAGGGAATCTTCATTTTGAAGGTGTAATGATTTTCTTTCTTGTCTGGAGTTTGTATCTATTGCATTCTGGTAAATGGAAATGGGCTGCTGGCTTGTTAGCTTGTTCTATTTCGGCAAAACTTATTCCTTTAATGTTTTTGCCGTTATACTTTTGGTGGTTCGTTAAAAAGAATAACCCACTAGAAGGGATTAAAAAACTAACCTTATTTTATACAATAACATTACTCACCGTTGTAATTTTATTTCTCCCATTCTTCTCAATGGAATTCATTACCAATTACTCAAAAACAGTTGGACTGTGGTTCGGTAATTTTGAATTTAACGCCAGTATTTATTATATCGCTAGAGAAATAGGTTATGCTATTACTGGCTATAACGAAATAGCTATTATTGCTAAGATTCTACCGATAATCTCTGTACTTATTATTTTAGGATTTTCTTTCTTTAAACGCAATAATTCAATCCCAAAATTAACTACGTCTATACTTTTAGCATTCACTTTTTATCTATTTTTGAGTACAACAGTTCACCCTTGGTATATTGCAACTTTAGTGGTACTATGTGTATTTACTAACTACAGATTTCCTCTAGTTTGGAGCTTGATGATGATTTTAAGTTATTTATCTTATATCAGCATAGGCACTTCAGACAAATCTGAAAATTTATGGATAATTGGATTGGAGTATCTTATTGTATTCACAGCTTTTATTTGGGAAGTTATATTAAAAAAAAGACTGCCAGTCACCTAGCAGTCTTTTTAATACTATAGCTTTTTTAGCTTTATAATTTTGTGCGTTTCATACGTTTCTATGTAACCCTCTTCATCTTCTTCTTCATATTCTGAAACTTCATAGGTAATTTCAAATGTCTTACCACTCATATCTTCAGACTTTAGGTTATATGCTTTTAAAGCTTCTGCAGAAATTTCAGTAAAGAACATGTATTCTTCGCTGTCATCTTCGTCGTCTTTTATTAAAAATGCATAACCATCTTCTTCGTCGTAAGCATCAAATGTACCAACAATAGTGATTACTTGCTTATCTTGAATCTTTACTTTTTTTCTAATAATGCGTTTGCACTAAATACTACAATTGAGAATATAAATACTAATACCTGTTTATTTTTCATGATATTTTTCTTTTAAATTTTGATTCTAAAACTTCTATAGGCAACCAGTTTTATTTAATGCCTAACTGCTTATTCTGAAGCCATAGAATATTACTAAGACTGTTTTGTGTTTTGGGAGTTTACCACCTCAAGCCCATTTACTTTTAGATCATTAGCTGAGATAATGATTACTGTGGTTTTTGTGAAGAATACTTTCTTTGTCTAAATCATTTTTAGAATAAACATATCTACGACTTCTACTAAGATTAAAATGATAATAATCCACTCTAATCGGCTACTTTCTCTATGGTCCATAATATCTTTAAAGAGCTCCAAGTTCTCTTTTATAATTTCAATTCTATCATGGATTAAGTGATATCGATCTTTTAGATCGAAGGTCTTTTTTAATTCTAAATTAAGTTTATTCAACTGTTCGTCTTCCCAGGTAATCTCTGGTGAATCAAAAATATACAGGTTTTCTGAAATCTTATTTTTAATGTTTAACACCTTACCGATAAACCGCTTTAGTTTATTCCCTGAAATATCTAGTTTTCCTTTGGTTTCTAGATACTTGGTGTGTTCATTGGTTTCAATTAATAAGGCTTCTGTTATTTCCGAAAAGCGGTTTAAAGCAACGGACTGTGATGCATTGAGCATTACCAGCCGAATCATTTCTTCGTTAATTTCTGGAAGAATTATGTTATTGAACTGAACTTTTAAAATATTAGCTTCGATAGATACCTCTACCTCTTCTGATATCTTTTCGTCTATAAAGCCTTTACTAAATGGTTTTAAGGCTGAAAAAAATTTAGCTATTTCATCTTTAGACATATTAAAACAGCACAGCATACCATACTGAAATATATATACAAACTTATCTTTTGATGTTTTAAAAAACAACTCATCACTATCGCTAAATAAAAGCGTGCCTTCTAATTGGCTTTTAACTTGCTTAAGGTTAATGTGAGTTGCTACCTGATACGCAAGTGCATTGTACATTAGAAATCTTCGTCCTCAGCTCCAGGTTCTAATTCTGGATCTTGTACAGCATCTGGATCATCATCTTCAAAATCTTCATAGTCGTCTTCATCGTAATTTTCCATTGTCACTTCTAATTTAGTACTAACTTTAACCAAGTACTTTGTATCTTCAGTAGTCACTTCAACAGCTTCGATACTTTCATTTTTAGCATTCTTGAATTTTATAATATGAGCGTCATCGTAACCATCTGGATATTTTTCTACTAATAATGCTAAAATTTCTGGTGTTAGCTTTTTAAAATCTACAATTACGCGTTTAAGGTGTTGGTCTTTTCTATTCATTTTTTTATTTTATTCTTCTCGATATTATTTTGCTCATGCTTCACAAAATCCATCGAATTGACAAAATTTGCCAAATGCTCTTTATGAACTTACATGTTTAAAAGATACGCAAAAATAAGAGGTGCTACAATAGTTGCATCACTTTCTATTATATATTTTGGCGTGTTAATATCTAATTTTCCCCAAGTAATTTTTTCGTTTGGCACAGCTCCAGAATATGATCCGTAACTTGTTGTACTGTCACTTATCTGACAAAAGTAGCTCCAAAATGGCGTATCTGTGCGTTCCATGTCTTGATATAACATTGGTACGACACAAATAGGAAAATCTCCTGCTATACCTCCACCAATTTGAAAGAATCCAATACCGTTTTCAGAATTATCAGTATACCAATCTGCTAAAAACGTCATATATTCAATACCGGATTTCATAGTACTAGCTTTTAGTTCTCCTTTGAGCACGTAACTCGCAAAAATATTTCCCATGGTGCTATCTTCCCAACCTGGACATACAATTGGCAGATTCTTTTCAGCCGCTGCATACATCCAAGAATCTTTTAAATCTATTTCATAGTGTTTTTCCAGAACTCCAGATAATAAGAGTTTATACATATACTCATGTGGTAAATAGCGTTCACCTTTGGCTTCAGCGTCTTTCCAGATGTTCACGATATGTTCTTGTATGCGTCTAAACGCTTCTTCTTCCGGAATACACGTATCTGTAACACGATTTAAACCTTTTTCTAGTAAATCCCACTCATCTTGTGGTGTTAAATCACGATAGTTTGGCACACGCTTGTAATGCGAATGTGCTACCAAATTCATAATATCTTCTTCGAGATTTGCACCTGTACATGATATGATTTGCACCTTATCCTGACGAATCATTTCTGCAAAAATTTTACCTAGTTCTGCCGTACTCATCGCACCTGCTAAAGACACTAACATCTTTGCGCCAGCGTTTAATTGGTCTTCATAACCTTTAGCCGCATCAACTAAAGCCGCAGCATTAAAATGTAGGTAATACTTCTCTATAAATTGTGATATGTTGCCCTTAGTAGTCATCTTCAACATTAAGTTTAGAAAATTTATTAATTCCACTAGATGCTTCATTGAAATTGCTTTCAAAATCATCTTCGGTTGCTTCGTTCATAAATTTATAGCTCAGCATTTTGTAATACAGCTTAGCAGCTAAGAAATCTGATGACCTATCATTCTTATTCGGACATAATTCTACAATATCAAAACCAACGACATTCTTTTCTTCAAACACTTGCTTCAAAAACTCTAAAGTTTCGTACCATAACAATCCACCAGGTTCTGGTGTGCCAGTGCTTGGCATAATTGACGGATCTAAAGCATCTAAATCAAATGTTATAAATACGTTATCGTTCATCTGATCTATAGCAGAATCCATCCATGAATCATCATCGGCCATCTCATGAGCAAAATACGTCTGCTCTTCGTTCATTACTGTTTTTTCAATGGCATCCATAGACCGAATACCAACTTGAATAAGGTTAGTCGTTTGGCTTGCTTCATATACGGCACAAGCATGGTTACATTTAGAACCTTCGTAGCTTTCGCGCAAATCAGCATGTGCATCGATATGCAATACCGTTAAATCTTCAAACATTTCATTAAAGGCTCTAATTGAGCCAATTGAAATAGAATGCTCACCACCGAATAGTGTCACAAACTTGTTCTTTTTAATGTACTTTTTTGTCGCTTGGTGAACAGCATCCACCATAGCTTCAGGTGATGTATTTTCAGTAATTGCATCTGCTAAAAACACACCCTGTTGGTATACTTCAGAATCCGTTTCAATATCATACAACTCCATATTTGCTGAAGCTTCTAAAAAGGCATCTGGTCCTTTATCGGCACCTTTTTGCCATGTACTTGTACCATCATAAGGCACAAGAATCAAAACAATCTTTGATTGGTCTAATTTTGAAAATTGATCTGGAATACCAGCGTAAGTTTTTGTTTTCATTTGTTATTTAAGTTCCAATTAATTGGAAGTGATTTTTTAATGTTTTTTAATTTTGTTGAATTAAAGTTCCTTCGACTTCTGACTCAATTTCAGTTTTGTTCGTCTTATTATAACCTAAGATATTCAGTAAATCTTCGCTTTTTTGTTGTTCTGCAAAGACTTCTGTCATCATTTCGCCTTTACTGTTTCGTTGAATTAAGATATGCTTTGGCGATGGAATTAAACAATGTTGTAAACCGCCAAAACCACCAATAGTTTCCTGATAGGCACCTGTATTGAAAAACCCAATATATAATGGTTTTTCTTTACTGTATTTTGGTAAGTATATAGCATTAACGTGTTGCTCGCTGTTGTAATAATCATCACTATCGCAAGTTAATCCGCCAAGTAAAACACGCTCGTAAGTTTCATGCCAACGGTTAATTGGAAGCATTATAAAGCGCTTATTTATAGCCCAAGTATCAGGTAATGTTGTTATAAAAGAAGAATTTATCATGTTCCATTTTTCACGATCATTTTGTTGTTTTTGATATAACACCTTATAAATCGCTCCACCACTCTCACCAACAGTAAAACTTCCAAATTCAGTGAATATATGTGGTGTATCTACGTCTTCTTCATCACAAACCGTTTTAATCTGATTTACAATTTCATCTACTATATAGCCATAATCAAAATCGAAAGCCAACGAGTTTTTAATAGGAAAACCTCCACCGATATTTAAACTATCTAAGGTTGGGCAAATCTTCTTTAAAGCCGTATACACTTTTAGACATTTGGTGAGCTCATTCCAATAATAGGCATTGTCTCTTATTCCTGTATTAATAAAAAAGTGCAACATTTTGAGTTCTACTTTATCATTATTTTGAATCTGATTCTTGTAGAATGGCACAATGTTTTTGTAGCCTATTCCGAGTCTAGATGTGTAAAACTCAAACTTTGGTTCTTCCTCCGATGCGATACGAATACCCACTTTAAATTTACCATCAATCTCTTGTGAAAGCAAATCTATCTCTTCGTAATTATCTATAATTGGAATACAATTATGTTGACCATTATTAATTAATTCTGCAATATTATTAATGTATTGCTCACGTTTAAAGCCATTGCTCAACACAAAGGTATCGTTTGTTATTTTGCCTTCTGCTTTTAGGCTTTTTACAATATCAATATCGAAAGCTGAAGAGGTTTCAATATGGATATCATTGGTTAAAGCCTCGTCTAAAACGTGCTTAAAATGTGAACTTTTTGTGCAATAGCAGTAGTTGTAATTACCCGTATAATTGTATTTCTTAAACGCATCTGCAAACCATGTTTTTGCACGTTGAATATTATTAGATATTTGCGGTAAATAGGTAAATTTTAAAGGTGCACCATATTGTGCTACCAAAGCCATAAGATTAACATCGTGAAAACGCAAGGCTTTTTCCTCTAGCTTAAATTCTGTCTGAGGAAAATCAAAGGATTGATCAATAAGATCAATGTATTTTGTGTTCATTTTAAAAAGTAAAAAATCAAGTATAAATCATTAAAATATAATCGTCGCTAAAAAAAGTTTACGATATATCAAACTTGAATTTGACTTTGTGTAGTAGGAACAAAACCATATATATGCTGACTGGCAGCTATTGCAGAAGCGGAAGTTAGCTCTAAAATTCGGTTACTTATCTTATAAGCTGTTTTTGAATATGACTTCCTAATTTTCAAAAACCCGAACGTAAAAACAGTTTTCAAGGTGTTCAGCTAAAACTAGTTTCTTATTTATAAATGTAACTAGTTTTCGTAACAAAAGTAGTTTATTTTTAAATACAAAAATCATTTTTAATTTTTTTTTAGAAAATTTAATTTAATGTGTTTTGCTATTTAAACAGTTGTTATTCAATAGTATTCTAATAATTTATTTTCTTTTAGTAACTTAGTTCTATATGGATCATACCATATCTAAAACCGTATTTATCCTATTATGAGGTATTTTATTATATTATTTTTTGTATTCATGTCCTTCTATCTATATGGACAAAATGATAGTCTAAAATACAAGTTGTTACATTCAGAAAACTCAAATTTAGTCACTATAGTAATAGCGTTTGATTCTCTAAGCACAAAGTCTTCCTATTTACAGATTCCTAGGAGTGCTCCTGGAACATATGAAATCACAGAATATCCAAATTTTATACAAGATGTTACTGCATTGACTCTTGATAATAAACGCATTAATGGTTTGAGAGGAGAAGGTTCAATTTTCTTTTTTAGTGAAGTTGCTCAAATTTCCGAAATAGAATATAAGGTCAATATAAAAAATATGGAAAAAGAACTAAAAGGTGGCTTTGCCAGCTCAAAATTGAGAGATCAGTATTTGGGTATTTTAGGATATTCTGTATTTGGAACAATTCCTGGTCTTGAAAATAAGCCTATTGAATCAACTATTACAAGTGATGCTAATTGGCCCATATTTACAACGTTAAAACCGACACAACACTTTAAAAGTGAAACAACCCTAGATATAGATAATTATGCAACACTTGTTGATGCACAGTACCTTTTGGGTAAAAATGTTCAACTTTTTAATGTTGAAGATTCTGAGATTCCATTAATAATTGCAGTATACGCTGAAGATGCTATTAATATAGAAAAAATAGGACGACGTGCATTACTAAGTCTTCAAGGACTTATTCAATATTTTGGTTACATCCCAATGCCACACTATACATTATGCTATGAGTTTTTAGAAGCTTATAGTGAGGAACATTTCTATGGGTTTTCAATGGAACATATGAATAGTATGACATCTAGTTTACCTTTGGAATCTGCCATTACAAGTTACGAACCCGATGCCAATATTGGCAGTATTGTTCATCATATGGGACATTCCTGGATTCCTTTAAGATCTTATGGCAAAGGATATAAACCGTTTGATTGGGCTGTGGCACCTATTATTGAAACCATTTGGCTAAATGAAGGCTTTATTTGGTACGTTATGAGTATCGTTACAAGTAGACCAAATGTCATCACTTTTTTTGAGCGTGTTATAGGCAATGCGCCCAAGTATATACAAGAAAAGTCTTTAAAAGAATTATCTCAATTAGGCTCTACACAGTATTCGGGAGATTTTAATATTGGTAGAAATCTATTTTCAAGAGGAGCACTTATGGCAAAAGAGATGGATGATGCTATAAGAAAAGTGACTAATAACCAACGTAGTTTTAAAGATGCTTTATTAGGATTATTAGAATGGACAGAACAACATCATCGCGCCTATGAATATGATGAAATAGAACCTATTTTATCAAAATCTTGTGATGTTGACTTATCCTTAATTTGGAAAAAATGGCAAGAACCTATTATAACAGACTAACATTCAATAAATCTTAACTATAACATTTTCAATGTATTTACCTCTTGCTCGGTTAAATGCTTCCAGTGACCTCTAGGAATATCTTTTTTCGTTAAGTGACCTATCGCAACGCAGTCAATCTTAACAATATCATATTTAAAATATTCAAAAATGGTACGTAAAATAGTATTACCTGTATTCTTAATTTTTACTCCAATTTTGTTCTTAGATTCTCCTTCGATATAACTAATTTCTTCTACACTTATTAGTTTTCCATCTACTTTAAAGCCTTCTTGAATCTTTTTTAAATCTTCAAACTTTAAGTTTTTATCTAATTCTACCTGAAACAAACGTGCCACACCATTTTTAGAATTTGTGAACTTTTGAACCACTTTATCATCATTTGTAAATAACAATAAGCCTAATGAATTTCTACCTAAACGTCCAATTGGTTTTATATTAGCATGAGTAGCATTTGCTACAAGATCCATAACAGTTCTACCCTTACCTTCCGCAGTTGTTGTGGCAAATCCTTTTGGCTTATTAAGTAAAACGTACACTTTTGCTTCTGGAGTAATGCGCTGACCGTCAAAACGTACGTCGTCTGAACGCTTCACTTTATATCCCATTTCAGTAATCACCTTACCGTTGACCGAAACAAGACCAATAGAAATATTTTCATCAGCTTCTCTGCGAGAACATATACCAGAATTGGCTATGTATTTATTTAAACGAATCTCATCTGGGTTAGATGCTGTTTTAGTCTGTGCTTTCTTTTTAAAAGGAGCATTACCTCTGGCAAAACTTTTAGATTTGCTGTTAGCATTTCCTCTTCCTGAAGCTTTTCCCTTTCCCTTGCTATTTTGATTTCTGCTCATGTTTTAATTTTTTGCAAAGGTATAAGAATAGTTAACATTAACTATTTAATTTCAACAGTAGTTTGTCGTTCTGAATTCACGATTAACTTAGTCACATCTGGTCTGGAGTAATGACCTACAGGGTCGAAATTTTGACGCTCTTCTAAAACACGATTATAGTCAATTGAGTGAATAATTAATCCTTCTTTGTTTAACACAGGTTCTACAATCCATTCCCCATTTGGTCCTGCGATACAACTACCACCATTAGCAAGAGAATCTGGTGCATTTTTGAGTATCTTATCTAAATGTGGTGTACCCTTAGGAAAATCTGATTTAGTCATTAATGCCGAAACAGAAACAACAAAAGAACGTGATTCTCTGGCTATAAATCGCGTTATGTCTTTAGTGTTATGTTCACTACCTGGCCAAACTGCAATATGCAAGTTCTCACCTTGTCCATATAGTGCCGTTCTTGGCAATGGCATCCAATTTTCCCAACAATTGAGTCCACCAACCGTAAATGCTTTGAGCGGATGAACTTTAAGACCATTACCATCTCCTGGTGACCAAGTTAAGCGTTCGTCGTAAGTGGGTTGTAGTTTTCTATGTACTGATTTAATCTCTCCTTCTTCATTAATATAAACTAAGGACGCATAGATACTATGACCGCCTCTATCTGTAGGTCGTTCTATGATGCCTAAATACACGGCTATGTTATGTTTTTTAGCTAACTGGCAAACTGAATTTAATTCTCCTTTTTCAATGCAAATCGCATTATTCACATAATGTGCATGTAATGATTTATTCACTTCTGTATTCCATTCTGCACCTCCTGTTAATGCCAGCCAAAACGGATAACCAGGTAATAATGCTTCTCCAAAAACTATGAGCTCACAGTGTTCTTTAGCAGCATCAATAATAGATTTCTCAATTTTATGAAGTGTCGCACTTTTATCTAACCATACAGGTGCAATTTGTGCTAAAGCAATCTTTAGGCTGGTATTCATTTAAATTCGGTTTAAAACGATAGATATATCAATTAGCAAAATAGAAAATACACCAGCAACAATGATAAACTTAAGTATGTTATGCAGTATTAGATAGTGTGTTTTAGTATTAGATCTCCATAGGATAAAAAGAAATAGAAATAGTAATAAAATGCTTAAGTAAAAGAAATAAAACATTTGACCGATCTTAAAATAAAAGATAAGTATAAATGCCGACGCAATAGTTAAAACTGCAACTACTGTTAACATGTATTTAGAGACTTTCTCACCATACACAACAGGAACTGTGCGATAATTGAGTGCTAAATCTCCTTTTATATTTTCCAAATCTTTAGCGAGTTCTCTCATAGATACTAACAAGAATAAAAATATAGCATGTGCGAAAACAACCAGTTCAAAATTTTGATAATAAATAAAAATGGCAAAAAATGGCGTCACAGTAAGAATGGCGGATACAATATTACCTGTCATAGGTTGTTTTTTTAACTTATGCGAGTAAAACCATATAGCGAAAATATAAAGCGCGAAGAAAATCACAGCTTTAAAAGACACATAACTTGCAAAAACAACCGCTAGAAAATTAAGAACAAAATAAAACGATAGTTTTGTGTTTTGACTCACTAACCTATCTAACATTGTCTTAGTAGGCTTATTAATTAAGTCTTTTTCGGAATCGTAGAAATTATTGATAATATAACCTGCTGCTATTGTAGCAGAAGATGCCAATACTAGCATTAATAGATTGGGATCAAATAATACTGATTTTACAGGCTTATCATGAGCAAAAATGTAAACTGAAGCTAAATACTGGGCAATGACTACAACAAGAATATTATATCCGCGTACAACAGAAAAGAGACTAAAAAATTTTAGAAGAATATGTTTCTGCCGTCTTGAAAGCATAAAAATTGAATTAATCCTTAGAACGAATAGATTTTATGCCTAACCAAATAAAAACTAAGACAAAAATTACAATGAAAACAGCAAAAATTTTAAAACCTAAACTGAATTCGATTAAATCCATGAAATATTAGAAATTATAAACAACCTCTAACTTTTGACCTTTAAGAGCTTCTTTTGCTCTATCTATATTTTCAGTGAAACCAAGGATGTAACCTCCTCCACCAGATCCACAAAGTTTTAAATAGTACTCGTTTGTTTCAATACCTTTTTTCCAAAGGTCATGAAACTGCTGAGGAATCATCGGTTTAAAATTATTCAATACAATCTTAGAAAGTTGTTTCGTATTGTTAAATAAAGATTTAATGTCTCCTTTTAAGAAGTCATCGACACAGGCATCAGTATGTTTTATAAACTGATCTTTTAGCATACTACGGAAACCTTCATTCTTCATGTTTTCCATAAATATACTTACCATTGGTGCTGTTTCTCCCACAATACCACTATCTAATAAAAATACAGCACCCTTGCCTTCTGTTTGTTGAGAAGGAATACCAGTTGCTTCGATATTATCTTTAGAGTTTATTAATATTGGTAGACTTAAATAACTGTTTAATGGGTCTAAACCAGACGATTTTCCATGAAAGAACGATTCCATTTCAGAGAAAATAGCTTTTAATTTTAAAAGCTTCTCTCTTGTTAAGTTTTCTAAAACCGTGATTTTATCATTAGCGTACTTATCGTAAATGGCTGCTACTAATGCTCCACTACTTCCAACTCCGTAACCTTGTGGTATCGATGAGTCAAAATACATACCTGAATCAACATCCTTTTGCAGTGTTGCAATATCAAACGTCACCAAATTTTCATCTAAATCCTTAAGGTATCCAACAAAACGCTTTAAACTTTCATTAGATTTAATAGCCTCTTTAGTCGGATTTTCTTCCACTTTTAATGCGCCATTGTAAAAATTATAAGGAATAGATAAACCCTTGGAGTCCTTGATGATTCCGTATTCTCCGAATAATAGAATCTTTGAATAAAATAGTGGTCCTTTCATATTTTTTTGAGGCTGGATTAGGTTACAACGGTGTAGCACCTTTACCAACACTATCACAAATATAGTGACCGTTTTGGCAATATGCAACTAACTCCCTCTTAATGAATTCATAAACTTTTATTTCTTCTGCCTTAGGAAACAACACATGTACATTAGCACCAGCATCTAAAGTGAAGCAAATGTTAGAGTCATTTTTTGCTCTGTAAGCCCAAATTTTATTAATTATTTCTAAGGTATTTGGTTTCATTAAAATAAAATATGGCATACTCGTCATCATCATGGCGTGAAGCGTTAGGGCTTCACTTTCAACAATCTCTATAAACCCTTTCATATTGCCAGAAGCTAATACCTTAGTTAGTTCGGCTAAATTTTGATGTGCTTGTGCAAAACGTTCTTTGGCAAATGGATGACCATACATTAGTTTGTGACCAACGGTACTACTAACTTGCTTTTCACCTTTATCGACTAATAATATTGCATCTTGATAATTCTTGAAATTCGGATGGACTTCACCATCAAATCGTACACCAAACAAATCTGAACTTTCGGTACTTTCATTTTTTCCCCAAACTACAAGTTCGCCTTCTATACTTCTGCAGGCGCTACCAGAACCAAGTCTTGCTAAGAATGATGCTTTTTGGTTGAAGTACATTTGAGATTTTTCGTCACTCATACTTCGCTCTGTCGAAATGACATCAGATGTGAGTTCTTGTTCAATACTCATTAAGCATAGAGCAATGGCACTCATACCAGATGCTGAGGATGCTATGCCAGAACTATGTGGAAACGTGTTTGAGGTTTCAATTTTAAAATGATAGTCTCTTAAAAAAGGCATATATAATTCAATACGCTCAAAAAATGTTTGAATTTTTGGTTTAAAGGCTTCATTTTTCTCTCCTTCAAAAAACACATCAAAACTAAAGTCATTTCCTGATTTCTTAGTATAAGTAACTTCCGTAATAGTTTTACAATCTGAAAGTGTAAAACTTAGTGATGGGTTTTCTGGAATTTGATGTTCCTTTTTTCCCCAATATTTGACTAAAGCAATATTACTTGGAGAGGACCATTTAACTGATCCTCTATCAATATTTGAGTTATATGTAGTAAGAATAAAACCTTTTTCTGTCATGATATATTGAAATCTGCTGCAAAAATAGAGAAATTCTAGAGGTTTACTTCACTTTCTGTTGCCATGCTGATCAATTTTAGCATAGTTTTATAATTTCTTGCTGTAGCATTTACCTCTAATTTTTTTTCGAAATAGTTTAAACTAAACTTGGCTCTCCCATAGCCCTTTGGACTATAAAAATAGCTACAGTCCTCGATGATATGGTAGTACTCATTCTCAAAAGTCTTTTTTGAGGCTTCAACTTTGTTTTCTTCAGTTGGTTTGGTATTTAATATAGCGAAATAGCTGCTCTCCTTTTCATCTTGCGGAAATGGGCACCTATTAAAAATAGTATGTAGTTGGTCTTTCGTTCTTACCATGACGGGTACATCAAAGGCAAATTTGTCTTTTATGACGTTATTAATCTTTTGCTCTATTGCCAATTGATCTGAAATATCAGATTGAAGACAAATATTACCACTCTGTATGTATGTCTTCACGTTTTTAAAACCGCTTTGAGTGAGTAATTCTCTTAAATCAGCCATAGGTACTTTTTTATGTCCACCAACATTGATACCTCTCAAAAGTGCAATGTATGTATTCATAATTTAGCTATTGATTGTGATACAATATAAGCACCTGTCCAAGCATTTTGAAAATTAAATCCACCAGTAACTGCATCAACATTAATCACTTCGCCTGCGAAATAAAGATTTGGAATACGTTTACTCTCATAGGTTTTAAAGTTGACTTCTTTTAAATCGACACCACCTGCAGTTACAAATTCTTCTTTAAATGTACTTTTACCAGTAACATGAAATACGGCTTTTGTTAATTGCAACGTTAAAGCCTCTAACTGCTGCTTATTAATATCTGCCCAACGTTCTGTCTCATTAATATCTGAAGCTAAGACTAATTGTTTCCAAAGACGTTTTGGCAAATTAAACTGTGCTGAATTTATCACTAATTTTTTAGCTAGTATAAGTTTATGTTTTTTGAGATTTTCAAGACACCCATCATATTCTTGTCGAATAAAATTTACTTCAATTTTAAAGTTGTAATCGAGCTCATTAAGTTTTATTGCACCAAAAGCGGACAACTTTAAAATAGCCGGAGCACTCATCCCAACATGCGTAATTAATAATGGACCTTCCGAAATTAAATTCGTTCCAACAACTTTTACTTCAGCGTCTTTAGCTACAACGCCAGGAATATCTTTGATACGTTTGTCTTTTATATCGAAGGTAAAAAGAGATGGCACAGGTTGTACAATGGTGTGACCCAAACTCTTGAGCAAATTCCAAATTTTTGGATTGCTTCCTGTAGCAACAACCAGTTTTTGACACTCTATGTCACCTTGCGAAGTTACTATTGAGAAGTTATTTTCACTTCTAGAAATAGCTTTAACTGAATGGTTATATAGAACATCGACATTATGCTTTTTAGCTTCATTTAAAAAGCAATCAATAATCGTTTGCGAAGAGTTTGTAACCGGAAACATTCTACCATCATCTTCAATTTTAAGTTCAACTCCACGTTCTTCAAACCATGCAATAGTATCACCTGTCATAAATGTGTGAAAGGGGCCTAATAGTTCTTTTTCACCTCTAGGGTAATTGTGCACTAATTCTGAAGGAATAAACTCAGCATGAGTCACATTACAGCGTCCTCCACCAGATATTTTCACTTTTTGAAGCCCTTCTTTACCACGTTCTAAAATGCCGACCGATAATTCGGAATGATTTTCAGCAATATTTATTGCAGCAAAGAAACCGGCTGCTCCACCACCAATTATTATGATATCTTTTTGTCTTTGCAAGAGTTTGATTTAAGAAGATTTTATGACTAATTCTTTGTTATTAAAGGCTTCATTGATTAATCTTGAAGTGATGCAATAAAACTACAATGATAAATCTTAAAAGACTAATATTTATTATCCTTATAACAGTTTCATGTCAATCTATCGGTCAATTAAAACTCATAGGAAGTATTAACAACAGCATAGAAGAGGCTTCAGCTGCAGAAATGATTCCAAACTCAAACCTCATATGGACCATACAAGATTCTGGCAATGATAGTGAGCTGTATGGTTTAGATAAAAAAGGAAAAATTGTACGAGATATTGCAATTACCAATGCTAGTAATATTGATTGGGAAGATCTCACTTCTGATTATCATGGGAATATATACATTGGTGATTTTGGTAACAACAACGAAAAACGTGAAATTTTTAGAATCATAAAGATCAAAAACGAAGATTTAAATAAAACGAGTGTGAAAGCAGAAATTATTGAATTTACTTTACCAAAAAAACAAGATTCAAAAGATTTTGAAGGCTTCTTTTTATTGAATAACTCATTTTATATTTTTAGTAAAGAAACTAAAAAATTCATAATACTTAAAGTTCCTAATAAAATAGGGAGACATGAGGCTATTATTCGGTCTGACTTTAACTTGGACGGAAAAGACAATAAGATCACATCTGCAGATATCAGTGATGATGGCAAAACTGTTGTGTTATTAAATCATGATAAGTTATGGAAACTTTCTGATATTAAAGGAGATGATTTCTTTTCTGGAAACGTTGAAGAACTGAAATTCGACCACAATACACAAAAAGAGGGTATCTGCTTTAAAGATAGCAGTACCGTTTACATCATCGATGAACGCAATGGTGTAGAAGGAGGAAACATTTATAGCTTCAATATTAATTAGAAATTTAAGCCAAAACCAAAGGAAAATCTCAAGCCATCTTCTCCTGTAAAAAAGTTGAAGGTACCAGCTACAGCATCTGCTACAGCTACCCAAAAACCACCACCATAAGAATTATGCCATTTGTCTGAAGAATCATTCTTAACCCAAACACGTCCTACATCTACTCCAGAAAAAACACCAATTTGCATAGGAAACCAAGCTGTTTTAAAACTGCTAAAACTATAGCGTAAGTCGGCATTTGTCACAAAAGAATTTTTACCTGTAAATCGTTCAGTTCTATAACCTCTTAAACCAGCGCCTCCATCACCAATATTAGCTCCCTGGTAGAATAAGAAATCATCACCAAAACGCAATTGGGTTCTAAAATCTGTTTGTAGAACTAATTTTCTATTAACGCTTAGGGCATTAAAAAATCTTAGGTGCGCATTAACGTAACCAAATATATTATTGAATTCTTCAATTTCGGTTTTTGCACCTGCTACAATATTAAAATCCATACCTCTAGATGTGGCAATCTCATCGTCAGCACTATGATAATTGAATTCTGTTTCTAAAGCAGTAAAGAAACGTCGCTCGTAAAATTTATCATTAGATTGTGGCACAAAATCGGTTATAAATCTATCGTCTGTATCATCTAATTTAATGCCTTCAAAAACAGCTCTAAAACCATAATCACTAACATAACCCGATGATTTCATAGCACCAATATCAAAACCGAGAATACTGGTTTTTACTCTGTTGTAGTCTAAATCTAAGTCATCGTCATTATTTTCAGTTTCATTACCAATTCCAAAAAAATTATTAGTAAAATTTGCACTTGTATAAACACCTCCAATATGCAAATTCCATTCACCAAAAATGTTGGCAAATTGTCCATTGTATTTTAAGTCAAATCCTTCTGTTGCGAAATAATAACCACCTGTAAATTTGTGTTGTTGTGAAAATGGGTTGCGTTCAAAACCTTTCTTTGTCATTGCTAAGCCCATACCTATTTTAAAACCGTCATCAGGATTAAAACCTATACTAGGAGTAAGAATACTAGCCTTAGTAATAAATTTTTTGAAATCATAAAGGTTGGATGTGTAGTTATCTGTGAATTTAAGTTGGCCTCCTTTATTAGTTTCTACTGTATTCTTTTTCGATTTATGGTCGTAAACTTTTATTCGACGTCCGTTCTTAATTATGTATGTATCATTACCTTGTCCTCCGATTAGTCTGGTATAGATTAAGTTGTTTGCTTTTCCATTGACCTCAAATATGTCTTTATCATCTAAGCCGTAGACCCAAATTTCTTTTGTAATGTCTCTATTGTATGTTCTATCAACGATGACATCAGCTTTTTCACCACCTTTTATTCTCCAGATCTGGACTCGGGTTTCTTGATCGCCAGTTCTTGTAATTTCTATATAATCATCCTTATCAGTAGCTGTAAGAATTACCAATTCATCGAGATAATTGGAATATCTTGTAGAGATATCTATCAAATTATCACGTCTTCCTTTGAGCTTAGATTTAATATCTTCAATAGTTTTATCCAGAATTTCTTTTGGAAGATTTGAAAACGCAGCTTCTATGACCTCATCGGTTACCTGATTTTTTAAAAATTCTGCTTGTTCTAACCAAACGGATTTATCGGCTTGTTTTAATAATGCTTTATCCAATTTATGTCCTGCATTATTCATCCATCTAACGTCTTCTAAATCCGTATCATAGACCTGAAGTTGTTTTGTAGCACTTGATATGGTCCTTCCTATATCTAAAAGCGTTCCATCAAAATTTGAAAAGACCTGGTCTCTATCTCTTGGAATAGCTCTATAAACCTTATCACCGTTGGGCTGGTCGAACTGTGCCCAACGCCATTGATCCTGATGTCTATCCCAATCTCCTATTAACATATCAAATAAGCGTGCTCTTACATATGCCACCTCATCAATCTTATACTCTTCATCCTTTCTTATTTTTTCAATAATATCATGTGTGCTTTCTATATCATCAGCGTAACCAAAGTTTTTTTCATCTGTATAATTATCTTCTGGTCGCTCTTCAATCATGTATAATTCACCTCCATATTCATCATTGTATTTACCAAGATGTTTGTGTTTAGGAATATAGAATAACTCTGGATTTGTGTGTAGTACCTCAGCCGCATCAGACAACTTCGGAACCGCTAAAAACGCATAGGGATGTGCTGCCGTGTAAAAATCTAAGATTAAATCTTCAACAATGGTTTCATCAAATTCATTTTCAATATAGTTGTCCTTAAAAACTACAGTTTGTATATATTGGGTCGCACTCTTTCTTAATGCACGCATATTTAATTCTCTACCATCTTTTAACTTTAATCGTAAAGAACGTGTTTGGTGTCCACCTCCCTTTCGAACAACTTCTAAGCCGCCATATAATGTATCTAAAGTAGCGACCTTAGCTGTTATTTTCTTACTGTAAACATCTCTATAATTTTCTCCCCAAACGGCTTCAAAAAAACCAGTTTTATCAGTCTCCTCTTTTGAATAAATAGATACTTCTACCGTGTTCGGAAAACTATCTGGTAAGACAGATATATCAAAATCTGGGCTATTTGGCGGAATCACTTCTTTTTGATAAATCGGTTTAGGCTCACCATCGACCGCACTAAAAAATTGTACCCAAGAGCTACCATCCTTATAGACTAAAAGCTTTGCAAAACCTTGTTTTCCATATGAAAATAAGCCATTATCGCTTAAAGTTGCGTAAGACTCTTTAGCACCAGAACCAGAAACAACTTGCTTTATTCTACCTTCTTCGATATATTGTAAAGTATGCTCATGACCTGAAACAAAAACCAATTTATCACTATCAACAGCTAGAGTTTCTAATCGTTTCATTAACTCATTATAACGCTCATTATAACGATCTTGAATAGATACACCACCTTGCGTTCTCAATTGCGCTGCCAGTGTCGCTAAAACAGGCAACGGAATTTTTCTCTGGCCAGGAAACAAGTGTTTAGTCGCTGCAAATTGCCCTCCATGAACTCCGTTGGTATACATTGGATGATGCATAGCGAAAACAATAGTTTTATTCTGAGCTTTTTTTAATTCACCTTCTACTTCTAGAAAAAAGCGCTCTCTTGTTTTTATCTCGCATTCATCATTAATACCAGGATTATCATTCCAATTTTCTAAATACCACTGTGTATCTATTATAATTAGCTGAACTGTCTCACTGATATCAATACTTTCTAAAGGACAACCATTTTCTGGTTGAAACGTGTTTTTTCCTAACGCATCTTCAATATACTTTTCTTGGCGTTTGACTCCCTTTAAACCATCTGCATACCAATCATGATTTCCTGGAATAAATATTGTTTTTCCTTTAAAATCTGAAACTGCACCGACTTGTGCGTTTAATGCGTTTTCGGCTTCCTCTCTTTGTTTATGATTTTTTTTAGGTAATCCTGCTGGATATATATTGTCACCAAGGTAAATGGTATAATTTGACTTGTCCTCTGGTTCTTTTTCTAAATGTTTTTTAAATGCCATTAGAGCATCTGAATACCCATTCATTGGCGATTTACCAGCGTCACCAACCAGATAAAAAATATTATCTAAAGGCTTATCTGGTAAGGTTTGTACCTCAAAATCATCATCTGCATACTGCACTTTAAACGTCGCGCAGGAATGTATTAAAAGTATGATTACTACAAGATTTAATAATCTAGTAAGTTTTGACATATTAAGTTTATATTTTTTTCCAAAGACTGTCTGTAAAGTAATGTTTACAGTCTAGGAAGTTAGTGTTATTACTAAAATTAGTGCGTTCTGCTAAGCTACGAATATCGTCAATAGCATATTTTTTAGAGAGTTCTGTCCATATCAATTCATTGTAATCAAAATCAATGGTCTTATTTAAAGCTTTAATCTTAACATGTTGTTTTTTAAGACTTACAATGTAACTTTTTACTTCACCAGTAATTGGATTGTAATGACAGTAAAAGTCAAAATCATCTATCTTAAAATCAGCTTCTAGCTCTCTATTAATTCGCAATAATAAATTGAGATTGAATCGTTTTGTGATTCCATGTTTATCATAATAGGCATTATGAATCGTTACTGGGTTCTTTTTAAGGTCAAAACCAATTAAAAGCTTATCTCCTTTTTTCATATTTTCATTGAATAGCTCTAACAAACGCAGTGCCTTATCCTCTTTATAATTTCCGATGTTACCACCCAGAAACAATAATAGGCTAGGATACTTACTTTGCTTATTTACTTTTAATAATTCGAAGTAATCACCAACTTTAGGCTTAATATTAATGCTTGGTAATCTTTCTTTTAATCGAGCCGTGAGAATATCAATAGCTTCTTTTGAGATATCTATTGGGACATAATTAAAACTGATTTTATTATTCACTAAATACTCCAAGAGTTTAAAGGTCTTAAATCCGTCACCTGCACCTAACTCCACAATATTAAAAGTTCCTGAAAATTGAAGTGCATCAATAATCTTTTTAGACTGCATTGATAAGATTTCGAACTCAGCATCTGTGAGATAATACTCTGGCATATTCATTATTTCCTGAAATATGCGACTGCCATTATCATCATAGAAGTATTTTGAGGATAAATATTTTTGTTTAGCTGTTAAGCCATTAAGCACATCTTGTGCAAATGTATTTGCCATATTATTTTACAAGTCTTATTCCAGAAAATAACCAACGCATTTCTGAATGAAAAAAATTACGGTATGTCGGTCTGCTATGGTTTTTGGAGGTTGCTACAGAATGTCCTCTTAGCACCATTTGATTCACCATAAATTTACCATTGTACTCACCTAAGACACCATCTACCTTAGTGTAATTAGGATACGGTAAATAGGCACTATTAGTCCATTCCCACAGTTGTCCATAATTAAATTGAGGTGACGCTACTTCCCATTCAAATTCAGTTGGCAAACGCATGCCTTTCCATTGTGCAAAGGCGAAAGCCTCATAAAAAGATATGTGAGTTACAGGGAGGTCTAATTCTATCTCACCAAACCCATTCAAGGTATAGAATTTCCATCGTTTATCTTTATAATGCCAATACATTGGTGCTAAAACCTCTTTATTTTTAATGTAATCCCAACCCTCTGCATGCCATAAGTTAAAATCTTTGTAACCACCATCATTTATAAACTCTAAATATTCTCCATTTGTAATCAACTTATTGGAGATTTCATATTCATGAAGGTAAACATTGTGTCTTCCTAATTCGTTATCAAAGCAGAAGTTATCACCTTCATGACCTATTTCATAAACTCCTTCAGGAATACTTATAAAATCTCGCGAATGCTTCTCTTTTTGTAGCTGAATTGGATAGTCTAAAGTTGGAAAAGATGGTTGGTGACCGAATATGTACTTTATATCATAGATTAAAAGTTCTTGATGTTGCTGCTCATGCTGAAGCCCGATTCCTATAACATCACTTATCTCAACGGAAATATCTTCCGATAAAAACTTTGCCATATGCATGTCTACATAGGCTCTATAATCTAATACCTCATTTAAAGTTGGTCTTGTCATTAGTCCGCGACTGCTTCTCATCACACGCTCTCCAACATTATTATAATAACTATTAAAGTAATACGTATAGTCTGGATGAAAGACTTCATAACCCTTCATATACGTTGTTAGAACAAATTGCTCAAAAAACCACGTCGTATGTGCTAAATGCCATTTTGGAGGTGACACAAATTCAACAGGCTGTATGGATGTATCTTCAGGATTTAGTGACTGACAGATATCTTGAGTTGTCTGTCGTGTCTCTAAGAATTCTGACTTTGTTATGGTTTTGGTTGTTATCGTTTCCAATTTTAATTTTTAATTATTTCAGTTTCAAATATTACTTCGCTTGCAATGGTTTTATGCACTGGACAGCGCGAGGCGATTTCCTTTAGCCTCTCTTTTTGAGTAGCGTCTAGTTGACCTACAAATTTTAGCTTTTTACTGATATGATCTAAGTATTTTGGCTTATCTCCTGCAAATTGTAAATCATCACTGTGTTTTCTTGAGTGCGATATATAAACAAACACTTCTTGTAAATCCCATTTTTTTCGTTCCGCATACATTTTAAGTGTCATAACTGTACAGGCTGCTAATGCTGCATTTAAATACTCGTAAGGTGACGGACCGAAATCACTTCCTCCAATACTTGATGGTTCATCTGCCAAGAAGGTGTGGTTTTTGGTTTGAATAGAGGTTGTAAAATTATCTTCAATAATATTTAAATGACCAACTAATTGTTCCCCTTCCGTACTTAGCATTGTATTTTCTTCTTTAGGAAAATAACGCTTAGCCCAAGTCCCAATAACGTCTCCTGCATATTGACTATCTCTTTCATCTGTCAATAAATGGTCAGCATTATCTAATGTTACAAAACTCTTTGGATGATGAGCGTTTCTATATAGTTGTTCTGCATTCTCTATACCCACAATTTTATCAAATGGTGCATGCATAATCAATAACGGCTTTCTTAGACTTTTAATCGTTTTTGGCAAATCTGTTTTTTCAAATTCTTCAAGAAAACCTTTGTTGATTACAAATGGTCTTCCACCAATATTGACTTCTACTTCTTCATCATCTTTTACATCTTCCACTTGATGTGTAAACAAATGCTTTACATGGTTTACCGTCGCTGGTGCTCCAATGGTCGCAACTGCTTTTACAGCATCTAACTCAGAAGCCGCTACCAGTACAGCTGCACCACCCAAAGAATGACCAATCAACAAACTTGGAGCCTCGTAGTGCTTTTTCATGTAGGCATGAACATCCATTAAATCTTCAACATTTGCAGAAAAATGACTATCCGCAAATTCACCTTCACTGCGACCCAAACCTGTAAAATCGAATCGTACTACAGCAAAACCATCTTGAGTTAAAGCTCTACTCACATGTCTCACTGCATTTAAACTACTACTACATGTAAAACAATGTGCAAAAATGGCATAGTAGTTTGGTTTTTGATTCGCAGGAAGCTCTAAAGAGGCATTGAGTACAAATCCTTTTTTATTCTCTATTTTGAGTTTTTTGCTTTTCATTTTATGCTGAATTTAGTTCAGTATACCTCTACTCTTCTACTACTACACCTCTCCAGAACGCAACATGGTTTTTAATGCCTTTAGCCAATTCTGAAACTTGTGGATAAAACCAAGCTGCATCTGTGTTTTCTTTACCATCTACATCTAAGGTATAATAGTATGCTGTCCCTTTCCAAGGGCAAACTGTATGCGTTTCGCTAGATTTAAAAAATTCTTTATTTATACTATCATGTGGGAAATAGTGATTTCCTTCTATAACAACTGTATTGTTGCTTTCTGCTATAACCTGATTATTCCAAATGGCTTTCATATTTATCGTTTTAATGTATTTTGACTGGGCTCAATAGACCGTTTCTAATTTTAATTTAAGAACTACAAGACAACATAGAACAGCCTACTTTATGCCTTGCCCATTCTGGGCGTTTTGCAAACCATTTCTCAAATTCCGGCTGCTCAGTATATGGTTTTTTGAGGACTTGAAATAATTCATCCACTAAATTATAATCACCTTTGTTAGCATCATCAATTGCCAATTGTGCCATATAATTTCTTAGCACATACTTAGGATTTACAGCATTCATTATTTCCTTTCTTTCAATATCTGATAAATTCTCTATTTTTAACCTTTGATGATACGCATTAAACCAAGATTGCCATTGCTCTATTACTACATCTTTTAACTCTTCTGGTTTATAAAAGGCTTCAGAAATACTATCTAAATTATTTTTCGAATTTTCTTTCTTACAATTAGCTAAATTCCTGAAGAAAATAGTCATATCCGTTTCTGTGAGTAAAAGGCACTGTTCTAAACGCTCTATTAACTTGGAATCCTCTGAATCCTTTAATTGCAAGCCTAACTTAGAACGCATCATGTCTAGTGATTTATCATCAAAATCTTTTTGAAATTGATTTAAGATATTTTCAAATGGTTCTGCATCTTCAACCAAAGGATATAAGGCATTTGCGAGCTGCAGCAGGTTCCATAGACCAACATTAGGCTGGTTACCATATCGATAGCGTTTATTCTGGCGGTCTGTAGTGTTTGGCGTCCATCCAAAATCAAAGCCTTCGAGCCAACCGTAAGGGCCATAATCTATAGTTAAACCTAGAATAGACATGTTATCGGTATTCATGACACCATGGACAAAACCTACGCGTTGCCAATGTACAATCATCTCTAACGTCCGTTGTGACACTTCACTAAAAAACTTGATATAAGTGTCTTTCGATGGTTTACCTAAGGACGAAAAGAAGTATTTAATGGTATAATCGGTTATCTTTTTTAGATTTATATGGTCTTGTCTTGCTGCAAACAACTCAAAATTTCCGAAACGAATAAAGGTTGGTGCTACACGACACACAATGGCTCCTTTTTCATAGTCGGCATTACCATCGTAAAGCATATCTCTCAAAACATCGTCTCCGGACAACATTAAACTCAATGCTCTGGTTGTAGGTATTCCTAAATGATGCATGGCTTCACTACACAGATATTCCCTTATTGAAGATCTTAAAACCGCCAATCCATCTCCTTGTCTAGAATACGGTGTTTCTCCTGAGCCTTTAAGCTGCAAAGCCCAGCGTTTATCATTGTGCTTAATTTCAAATAGATTTATAGCTCTGCCATCACCTAATTGCCCAGCCCAATTTCCAAATTGGTGTCCTGCATAAGCCATGGCATAAGGTTTGGTTTTAGGATATACTTTTGTACCAGAAAATATATTTAAAAATTCTTCAGATTGTAGTTCTTCTTCACTTATACCTAAATTCTGAGCCATTTCTTTTGAAGCATGAGCTAATTTAGGGTTTGAAGGTACTTTAGGAAGAACGTAAGAGTGTGTAGCATTAAATACTTTTCGTCTCGTATTTTCCCGGATAGGATCAGATGGTAATTCGTTATTAAAGGTATTCGCTATTTTTAATTTCATAAAATGAAACCAAAAGTTATTTTTGGTTGAAATGTTGTTTAAGTTTTGTCGACAAATACATGGAAATATTACATTGTCTTGTCACTTTATAAAAATACAACTTCGAAGGTTGCCTTGCATTTAATAAAATGTTAAGTCTTGTATTTTTCGTAATTTAGACCTAATTCTAAAATTTAAACCCTTTATGGCAAAGTCTCTTATTGAAGACACACAAGAATTTGTGTTTAACCTATTAAAAGAGGAACTTCCTAACACATTTATTTATCATAATAATACACACACAGAACGGGTTTTAAAAAGCACAAGAGAACTTATAGAAAACTCTGATATTACGAAAGAAGAGGCTGAAATTTTAGAATTAACAGCATTACTGCATGATGTTGGCTACACGATAAGTTCTGAAAATCATGAAGCTGAAAGTGTGAAAATTGCTGAAACCTTTTTAAAGAGCAAAGGTGTTGGTAAAAACATTATTAAGTCTGTTTCAGATTGTATAATGGCCACTAAATTTGATTCAACACCGACCAATAAACTTGAAAAAATAATTCGAGATGCAGATGCTTCGCATTTTGGAAAGAAGTACTTCAATGAAGCTAGTGAATTTTTAAGAATAGAACTAGAGTTACGTGGTATTAAGTCCTATTCTCCGGCAGAGTGGCGCGCTGAAAATATTAAAGTCTTAACGGAGAAACATCAATACCATACAGAATATGCTTTAAAAAATTGGCAACCAAGAAAGGAAAAAAACCTTGCCAAATTAATGGGCAAAAAGAAAAAGCGTAAAAGAAAAATTAACATTGAAAAACTTAAGGCGAAGTACAAAGCACGTTACAAAAGTGAAAGTCCAGATCGTGGTGTGCAAACATTCTATAGGGTAGCATTGAGAAATCATATAAAGTTAAGTGACATTGCAGATACTAAAGCCAATATTTTATTATCAGTAAATGCTATTATTATTTCTGTTGTCTTGGCAAATTTAATATCTAAATTAGATACTAACCCTTATCTCACATGGCCTACTGTTATTTTTACCTTGTTTTGTGTGATATCTATGGTTTTATCGATTATTGCCACACGTCCTAATGTTACTAGTGGTCAATTCACTAAAGAAGATGTAAAAAACCAAAAAGTGAATTTAAGTTTCTTTGGAAACTTTCATAAAATGGAATTGGATGAATTTGAATGGGCCATAAAAGAAATGGTACAAGACAAGGACTATATATACAAAGCGCTGACCAAAGATTTATACTTTTTAGGTAAAGTACTTGAGCGTAAATACAGATTATTAAGAATCACATACACGGTGTTTATGATTGGTATTATTGTCTCTTTAATTTCTTTTGGAATTGCGGTAAAGAATAATCCGGGAATTGAAATTGAAGATGTGATACCAGAAAAGGCCACAACCTACAATTTTCAGCAAAATAAAGTGGATAAAAGAATTTTTAAGATTTAATAGTTTCCATTAAATCATCGTAAGTATAGAAATTTTTATCATCATTTTCATTGTGATAAAGTATATTCACTCTCAACGCCTTTAATCCAGTAACGCCTTGTAAATCTTCGAGCTCAAGAATTTCTAAATCATAATCCAGAACATTTTTAGACTGTAAGAATCTAATGTATCTCACATATTCTTCCTCGTCTTCTTTTTGAGAATAAACTATAGTAAGTTTACCTTTTTCAGTAATACGTTCTTCGGTGCCTTTTATAAATGCTTTGTCGACGCGTTTTTTTACAACTTCATATCGTGCATTGTAAGTTCCGTCTACATCAAAGCGTTTTTCATCCATTCTAAAACGGATAGATAACGGTTGATTAAACACCAATACCATAGATGCGACATCTAATCCTAGAGGATACTCATGTTGACTTTGGTAATATTCATTTTCCATCTCACACATTACCTGAAGTTGCCATAACCTCAGATTATAAAGATAAATCATGTTAAAGCTATCGTGCTTTGTTATAGATTCACCAATATACATATTGTGCTCTACACCGTCAGTTTTGAAACGTTCAAAGAAATGCGGATACATTTTCTGAGCCTCAACTTGTTTTTCATCTATTAATGATGACATATTAGTATTAATTAACTTAACCGTATCATCATAATGCCTTCTGTAAAAATAGATAACATCTAAATCATCATCTATTTTACTGAAGTAATCTTCAATGTCTTCTTTTACGGCAGACTCTGTTTGTGCAATTAATTCAAAAACCGGTTTCACCTCATCTCTTAAAAACACGGTTATTGCATGTTCACTATCTACTTTGAAATTTGTTTTTAAATCGTTATTGAATTCAATAATTTGAAACTTTATTTGCTCGTAGATTGGTAAACTTTTTTCTTCTAATGTTTTATTTAAGATTTTTTCCGCCAGACTTAACTGAAGGGATAAATCTTTTTGAGTAGCATTATTTCTTGCTTTTGATGATTCTTTTACATCAATCTGCCCGAATAATGGATATACATCCTCAAATGCAATTTTCTTAAAGGTTGGCGATTCTCCTGTATTAAATTCTGTTTTTATATAATTTCTTGCTTCCTGAACAAATTTCCAATGTACACTAGAGTGTATAGATGTGCATTCTTTTTGAATAATGGCTTCTACTAAATTCGCTTCTTCATTTTTAGAACGTTCAACAGCCGAAACAATAAATGGCATCACATCCACCAATTTGTTCGCGTTAATACTATTTAAAACTTTAGGTTTATCAGAAACAATTTCCAAAATACCCATTAGTCCTTGCTCATTAGCAATTGGAGCTAAAATGGCACTTTTAATGCCTTGTTCTTTTAATGCTTTGTACTGAGGAGCCTTTCCTTTAGATATTTTACAAAACTTATCTACATCAGAAACCGCATAAAACTTCTTATCCTTCATTAAGGTCTGGTAAGACCAGTTACACATTGCCTCAGAACATTTTAATGTCGCATTATCATTTAAAAGATAACTTTCCATCCCAACACCATAAACACGTTCAAAGCTTTCATCCTCTTCTATATAAATAGAAAAACCAACTTTTATATCTTTTAACCCTAATAGCGAACGGAAAATTTCATGAAAACTTTTCATAAAGTTTTCACTCTTGCGTTTATCTTCACCAATTAATGATGATTTAATATTAGAAATCGATTGATCGTCCGTAACATCGAAAATATTTGAAATTACAAAGCCCTTAAATTCATAACTATTAGGTGGAAATTTCTCTTTCCAAAGGTCAATGTTCTCAAAATTATCCAATAACTCGTCATAATCTTCCTGAGTAATTTTTGGAGCAGATGATTTTGGTGCGATTTCCGTAAAATCGGCGTTATACAGAATCTTGTAATATCTTAATATACCGTTTGCATCAGGTATTTCTTAAAAAAATGGACGTTTAAAGTTTAAACTATAACCGTAACAAAAGTTTAATATGATTGTGCAAGCTATAATATAGGTTTGATCTGTTGGCATATTTTTTATTTCCAACTCAAAGTCCTTACCAGCAGTTTCTAATATAGCATTAAATCGCTCAGAAGAATTAAAAATAAAATTTTGAAAAGGAATTGTCGCTGTTTTAATTTCATTCTTTGTCAATATAGGACTGAATGAATCTTGTAATATTCCTTCTATTTCTTTTTCGTATTTCTCAAAAATTGAATAGTCACTAAAGCCGTCCCTTAAAATAGGATTTTCTTCTGCTATTTTTATCACACGACGTGCATTAGACGCAATAAAATCATTATCTGCAGTAATTAAATTTTCATACTGATTTAATAATTTATTGAAGCTAACCTTAATAATAAAAGGTGATTCTATGTTATTGTTTATATCCAAAAAACTCAAGTTATGTAGTAGCAAAGTTACAATATTATAAGTAGTCGTTATTTAAGAGACTATCTTACATATTAGAATGTAACACTTGAGATTGTTAAAATTGCACTAAAAACCAAGATGACCGTATGTCCAGTTTTCTCCGTCACTAACAAAAATTAAAGTTTTGGTTGTTACGTTGGCTCCACTTAAAGTTACATTTGTTGTTCCGGTAGTACTATTGTCACCTGCAAAAAACTCAACACCTGTTCCTTGAGGGACGATTGAAGCATCATTTGAATTATCTATATTTCTGAGAATATAGTCTGCCTGGAAATTCTATTGCATCTGGTAATCGAAACTGTTGTCCTGAAGAAAAAGGTTCTATGGAAATATATACACCATCATCTATCTCTTGTAGTGAAGCATCTACGGGTGTGAGTTTTATGTGTTTAATAGACAAATTGCCATTAATATCCAAAGTACTCTTGGGATCTGTTGTATTAACACCAACTCCATCTATCTGCGCATTAAGCACAACTGAAAATGTACTTAATAGTAGTAAAGTTACTAATTTTTTCATAGGGACAAATTTTTATTTCTTTTTCAAACTTATGGCAAAACCACCACCTTCAGCAAGTTTTACATTTAAGGTAGAGTTTTTATCTATTTCAATAGTTTGAATATCAATATCTAATGGATTATCGTTCCAATGCGCATTTTCTCCATCTTTATAAATAATTACCTTATAGTTTTCTGACTCATCTAAGAAATCAAAGTTTAATTCAATTTCTCTAGAGTTTTCATCAGTTATTCCTCCAACAAACCAATTTCCGGTTTCTCGTTCTTTTCTTGCAATGGTCACATAATCACCAACTTCGCCATTTAAAACTAAGGATTTTTCCCAATCTACGCCAACATCTCGGATAAACTGCAATGGTTCTGGGTTAGCTTCGTAATGCTCTACTAAATCAGCGGCCATTTGTATAGGACTATAAATCACAACATACAAGGCTAATTGCTGTGCTAAGGTTGTATTGACCTGATTATTTTGTTTGTATTCGTCGAATTTAATATTGAATATTCCAGGTGTAAAATCAATAGGACCAGCCAACATTCTTGTGAATGCAACAATTGGCAAATGCTCAGGTGGATTACCTCCATCTTCTGCCCAGGCATTAAATTCTTGTCCTCTTAGACCTTCTCGCGAAATAATATTTGGATATGTTCGTCTTAAACCTGTTGCTTTAATAGGTTCGTGCGCATTAACGGCAACTTCATATTCAGCAGCTTTGATAGCTGCATTATTATATTGATTAACCATATACTGCCCATGGTGATATTCTCCTTTTGGTAAAATCTTACCAACATATCCTGATTTTACGGCGTGCATACCATACTTCTGCATTAGTGCGTAAGCCGTGTCCCGCCGTTTTTCATAGGTTTCTGTGGCTGCAGAGGTCTCATGATGCATTATGATTTCTACATCTTTTTCTTTAGCATAGCGTGTCACTTCATCAATATCGTAATCTGGGTATGGAGTTACAAAATCAAAGACACCTTCTCTTTCTTCAAAGCCTATCCAATGCTCCCAGCCTGTATTCCAACCTTCTACTAAAACTCCACCTATATTGTTATTAGCTGAAAAGTCAATAAATCGCTTTACATTTTCTGTAGTTGCTCCATGGGTTCCGTTGGACTTTCCTGGGTCGGTCCACGTATTCATATCTTGTGTCATGCCATAGTCCCAAGAGGATTTTCCTAAGTGCATTTCCCACCAAACACCTGTATATTTCATAGGTGTGAACCATGATACGTCACCAATTTTATTGGGTTCATTTAAATTTACAATAAGATTAGATGCTATTAAATCTGGTGCGTTATCTGTAATCTGAATAGTTCTCCACGGTGTATTAAATGGCAAACTTCGCTTAACCTTATAATCTGTGTTTTCTGAACCTACTAATTCACTTTTGAGATTCAAATTCTCAGTATCAACTTTCAAAGTCATACCAGAATAATTTACTAATGCAGCTTCATGAAAACTTAAATGAATTCCATTTTTACCAACCATAGTTACTGGTGTATTAACCGCATTTTCAGGAATATATGTTTGTGCTAAATTCACGTGTTCAGCATACGCCTTAGCATCTATTTCTGAAAGTTCTGTTGTACTATATAAATGTTCATAGATATCCCAATCGCCAGGTATCCAAAACGTTTTATAATCTTCAGTAAGATTAAATTCCGTGTGCTCTTCTTTTATTAAAGCTTCTGTCCAACCTTCTTGCTCTGGGAATTCATAACGAAAACCTATACCATCATCGTAGACTTTAAAAACGATGTTTAATTTTCGTTTTAAATCTGAGATTTCTTGGAGCTCAATCTTAAGTTGATTGTAATTATTAACCACATCAATTTGTTCTCCCCAAGGCATTTGCCAGGTTTCATTCAAAGATGTTTTTGAAGTTCGTAAAATCTTAAAATTATCAGTTAATAATTTTGAATCTTTAAATTCAAAAGCCATATAAGAGGTATCAACAATGACACTATTTTTGAAATGAATAACGTAATACGGTCGTCCTTGATTATTTAAACTAAAATTCACCTTAATTGCGTTGTTCGGAGATTCACTTTCTACAACTAGATTGTCCTCATTAGAACATGAGAACAAAAACAGTATTGCTAAAGTTTTTAATAAATGAAATTTCATAATTATTTCTGTTCTAATAATACAACATCATAGTCTGAATCTATTGCTACCCGACCGTTTTCTACTTTAGAAGTTATACCTGAATACGCATCGTGTAACGTATCACCGTCTTTAAATATTTTAGATACATCAATCGATTTAGGTCCTTTGTGTACATCCAAACCAACTACCACTAGATCTTTAAAGTCATCTTTTTGGTAGCTTCTGTAAAAGTAATAGGGTTGTGAAGTAATCATTTGATGAATCCCAGCACCAATCGCAGGATGTTTAGCTCTAAACTGACCTAGTTTCTGCCAGTGGGTTAGAATATCTTTAGTCTTACCACTTTCTTGTATATCATCCCAATTCATAAAAGAACGTAATGTCGCATCACCTACAGTTCCTTCTATTATCAATGACCTAGCCGATTCATCACCATAATATACTTGAGAAGTTCCAGGAGATAACAAAAGTTTGTTGGCAGTTTCTAATGGCTTTTCTCGAGATGGGTCAAATGGACTTCCATCATCATGAGAACTTAAATAGTTTAAGACTCCAAAACGTTTTAATTCATTATTCAAAACAGTTGAATATCTCATGTAAAGATTTTGATAATCAAATTCTTTTGCGTTCCATTTAAATTCAAAATTTATTTGACCAGAGAACATGTTATCGTAATAGTTTACTTTTTTATCGCCATAATCGAAAAATTTCCCACCGCTAATGCCATAGTTGTATACTTCACCAACCAAATAGAAGTCATTGTCATCTAGAACTTTGTCAGGATTATTCTTTTTATATTCAGAAAATGCATAATCGCACTCTGTTTTAAATTCCTCCCATACATAGGCTTCGGTATGTTTAACAGTATCTGCTCTGTAACCATCCACACCAAATTCTGTAATGTAATCCGTTAACCATTTAATGATATAAAAACGAGGAGCTCTAGGATAGCCCGTTCTTTCGAAAAACGCATCAAGTTCTTTAATTTCTTGTTCGTAACGTCCTTCTGTTTTCCATTTTTCAACTAGTTGCGATGGTAAATCGACATTCTCATTACTTTCAGTTCTAATATCCGGAAGGTTTGCAACCAATGTGCAACTCACCGTGTTTTCGTAGTTGTCGTAAGAACATTGTTTATCAGTACGCACCCAATCATTTGGCCAAACTGGGTCTTTCTCTGTAACAGGTCCTGTATGATTAATAACCGCATCTAATACAATTCTAATACCTTTAGCGTGCGCTTCTTTAACCAACTCGTGTAAATCTTCCTTTGTACCAAAATTAGGATCTATACGTGTCCAGTCTTTTGCCCAATAGCCATGAAATCCATAAGTAACACCTGTACCTTCATCGGTTCCGCCATGTATTTGCTCAACAATTGGTGTCATCCAAATGGCATTGATGCCTAAATCTGTAAAATAGCCTTCTTTTACTTTTTGAGTTATTCCTTTGATATCACCTCCTTTGAACCCTCTTAATTTGCCAGTTTCTTTTGTTCTATCAAAGTTGATATCATTTGAGGTATAGCCATTATTAAAACGATCGGTTAGTAAAAAATAAAGATTCGCTCCTTCCCAAATAAAGGGTGCATCAGAGCCAGAAGGGTCAACTAAATTTGCTTTTACATCCGCCGCTTTAGGGTTGTTCTTACAATTTGTGAGCATTAGGCTGAGTATTATTAATGTGATTCTAATTTTCATTATTACAATTAGGTTTTATTTGATATATATTTTATAGCTCCAAGGTTTTAAATCTAGAATTGTGTTTTCATCCAAAACTAGGCTTTCTTCAGATTCAAAATCTCTGTAATTACCTTGATAAAGGGCTTCTTTAAATTTAACAGCTTTCTTTGTTGGTGAAAAATTAAATACCGCAAACACTTTATCCTTATCATTTTGTCGTACAAAGCTAAATACATCACTTTCGAAATTATTAGGGACTTTTATCATTCTGTTGCCCCATTTAGCATGCCATAATGCTGTATTTTGTTTCATTAAACGGAACAGCTTCTGATATAAATCGCCTATCGGATGCGACTGCCAATTAATAGCATCTTTTTCAAAAAACTCTAATCGTTTTTCATTACCAGCCTCCTGACCGTTATACATAAGTGGCATACCTTCACCAATAACTGATAAGGCTATTGCCGCCTCTAAACCGTCACCAAATTGCTCATACATGGTACCTTCCCATGCGTTTTTATCATGATTGCTAACGAACGTCATGCGCATGCTATTCTCTGGAAATGCACTCTCGTTCCACGAATAATAGACATACAATTTATTTACATCGGCTTGCCCTTTACATATGTTGTGAACCGCTTCATTCCAGCTCCAAGCATAGGTCATGTCAAATGCTTCAGCGTGAAGATCTCTCGATTCCCATTCCGCCAACATAAAAACGGGTTTTATAGCGTCTAATTCTTTACGGACGTTATTCCAAAATTCTATCGGAACAAATCCTGCAACGTCACAACGGTAACCATCTACATTAGCTTCTTTTACCCAATATTTTAAAGCTTCCGTCATGTATTGTCTTACTTCTGGCTTGTTGTAATCTAAATCAATAATATCACTCCAATCCCACCAAGGTGTTGGTCTAAAATCACCTTTATAATCTTTATCGTACCAATCCGGATGTTCGGTTACCAAATGATTATCCCAAGCGGTATGATTAGCCACCCAATCTAAAATGACATACATATCTTGCTGATGTGCTGCATTTACAAAATCTTTTAAATCTTGAAGAGTACCGAACTCTGGATTGACACTGTAATAGTCTTTTACTGAATATGGACTTCCTAAACTTCCTTTTCTATTTTTTTCTCCAATGGTATGAATTGGCATCAGCCAGATAATATCTACACCTAAATCTTTAAGTCTTGGTAGTTGTTTTTGAGCGGCTTTAAAAGTGCCTTCTTCACTAAATTGTCTCGTGTTTAGTTGATAAATCGTCGAGTTTTTAGTCCATTCAGGATGGGGTAATTTCACATAATCTTCAGGTTGGTACTTGTCTAAATTAGAACTTTGTTCAAAAGAGGACATAGATTTATTTTTGTTTGAACAAGACCAAACACTAAACACTACACAAGCCAAGATTAGTAAGTTTTTCATTTTGTTTAGTTCCTATTCTATTTTCAGAATAAATGATTGTAATGGCTTAATGTCAACTCGTACTTGTGCTTTACCATTTTTAACTTTTAAAGTTGAATTGTACTCATTATATAATTGATCTTTCACAAGATATTCACCATCTTTAAGTTTTAATTTTTTAACCAAATCTTCTGGTAATTGTAATTCAAATCCAAAGGTGTTTTCCGCATTAAAGTTGGAAACGATAATCAGTTGTTCATCATCAGACCAACGCACAAAACTAAACACCTTATCATTATACCATTCTGTATTTTGCTGATTGTATAAATGGATATCTTGATAATCACCCATGAGTGCAGAACTATTAATCGTAAAGTTTAATAGACGCTTATAAAAATCTCGAAGTTCTAATTCTTCCTTGGTGGATTGACCTCCATCGAATTGTTTATCATTTACCCATCTTACCATACTTGGTACAGCGCCATAATCGAAAATCGATGTTCTGGTTGGGTCTCCAAAACCTAAATCTTCTGCGCCAGGCTCGCCAAATTCCTGTCCAAAATACACCATCGTTGGTGCTGTAGTAGAGGTTGCTGAGACCACCATTGCTGGTTTTCCTTTTAAAGCATCACCTGCAAAATCTGGACTTGCAATGCGTTGTTCATCATGGTTTTCTAAAAAATGAAGCATGTGATGCTCAATATCACTTAAGTCATCTAATATTGGTGGAATATTATCGGTTTTTCCGTGACCTTGCATGACGTGTTTTAATGTATCATACAACTGAACTTTATCATACAAATAATCCATTTTACCTTTTTTAATGTAATCGCGATATAAACTCGGATTATAAACCTCAGCTAACAAAAACGCATCTGGATTTTTCATTTTTATATGCGAATTCATATAACTCCAGAATTCTACTGGTACCATTTCTGCCATATCAAACCGGAAGCCATCAACACCCTTTGCCGTCCAGTATAAGGCAATGTCTTTAAACTTTTTCCATGAACTTGGTATGGTTTTGTCTTTCCAAAATTCGTAATGCTTTTTATAATCTTCATTATCAAAACCTTCTGGCAATTCGTCAAAGTCTTTTTTGCTATCTGGTGATACACCATAATTTACTTTTACGGTTTCGTACCAATCGTTCATATCGGGTTGTGATGCTCGTGATCCGTTTCCTGTCCATTTCGCTGGGACTTCTGAAAATTTACCGTCTGCCATGGGATGATCTTCACCTCCTAAAGGTTGGTAACCGTTTTTCCACTCAGGGACTTTAAAAGTTTCTCCTGGATTGTAGTAGAAGTTGTTATTTACATCGTAGGTTTTTGTTTTATCATCCTCCGCACCAAAATCACTAGTACCTTCCGGATTGGTTAAACTTTGGTAATTACGAGCTACGTGATTAGGGACAATGTCTATAATGACTTTTAGGCCTGCGTTGTGCGTTCTTTCTATTAAAGATTCAAACTCTTGTAGTCTGTTGTCCACGTTTTCTGCTAAATCTGGATTGACATTATAATAATCCTTAACCGCATATGGTGAACCTGCGCGACCCTTTACAATATCTGGATCGTCGTTTGAAATGCCGTATTTGGTGTACTCAGTAATCACATCGTGATGCGGCACTCCAGTATACCAAATATGTGTCACGCCTAAATCTTTAATTTCTTCTAAAGCTTTATCTGTAAAGTCATTAAACTTTCCTACTCCATTTTCTTCTAGTGTTCCCCAAGGTTTATTGGTGGTATTTGTGTTACCGAATAAACGTGTAAAGACTTGGTAAACGACTTCTTTTTTCTTCATTTGCGTTTTAATTTCTTTATTTTGACTAGGCTCAGTAGTTGTTGAATTAGATTCATCTTTACATGCTATTGTGCTTAATATCAAAAGTCCGATTATAACTAAATTTTGTTTTTTCATCTTTAATTATGAGATTTCTCGTCACTCATACTTGGTTCTCTCGAAATGACAACTGGTTATCTTTTAAGTTTGATTTTGATTTGTTTGTCTTCCTTGGTATCCCAAGAGATAGTTAAGGTTAAGGTATTATAGTCTTCATTATATATGCCATTGACTTTGTCATTACCAATTTTTATTCGTTTTGGTTTCTTGGCAATATTATGAATCACTAACTCTACAGTTTTTGTTTCTGATGCATAATTTTTACCAATTTCAGCTTCGAAGTCAATTTCTAACCAACGGCCTTCAATCTCAGCTTCAAATTCTAGAATTTGATATTGTTCTTTTTCAATAGCATTAACCATTTTACCATCATCAAAGTAAAACTCACGTTCTGATTCTTCAACTGATTCATGATGATAATACTGTAATTGAATAAAGTTAGCGTCGTAATCCTTTGTAGATTGCATCGACTTAGCCAACGGAATAAACGCACCTGCTCTAACATAAGTTGGAATGAAGGCTTCATTTAATTCTATTGTTTTGGTTTGTCCGCCTTCGATTAATTTATCATTCTCAATATTAAACCAATAAGAACCTTTTGGAAAATAAAGTTTCTGTTCTTTTTTTCCTGCTTCTAAAACAGGCGAAACCAAAATATCATTTCCCCATAAATACGTTTTTGAATAGTTGAAAAGCTCAGGATTATTTGGTTCTTCGAAAAATAATGGTCGCATTAACGGTTTACCGTCAATATGATTTTCAGCCATTAAATGATAATTATAAGGTAGCATGCGATAACGCATCTCTATGGCAAACTTTGCTAAGCGTTTTGCCTTATCGCTCCGAAAAACCGGTTCACTTGCCAGATCTTCTTGTGCGTGTGGTCTAAAAATTGGATTAAATACTCCATATTGCAACCAACGCACATACAATTCATCATCTAAGTTGGCTCCAGCAAATCCGCCTAAATCAGAGTGCATATAGGCCAAACCTTGCATGCCCATCTGTAATGCTATTTCTGGCTGACTCTGCAAGCCTCCCCAAGTTCGGTTCACATCACCAGACCAAGGTACCATCCCATAGCGTTGTGAGCCAGAATAACCTGCTCTCATGAGAACAAATGGTCGTTTATTTGAGTTGGCTTCTATACTAGCTTCATAAACTAATTTTGCCCAATCGTGTCCGTAAATATTATGGACTTCAGGTGCTGAGCCTGTATGATGTTGTACCCAGTTAGGATGCACTTCTGGCTCACCTAAATCTCCCCAAAATCCGTTGACTCCCATTTTCGCTAAACCCTTATAGATATTTTTAAACCATTGTTCACCTTTTGGATTGTAAATATCAATGATGCCTGTATTACCAAAGTAGAAATCATATTTAGCAGGATCTCCGATGGAATCTTTTGCTAAAACACCTTCTCTAACTGCTTCTTCCCAACGGTGAGATGTGGTTAAAATAAAAGGTTCTGTAATTAATATGGTTTCGACATTTTTAGACTTCAAATTTTTAATCATTTGCTTTGGAGTAGGAAATGAATCTTTATCAAATTCAAGATTTCCCATAGTTCCTTTTATATCCTTTCCAAACCAGTATAAATCGAGAATAATAGCATCGACTGGAATTTCTTCTTCCTTAGACTTATCAATCGTCGTTTCTACTTCTTCTTGCGAATGGTAGCCAAATCGACTTGAAAAATTACCTAATGCCCAACGTGGTAACATGGGTTGTTTTCCTGTTAAGTTGGTGTAATTATCCATGATGTCATACCATGTGTCTCCAACAATGACTTGATAGGTTTTACGACCTGACACAGTTTCGTAAGTCAACGTATTATCACCTTTACTGTCTAAATCTAAATATCCAATTGGTGCGTTATCGAAATGAATCATGTATTTATTTGATGACAGTACAATAGGCATGGTGAAATTCATCAGTTTAGATTCGGTTTCATAGCCGTAATGCGCTCTGTTGAATAATGGTAAACGATTGCCTCTGCGATTCATACCTAAGGCTCTTGCACCTCCACCATATAAAACTTCATCTTTGGTGAGGTTGAATTCTATTTTTTCGGTCGAATCGGCTACAATATTGCCTTTTACCATGTCCATGGGTTGGTGTACACTTTTGTAATAGCCACGGTTTTCGGATGTGATGAGTTGGTCTTTGTATTTATAGCTGATTTTAAAAGGTTTAGTGGTAACAGTAACAGCTATGCCTTCACTTGCAAATGTGATATCATCTCCTACATAGCTATAAGAAGTTTCTACAGCCTCTGGTTGCATCACTACGGCATGTGATTCATTTTGTTGACTCTCACCATTTGGAATAAAACTTGTTTCAAGTATGTCTTTTGAATAAAACTTGAACATATATTTACCATCGTTGGTTGTCACCGAAAATATGTTGTTTTCTTCATTATGCGATTTATAGGTTCGGCTTGAATTTTGTGCAGCTATTGATACCGTAAATAGTAAAACCGATATATATAGAATTATTTGTTTCATATTATTACTTTTTGTGGTTCTAAAACGAGTTTAGAATGAGGTACTATTTACCTAAAAAAAATGTTAATGGTTGATCTAAGCGCTGATTCCATGAATTTTCAGAATGATCTGTTCCTTCAAAAAATAAGTTCTTCGAATCCTTTTCTGTATAGCCTTTTCCTTTTAGGATTTCATCAACTCTTGGTGCGTATTTAGGGTAATGTTGATCCAAGGTTTTGTTACCATAATCAAAATATAATTTGTGGTCACCTGCTTTCGGTAAATTGGCTTCCATATAATTAAAAATAGCTTCAGGATATGGATTGTCTTCCATTGGCATTGCTCCTGGCCAATGTGTAGATAAACATGCAGCACCACCAAAAACCTTGGGATATTCACTTATGGCGTACATTGACATTAAACCTCCCATACTTGAGCCCATAACAAAGGTATTTTCCATATCTGTATAGACAGAATATGAACTATCAATTATAGGTTTTAATTCTTCAACCAAAAATCTTAAATAGTTGTCACCATTGAGCTTTATATTTTTACTACCTGCAATATCCACCAAAGAATCTTTGATGCTTTCATCAATAAAATCAAACGACTTTTGAGGGTATAAATCTTGCCAACGAATTTGTGGAATGTTGTGTATGGCTACTACAATAAAATCTTTGGTTTTATCTGTATCCATTAATTCCGTTGCCCACTCATCGACTTTCCATTCTTGCTTATTCCACGTTGCGGTACTATCAAACAACATTTGCCCATCGTGCATGTACAGCACACTATATTTGTTATCTTTTGAATAGTCTTTTGGTAACCAAACATCAACTGGTCTTGGTGTGATATAATTTGATGGAAAACTATTGACTCTCATTAATTCTCCAGCAAATAGTATGGCATCATCTACGTTTTCCAATTTATAAGTCGCATCTTCTACCTTCACTTCAAACTTATCGTCTTTAACCTCTTTTTCACTTTTACATGAAAAACTTAAGCAAATAATTAAAATAAAAATTATTTTTTTCATGTTTAAAGCTTAGTTGTTAGTATTGTAACACCTTTAGATTTTAGATCCATCACATCTCCCCATTTAATAGTTTCGCCAGTAATGATATTTTTCAGCGTTTTACCTTTAAGCCCCATTTCGTCATGGTAATTAAGATCTATAGTGATAATGTCTTCGTTTTTATTTAATATTAAAACTACGGTTTCTTCTCCTAAAGTTCTATACAAAAAATAGGCACCTACAAATGGCGCAAAATGAACCGTTTGACCTTCATGAATAGCCTTACTATCCTTTCTATAATTGAATAGCTTTTTAATAAATAATTGCATATCCTTTTGCGCGTCGGTAAGTCCTTCTCCAGTAAATGCATTTACGGTATCACCTTGCCAACCACCTGGGAAATCCGTACGAATTAATCCATGATCTCCTGGTTTTTCAAAATCGTTCATCAAGATTTCTGTACCATAATACATTTGGATAATTCTTGGCATTATAGCGTAAGTTGCCATAGCCATTTTTGTATTGGTAACATCACCATCCATTTGTGTGAAAATGCGACTCATATCATGGTTATCTGGAAACACCATAATATCTTTTGGACTTGCATAATGAAAATCGTTAGCTAAACCTTCATAAATTTTCACCAAACCTTTATCCCATGACTCTTCTTCTTTAATTCCTTCAACCACTAAGTTCTGCATAGCAAAATCCATGGTCGATCTTAGGTTAGAATCATAACCATCTTTATTATTTGCCCCTTCTTGCCAGTAGCCAATAAGTAATGGATTGTAGCTCCATTCCTCACCAACGATACTAAAGTTTGGATATTCCGTCATAATCGCTCCTGCCCAATCACTCATAAAATCTTTGTCTGGATAAGGATAGGTATCCTGACGAATACCGCTTAATTGCGCCGTCTCGATCCACCATATACTATTTTGAATAATGTACTTAGCCATATATGGATTCTGTTGGTTTAAATCTGGCATTGTAGCTACAAACCAACCTTCGTTCATACCTTCGTGGTCTGCTTTAGAAGCATAAATATCTTGATTTGTGGTGCGCCTGTGATTGGAATTTATAGTATATGAATTGCCCCAATTTTCTAAGTTCTCTTCAAAATTATCTTGAAGATTCACCCAATCATTAAAAGGTAAATCTTTCATCCACCAATGGTACAAACCACAATGATTTGCGACTTGATCCATAACCAACTTCATGCCTTTTTCTTTTAGCTTAGCTGACAACTCTTGGTACTCTTCTAAATTTCCAAAACGTGGATCGATTTCATATAAATCGGTGACTGCATAACCATGGTAAGACCCTTGTTTCATATCATTAGTCAACAATGGTTGAGGCCATACCGCTGTAAAACCTAAGTTATGGATATAATCAATATGTTTTGTGATACCTGCTATATCTCCACCATGTCTGGCGTAATCGTCACTTCTATTAACAGTTTTTTCTTGTAATTGCGATCCTCCTTCTTTAGCCATTGGAGTATCGTTAGTTGTAACTCCGTTAACAAAACGATCTGGAGTTATTAAATAAATAGCATCAGAACTATCAAAACCCACATAATCTTCAGCAGGTTTTATACGTTCTTTTAACTCGTAAGAGGCTATTAACTCTTCATCGTTATCATTTTTGAATTTAATATTGAATTTACCAGCAGATGTTGATTTTGATATTTTTAAATCGATGAACAAATAGTTGTCACTGTTATTTCCTTTTGAAACCTTCTCAATAGAAATCCCAGAATAATTTATATTAGGTATATAATCTGAAATATTGGGATGCTTCACTAAAAGCTGAAGACTATCGCTTCTAAAACCGACCCACCAATTTGGTGGTTCAATTCGTTCTATATCATTAACTTCAACAAAAACTGATTCAGATGAAGCAGATTTATCTGTATTGGATGCTTTCTCTTTACAAGACATCAAAATAAGGAATACAAATGCTGTTAGAATTCTCAATGTATGTTTCATACGTATTATATTTTAATATTCTTGATTCGAGGCGAAATCAATACTCTTAAACGGTTACCAAATTATTCGGCGATATTGTTACTGTTTTACCATTGACTATAATCTGTAAATCTGTATTACCTTCTAATTCAAAATGCGTTTCATTTTGATTAACAATTACCTTTAATATTTGATGTCTGAAATTTACTTTAAACGAATATGCATCCCATTGTTTAGGTATTTTAGGTTCAAAGGTTAATTGATTGTTTTTTACTCGCATTCCCCCAAACCCTTCTACAATACTCATCCATGTACCAGCCATAGATGTAATATGAAGCCCTTCATGTACTTCATGGTTATAATCGTCTAAATCTAATCGTGACGTTCTTAAATAGAAGGTGTAGGCTTGCTCCATACGATCTAATTTTGCTGCCTGAATACTATGTACGCAAGGTGAGAGAGAACTTTCGTGAACTGTAAATGGTTCGTAAAAATCGAAATGACGTTCTAATTCTTCCGTTGTAAAATGATCTTCAAAAAAGTAAAACCCTTGTAAGGTATCTGCTTGCTTTATGTATGGCGATCGTAATATCCTGTCCCAAGACCATTTTTGATTGATTGGTCGTTGTGATTTATCTAAATTTGAAACTGTTATTAATTCTTTATCTAAAAAACCGTCTTGTTGAAGATATACTTGATGCTTATCTGAATGTGGAAAATACATATTGTCTGCAACAGATTTCCACTCTTTCATTTCAGCCTTAGATAATTTCGACTTATTCATTATACGTGTATAATCTGAAGAGTAATAAGCTTGTACTTTTGCTATGTTTTCAATTGCATAATTTATACACCATTGCGCGATATAATTTGTATACCAGTTGTTGTTGACGTTATTTTCGTATTCGTTAGGACCCGTTACTCCGAGAATGACATACTTGTTTTTATTTGTAGAAAATGTGGCTCTTTGATGCCAGAAACGTGCAATACCAATAAGTACTTCTAATCCCATTTCAGGAATGTAACTGAAATCACCTGTATAACGATGGTAATTAAAAATAGCAAAAGCAATTGCCCCGTTTCTGTGAATTTCCTCGAAAGTTATTTCCCATTCGTTATGGCACTCTTCACCATTCATAGTTACCATTGGGTATAATGCAGCACCATTTTTAAAGCCTAACTTTTCGGCATTTTCAATAGCCTTTTCTAAATGATTATATCTGTAAGTCAGAAGGTTTCTAGCAACACTTTGATCTTTCGTAGCCATGTAAAATGGAATACAATAGGCTTCAGTATCCCAATAGGTACTTCCTCCATATTTTTCGCCTGTAAATCCTTTAGGTCCAATATTAAGACTTGCGTCTGTTCCTAAATACGTTTGATTTAAGTGAAAAATATTAAATCGAATACCTTGTTGCGCTTTTACATCACCCTCAATGGTGATATCTGCCATATCCCATATCTTAGACCAAGCCTCTTTCTGTTTCTCCAATAATTCTGAAAACCCAGATGCTACAGTATTATCTAATACTGATTTAGCTGAAGTTACTAGCTCATACTTGTCGTGGTTTCTATCAACTGTATAACCACCAAACTTATGAATTGATAATGTATCTCCTTTGTCAACTTTTTGTTGGTACGAAAAAGTAATATGTGTAGACGCTTTATCTATCTCTGGTTTAATATTTAATTGAATTTCATTATTAAAAATTTGAGATTCCATAAACGTACATATATAGAAATCTGTTTTCATGGTCTTGGCTTGGATGAACGCTCTTTGGTCTTCTTGCGAAACACTTAAGGTATCCCAAAATTTATCATCCCAATTGGTATCTTCATTTGTAATACCACTATCTAGAAAAGGTTGAAACGTAATTACTGCATCTGAATTTAATAGTGTAACACTATAATCTATAGCTCCTAATTCATCCTTTTCTAAACTTAAAAAGCGCTTAGCACTTACTTTTATCTGAATATCATTTGGCAATGTTGCAGTAAAACTTCTGGACAACCAACCTTCTTTCATATTAAGCTCTCGCTTAAAATTTTCTACATTTTTACACGTATGAAGATCTAATTGCTCATTACCTATATAAACATTAATACCTATCCAATTTGGAGCATTTAGTACTTTAGCAAAATATTCTGGATAGCCATTTTTCCACCAACCTACTCTAGTTTTATCTGGATAATAAACACCTGCAATATAACTTCCTTGAAACGTAGGACCTGAGTAAGATTCTTCAAAATTTGCACGTTGTCCCATGGCACCATTTCCGATGCTAAATAAACTTTCTGAGGCTTTAACATGACTTGAATCGAACCCTTCCTCTATGATTGACCATTCATTTGGTTTTATATAATCGAGATTCATGTAATATCGTAATTTCAAAGTCTTAATAGCTTAAGACTTTCTTTTTTAATTATTAATTAATTTTTGTAAAAATTCTTCTGAGATTTCTGTAAAATCTTTGAAGATATAATCTGCATGTCCTAATACATCTTCACTTCCTATTCCTATTGAGATCATGTTCGCTGTATTTGCTGCTGTAACGCCTGCTACTGAGTCTTCAAATACTATACAGTTTTTGGGTTCTATATCTAATAGTTTTGCTGCTATTAAAAATACTTCTGGATCTGGTTTAGCCTTGCTAACATCATTTCCATCTACAATCGCATCAAATTTCTTCTTTAAGTCTACTCGTTCTAATATAATTCTGGCGTTTTTACTCGCAGACCCTAATGCAATAGGTTGCGAATTAACTATTAAGTAATCTAAAATTTTTGGTACATCTGGCAATATTTCAGATTCATCCATTTTAGCAATATAGCTGAGATAATCCTCATTCTTATCACTCATGAGTTTCTTAAATTTATCTTCAGAAATTGTTTTATTTCCCCAAGACAATATTTTTTCTAAAGAACGTACTCTGCTTACACCTTTTAGTTGTTCGTTTTCTTCTTCAGTAAAATCTATGTCTAAACTGCTGGCAAGTTTTTTCCAAGCTAAAAAATGATATTTTGCAGTGTCTACAATAACACCATCTAAATCGAATATGAAACCTTTTTTATGCATTCAATACCTTATCTTTTTTGTCGTTTATTTTAAATGATAAAAAGCCAGCAATTATAAAACTTATTCCACTTACAATTAAAGCAAAAATTGCTTGATTACCGTAAGCATATTTAACAAGTGGCCCACCAATTATTCCATTAATAATTTGAGGAATTACAATGAAAAAATTAAAAATACCCATATAAACCCCCATCTTTATTGCTGAAATAGAACCTGCTAACATAGCATAAGGCATAGACAGGATACTTGCCCAAGCAATTCCTATACATATCATAGGAAGAATTAGCCAATTTTCATTTGGCATAAAATAGATCAATATTAGACCTATACCACCAACGAATAGTGCATATGCATGGGTTTTCTTTCTACTTATCCTTTTTGCTAATACAGGTAAAAGAAATGCGAATATTGCCGAAATACCATTATAAATACCAAAAAGAATACCTACCCAGTTACCTGCTTGCTGGTAGGTCTCACTACTAGAGTCTTCTGCCGGTAATCCATAAATATGTTGAGCAATAGCAGGAACTGCAAAAACCCACATTCCGAATAAAGCAAACCAAGAGAAAAATTGAACCCAACTCAACTGCCTCATTGTTTCTGGCATTTTTCTAAAATCTTCAAAAATATCAGTCAGTTTAGCTTTTTGTTCTTCACCTTCATCTTTAACTGCATCCGGATTTTTTGCTGCTTCAAATTGTGCTAGCTCCTCAGGAGAATATTCTTTAGTTGTAAAAATGGTAATTAAAATAGATACAATTAATACTATTGCACCGATAATAAATGACCATAAGAGGTTGGCTGGAACTGTACCTTCTTCAGAAACTTTAGCAACTCCAAACCAATTGGCTAACATCCAAGGAAGCCATGATCCTATTACCGCACCAATACCAATTAAAGCTGTTTGTATACTAAATCCTTTGGTGGTTTGTTCATCTGAAAGATTGTCGGCTACCAATGCTCTAAATGGCTCCATAGCAATATTAAATGACGCATCCATAATCATTAACATTCCTGCTCCAACCCATAGCGCTGGAAGAATAGCTATCATAAAATCAGCTTGAGGAATAAGTACCATCCCTATAGATGCTAAAACAGCTCCTAATAAAAAGAAAGGCTTTCTACGACCAAATCTTGTCCAAGTATTATCACTGTAATGGCCAATTATAGGTTGAACGATTAGCCCCATAAATGGCGCAATTAGCCAGAACCACGACAATTCGTGAACATCGGCACCAAAAATTTGTAAAATTCTACTTGCGTTAGCATTCTGGAGGGCAAATCCCATTTGAATTCCTAAGAAACCGAAACTCATGTTCCAGATTTCCCAAAAACCTAGTGTACGCTTTTTCATTAAAATAGTATGTTTAATTAATACTATTCTGACAAGCTTCGCTTATCAAAACTTATGTGTAGAAGTGAAAATATAAGTTTTGATTTATGCTGTAAAGATATACAATATTTTAGATTGGCAATGTTAAATTTCTATTTGGTAGACTCTCTTTCTATTAAATCCGTTGTAATTACAACCGTTTGATATTCTTCTTCTATATCTGTATTAAATTCATTCTCTAACTTATCGATTAATAGATCCGCTGCCTTTTCTCCCATTTGTTGAGCATGTTGACTTACTGTTGTTAATCCAGGCGTTGAATGTTTTGCTAAAACACCATCACTAAAACCAACCACCTGAATGTCTTCTGGTATTTTATAACCTAATTTACGAGCTACTTTCATAGCAGATAATGCGTAAAGTTCATTAACAGCAAACACACCATCTATATTTTTATTAGACGAAAAAAGAGATTCTATTTCTGCTTCTAAGGTATCTAAATGTTCGTCGTAATTTAAGGTATCATCAAGTTTCAAAATTAATTCTGCCTGTGGTGTTATTTGATGTTCTTCTAATGCCTCAAGATAACCTTGTGTTCTTAGTTTACCAACACTTACATAATCTTTTGTAGTTATTAAGGCAATAGATTTGCAATCATTATCAATGAGCTTCTTAACCGCAGTTTTAGCACCGTTAAAATCATCTACTATAACTTTATCGCATTTTATATCTGGCACCACCCTATCAAACATTACAATTGGCATACCTTGACTTATAGTCTCATTAAAATGATGATAATCTTGTAATTGTAAAGTTTCCTTGGAAATAGAAAGTATAAATCCATCTATACTGCCATTAGCAAGCATTTCCATATTAATTACTTCCTTAGAAAACGACTCATTTGAAAGACCAATAATCACATTATAACCTCTCTTATTAGCAATATTTTCTACACCACTTATAACATTAGAAAAAAAGTGATGTACTATTTCTGGTATAATTATACCTATAGTATTTGTTTTTCTGTTTTTAAGGCTTAAAGCAATATTATTAGGTCTATAATTATAGAGTTTAGCAAAAGCTTGAACTTTTTGCTTGGTATCTTCACTAATTTCTGCGCTATTTCTCAATGCTTTAGAGACTGTAGAAATAGAAACATCTAATTCTCGAGCAATTTGTTTAAGGGTAATTTTTCGCTTCATATTCTAGTTACAAAAAGTATGCTAAATGACGAAGATAAACTAAAATTAATTCTAGCTGGATTTAGGATGTCATAATTTTAACTATTTAAAATTGCGAAATCTTCATTTTTTCAATAATTTTCTACAAATGTTAATTTTAGTTAAAAAGTTTTTAACACGAAAACGTTTTCGTGACTTATGTCATGTTTTTTAACACACAAATCACACTAATTTTACATAGATTTAACCCAAGAAGTGAAAATATAAATCAATTAACTAAGCAATTAACTTAAAAATATTGTATGAAAACATTCTTAAATGCTTTATTATTCTGTTTAATTATGGTACCCGCAACATTGGCAGCACAAACGACTGTCTCGGGTACAATAACAGATAAGGCAAACGCTATGCCATTACCTGGCGTAAATGTAATTATTAAAGGTACATCTAAAGGTACATCTACCGATTTTGATGGTAAGTATTCTTTAGAGGTTAACCAAGGAGAAACATTGGTATTCTCTTATTTAGGATTTACAACTCAAGAAGTTGTATACAATGGTCAATCTACCATAGACATCACTCTTGATGAGGATGCAGCTCAATTAGACGAAGTTGTTTTAATTGGTTATGGTTCAACTACCAAACAAGACGCTACTGGTGCTGTTGAAAAAGTTGGTGATGAAGAATTTAACCGTGGTGCAATTGTTGCACCTCAACAACTTATTGCTGGTAAAGCTGCAGGTGTAAGAATTACATCTGGTGGTGGTGGAGCTGGTGAAGGTGGTGAAATTAGAATTCGTGGTGGAGCATCTCTGTCTGCATCTAACAATCCCCTTATTGTGATTGACGGTTTACCAATTGACCAAAGAGGAGGCTCTCAAGGGAGTGCTAATGCTTTAAATGCTATTAACCCAGCAGATATTGAAGATTTTGTTGTATTAAAAGATGCTTCTGCGACTGCTATTTATGGTTCCAGAGCATCTAATGGTGTAATTTTAATTACAACCAAAAAAGGTTCTGCAAATCAACCTCTAAAAGTAGAATACGGTTTACAAGCGTCTTCAAGAAGAGTTACAAACGAAGTAGATGTTCTTAATGCAAGTCAATACAGAGAGTTAGCAGAAGCAAATGGTGTTGATCCTTCAACTTTTGGTAACTCAGATACCAATTGGCAAGACAAAATTTATACGACTGGAATAGGCGCTATCCATAATATCACTGTTTCTAAAGGATATGAGAATTTTAACTTCAGAGTTAACTTTAATCATGCTTCTCAAGAAGGTCCTTTATTAGGTGATTTATACGAGCGTAATGGGTTTAATACGTCTTTTGTACACCGCTTTTTAGATAACGACTTAAAATTAACTTTAGTTGCAAGAGGTGTTCAAGATGAGTTTAATTATGCTGACAGAGGAGCTATCGGTGCGGCTGTTGCTTTTGACCCAACACAGTCGGTTTTTGACGAGAATGGAGACTACACGCAGTTGGGTGCAAATTTAGCACCTGCTAATCCACTATTCTCGTTAGATAATACTAACGACAGACAGCGTATAAAAAGAGTTATTTCTAACTTTAATATAGACTACAAAATGTGGTTCTTAAAAGATTTAAGATTTAATTTGAATGCGGGTATTGATTATGCCGAAAATAAAGGTTATAATTTCCGGGCAGCAAATCCAAATAATCCTGATGCATTTCCATTCCGTGGGTTTTCTAATGGACTTAATAGAAATACAGCTTTAGATTTTTTCTTTAATTACAAGAAAAATGTTGCGTCAATCAACACAACTTTAGATATTACAGCTGGTCATGCATTCCAGGAATTTTATATTAGAACCAATATAGATGAGAGTTCTGGACCCAATATTACAGTAGATACAGATATTAATAGAAACGCTTTAGAGTCTTATTTTGCAAGAGCAAGTTTTGATATTGCTGATAAATATTTGATTTCTGCAAGTTTTAGACGCGATGGATCTTCAAGGTTTAGTGAAGACAATCGTTGGGGATCATTTCCAGGTGTTTCCGTAGGTTGGAAAATGATGAATGAAGACTTTATGCAAGACTCGTTCTTCTCTAATTTAAAACTAAGAGCTGGTTGGGGTGTTACTGGTCAGCAAGAAATTGGTCAGAACTACGGTTATTTAGGACTTTATACTCCATCTAGAAATAATCAGGCTAATATTCAATTTGGTACATCTGTAAATGGAGAGCCTATCTTTATCCAAACATTAAGGCCAGAAGGTTTTGATGAGGATCTTAAATGGGAAGAGACAACACAATATAATGTTGCTTTGGACTTTGGATTCTTTAATAACAGATTAACTGGTACAGTTGACGCATATTACAGAGAAACTGAAGATTTATTAGCTACAGTTCCTGTTCCGGCAGGTTCTAACCTTACAGATTTAATTACAACTAATGTAGGTGCAATAACTAGTAAAGGTATTGAGTTTAGCTTAAATGGAGTGATTGCTCAGAAAGAAGACTTTGGCTGGGATACTAATTTTAATATTACTTTTCAGGAGCAAGAAATCACGAAATTAAGTTTAAGTGATGATCCTAACTTCTTTATACAAACTGGTGGAATTTCTGGTGGTGTTGGTAATAATATTCAATTATGGAAACCAGGCTATGATCCATCGACATTCTTTGTGTTCCGTCAGGTATATGATAATGATGGTAACCCTATAGAAGGTGCCTATGTAGATGTTAACGGTGACAATCAAATTACTGAAGCAGATAGACAAGCCTACAAAAAAGCTACACCAGATGCGTTTATTGGTTTTACTAATAACTTTAGATATAAGAACTTAGATTTAAACTTTACGTTTAGAGGAAGTTTTGGAAACTATGTTTACAATAACGTAGCATCAGATAGAGGGAACACAAATGCAATTGTGGGTCAGCCAGGTTATACAGCTAACGCACATGCTAGTGTTTTAGATACAGGATTCTCAGGACAGAATCTATTCTCAGATGCATATATACAACGTGCTGATTTTGTGAGACTAGATAATATCTCTTTAGGATATACAATTCCTTTCGAGAAAATTACATTAAGAGCCTCCTTAACGGCTACTAACTTATTTGTAATTACTGAATATGATGGATTAGATCCTGAAATAGGAAACGGTATAGAAAATAATTTCTATCCAAGAACTAGAGATGTTGTATTAGGATTAAATTTTACTTTCTAAAAAAATGAAAAATAAATATATAAACAACAAAGCTATGATGTTAAGAACGATTAAAAGTTTTCTAATTATTCTCACAGTTGCATTTTTTGTGCAATCTTGTGCAGATCGATTAGATTTACAGCCGGAAGACGAGCGTCTTACTGCTGATGCTGCATTTGAAGATCCAGCTGCTTACAAGCAGTTTTTGGCGAAGATTTACGCTGGTATTTCTTTGAGTGGACAGCAAGGACCTGCAGGTTCGCCTGATTTGGCTGGACTAGATGAAGGATTTTCTAATTACTTGAGACTGTATTGGAAAATGCAAGAATTAACAACCGATGAAGCAATCATTGGATGGAATGATGGTACAATTCAAGATTTACATGGACAAGTTTGGACTTCAGGTAATGAGTTCATTCGAACGATGTATACTAGATTAATGTATCAAGTAACACTATGTAATGAATATTTACGTCAAACTACCGACGGTAAACTAAGTGACAGAGGTGTAGATTCTGAATTAAGAGCAGAAATACAAACGTACAGAGCAGAAGCTCGTTTTATGAGAGCTTTAACTTACTGGCACGCTATGGATTTATTTGCTAATCCACCATTTGTAACAGAAGATGACGCTTCAGGTGCTTTCTTACCAGAACAAATACAACGTGCAGATTTATTTGATTTCGTTGAAACTGAACTATTAGATATTTTAGACGATATGGTTGCACCACGTCAAAATGAATATGGTAGAGCAGACAGAGCAGCAGCTTGGATGGTTTTAGCTAAGCTTTATTTAAATTCTGAAGTCTATACAGGCACCGCACGTAACGCTGAGGTTATAACTTATGTAAATAACATTATTAATGCTGGTTACACAATTCCTCAAATCCCATATTTACATTCTTTCTTGGCAGATAACGATACTAATGGCGCACAAGACGAGGTGATATTTACAATACCATTTGATGGTTTAAGAACCCAAGCTTTTGGTGGAATGACCTTTTTAGTACACGCACCAGTTGGAGGATCTATGGATCCTGCTGATTTTGGAATCAATGGCGGATGGTTTGGTGTTAGAACAACACCTACATTTGTTGAGCAATTCCCAGGAGAAGAAAATTCTGCAGATGGACGAGCATTACTTTACACAGACGGACAAACTAAGGATATCGAAGAAGTTGGTCCATTCAATCAAGGTTATGCAGTTGCTAAATACAGAAACGTAGATGTAAATGGTAACCCAGGATCAGATGCTTCTGGCGACCATACAGATATTGATTTCCCAATGTTTAGATTAGCTGATGCCTATTTAATGTATGCTGAAGCCGTTCTAAGAGGTGGTGGAGGTTCTGCAAGTACTGCTGTAGATTACATAAATGAGTTAAGAGAACGTGCTTATGGTGACACTAGCGGTAACATATCACAATCAGACTTAACACTAGATTTTATTATAGATGAGCGCTCAAGAGAATTATATTGGGAATGCCATAGAAGACAAGATTTAGTAAGATTCGGACAATTTTCAGACCAAGGAATTTGGCAATGGAAAGGTAATGTACCACAAGGTACGACCACAGAATCTTTTAGAGATATTATGCCTATTCCAGCGACGGACTTAGGTATAAATACAAATTTAGAACAAAACCCAGGATACTAATTAACACGATAAATAAAAAATGAAAAAATTATCAATTTTAGGCCTTTTCATCTTTGCCTTAATAAGTTTTAATAGTTGTGAAACGGAAGATGATGTAGTCTTCACAACAGATAATAATGCTGAATTAGCGTTTACAAACAACTTTTCAGCTGAATATATTTTAACACCACAAACAGCAAGTAATTTAGGTGAACGCTTTACTTGGAATGATGCTGGTGTAGATGTACCGACTAATGTCACTTATCAATTACAAAAATCTATTTCTGGTGATTTTACAGATTTAGAAACTATAGGTGCAACCACAGGTAATGAAATTGCAATAACAATAGGAGACATGTTGGCATATGCTAACCAAGCTGGTTTAGATGCTGACCCTGAAACTGAAGCTCCAAATACAGGAGAGGTTTATTTTAGATTACGATCTTTTGTCGGTGACGGAAGTTTAGAGAATTTCTCTGCAACGCAAGCATTAACTTTAGTTATGCAAGAAGTTATGGAAACTCAAGCCGCTGTATGTGACTTTGATCAGTATTTCTTAGTAGGTGCTGGCGTTAAATTTACAGGTTGGGACTGGGCAACACCGCAAAGAGCAATTTGTACTGGAACTAATGTTTACACTGTAAACGTTGATTTAATAAATAATGTTGATGGTGATGGTAACTTTAGATTCTTTACAACAGAAACAGATTGGGGATCAGGAATAAACTACCCAGGATTTGTTGATGCAGGTTACACAATCGATTCAATGTTTGAAGATGCTCAGGATGGAGATAACAATTTCTTATTCACAGGGCCTTCAGGAAAATATTTCTTAACTATTGATGCATTAAACAAGACTATAACATTAGATGATCCAACTGCACAAGGAGCATGTGACTTAGACCAATTATGGGCTGTAGGAGCAGGTCTACCAGATGCTGGATGGGATTGGGCAACACCAGTACAATTAATGTGTGAAGGTGATGGCGTATATTCTGGATGGGTAAATTATACTAGTACTGTTGATGGAAACAACTTTAGATTCTTTACAACTGCTACAGATTGGGGATCAGGACAAAACTATCCTTTCTTTGAAGATGCTGGATATACTATAGATGCAAACTTTGAGAATGCTCAAGATGGTGACTTAAATTTTGCCTTTATCGGTACAGATGGTCAATATTTCACAACTATCGATACAGTAAATAAAACTATTACATTAGAGTAGTCTTATTTATATCTTAATTTATAAAGAAAAAGAATTACAAAGGCTATGTTCTATATATGACATAGCCTTTTTTTAATATTTAATGCTATGAAAAAACATCTACTTATAATTATCATTGTTTTAGGAATCGTAAGCAATACAGATTTAGATGCACAAACATTTACTTGGAATCCTTCATTTTTTAATGAGGATGAAATGGTGACATTAACTGTTTCTGACTTCGACCCTAATGCTGAATGGGGAGTTTCAGATATCTATTTATGGGCTTGGCATTTTGATTCTAACGGAACTCAAATTAATAATCCAACGGCTACAGGAAATGATTTTGGTAATTCGCCTGAATCAGCAAAATTTGTCAATAATGGCGATGGCACCTATACATACGACTTTGGCCTACCTCAAGATTTCTTTAATAATACAGGAATTACACAGATTGGCTTTTTAATAAAATCTCAAGATGGTAGTAGTCAAAGTGGTGATCAATTTCAAGATGTTGGACGAGTTGTTGTAGAGATCACAAACCCTTCAACAGATACTGTATTTATAAATTCTGGCGACGATTTATCAATTACTTCAATAATCAAATTTCAAGGATCTACAACTGTTCAAGGCTCATTTGAAATCTATTATAACGATGTACTTCAGGATACCGGAAATTGCAGTTTTCCTAATTGTAATGGTGATGTCTTAAATATCACAGAAAATGGTATTATTAAAGTTGTCGGTACTCCACCTGCACCAAATGATTCAGAATCTGGTGAAGCCACTATAAATGTGTTTGTTATTCCAACAGTAATAGAAGAAAATTTACCTGTAAACTTAGTTGATGGTATTAATTATGATGCGGATCCTACCAAAGCGACATTAGTTATTACTGCTCCTGGAAAAGAATTTATTCAAATTGCAGGTAGCTGGAACAATTACACACCAACAAGTTCTGATGTCATGAAACGAGATCCAAATACAGGAAAATACTGGCTCGAAATTACAGGTTTAACCCCTGGACAAGTTGAATCTTACCAGTATTGGGTATTTGACACAAACCCTATTGCTGGGTCGCCTAGTCTTGTGAAAGTGGCAGACCCATATTCTCCATTAGTATTATCACCTTTTGATGATCCTTTCATTCCAGCTAGCACATTTCCTAACCTACCGACATACCCAATTGGTCAAGAGCGTGAAGTTACAGTATTGCAAACAGATCAAACTCCGTACAACTGGCAAGTGACTAACTTTGATAAGCCAAAAGAAGAAGACTTAATTGTATATGAATTACTGGTTAGGGATTTTGATGCCGATAGAAATTACCAAGATATCATTGATAGAATTGATTATTTCACAGACTTAAATATCAATGCTATTGAATTAATGCCTGTTATGGAATTTGAAGGAAATGAAAGTTGGGGTTATAACACCTCTTTTCATATGGCATTAGATAAGTTTTATGGAACTCCAGAAAAATTTAAAGAACTTATTGATGTTTGTCATCAAAATGGAATTGCTGTGATTTTAGACATCGCCTTTAATCACGCATTTGGTCGTAATCCACTGGTAAGAATGTGGATGGATGATCCTGATGGTGATGGCTGGGGAGGACCCTCTACAGACAACCCTTATTTTAATGTTTTCCCACAACACTCATTTAATGTAGGAAGTGATTTTGATCATAGCTCATCTTTTACAAGAAATCATGTTAAACAGGTCATTCAGTATTGGGTAGAAGAATATAAAATTGACGGATTTCGTTGGGATCTTACTAAAGGGTTTACTCAAAATTGTGGTAATGGAACCTTCGACGGCGATTTCGGATGTACACAGAATTACCAACAAGATCGTATTGATGTATTAAAAGAATATGTAGATCATATCTGGAATATAGATCCAGACCACTACTCTATTTTTGAGCATTTAGGAAGTGACAACGAAGAAAAAGAATGGGCTAATTATAGATTGTCTGAAGGTAAAGGTATTATGATGTGGGGAAAAATGACTACAGAGTATAATGAACTTACAATGGGACAAGATGGAAATAAAGATTTTCGTCGTATTGGTCATAATAACCATTCTGGTTTCAATGGCCCTAGAGTTATAGGTTATCCTGAAAGTCATGATGAAGAACGCTTAATGTATAACAACCTTGCTAATGGTAAGAATTTTGGCGGTTATAATGTTACAGACCTAAACACAGCATTGTCTAGAATGTCTGCACTTGGCGCAATTTCTGTTTTAGTTCCTGGTCCAAAAATGATTTGGCATTTCGGAGAATTAGGAATGGAAAACTCAATCTTTACATGTACTAACGGTTCTACTAATTTCCCAGGTGATGGAGATGGACTAGGAGATTGTAAACTAGATACAAAACCTCAACCACAATGGACAAATAATTGGCTTAGTGATGCATTGAGAAGTCAGATTTACAATGATTGGGCCAGAATGCACGCCTTAAAAATAAATGAGGCCGTTTTTGAAGGTGATTATAATATAACTCAGCCGAGTCAGTGGCCAACACCATTTGTTCCAAGGATTGATATCTTTGATGCATCAATTCCAAATACAGAGTTAAAAAATGTTATTGTATTTGCTAATTTTGATGTCATAAATCAGACATTTAATCCTAATTTCCCAGGTGGTGTAACTTCTACCTGGTACGATTTAATGGATGAGTCAGGATCTACAACGGTGAGTCAAACTACTACGTCAATAACCTTAGCTCCTGGAGAATTTAGAATATACGGGAATCAATTTGTAGGATCTCTAAGTGTAAATGAAGAAAGTTTTAATCAATTCTCAATTTATCCTAATCCTGCAAATACATCATTTAGTGTTAGTTTAAATGTATCTAATATTGAAATCTATGATCTTACAGGAAAGATGGTAAAGCGTTATTATGGCTCATTTACTAGAACTGACACATTTGATATTTCATCACTAAATACAGGAATGTATATTGTAAAAGTAGAAAACTATGCTGGTAATATGATGACAAATAAGCTGGTTAAGCTATAGAACAAATCATAAGAAATTTGAGCAAAAAAGAGCTTCTCATGGAGAAGCTCTTTTTTATGATACAAATAATTATAATTTATTGACAATTTCTTTTAATGTGTCAGCAGCATATTCTGCTGTAAAATCGCGCTGTGGACTTCCAAACATTTCATAACCTACCATAAATTTTTTGACCATTGCACTTCGCAATAATGGCGGGTAAAAACTCATATGCCAGTGCCAATGATTATTGGACTTTCCGTTTGTTGGTGCTTGGTGAATACCACTGGAATATGGAAAAGAACAATTAAATAATTTATCGTAAACTCTCGTTATTACTAATATAGCTTCAGCAAATAAAATGGTTTCTGCTAAAGGTATTTGACTAATATCTGTTTGGTGGTTTTTAGGAACAATCATAGTTTCAAATGGCCAAACCGCCCAAAAAGGAACAAGAACAACAAAGGCTTTGTTTTCAAAAATGATGCGACGTTTCTCTTTTAATTCTTGCTTCAGATAATCACTGAGCAATGAGCTATTTTCTTTATTAAAATAGTTTAATTGACTTATGTCTTTCTTCACTACTTCATTTGGCAATGAACTTTGACTCCATATCTGACCATGTGGGTGAGGGTTACTGCAACCCATAACCTCTCCTTTGTTCTCAAATATCTGAACATAACTAATATGCTTTTCTTCACCTAATATTTTATACTCTTGCTGCCAAGCATTAATGACTTTTTCAATCTCCTTAGAAGACATTTGAGCCAAACTCTTAGAGTGATCTGGACTAAAACATACGACTTTGCAGATACCATTCTCAGCCTCTGCTTTTAGCAAGCCTTCACTTAACTTAAAGTGTTCAGAGTTACTAGTTAGTGCTGCAAAATCGTTTTCAAAAATAAACACATCATCGTAATCGGGATTCACAGCGCCACTTGCTCTTCTGTTACCAGCACACAAATAACAATTTTCATCATAAGATGGTCTGCTTGCATTAGGAAGCACTTCTTCTTTCCCTTGCCATGGTCTTTTAGTTCTATGTGGCGACACCAAAACCCATTCTTCTGTTAGAATATTAAAACGTTTGTGTGATTCGTTTTGTAAATCGTTATTCATGTTGGTTTTATTTTATAACTCTAGTTCCATCATTAAGTATTACTTTATAAATACTACAATCTCGATTGAATTTCTTCTTATAGGTCTTTGAAATTTTACTTTGAAAATTATTCGAACTACTTTTTTTCACCAAATTAATGGTGCAACCTCCAAAACCTCCTCCCATCATTCTCGCGCCAATAACAGAGTCGTTCTTTTTAGCCTCATCGACTAAAAAATCCAACTCAATACAACTGATATCATACATTTTACTTTGTCCAGCATGTGATTCAAAAAGAAGTTGACCTACAGTTTCTATATCATTTTCTTTTAATGCATCCTTACAGGCAACTACTCTTTCATTTTCCTGAAGAATATATAATCCCTTATTGTACTCTGATTGTGAAATTTTAGTTTTTAAAGCATTTAATTCTTCATTAGAAACCTCTCTCAGTGATGGTTTATTAAGAAGCTTTACGATTTTTTGACAAACAGCATACCTGTCATTATATCCACTTTCTGCTAAAGCATGTTTTACATTACTATTAACCAATATAATTTCATAATCGCAAAGGTGAACAGGAACCAATTCTGAAGTCAAGGTTTTACAATCTAAAAAAATAGCATGACTATTTTTTCCAAACATACTTGCATATTGGTCCATAATACCACAATTTACCCCAACATAATTGTGCTCTGCTTTTTGAGATATGTGAATTAATTCCGTTTTACTTAGCCCCAAATCAAACAGTTGATTGCACGCAAAAGCTAAACTATTTTCTAATGCAGCAGAAGATGACAACCCAGAACCTATTGGTATGTTGCCTGCAAATGCACAATTAAAATTTGTGATTTCTTTCTCAGTTTTAAGTATTTCAGAAACGACTCCAAGAACATAATTTTTCCATGTGTTGTCTTCAATTCTCTGTAGATTTTTAAGATCAACGACTAAATGCTCACCCATATCTAGTGAGACAATTGTAGAGCGGTCAGTATCACTTTTTCCAATAGCCATGGCAATGCCTTTATCTATGGCCGCTGGAAATACAAATCCATTATTATAATCTGTATGTTCCCCAATTAAATTAATTCTTCCTGGTGAAAACACCATTAACGGTTCTACATTAAACTCAGCTTTAAAGTGATTCTCGACCTTATGTATTAGCTGTTTGCTCATTAATTATGAAAAATAAATATAAACGCCAATTACGATGACGCAGATCAGCAGTCCTGCTTGTTTTACATATTTCCATGGTGTAATATCGACCTGCTTTGTATATTCCTGGATATAATCTTCTTTTCTTGGATAGAGTTTTCCTACCAGTAACATAATACCAATGTTTAACAGAAATAAAATAGCCATAACATCTAAGAAATGTGGATAGGCCTGCGCTTCGGTTAATGCTAATGCGGTTTCGTCTGTAATCCCAGATCCTTTAGCTTTTTCTATAGCATTCTCAACAAAATAAGGTTGTAAAATAAACTGACTAAGAATATATAGTACACAACCTGAAACCAAACCAATTTTTGCTGCAATCGCAGGAACGCGCTTCGTTAAATAACCAACAACAATGATGGTTAAAATTGGAATACTATAAATACCGTTTATTTCTTGTAAATAATCAAACAGACTTCCTGCATTGGCAATTAATGGAGCAATAAACATAGCGGCAATTGCCAAAATTACCCCAAACAGCTTACCATACTTTACAACTGTTTTTTCATCAGCATCTTTATTAATGTGCTGTTTGTACACATCAATCCCGAATAACGTTACCGAACTATTTAAAACACTATTAAAAGAACTTAAAATAGCACCAAATAATACTGCGGCAAAGAAACCAATCCAGGTATTAGGCAATACTTTATTTACTAACATTGGATAAGCGCTATCTGCTGTTTCTAAATTACCTTGAAAGACATGAAATGCGATTAAGCCAGGTAACACCACGATAATAGGACCTAATATTTTTATGAATGAGGCCAATAATAATCCCTTTTGACCTTCTTTTAAATCTTTAGCACCCAGAGCTCTTTGAATAATTTGTTGGTTGGTTCCCCAATAAAATAATTGTACCAACATCATTCCTGTAAAAATGGTATAGAAGGGAACAGGATCTGTTTTACTTCCCATGGATTTAAATTTTTCCGGATTCTCGGTTGTTAAGATTGAAAGCCCATCTAAAAGATTGCCATCACCAATCATCATTAACCCAAAAATTGGTATTAAAATACCACCAATTAACAACCCAATAGCATTGATAGAATCTGAAACTGCCACAGCTTTTAACCCACCAAAAACAGCATAAATAGAACCAACTATTCCAATGCCCCAAACGCAAATCCATATCGATTGTGTATGCGTTACACTCAACAACTCAGGGACATTAAACATGCCGCTAATTGCTAAAGAACCAGAATACAAAATTACTGGAAGTAACACCACGACATAGCCTGATAAAAATAGTACGGAGGTTAATGTTTTAGTTGATACATCAAAACGTTTTGCTAAAAATCCTGGAACTGTTGTTAATCCTCCTTTTAAATATCTGGGCAGTAAAAATATGGCTGTAACAACCATTGCTATAGCCGCAAGCGTTTCCCAGACCATTACGGATAGTCCACTTTGATATGCCGACCCGTTTAAACCAACAATTTGCTCTGTAGATAAGTTGGTCAGTAATAAAGAACCTGCAATGACTCCGGCTGTTAAACTCCGACCACCAAGAAAATAGCCATCGGAAGTTGATTCCTCAGTTTTTCTGGTTTTTATATAGGAGATTATCGCAACAATAAGTGTAAAACCGATAAATGTCAAAAATTGCATAATTTATTTTTAGTTAGTTAGTTGAAATTTTGATTGTCCACTCTGTAGTCACCTCTTCATTAGGTTTTAATACTTGTTTTCCAATTTGGTTATTAAAACTATCAGCAACACCTGTCATAGGTTCAATGGCTATAGCTTCTGTATCTTGTGGTGTGTAAATTTGCAAAAATTTATTGATGGCTGATGATTTTAGTTGAAGCTGATACGAAGGCGTTATAAAGTTGACTATATGCGAATCTAAAACAAAAGCATCATCAAAAGTTTTATGCTTTAGATCTATTGCCATGTCTTCACTAAAATCTTCTTTATCAATTACAATCCCATTCGAATCAATTTTAAATTTTTTCTTACTCTGAAAGGATAGTTTACTTTTACTTAAATCTGAACTTAAAAAATAAGGATGCCATCCCATTGTATATGGAAAAGATTTCTCATCTATATTCTTTGCTGCTAGTTTAAGAGAAAGGCCATCTTTATTTAAAGTGTATTTTAAAATAATAGCGTATTTAAAAGGGAAACCATCACAGCCATCACGTTCTTCATAGCTTAAAGTTACACTTGCAAAATCTTGATTAGCTTCTTTACTGACAACTTCAAAGTATTTATCGTAAACCAATCCGTGGATCGCATTTTTACCCGATTTCTCGTTACAATGTAATTTGTACTTAGTTTCATTAAATATATATTCCCCATTCTTAATTCTATTTGCAAAAGGAAATAAAATCGCTGACGTAAAATCTTCTGTATATTTTCTGTTAGTTTTATCAGTAATAATTTCAGTCCTATTTATAATTAAATTAGTAATACGTCCTCCTTCATTCAAACAGATTTTTACTATGTTGCCAGTATCAGAACTTGTTAAAACCAAGTAGTCCATTGTTGTATTTTCTGTTACTATGTTATACAAAACTTATAGTGATTTTCTAACAATTACGGTATTCGGGTTTTCGAGTTGAGCGAATTCTTCCTCCAATATCATTTTTGCCATCAACTGACCCATTAAAGTAAAGTTTGTAGAAATCGTAGTAATTCCGCCTTCAACAATCTCTTTTAAAAGTGAATCATTATAAGCTATAATTCCAACATCTTTTCCAACTACTAAATTTTCAATTTGGATTCTCTTTATCAAAACAATTAAACTTCTATCGTCCAAAACAAAATAAATATCACCTTGCTTGGGTTTACAATTGTCAAGCTCTAAAATTTCATTCTTAGGAATTATACTCGATTGACAAAAGTGATTAAATCCTTTTAAAATGGCATCTGGTTGTTGCGATTTAGATTTTATAAAAACGACCGTATTGTATATTTTTATATAAGGCTCCAAGTCTTTCAAACCATTAAAAACATTCTTTTCAAAATTTTGAAAAACACAAGCATAATCTTTTAACCTTTCATTAGTTTGGTCTAATACAAACACCGCTTCTTTTGGCAATTCGCTTAAAACTTCTGCTGCATTTTGAAAATTTGCTGGCATTATAACGTAGTAATTATAATTACCTACATTGTCATTGATGAGTTTCTTAAAAATAGTTTCGTTAAAATGATGAAAGAAAATATCTACCTGAAAATTAGAACCAAAAGCATCTATAAACGCATTATACAAGTCTTCTTTAAAGGCATTGAGTTCATCAAATAATAAGAAAACTTTTTTGGTAATCTTAACATCTTCTGTTTTTATATAATAGCCTTTACCAACAACCGATTCTATAATTCCTCGCTTCTTTAATTCATTAAAAGCTGTAAAAACCGTATCTCTGGAAAGGGAAAACCTGTTCTTAATACTATTTACTGAAGGTAACTTGTCCCCTTTTTTGAGATGACCATGCTCCAAACCATCCTCTACAGATTGAATGATTTGCCTATACTTAGGTATTCCTAGATTTTTATCAATACTAATAATGCTCACAAAACAAATATATTTAAAAACTGGTAGGTACTGGTAGGTTTGTGAAAATTATTTTATTAAATTAGCGCAAAGCTCAGTGAATTATGATAAATTCTAAATTAAAAGTGCATTACCTTACAGTACTAGCCATCATGGCTCTAATGCTACTTAGTGCAAATGGCTGTTCAGATAATAGTTCTAGCGATGGTGATGATATAAATGAAACACCAACCGCATTTTATTATGGAGCAGATTTGTCTTATGTTAATGAAATGGAAGATTGTGGAGCCACTTACAAAAACAGTAATGGTAATGCGCAAGATCCATATGTAATTTTTAAAAATAAAGGAGCAAATCTTGTACGATTAAGATTATGGCATAATCCTACATGGACCAACTACTCAAATTTTCAAGATGTAAAAAAATCCATACAGCACGCAAAAAATCAAGGTATGGAAGTGCTATTAGATTTTCACTATTCAGATACTTGGGCAGATCCATCTAAACAACAAATACCAGCTGCTTGGTTGAACTCAATTAATGACACAGACGCCTTAGGAAATTTACTATACAATTACACTTACAACACGTTATTAGAGTTATCTAATGAAGGTTTACTTCCAGATATTGTGCAAGTTGGTAATGAGATTAATCCTATGATTCTTCAAGATGGTGATTTAGTTTGGCCTATCGATTGGGTAAGAAATTCGGCATTGATAAACAAAGGTATTTCAGCTGTTAGAGCCATTGCTGAAGCTGAAAATGAAGATATTGAAGTCATGCTTCATATCGCACAACCTGAAAACGGTCTTTGGTGGTTTGAACAGGCCACTGATAATGGTGTTACAGATTTTGACTGGATTGGATTGTCCTACTATCCACTTTGGTCAGATTACAGCTTAGATGATGTTCAGACACCACTTTCAACATTAATAAATACTTATAATAAAAAACTTATGGTTGTTGAAACTGCATATCCATTTACCTTAGAAAATGCAGATAATGCTAACAATATCTTAGGGTCATCTGCACTGATAAATGGCTATCCTGCTTCTCAACAAGGACAGTTAGACTACCTTAACCAGCTAAAATCAGTAATAGAAAATGCAGGTGGACAAGGTTTGGTTTATTGGGAACCTGCATGGGTTTCTACAGGCTGTTATACTTTATGGGCTCAAGGATCGCATTGGGATAATGCCACACTTTTTGACAACAATAATCAGGCTACTTTGGGTATGCAATTTTATAATGCTTCACTAAATGACTAGATGTAAACTAAACTCAATTCTAATTTTTCTCATACTAATCTCTGGAATGTTTTTTACTGAAGCCCAAACTAGAGAAATAATCACCTTAAAAAAAGACTGGAAATTCAACAAAGGACATCATCCTGAAGCAATAAATTCAAAGTTTGATGCTTCTAAATGGGAAACAGTAACCGTTCCTCACGATTGGGCAATTAAAGGCCCTTTTAATAAAGAAATTGATATTCAGAAAGTCGCCATAACACAAAATGGTGAGAACATAGCAACTGAAAAAACTGGAAGAACTGGTGCATTACCATATATTGGTGAAGCGTGGTATAGAAATGAGTTTTCATTGTCACACTTTAATAGGAACAAAAAAGTTTTGATTCTTTTTGAAGGTGCCATGAGTGAACCAGAAGTATTTTTAAATGGTAAAAAAGTTGGGGAATGGAAATATGGATACAGTTATTTTTATTTCGACATTACAGACTATATCAATGATACGAACAAAAACACATTAGCCGTAAAATTAACCAATGTTGGATTGTCTTCACGTTGGTATCCTGGAGCGGGTTTGTACAGAAAAGTGCAAGTCATAGTAAAAGATAAAAACCACATTAAGCAATGGGGAACTTTTATAACAACACCTATCATTACTAAAGAATTAGCTAAAGTCAACATTAAAACTAAAGCTTCTGGAGAGAACTTAAAATTATTGACTACCATTTATAATGCTGATGGCAAAAAAGTCAATTCTAATGAGACTACAGTACCATTTGATGACGAGTTTGACCAAAATATTACTGTAGAAAAGCCTAATCTATGGAGTCCTGAAACTCCTTACTTATATACCGCTGTTTCTCAATTATATTCTGGAAATGAATTAAAGGATGAAACCACAAAACGTTTTGGTATTCGAAGCATTAACTACGACCAAAAAACAGGATTTAGTTTAAATGGTGAGGTAAGAAAATTTAAAGGAGTTTGTTTACATCACGATTTAGGCCCCATTGGAACTGCAGTAAATACAGCTGCTTTGCGCCGACAATTGCGTATTCTTAAAGATATGGGATGTGATGCTATAAGAAGCTCCCACAATATGCCCTCTATTGAACAGCTTGAACTATGTGATGAAATGGGTTTTATGTTTTTAGCTGAAAGTTTTGATGAATGGGCAAAACCTAAAGTAGAAAATGGATACAATCGTTTTTTTGAAGATTATGCAGAAAAAGACGTCGTTAATCTCGTACACGCCACACGTAATCATCCATCAATAGTCATGTGGAGTTCTGGTAACGAAGTCCCAGATCAATGGGGAACCGAAGGTGTAAAACGTGCGAAGTGGTTACAAGACATTTTTCATAGAGAAGATCCAACACGACCAGTAACTGTTGGTATGGATCAGGTGGAAGCAACTATGGAATCTGGATTTGGTGCTTTGCTAGATATACCTGGGTTAAACTATCGCGTGCATTTATATGAAGAAGCTTATGAGAAATTTCCACAAGGATTCCTATTAGGTTCTGAAACCGCTTCAACAGTGAGCTCAAGAGGAATTTACAAGTTTCCTGTTGAAAAGGGTATTATGAAGACCTATGATGATTTTCAGTCTTCATCCTACGATTTAGAATACTGCAGTTGGTCTAATTTACCTGATGATGATTTTGTTTTACAAGATGATAAACCTTGGGTTATTGGAGAGTTTGTCTGGACTGGTTTTGACTATTTAGGTGAACCTACTCCTTATGATGAAGCTTGGCCTTCTCGTAGTTCGTATTTTGGAATTAATGATTTAGCAGGTTTACCAAAAGACAGATATTACCTTTACAGAAGCCGATGGAACACGAATGATGAAACCCTACATATTTTGCCACATTGGAACTGGGAAGGTCGTGAAGGTGAAATCACACCTGTTTTTGTTTATACGAGTTATGATAGTGCAGAATTATTTTTAAATGGTAAAAGTTTAGGAATTCAAAAGAAAAATAACGAAACGCCTCAAAATCGCTATCGCTTAATGTGGATGGATGTTAAATACAAACCAGGAACATTAAAAGTTGTTGCGCTAGACAAGAATGGAAATCCTGCAGAAGAAAAAGAAATTAAAACTGCTGGAAAACCGCATCAGATCGTCTTAAATTCAGATGTAAAAACATTAAAAGCTAATGGTGAAGATTTAGCATTTGTTACGGTTTCTGTTGTAGACAAAAATGGAAATCCATGTCCTACAGCGACAAATCAATTAAAATTTAAAGTTAGTGGAAAAGGCATTTTCAGAGCTGCTTGTAATGGAGATGCAACTTCTTTAGAACTATTTCATTTGCCAACTATGAAATTATTTAGTGGTAAATTAGTAGTACTTATTCAGTCCACAGAAAATGTAGGCGAAATTAATTTAATTGTTACAGGAAAAGGATTAAAAAATGCGAAATTAAAGTTGAAATCTATTACCGATAATTAAATAATTAATTACAGCGCAGAAATATAAGTTTCATCATGTTAAAGCGAATCATCGTACTATTATTGTTTATAAGCATTACTATGAATTTATCTGGTCAAGACTTAAAAGATTATAAATGGAAAAATCGAATCATCCTTATTATTTCAAACAGTGAAACCTCAGAATTGTTTAAAGAACAAATAAAAGAATTAGAATTAGACCATGAGGGATTAGATGAACGGCAACTTGTTGTATATAAAGTTCTTCCCTCTAAATATAAGTTAAACTCAAATAACTGGATTACCAATTCAGGGTTATATAAAACCTATAACAGTGAGGGTGATTGTTTTAAAATTGTACTTATTGGTCTAGATGGTGGGATTAAACTTAGTCAAAATAAACTCCTCACAAAAAACCAACTCTTCTCTACTATTGATGGAATGCCTATGCGACGTGCCCAACTCAAAAATAAACAATAACAAATCATTCAGCTGTTTTGAATTCGAAATATTATTTGAATGAGACTTTAAAGTAAACAAATTAAAGCTACTGACTTAGGTCATAAGATCTATTAAATTATAGACTTAAATTTGATGTGAAATTAAACATCACTTATTAGTTCCATATATAGAAATGAAAAAAGTATTAGTAGATATCTTTAATAATTCTTGGTTGAACATAATTGCCCTTTTAGTTTTTTTATTCTTTGCTACCCTCACGTGCTTACCCAAAAATACTATTTCTAAGGAGATTAAATTACATGAAGGTGAAATTGAATTTAAACGAGGAGAAATTTTAATAAAGGCCAATCATAATAATTTTGGTCGGAAAATCAGGTTTTGAAGCATATGCTTTACTTCTATAATCTAAAATCTGAAAAGAATTATTCTGTATATCTGGCAATTGAAAGTGCACATCTATAAAATCTTTATCTTTTTTAAATTGAAAGTCATTTATCTCTGTATTCCATTTATAGGTTCCTTTTAAACTATCAATTATAAAAGGAGAATTATCTGTATTGTATTTTGATTTTTTGAAAGGAATAGGGGAATTTGCCTGATTATATAAAAACTTCAATGCTTCAATCTCATACATTTCAGAAGTCACCGTCATTAAATTTACCATATCACTGTTTAATACTTTTAAAGAGCGAATAGCCTCGTCTTTCTCGTAAGAAACGGAGCAAGAAAATAAGAGGAAAGGCAGAACCAAAACTATCATCTGGTATCTCACTATCCAATTATATTTAAGCCAAGCACTACGCATGATTGTATAAAGATTAATCTTATTTTTACTTTAGAATTTAACCTGTTAATAAATGTAGTCTTATTCTTAAAATTGGAAAATGATATTGGTCATTTTGAAACGAAATTATGGATAGAATTGACCGTATTGAAATAGCGCTAAAATCTTTCTAATCGAATTTAGATTAGACATAAAAAAGCTTCTCAATGTATGAGAAGCTTAATTTCTTTTTTGTGCGGGCGGGGAGACTCGAACTCCCACACCTCGCGGCACTAGATCCTAAGTCTAGCGTGTCTACCAATTCCACCACGCCCGCAATAAGGACTGCAAATATAAACAATACTTTGAATATTCAAATAGCAATTAAATAAGAAAATATTCATCCTAGAATTCTTATTTTTGTAGTAAACCAAAAATTAATATGCAATCCATTAAATCTTATATAAACGAAAATAAAGATCGTTTCTTAAATGAACTTATAGAATTATTAAAAATCCCTTCAATTAGTGCAGATTCAGCGTACCGAAATGATGTCTTAAAAACTGCCGAAGTCATAAAAACTAGTCTCGAAAACGCTGGTTGCGATCATGTCGAAATTTGTGAAACTGATGGTTATCCTATTGTTTATGGAGAAAAAATAATTGATAAAAACTTACCAACCGTTCTTGTTTATGGTCATTACGATGTGCAACCACCAGATCCTTTAGATTTATGGAATTCTCCACCTTTTGAACCCGTAATTCAGAATACTGAATTGCATCCGGATGGTGCCATTTTCGCCAGAGGAGCTTGTGATGATAAAGGCCAAATGTATATGCATGTTAAGGCCTTAGAATACATGACCGCTCATAACGAATTACCTTGTAACGTCAAATTTATGATTGAAGGTGAAGAAGAAGTAGGCAGCGCTAATCTTGGAAAATTTGTTGCGGCAAATAGAGACAAACTGGCCAATGATGTCATTCTTATTTCTGATACTGGTATGATTGCCAAAGATGTGCCATCTATAACAACAGGGTTAAGAGGATTAAGCTATGTTGAAGTAGAAGTTACTGGTCCAAACAGAGATTTACATTCTGGCTTGTACGGCGGAGCTGTAGCGAATCCAATTAATGTATTAACCAAGATGATTGCCTCATTACATGATGAAAACAATCATATTACCATACCAGAATTTTACGATAAAGTAGAGAATTTATCAGAAGCTGAACGTTCAGAAATGGCAAAAGCACCATTTTCATTAGAAGCGTATAAGAAAGCTTTAGACATTGATGCTGTTTATGGTGAAGAAGGATATACCACCAACGAACGCAATTCTATTCGTCCAACCCTTGATGTTAATGGTGTTTGGGGAGGTTACACTGGTGAAGGTGCTAAAACAGTAATTGCTAGTAAAGCCTATGCAAAAATATCTATGCGTCTGGTACCACACCAGGATTGGGAAGAAATTACTGAATTATTTAAATCTCATTTTGAAAGTATTGCACCTAAAGGTGTTAGAGTAAAGGTTACACCACATCATGGCGGACAAGGCTATGTTACTCCTATTGATAATATTGGTTATAAAGCTGCTTCAAAAGCTTACGAGGAAACCTTTGGTAAAACTCCAATTCCACAAAGAAGTGGTGGCAGTATACCAATTGTCACTCTATTTGAACAAGAATTAAATAGTAAAACTATTCTAATGGGCTTTGGTTTAGATAGTGACGCCATTCATTCACCAAATGAGCATTTTGGTATTTGGAACTACCTTAAAGGTATAGAAACTATTCCTTGGTTTTACAAATATTTTACAGAACTAAAAGGATAGACTATTCTTTTACGATTTTGTAGGTTGAAGATTTTGATAGGGTCGAAACTTTTACAAAATAAACTCCAGTTGCTATATCGCTTAAGTCTACAGAATTTATTGTGTTTTTAGTCTTTAAGGTATTATATAACTTACCTGAAATATCAATAATTTCTATAGAAATTTCTTCACCTGTATTATTGTCTATTTTTAAAATTGACGATACAGGATTAGGATAGATATTTACATCCTCATTGGTAAATTGCTCGGTAGTCAGAGTATTGAAATTAATACATACACTGCGTTCTATGCAAGATCCATTAGTCACTTCAACTGAATAATTTCCGTTTGAAATTGGCGTAAACGTTTGATTAATTTCTCCCACAATTGCAGTATCCGTATCACAATTATACCACTGATAAGCACCTGCAGTATCATCAGAGATTAGACTTGTTGCATTCTGGCTTACTGTATTATCAACGTTTACCAAACCACTTTTTGTTGCAATATAGGCAGCTACAAGTTTGGTGATTTCGGTCATGTACTGAAAATCAATATCGTCAGTGCGATCGTCTGACGTATGATAATCTGGTGTTTGATCATTTGTTTCCCAAGATTCACCAACTAAAACTGCCGAATAGCCTTGAGCCCAAAATCGCGAATGATCACTTGCTGATGTTCCTGGATTGACTATTAGAGGATTTAAATCGAACGTATAATTCATTAAAATTTGTTCTAAATCTGAAACTATACCTAGAGAGTTTGCAAAATTTCTAACATCGATATCAAAATCATTATCACCTGCAGTTCCAGGCGCATCTCCATCATAACCTATCATATCCATATTAATAACACCTAAAATATTGTCTCTAGTATTGCCATTAGATGTATCTGCTGCTTCAACGGCATAAAAATCGGAGCCATTTAGTCCATTTTCTTCTTCGTCCCAAATAGCATATACAATGGTATTGTCCGTGCATTGGGTGGACATTATTCTTGCTATTTCTAATACTGCGGCTACACCTGTGGCATTATCATCTGCGCAGTATGTGGTTACCGAATCATAGTGTGCACAAATCATATAAATATCGTCCGGATTGGTTTGTCCAATTTGGGTGGCAATGACATTTTTACCAGATGTGTTGAAATCTTGAATTTCAACGGTAAGATTATCTAAAGCTAGAAATTGTTCTTCAATAAAATCTGCAGCTAAATCGTTTACTGTTCTAAACCGCGAAGGAATTGTTTGAAGTGTTCCGTTAATTACGGCATCTTGCTCGCCTGCAAGTATTGCAACATTGGTTTCTAAATTTGGTTGATTCACCTGATCAATAATATCTTGTATTGATTGTGAATACGATAAATTCAGCGTTACAAAAGCAACAATTATATAAAGAAATGTCTTGTTCATCATTTGGGATTTTCACTTCTAAAGATAACAAATATAAGCATTTACAGGGTTTTAGACCAGATGATTTTGATATTTCAATTTTATATTCTACATTTGTAGAGTTAATTCTAAATATGTAGAACATGCAACTTTCTAAAACTGAAGAACAACTGATGCAATATCTATGGAAGCTTGAAAAAGCTTTTATGAAAGACCTTTTAGAAATTTATCCTGAGCCAAAACCAGCAACAACTACTGTTGCTACGTTATTAAAGCGAATGATAGGCAAAGGTTTTGTAGACTACAAAACTTATGGAAAATCCAGAGAATACTTTCCTTTAGTGAAAAAGGAAGATTATTTCTCTAAACACGTTAATGGGTTAATAAAAACCTTTTTTAACGATAGTGCTTCACAGTTTGCTTCATTCTTTACTCGTAAAACAGACTTAACCAAGGAAGAATTAGAAAAATTAAAGTCTATTATAGACCAAGAAATAAAAAACAAGTAATTATGGATATATATCTATTAAAATTTTCGGCTTGTTTATTGGTCTTTTGGTTAGTTTATATACTTTTTCTAGAGCGCCAAAAAATGCATCATTTAAAGCGTTTTTATCTGTTAGTTTCTGTTTTCTTATCGCTAACCATTCCTTTATTGACAATTACCTACTACATTGAGCCCGTCGTAAATAATTTTGTGGAAATGCCAATGACTGTTCCTTTTGAAACTTCATTAGCGGAAGTTCCGCTTCAAGAGGAATCACTTTTTACTTTAGAACGTGTCCTTTGGTTGATCTATGGACTAGGTGTTGTTTTATTTGCAACTCGATTTATAGTTAACCTGGCTAAACTATATCGCCAGATTTCAACTAACGATAAGGTTTCAGCCCGCAATTTCATTTATGTACTACTAAAAGATTATCGTATTCCGCATTCGTTCTTTAAATATATCTTTTTGAACAAAACTAAGTTTGAAAATGATAGCATACCAAAAGAAGTTATTCTTCATGAGGAAACCCACGCGAAGCAAATGCATAGTCTAGATGTTTTAATTATTGAATTACTTCAGATTGTATTCTGGTTTCATCCACTGATATACATTTTAAAACATCATATTAAATTAAATCACGAATTTTTAGCAGATCAAGCCGTGCTAAATAATGGTATTGATCAAAAAAAATATCAGAACATATTATTACAATTTTCATCAAACACTCAAAACTATCAACTCTCGAGTGCCATCAATTATTCATCCATCAAAAAACGATTTACAGTTATGAAAACACAAACATCCAAAACCCGAATTTGGGTAAGCGCATTGTTACTCTTGCCAATTATTGCAATTCTTTATTACAGTTTTGCTGAAAAAGAATATGTTGAAAGAGATTACCTTTCATCAAATCTATCTGATGTTTCCAAATCTCAATTGGATAAAGTTAAAACGTATAGAGAAGCTGCCGATAACTATAACAAAGCAGTTAGATTATTTATAAATGATAACAGATACATTGACGACGAGAGAGCAAAATACTTAAAATCGGTTGCCGATGATTTATTTAAATCATTTTCAGATGAAGAGAAAACTCAATTTAATATCTTTAAAACAAGACCTATTCCATATTCAGATGAGGAAGCAACTGACTTATTCTATTATAATGAACCAGTTCTAAGAATTGATTCTGAACAAAACCTATGGCTTAATAATAAAAAAACAACATTAAAAACCTTAGAAGAAGATTTTAATAGCATTATACAATTTGCTGGAACAGGTGTAAGACTAAAAACTGAAACTAGAGTAAGTGCGGAAATCGTAGAAAAAATCATGTCTGCTTTAGGTCCTAATTTAAGCGTACTCGCTTTTAGTCCAAAAGAAGCGACTGTCTATAATCCTAACTATAAACAAGAAAAAGCAACAGAAAAAGAAGTTGAAGCTTATAATGTTTGGGCTAAAAAGATACATGCTGAAAGTAAAAAACTTTCAAAAGATGCTACGTGGTATCCACCTATTAATGAACAAGATTTAATAAAATACTCTGGTATCTATAATAGAATGTCAGTGCAACAGAAAAAGCAAGCAATTGAGCATCCATTTCCAGATCTCGATATAAGTGGTACAGAAGAAAATATTTCTGTAACAGAACAACAAAAGGCTACAAAAAAACAAATCGCAGCTTATAATACTTGGGCTAAAGCCATAAATGATAAAATGGCTAAAGCAAAGGCTAATAATGATGTTAATGAATATCCAATTGTAAAAGTAAAAGAGGTCAATAAATACAAGGCTATTTACGCTATTATGACAGAAGCTCAGAAGAAAGTAGCAGAGCCATGGCCAAGTTTTCCACCTCCGCCACCACCAGCTCCAGAAAGAGCTACAGTTATTGAAATTGCAGAATACGATGTTTGGGCTAAAAAAATGAATATAGCTATAAAAAAAGCAGAGTCTGGCAATAACAAAAGTTACTATCCAAGAATTAAGAAAGAAGATTACGATAAATACTATAATATTTATAGTACCCTAATGACTGAAGCACAACGCGAGACTGCCGAACCATGGCCAAATATTCCACCTCCACAACCACCTCCACCACCAGCACCTGAAACACCAAAAAATAAATCTAATGATAGTCCAAACGTAAATTCAACCCAACAAACAGTCAAAATTCAGCCTATTGAAATTATTATTGATAGCAATAAAAACATACAATTGAATGGAAAAATTATTGACTTTGATGCTATTAATGGTGAGGTTGAAAAACTAAATCAAAATTTATCGAATGAAGACCATAGAAAATATGTAACTGCATCTATAGCATTGGAGAAAAATAAATATTTAGACTTAGCAAAAACCATTCAAAAAGAACTTAAAAAAGCTAATGTTTGGATTAACAGTATTAGCTATAATGAAAATATTAATAAATCAGGTGTGCCCAAAAAACCATTCAGCCTTTATTCTGGTTTAACACTAGAGGAGGCCAAAGCCAAAGAAAAGAAAATTTTTAATGAGCCTATTACTATTGATACTACAAAATCTAGTCCTTGGAAGGTTAGTGTTGGAATGGCATCTTACGAATATATAGATGATAATGGAAAAAGTACTGGTAAGATTTATTTAAATTCTAAAAATGAAGATAAACAAGATGAGCTAAAAATATATGTTAACAAAAAAGAACTTTCAGGAGCCAAAATAATTGCTACACCAGCAAAAACAGACTCAAATGCCCAACAAAAAGAAGAAAATAACTTAACCCAAACCAAAAAACCACTCAAAATAAAAGAGGAGGCTGGTGAAGATAATTCAAATATTAGTAGTCAAAAAGCAATGAGTTTTACATTTTCATCTCTTAAAAATGCTAAAAAAATCGATTGGGACTTAAAGAAAGCATTTAAAGATAATTTTGAGAGTTTGAAAAATGGAGATTCAATTAGGGTTGTCCTAGAGATTGACGATAAGATTATGGTTGATAATAAAATTATAAATGATTATAAGTCAGAATTTACAGGAACATTTGGTGAAATTGATATTATGTATGAAAAAATTAAAAATCACATAAGAGAATTAAAACGAAATTAATAATAAGCTTGAATTCCTAAGTTTTAATATTAGTCCTATCCTATTTTAAATTTTGATAGGGCTTTTTTCATTAAAATATGTAACAAATAACTAGTTCTGGCGTTCTAATAGTCAATCAATCAAAAATCAAACAAATCATGTTAAAACAATTCTTTATCCTTTGCTCAGGAGCTGATACCGATATACTTAAAGACTGTTCTATTGGCGAACAAAATAAATATGCTGGCATAGGTGCTATTGTTTTTTTTACGGCACTTATGGCAACAATAGCAGCCAGTTATGCACTTTACACTGTTTTTGATAACCCATACACGTCCATCTTTTTTGGTCTAATTTGGGGTTTACTCATTTTTAATTTAGACCGTTACATTGTATCTACCATTAAAAAAAGTGACCATATCATGGATGAAATTCTACAAGCTACTCCACGTATATTGTTGGCTGTAATTATTGCTGTAGTCATTTCAAAGCCTCTAGAACTTAAAATATTTGAGAAGGAAATCAATCAGGTTTTATTAGAACAAAAAAATGAACTCACCTTAGCCAACCAAAATCAGATTGCTAAACAGTTTAATCCTAAAATTTCAGACTTAGAAAATCAAATATTAGGCCTGCAATCTCAAATAAGCACAAAGGAAACAGAAGTTAATACATTATATGATACTTATATTTCTGAAGCTGAAGGTACTGCTGGCACAAAGCTTTTAGGTAAAGGGCCTGTATATAAGGAAAAACGTGAAAAGCATGATGCTGGTTTGGCTGAGTTGCAACAATTGAAGACTGATAATAAAGCTAAAATTTTGGCTTTAGAATCTGAAATTAGGTCCTTGCAGGGAGATTATAAAGCTAACGTTGCCGATTCGCAACCTATCATAGACAATTTTGATGGTTTAATGGCTAGAGTTAATGCCTTGGGTAAGCTACCATGGCTACATTCATTCTTTATATTCTTGTTGTTTCTTGCTATAGAAACCTCTCCAATTTTCGCGAAATTGTTATCACCAAAAGGTGAATTTGATTTTAGATTAGAAGATCAGGAAACGACAATTAAAACCTGGACGTCTCAACAAGTAGCAGAACGTAAACTTATCTTAAAAACAGATAATAGCATCAACAATAAGGTCTACACCGAGATTGCTGATGAAGAAGAAATAATGAATTACAAGCGTAAGAAGGCACGCGAATTACTACAACATCAAGCTGATGCTTTTTTAAACAAACAGAAAGGTATTCTTTAGTTATTTGTGCTTATTTTTAGATTGAATATTAAATCTCAATCTCATGAAACATATTATCATTTTATTTATAGGATTATTATGCCTTAGTTGTATAAGCGTTAAAGCAGATATTACTACTGATACAGTGCAGCAGGATACTGAAAAGAACATGGCAGAAGCTGGCATTAGGCTGGTAATGGAACAACAAGAATTAGATTGGAATAAACACAATCTAGAAGGGTTTATGCAAGGCTATTGGAAAAGTGATGAGCTTAAATTTTACGGCTCTAATGGCTTAACACTAGGCTGGGAGCAAATACTGACAAATTATGAGAAAAACTATCCGACCAAAGCAGAAAGCGGCACTTTAAATTTTGTAATTAACGATATATCGAAAATTGAAGGAGATAATTACTGGGTAATGGGTGAGTATCATCTTAAACGAGATATTGGAGATGCCGACGGCGTCTTTATAATTATTTTCAAAAAAATTAATGGTGAGTGGAAAATTATAGCAGATATGTCTTGCTAAAATTCACAATACAATTAAAAAAGAAAGTGCATCCGAAACATTTATATGTCACCACAAATGTATAGAACGCACTTTTAAATAGCTTTATTTTTTTTGAACTAAGCAGCGGTTTCAGTACCTCTGAAATGTTCGTATAATTCTTTACAACCAAGTCCAATTATAGATAGACTTTTATTTTTCATAATGGCTTCATTATGCAACTTAGCTAATGCCATTACTCCATGTCTGTCTATACTAGCAATATTTTCTATATCAATAGTTATTTTATTGGTTTTCTCAAAAATACTTTTGAAGTGAGAATCGAATGTTTTAAGGTTTATTTTATTTAAAGCTCCTTTAAGCTTATAATAATTATTGTAATAAGAAATCTCTAGTGACATAACACTTCATTTAAATTGAACAATACATTTGGAGCTAATAATCAATACTTTAATTTCAACATTTATTGTGAAGTATTAAATATTATTCGATTAACGGAAGTAAAAAATAGGACGAAAAAATAAAAGTGTTTAATATTATTGACGAACGGTTAAGGGAATATAAATCAAGTATTTAAATTCTTACAATGTGCCTTATTATCGGTGGGTTTATCTACTGTTTTATTTGAAACTGGCTATTTTTTAGAAGATGGTTAGGTCTTAAATATCTTTTTTAAAACCACTGCAATTAGTGCAAACTTGATGTAACAGCTCTACACAATACTAAAAGGAAGTACAATCCTAGCTTCATCTGAGTCAAAAAGGCAGTTCTTTGTTACAATTTTCGCATGTTGCCCTAATCTCTAAAATTATGTTATCTCGTTTAAAATGAAGAATTTATATTTGTATTATGAACTATAACCTCAAAGTTATATTGATGATCCTGTTAGCGTTAATTACTATATATGGAATTATAACAGGTCAATACCTTTTCTTTGTTTTTGTGCTTCCTCTAGGATTTGGACTGTTCAAAAAGAAAAATGAAGATTAAGTTTTCTTTACATATTGCGTAATAATTACAATATGTTGTCCATCGACCTTGCCTTCAATATACTCAGCATTTTCATGATCTAATCTTATATTTCTAACAGCTGTACCTTGTTTGGCCACCATACTAGAACCTTTAACCTTGAGATCTTTTATTAAAACTACGGAATCACCTTGTTCTAAAATTACACCATTAACGTCTTTATGGATTATTTTGTTTTCATCGTCCTCACCATCACCAGAGGCTTTAGCTAAATCTAACACGTCGTCCTCCATATACATCATATTTAACAAATCTTGAGTCCAATCTGCTTCAATCCTATTAAGCATTCTCCAAGCCATAATCTTAACCGCATCATGTTCACTCCACATACTATCATTAAGACACCTCCAATGGTTAGGTTCAATGTTATCTGAGTCAGACATTTGTTCTACACATATACTACAAGCATTCAAAGCAGTTTTAAGACCATTTTCTTTAATATCTGGCACATTATAAACAGAGAGGCTTTCAATGTTTCCACAAAGCTCACATTTTGAATTACTGCGTTGTTTAAGTTCTTTTTCTAATGACATAGGTTTAGTTTGTAGCAAATGTAGAATTATTTCAAACTTTCTCTCACTTTTTTGGGTAATCCTTTTACAATCGTATCGTAAGAATGATCAATGAGTTCAAAAATTAATGTAACTGACAATTCACCTGTTTGAAAGTAAACGCTATTCCATTGCTGCTTGTGCATATGGTAACCTGGTTTTATGCTATCATATTCTGCTCTGAGTTTCTGTGCATATTCTGGGTCGCATTTAAGGTTAATAAACCCATCACCGGCTTCCCATTTTGACAACGAAGCTAATGCAAACATTTTATTACAAACTTTAAAAACTAAAACATCATCATCAAAAGGAAAGTGTTCGGTAACTTCCTTTTTACTCATACAGTAGTTTCTGTAGTCTTCTATGTTCAACTTAAAGCGTTTTTAATTTTTAAGCGTTAATAGCTTATTCTTTACTATATCAAGGGAAACCTCATCAATATAATTACTGTTGATTCTTATTTCTTCTGTTTCTGATTTAATAATATAATCTTCAGAAAAATACTTTATATCAATAATTTCAGATGTTTTCATTCGCTTTCCGAAGGGCTTGTTTTCTTTGATATAATCATCTGTAATAGTAATGTATTTCTGTTTCCTTTGATATAAAAAAGCCACTATAAACATAAGTGATAATACTATCCAACCCAGGCCTAACCACCATTGATCTTTCATTAAAAATAGTTGAAATATTCCCATAGCTAACCAGACTATACCTAAATATAGATTTTTTCGAAGATATGTTTTCTTATAAGTTATTTTCATTCTACTTCAAAAGCTTCTGCTCTTCTCCATCTTCAATTTTTAAGGCCGAATAATCTAATGTCCAACCTATGGTTTGTACTAAATTTTCAATAAGGTGTATCGCTTCAAGCGCTTCTTGCTTTGCGATATTGTACAAGCCACTCTCAGGAATTTTTTCTCTAATATGCGCTTTTGCCTGCGCATGTAAGTCTGTTAAATCTGAAGCATCAAACTTATTAAACATACCATCTTTCTTATCGTAATAATTGATATTACTCTCAATAGAAAGTACTTCTGGCTGCGGAAAATGAGTTAAAACCACGGACTTGGTTTTTGGATTGGACGTCATCTGCACCTTACTCAAATCAAATCCTACATGTGCCTTCGCATTTATGACTACGAGAGCTTTTTTCTTGCTCGAAATGAGTTTTAGAAATTTTTCTTTGACGTCTTCATAATGATAGATCTCAGCAAAATCACCTTCTACTGTTATAAACTTACAAACGCGCTTTACTTTATCTAATAAGAGTAACGACTGTGCATTAGTAACTCTTTTGGTTCTCCATTGCTTATATATAGTAACAATGCCCAAGGTTACGAGAATACTTATTATAATTATAAAAAATGTTTCCATATGATTCTTTTAATAAGACACAGTCATGGTGTCTCAGTCACAACGTATCAGTCTAATACTTTATACAAAATGGGTTTACTTGGTGTGGCATCATTATCAAAGGGAGCTATTTGTAGATTTAGCATATAACAACCATCATCAATTTTATTAGAAACATATACTAATTCTGTGATTGTAGCATCTTTTCTTATTTTTCCATTTAGGTTCCAAAATGCTTTATGACCCTTTAGTTCTCCTCCGTCTTCTTCTCTATCAATACTTGGCAGGTCTACAAGCAGGTGCTTAACACCTTTCTTTACTAATAATTTTATGGCATCTTCTTGAAAATAGGTCCAATTAGTGTTAGAATATTGTTTAGATTTTTTGTCTTTAGTATTAGGAATTGTACGTATCACTACGGCTTCCCTTTTTTTATTTCCAATCGCAAATTGTAGCTGTTTAGCTGATATCACATAATCATCATTCAACTTCTCTGGCGCAACTGTAATGACTTCAGCCAAAAAGAAAAACTGCTTTAAGTGTTAATTAATTGAGTAATGCTCTTTGGTAATATGACCGACTGTTTCTGTATGCGTTCCGTGAGAATGTGGATTAAAAGTTATGGTATTAAAATTAACTGCTGCTCCTTCTTTTACACTTATGCTTTTATCATCAAAAACTTCTGGTACAATTTTGGGTGAACCGATATACCATGCGTTTACATTTGCTGTGCTACCTTTAATAGGAATTGAAATATCTAAGGGTTGTGATAAATCTATTTTTAGTTTTCTGGAGTTGTATTGTATTATCGTATTCAAGATTAATTAAGTTTAAAAAGTTGCGAAGCAATACCATCACTCAAAAATTGCCCTTTTTTTGTAACGCGTAGATGCTCATCATCAATATACAATAAATGTTGATTTATAAAAATATTGGCTTGCTCAATTAAGTAATTTTCAAACACTTTACCGAAGTCATTTTCTACTTTCTGCAGTGACACTCCCCAAATGGTTCGTAAACCAGTCATTATATACTCATTATATCTGTCGATAAGAGTTAAAGTTTCTATTTCTATTGGCAATTCATTATGTTGAAGTGCTTTAATGTACTTTGTATTGTTTCTTACATTCCAACCACGTTGCGCGCCATTAAATGAATGTGCTGATGGACCAATTCCTAAATACGATTTACCTTGCCAATAGGCCGAATTATTTTTGCTAAAAAAACCTTCTTTACCAAAATTAGAAAGTTCATAATGAATAAAATCTGCTTCATCAAGTTTATCGTTTAATAAATGAAATTGTTCATGAGCTTGCTCATCATCTACGTTTTCAATAATTCCTTTTTTAATGAACGATGCCAAAGCTGTTTTCGGTTCAACGGTTAAAGCATAACTAGAGATGTGTAGCACGTTATAACTTAATGCAATGTCTATGTTTTTAAGCCATTGTTCATTTGAGGCACCAGGAATCCCGTATATTAAATCAATAGAAATATTATTAAAATGTTTCGTCGCTTCCTCTAAACAAGCGTTGGCTTCTTTTGAATTATGAGCACGATTCATCAATTTTAAATCGGCTTCAAAAAAAGACTGAATTCCAATTGATAAACGATTGATTGGACTATTAGATAACTGGATAATGCGATCTTTTGATAAATCATCTGGATTGGCTTCTAACGTAATTTCTGGGTCTTTGGAAATTATATAGTGTTTATAAACCGAATCAATGATAAATTGTAATTCTTCATTAGACAACAAACTCGGAGTTCCACCACCAAAATATATAGTTTCAACTGTAGTTTGCTTAAACTCATCCTTACGAAGCTCTAGTTCTTTAACAAGCGCATGTATAAGTTCATCTTTCTTTTTTAATGATGTAGAAAAGTGAAAATCGCAATAATGACAGGCTTGCTTGCAAAAGGGAATATGAATGTAGATACCAGCCATTCTACTTCTTCACTCTACCTTCATTCTGCTTTACAAAAGCAGACCAACCTGTATAACTTTTACTAACTTGTACTCTACCCTGATTATAAAAATGGCAAACTGCAGCCGCTAAACCATCCATAGAATCTAAGTTTTTTGGCAATTCTTTTAAACCCAGCATACCTTGAAGCATTTTAGCAACTTGTTCTTTACTGGCATTACCGTTTCCTGTAATGGCCATTTTAATTTTTTTAGGCGCATATTCTGTTATTGGAACTTCACGAGATAATCCTGCGGCCATGGCTACACCTTGTGCTCTGCCAAGCTTCAACATACTTTGTACATTTTTTCCAAAAAAAGGTGCTTCAATAGCAATTTCATCTGGATGGTAATTGTCAATTAACTCTACTGTTCGCTCAAAAATAAGTTTAAGCTTTAAGTAATGGTCGTCATACTTTTTAAGTTGTAGCTCATTAAGCTGTATAAACTGCATTTTCTTTCCAATAATTTTAATGAGACCAAAGCCCATAATAGTTGTCCCAGGATCAATACCTAATATAATTTTTTCTTCACTCATCTACTAATCGCAAAACTGACAACCACTTAATGACACGGCCAAACCTATGGTTAAATTAAACATATTTCCATTAAATGCACCCAAACCATCTAATACAGGATCATAATCATCCAATGATGTAAGACCATAAATGTATGCAGCATCAACATACACTGAAACTTTTTCTGCTACCGCATAATGTATTTCTAAACCTCCCAAGAGATTTAAATACGATTGTTTATTATCACCCAAATTACCAAGTGGTTTTACAAATGTATAACCAGGGCCAGCGTGCAAAATAGTTCTTAATCTGTTGGGTAAAAATCCAATAAAGTCCGATGGATCGTAAATAAATTGTGCGTTTATTCGTGAGTAATTAATCTTAAAATCTGGTGCATCTTCACCACTTTTAGCTCTGTTGAATCCAAAATCTAGTTTTACTCCCATCTGTTTTTTAAACATATGTTGTATGCCTAAATTGACAGTTGGGAAATTAGCCGATTGTGCATAAGCTCCTTTTACAAATCCATCGGCATCTGGATAATTAAAACCTACTGCAAAAAGCGCCTTCCATTTAGCAGTATCTTTAAACTGTCCATAACTGTTTATTGTAATAAAAACTACTATAAAAAATAAAAGGTATTGTTTTAAATTTTGCTGCATCTATGAGTTTTTGATTTAATTTGTATCATGCATTATAATGTGCCTTACAAAACTAAGCAATTCTTCTTTGTACTTATTAAGTTGAGTATTGTAGTTGGTGCGTTTTATTTCATCTTCACAAAATTATCAGAAAACAAAAATCTACAATTGAATGAATTTATTAGTTTTTTACATGAAAACGACACATTTTCGCCTAAAAACATCACTTTTTTACTCTTTTTGACGCTTTTTAACTGGTTTTTTGAAATATTAAAATGGAAGAGTTTAGTGAGCACTGTTAAGTCAATTTCGTTTAAAAATGCTATAGAACAGAGTTTAGGCGGCCTAACAGCGTCACTAATTACACCAAATAGAATAGGTGATTATGGTGCCAAAGCTATTTATTTCTCAAAACCCTTAAGAACTAAAATTATATTACTAAATCTTTTAGGGAATATGGCTCAAATGACCATTACATCAGTGTTTGGAGTTATTGGGTTTGTCATTTTTGTAAATAGATATCAGATTGATGTTAATTATTATAAGGTTCTAAAGTTTGTGTTTATTCTGATTATTATCGGCTTTTTCGCAGTCTTTGGTGTTAAACAAAAGCGTTTCAAAATAAAAGGGTATTCCTTTAATCGTATTCTCGACTTCATAAAAAAGTTAGGTGTAAAATCTCATAGTATAAATCTGTTTTTATCATTAGTACGGTACTTAATTTTTTCATTTCAATTTTATTATTTGCTCACCATGTTTGGAGTAGAAGTTGACTATGCCAAGGCAATGGTCGTTATTACAAGTATGTATTTCTTAGCGTCGATAGTGCCATCAATATCCATTTTTGATGTTGTCATAAAAGGTAGTGTGTCTATATTTTTATTTGGTTATGTACAAGTTAATGAACTTACTATTCTTTCCATTACCACTATTATGTGGTTGCTAAACTTTGTAATACCAAGTTTATTTGGGAGTTATTTTGTTTTAAATTTCAAACTTCCAAATACTGCAGATTAATGATATCCACGATTGCAATTGTTATCATAATAATCTACCTGATTCTAATAGGACTGCTCATCTATGGTTTTGATAAGGTTGATGATTTTTACCTTCAGGATTTAAAACCTGAATCAGAATTTTCAATAATAATTCCATTTAGAAATGAATCAAAAAATTTAGAGCCACTTTTAAACTCTATCGCTTCTCTAAATTATCCTAAACAACGATTTGAAGTCATTTTAGTTGATGACAGTTCCGAAGATGATTCCACAAGTATTATTAAGAGCTTTATTAAAAAAAGTGAGAATAAAAAAACACCTGTAAATATTAATTTGATTCAGAATGAGCGTACGACTCATTCACCTAAAAAAGATGCGATTACTTCTGCCATAAACATTGCTAAGTTTAGCTGGATCATTACTACAGATGCCGACTGTTCGTTTAACACCTATTGGTTAGACACCTTCAACGAATTTATAATAACTCAAAATCCCGATGCTATTGTTGCACCAGTCACCTACTCTAATAGTTATTCTTTCAATACACGATTTCAAACTTTAGACTTTTTGAGTTTACAAGGAGCTACAATTGGTGGCTTTGGAATTAAGTGGCCTTTTATGTGTAATGGTGCAAATTTCGCTTACAAAAAAGAGGTGTTTAATTCTATAGATGGATTTGAAGGTAATACCAAAATTGCAAGTGGAGATGATATTTTTTTATTAGAAAAGTTGGTTAATACTTATGCAGTCATGTATCTTAAATCTCAAAAGGCGATTGTACAAACACAGCCTGTTGCAACTATAAATGATCTTATTGAGCAACGCCTACGTTGGGCTTCTAAAACAAGCCATTATAACAACTGGGTTGCTAAGCTAATTGGAAGTATTGTTTTAATTGGAAATCTGGTTTGTTTAGTCCTAATTCCCCTAGTAATATTCAACTTTATTTCTTTAAAAGTCTCCATTGCACTATTTGTTTTAAAGTTTAGCAGCGACTTTTTATTATTATTTAAAACTGTTCGCTTTTATCAGCAAGAATCCGTGCTTACCTCTTATATATTTTCGAGTATCATTTATCCATTTTTTAATGTCTATGTTGTAGTGTTATCTTTGATTAGACCATATAAATGGAAGGGTAGAACCTTTAAAAAATAGCATCATATTGAATATTTTTGGTAGCTTTACTAAAACTAGTACTTAATATTATGAAGAAGATTTTATTCATTGCCATTTTTGGCCTTTCACTTCAGTTTTCTATTAGTCAGGAAACGTATACCATAGAGGATGAAAAACTAGAACTTAAAACAGAAGTTGAAGGAAAACTAGATCTGTTATGGGGTATCATTGATGGCAGCTACAGATATTTTATAAGGACAGATAATGGTACTATTACAGAATTAAAAAACTCTAAAGACAGTAATAAGAACTTTTTAGAAGAATACAAGTCTACATTAAGTAACCTAACGGGTGGAATGCCTGCTGATAAGGTAAAACTAACACTTTATAGTCTAAGAGTGTATTTAGATAATTATAATGCCTCACAAGATTCTAATTATACATCCGTTTCAACAAAAAGTAAGGTTGGATTAAGACTCGGTTTTTCTGGAGGACTAACTAATAATCCTTTTGTTGGAAATCCTGATAACGTAAAAACACTTTTAATTGGCGGTGAACTAGAAGTTTTTGAAGCTAATAATTTACCAAGACATTCAGGTTTTTTTCAAGCCAGACATGCATTTGATAGTGATGATTTCCCATATAGCACAACTGAATTCTCAATAGGCTATCGATTTAGAGTTATTAATAAATCTGCTTTTTCACTTTATGCCCAAGTTAAACTTGCCACATTAAACCTCAGTAATATCACTTTAATTGACGAGGACGATATGGAAATAAAACTAGATGACACATCGTTTGACGTCCCATTTATTTTTGGCATTGGCTCTGATATTAAAGTTAATGACAACGGCTATATTACGATTATTTATGGAGAGCTTTTTGCAGCATTTTTAGATAATCAAGGTAATTTTTCTACAGATATAGCTATTGGATATAAATTTAATCTTTAATGAGTTTACGAAACTTTAAAACTTCCAACCCGGTTTTCAATGGTTATTTCTGGGGAGATGGCAGATCAAGTTCTAAAACTATGTCTGTTGCCGGAATTTTCTTTAAATCTGTTTTCGGCATTTTAATTATTGCAGCTATTACAGGTTATTTATGGAAACTTAATGAAGATGGTATGCCAATGCGTTGGTACACCTTAGGTGGTATGTTAGGAGCTATAGTAGTTAGTGTTTTAATCTCTATACGGCAAAACTGGGCGCATTTCTTAGTGCCGCTTTATATGGTTGCTAAGGGCTTTTTTTTAGGAGGATTCTCTGCATATGCACATCGCAATTTCCCGGAATTACCATATCAAGCAATTGGTGTTACAATTGTTACTTTTTTCGTAATGCTTCTACTCTATCAATTGCGAATAATTGTAGTTACAAAAAAACTAAGAAGTGTTATTATTACAGCCACCATTAGTATTATGGTTGTTTATATCATCTCATGGATTCTAAGTTTCTTTGGAATTAAACCCTATCTATGGGGAACATCTTGGTTTGCTATTGGCTTTAATATTATAGCAGCCATTGTCGCTTCTTTTGCTTTGCTATTAGATTTTGACTATATAGAGAGCTATAAAAATAAAGCACCAAAATATAAAGAGTGGATTGCTACCTGGGGACTTCTAGCTACATTAATTTGGCTATATATTGAAGTACTGCGATTAATGCAAAAACTTGCAATTAGATTTTAGTCTATTTTAACTATAATCGGCAATTCAAAAACAGTAGTGACTTGCTGACCTCGTTTTATTGCTGGATATATTCTTGGAATTTCTTTTAGACTTTGACGTAGTAAACTATCTAATTCTGGTAACTGATATTCTGTTTCAGGGTTAAGATCTATATTATCAACTAGAAGTGAACCTTTATTATCTATTACCAGCCTTAACTTTATAGTGTCATTAACATCGCTCACAACCACGAGATTTTGAGTTTCTAGAAAATCATTAACGCTTTCTACTAAAGTATTCTGAAAGCAAGTCTTACTATCTTCTTTTATTGTAATAGAATCACAGCTACTAAAGGTTGGATAGGTATCGACTTCGTTCCAATTGAAGGTTTTGAGCTCTTCTTCAAGTAAATCTTCAGAATGAACTTTTTTCTTTTCAAAATAACTACAAGATGTTACAAATAGTAAAATTAAAAGTAGAGCGATAGGTTTCATTAGCACATTTCTGATACCGAAAAGTACAATATTTTTAGATTTTAGTCCTCCTCTAGGAATTTTTCTTGTTTAAGTTCCTTAAGTCTCATTTCAGCAAATTTTATAAAAGGGCTCTTATTATGCTTTTTAATAAATCTTTCGTACATCTTAATTTTTGTGTCCGTATCAGCATAAAATTCGTCCTTTGTCCTAATAAGATAGAAATCTGACATAATATCATTCGGATCTTCCTTCAATGCCTTTTGAAAAGCTTTAATAGCTTTTTCGTACTTCTTCTGCCTATTAAGAATAACTCCGAGTTTCTGGTATTCATTTGAAAGAGAAACATCCTGAATTTTTAATGCCTTTGAGACAAATTCTTCTGCTTGTTCATAATCACTGAGTCGCTCATAGTATGTTCCTATGACAAACATGGCATTTGCATCATATGGATTGTACTTTAGAGCCTGTTTTCTGTGGTAAATAGCATCTTCGTAATCAGAATTTTGAGCATAACTTAAACTTAGTTTTTCATGTATAAATTCAGATTTCTCCCCTAATTCCAAAAGCTTTTTAAACCAAACTACTGAATGGGTATAATACTCTTGAAAATAATAGGCTTGTGCTTTTAGACTTATAAGTTCTACATTGTTTTCATAGGTTTCTAGTCCTTTATCAATTAATTGATGAGCCAATTTAAATTGTCGTTTTACAATATGATGTTTAGCTAATTTGAATATAGCCTTTTGATGAGTTTTATCTATCTCAAAAGCTGTTTTAAATTCTTGTATTGCCGAAGTATCATTTTGCTTTTCTAAAACAATACCTAATTCATAGTGAAAGTTAGGATTTAAACTATCTAAAGCGATAAGATTTTTAAGTAATTCCTTAGCTGTAACATACTTTTTTGTACGTGTTAACAGCTTAGCATATTCGTATTGTAAGAGGATATCATCTGGATTTACTTCTATAGCTTTTTCATAATTATTTAAGCCTTCTCCGTAATTACCAATGGCGATATATGCTTTTGCAATTTTAGAATATACTGGGTCTAAATTATCTAATGAATTATAAACTTCAATAGCTTTGGTATAGTTGCCAAGAGCAAATAATTCGTCTCCTTGTTGTTCATCATTTTGTCCAGAAACTAAATATGGTGTTATCAATAAAAGAAGTAAGGAAACGTATACCTTCATCTAATTCTTTTTCTTTTTATCATTAGCAATCTGAAAGATTATAGGTAAGCTATAAGGTACATCAACCTTTTTGCCTTGATGCTCTCCTGGAATAAATTGTGGAAACATTTTGATGACTCTTATTATCTCTTCTTCTAACTTAGGATGTGCAGCTCTGGCTTTCACATCTTTTACAAAACCTTGCTTATCTATTGTAAAAGCAGCAAAAATACGCTGCTGGCCATCTGTTAAACCTAATGTTTCAGTAATCTTCCTATTATAATTTTTGTTAACAAAGGTATTAACGGCTGCAGATGTACATTTTTTTCGTTCTTCGTTAGCTTTTATAGTTTTACAATCTGGGTGAGTTGGTGAAATCTCTACAACACTAAATGGTATATCATTAAGATTACTTTTGTCAGTTGCTTCGATTTCTTCAACCTCTACTTTTTCAATACTTTCTAGCAAGCCTTTTCTTAAATGATCAATCTGCTTATTTAAATTAATTACAACTGGATTCTGCTCACTTGAGTTTTTTAAAATTCGATCTCTTTCTGCTGTTAACTCTTTAAGTTTTTTAAAATTATAAACACTTAACGAATCCATAAACTTCTCATAATTTGGTGTCTTAGAATTAGCTTTTGACCCAATTTGAAAAACAATTGGAAGTGAATAAGGTACAGTGACTAGATGCCCTTTTTGTCTTCCAGGTATAAACTGAGGTAAGGTTTTTATCACTCTGACGGCTTCATTTTCTAAATCTGGATGTGAGGCTCTAGCCTTTACATCTTTTACTAGACCTTCTTTGTCTATCTTAAAAGAAACAAAAATGCGTTGTCTCCCTTTTATTCCAAGAGAATCTGCAAGTCCTAAATTAAAGTTCTTATTGACATGTTTAGACACAAATTGGCTCATACATTGTTTGCGTTGTGCATTTGTTGGTAAATCTTTACAATCATCAATTGTTGGCACTTCGTCAATAACTGAAAATGGAACCTCGATAGACTCTACTACTTTAAGCGTATCATTTGCCTTTGGGTGTTGGGAATTTGGTGAGTCTATAACCATAGTAGATTGCCCATCAGTAATTACTAGTTTTTTAAAATATGCGTCCGTTTCTAATTGTTTCATTAATGCGTTAAAACGCTGCTTTTCTTTGTCAGTTTTATTAGCTGCAACTTCTACAAATAGTTTTAGAATACCATTTTGTGTACTCAATTCCCATTGTTCTTTAGCTTCATTAGTGGCCTTCCATTCTCTATATTCGGCATAATTTTTATATCTACCCGATTTCATTGCTTCAGCTCTATCGATATCATTTTGTTCTAAAGTACCTTTCTCAGATTTACGCTCAATTGATTGATCTAACATGTACTCTGTAAAAGCTGACATTCTTAAATATTCTTCTCTAGACATTAGATATTTATAGCGATTGTCCTTCCATAAAGAATCGGTTATTTCTTTATAATTAGCACCATTTTTTATCTTCTCAGCAATTTCATCGTAGTATTTCTTTTTCAATTGCTCATCACTTAATTCTTGATCTACTGCTTGTGTTTGCTTCTGTTTTTGTTGGGCTCTCACCTCAGTGGAGGTATGAATAAGCATGGCGAAAACAAGTGGAAATAAAAGTGTGTATTTAATTAGATTCAATTGTTTTGATTTAGATTTTTGTAACATCGCTATTCGTTTTTTGATTAATGATTTTTTGAAAAATGAGTTTGTAAATGAAACATTATTGACGTCAAAAACCTGATTAAGTAAGCTTTGATAATAATCATATTTTCCATTTAGTTTCACAGCTTTTTCGTCTGCGATAAATTCGTGTAACTCTTTAATTCTATTTTGATAGATATAGACCAATGGATTAAACCAAAAGATTATTCGCAACATTTCAAAAAAGAGTAAATCTACAGTGTGGTATTCTTTTATATGAACCAATTCGTGTTTATAAACTATATACGTCTCTGTTTTAGGGATTTTTTCACCTAAAAAAATAGTATTGAAAAAAGAAAATGCAGCGCTACTTTTCAATAATTTTACGATAAGGACATTGCCTTTCCAACGTTTAGGATTGCTTTTTTTCAACCATAATAGTTTTATAACCTTAACTAAAAACAAAATTGACGCAATACTAATTCCTACTATTCCTATAATTTGCCAAATAGGAGTTTGTGGTTGTTCTAGCACTATTCCGGCTTGCTCTGCAATAGTAATCTCATATAGCGTTGGAGGTTGTACTCCAATAAAAATTTCTGGTAATTCAATAACATAGTCTCTTGCCGCAAAAGATTTTAAAGTTGAAAATTTAATAAATGGTAATACCAATGATAATATTGACGTTATGAGCAAATATGCTCTATTATAATTGAAGAAAGTTTCGCGTCGAAGCAATAGGTCGTAAACCAGTAAAAACAATGCCTGAAATGCAAAAATTTGAAGTATTGTATAGAGCATAATTATTGATTTTTATTGATTTCTTCTAATAACGATTCAATATCACCTAAATCGACATCATTTTTTTTAACAAAAAAGGAAACCATACTTTTAAATGATCCTTGAAAATAGTTATCTACCAACTTATTTATGGATTGATTACTATAAGCTTCCTTTGCTAAAACCGGAAAATAAATATGCCCTTTACCTTGCTTTTCATAATCAACAAATCCTTTAGATTCAAGTATTCTAATTATCGTTGACACGGTGTTATAAGCTGGTTTTGGCTCTGGTAATAGTTCTATGACCGACTTAACATTCGCCTTTTTTAATTGCCATAAGGCCTGCATTATTTCTTCTTCTGCTTTGGTTAACTGCTTCATTAAACTAAGTTTTTAGTTATAACAAATATAACTAAATTTTTAGTTTAAACTAAGTTTTTAGTTTTATTGTAACATAATGATCCTTTTAACGTCATACAACTGAACTTATAATTTATATATGGAACTATTCTTAGTGCTTGTGGCACTATTATTAATGATATTGGGTATAATCGGGAGCTTTCTACCCGTATTACCTGGTCCACTTACGAGTTGGGCTGGTTTGCTTGTACTTCATTTCACCGAAGGAGTTGAACTTTCACAAACCTTTCTTATTAGTACATTATTAGTGGCTATTTTTATTTATATTTTAGACTACATTATACCTGCACTAGGTACCAAACGATTTGGTGGCAGTAGAGCAGGCATGATTGGTACAACCTTAGGACTGCTTGTTGGTATATTATCACCAATACCCTTTAGTATTATTATTGGACCTTTTGTTGGTGCTTTAATTGGGGAAATGATACACAGAAACGATTTCGATAAAGCTTTAAAAGCCGCCTTTGGATCCTTCTTAGGATTTATTGCATCAACATTTTTAAAATTTATTGTTGCAATAATCTTTCTTGGCTTCTTCATAGTAAAACTATCAGATCATAACGCAAGTTTACTATAAAGAAAAAACCTAGTAACATGAGATGCTACTAGGTTAATTTTCTTGCTATTAACTCAACAATTACTTAAAGAGGGATTAATTAATTCTTGTTGACTTGATGTAAATGTAATTATCGTAATTGACTTTTTGTTGTGGTTAAACCTCAATATTGGTGCGGAAAAACCGTAATTATCAACAAAAGCAATACATTGAAGCAGTTTTAATCTAGCTTAAAACATGATATTTTTTATTGATTTCTTATAAATATCCTTTTTCTCGAGCTTCTTGAAGCAAAGTTTCATCTTTTCCGTCGGATACAGAAAACAAAAGTTTTAGTTGCTTTTTGCGTTTTTCGAGTGCGCTTGTAGATAGCGGAATATATTCGTTTAAGCTTTTTGTTTTTACCCCTTGAGATAGTAAATGTAATATTTTACGGTTAACGTCATCTACATAAATTTCGCTGGAGATAGTCTTTTTTACATAATTATTTACAGTGCTACTGTAGTATGGTGGAGACTTTAATATTTGCTGAAAAGCATCTGCGAGTTCCATAGAGGTTAAATCACTCTTTATTAAAAACCCGTCAGGATTTATTTCTTTAATGATATTATGAATCCTGAAAGATTCATTAAACATGGTGAGAATTATAATTTTGGCTTCTGGCATTACACGTTGTGTTAGGAGTGCTAAATCTTCACCAGAAGCATACCTTCCATCTTCAGAAGCTGGTAAACTTATGTCAAAAAAGCAAACATCGTAAGGTGTTCCTTTCGCAGCCCGATTTATCATTAACTGCGCAGTATCACAATTATTTGCCGTGTCTATTAACAACGTCTGATCATCATCTTTAGTTGCCATTAACACATTTTGGTAACCCTCTATAATAATAGGGTGATCATCTACCATTAAAATGTTAATATGCTTCATGTTGATTGGTTTGTATAGGGAATCTTAACATTAACAATTGTACCATTTGCAGATTGAGATGTAAAGGTGATTTTACCATTAATACCTTCAACTCGAGAAGTCATATTCTTTAATCCAATTCCTTTTTTAAGCTTTGATGTATCAAAGCCA
>NZ_CBFHMI010000003.1:0-113051 GCF_965656915.1 Winogradskyella sp. | reverse complement strand
AAAATTATTTTGGCAGGAATGGAATTACCACCAAATATGGGACAAGACTATACATCGGAATTCCGTGCTGTATTCGCAGAAATAGCCAAGCAAAATACAGATATTACTTTTATTCCATTTATTTTAAAAGATGTTGGTGGAAATCCTGAATTAAATCAATCAGATGGTATACATCCGACAGAGAAAGGCCATAAAATTGTGGCCAATACGGTCTGGGACGTATTAAAGCCTATGTTAAAGTCATAAACTATTTTATTTTTTAGTGTGTTCCACGGCAGGTGTCTTCTAAGTTTACTGAAATTCGTTCTACTTCTACTGCTCCATCTGGAAGTTCATCTAATTCTAGTCCAACATAATCATTTACTCCTTTCCATTCGCCGATAATATCACTAAAGAATTTAGATGCCGTAGAGTCGGTTTCAACGACGATTAGATCATATGATTCACCAGCATCACCACCAAACCTTGTTACTACCTGCCATTCACCTTTGCTTTTGTACGATGTATTTGTATAATCGCTTTGTGGGTAATATTTATCATCAGAAGGTTTAAGTAATACCCAAATATCCTGATTATGTGATTCCGGATATACACCCATAGTAAGAATACGACATTTAACAGTGTCTTTATCAATTGGTGAGATGATCTGAACACGTTCTACTGGTAATTTTACTTGACGTATATTACCTGTGTTAAAAGTCTCTAAATACGGTATGGGCTGTAATGCACCATATAAATAACTGCCATAAATTAGTACAAGTGCACCAATAATTCCTACTCCTAGTCTTAAACCTCTGTTTTTTTTATAAATAAAGGCAAATAAAACACCTAATAGACCTGCAATTATTGTTACGATAACTTCTGAAGACATTTGTAAAACTATTTAATGATTAAAAAGTAGCTTTTAATTTGAAGCACTAATAAATATAAAAATTTCTACTCTATTTTTCAAATGAAAACGTGTTATTTTCTTTTGCGAATATTACTATTAATAATGAACAAAGCCGAATAAACTAGATTACAAAATTTAAGAATCTAACTAAAATTTACACTGCTAGTTTGACTTAGCTATAGGGTAATTGATTGCTCTTTTTTTACTTTAGAACTTCTTATTATCATAAAAACTAAAAACCCTATTGGACCTAACATAAATGCACCAATTAAACAAGGTACCATTAATAATTGGTGGATCTTTAAAGTTCTGTTCAAATCTAGCATCCACATACCTACTAAAAGATCGAAGGTTAAATAATGCACCCAACCAGCCAAAACAGCATTTTCTAGAGTAAATAATTGCATGACCGATTCTAGGCTACCAAAATCCATAGCAGGACCAGTAAGCATAGAATTTATAATATATATAGCGTAAATCACGGCGAGGAGTAAAGGGATAATTTTAAATTCAATTAAAATACGTGTGACTTTCCATTTTGGCAGTATGATCATTAAAATCCACATCGGAAAAGCCAATATATTGACTAAAGTGAAAACTTCTGAAGGTGTCATTAATATTAACTTTTAGGTTTATGATGTCTTTAACGACTTCATATCAATTACAAAACGATACTTCACATCACTTTTTAACATGCGTTCGTAGGCGGTATTAATATCTTGCATCTTAATAACTTCAATATCTGAAACAATATTATGCTTTCCACAAAAGTTCAGTAGTTCCTGAGTTTCTGCGATACCTCCTATTAAAGAGCCTGCTACAGTTTTACGTCCCATAATCATTGGTACAGTAACTAAAGGAGGAGCAACAGGTCCTAAATAACCCAATACCACTAAAGTACCGTTGGTGTTCAAATTATTTATATAAGGATTAAAATCATGTTCGTAGGGTACGGTATCTAAAATCACATCGAATTTGCCCATGGCTTTTTCCATCTGAGATTCATCTGTTGAGATAATGACCTCGTGAGCACCTAATGCCTTAGCATCTTCGATTTTATTTTCAGATCTAGAGAATAACGTCACATGTGCACCTAAAGCATGTGCTAATTTTATTGCCATATGACCTAAACCACCTAAACCAACGACAGCAACTTTACTGTCTTTACCTACATTCCAATGACGCAAAGGAGACCAGGTTGTAATACCAGCACATAATACTGGTGCAATACCAGCAAAATCTAGGTTTTCGGGAACACTGAGTACAAATTCTTCATCCACCACAATGGTTTGCGAATAGCCACCATGTGTATTGGTATCTAAATGCTTATCGTAACCACCATAAGTACCGACCCAACCATTTGTGCAGTATTGTTCTAAATCTGCTTTACAGTTGTTGCAGGTACGACAAGAATCTACCAAACAACCAACGGCTACAACATCACCTACCTTGTGCTTAGACACTCCAGAACCAATATTTGTAACCTTACCTACAATTTCGTGGCCAGGCACAACAGGATATTCTGTCATTCCCCAATCGTTACGCGCAAAATGTAAATCTGAATGACAAACACCACAGTACATGATATCTATCTCAATATCTTTATTGAGGACTTCTCGTCTTTCAATTTGCAGTTCTTTTAAATCGGCTTCTGGTGAATGGGTTCCGTATGCTTTTACTTGCTTTGTTTTCATTTTGGTTGAATTATAAATTGTTGTTATTAAAGATACTAATATTTATTTATAAAATATTTCAATAAAAAAGCCCATCATATAATGATGAGCTATGTAATCTAGGTTAAGCGATATATATTTTAGATAACTTTTACGTTTACTGCGTTTAATCCTTTTTTCCTTCAGTTAGATCAAATTCAACGGTATCGCCTTCACGAATTTCGTCAACCAATCCTGTAACGTGAACAAAATGTTCGGTGTTTGAACCTTCTTCTATAATAAATCCGAAGCCTTTTGCATCGTTGAAGAATTTTACTGTTCCTGTACTCATAATATTATATTTAATTTTTAATAATACTTAAGCAGATCCAACAATGATGCCACGATTCTTTTACATCGTAATTTCTCTAAAAGCAATTCCCAATTCACGCTGTATATCTAATATCTTTTGCATTTCTCCTGGAATTATCAAAGCAATGGATTGTCCTGTTTTACCAGCTCTGGCGGTTCTTCCGCTTCTATGTGTGTAATACTCCAAATGCTCTGGTAATTGATGATGTAACACAAAAGCCAGGTTGCTAACATCTATTCCTCTTGCAGAAACGTCTGTGGAAATTAAAACCTGTAAACTTTCATTTTTAAAGGCACGCATTACTCTATCACGTTCTTTTTGTTGCATATCACCTTCTAAGGCTCCTACGGCAAATCCTTCTTGCTGTAATTGTTGTGCAAGTGTTTTTGTACCTGCTTTAGTTCTGCAAAAAATAACACCGCGTTCATCTGATCGTTTATCCAATATTCGTATAATCATATTCAGCTTATCCTTAATATTGGTTTGAATATAATGATGGGAAATGTTTTCGTTAACCAAAGCGTTTTTATTTACCTCAATTCTTACCGCTTCTGGTGACATATAGTTTTTAACCATACTTTTTATATCATCTGGCATGGTTGCTGAGAATAACCAAGTGTTTCGTTTCTTAGTATTGTATTTTAGAATTTTATTGAGATCTTCTTTAAATCCCATACTCAGCATTTCGTCAGCTTCATCAAGAACTAAAATTTTCACATTAGAAATATCCACTACTCCTCGCTCTACCAAATCTAGTAGGCGTCCTGGTGTGGCCACTACAATATGTGTGGTTCTCGATAAGGCTTTTATTTGTCGATCCATTTTTTCACCACCATAGACTCCTTCTGCAAAAATCTTTCCGTCTATATATTTTGTAAACTTAAAGAGTTGCTTTTGTATTTGCTGAACCAGCTCACGTGTTGGTGCTATAATAAGTGCTTGTACTTCATCTTTGTTTTTATCTATAGCATGTAAAACCGGCAGGCCGAAAGCAGCCGTTTTTCCGGTGCCTGTTTGGGCTAAACCTACTAAATCGGTTTGTGATTCTATTAAAGTCGGAATCACAGCTTCCTGTATTTCTGTTGGATTGATAATATTAATTTCTTTAAGTGCCTTGATATAAGATTTATCAACTCCTAAGTCTAAAAAAGTATTCATAGTTTATATTTCTGTTTCAAAGGTAATTTGTAGTTTGGAGATTACCTGAGTTTAATTCATTATTTAAATTATAAATAAAAAAACCTGATGATAACTCAGGTTTTGATTCATTTGGATGAATTATTTTAATAATCGGTATAGCCTTCTGGACCTGGCGTGTAAAATAAATCTGGGTTCGGTTCTTTAATATCGTCCCTATCTAAAAATTTTTGCACCAAATCTGGATTACTGATGTATGATCTTGCTATATAAGCTAGATCAAATCCATCTTTTAATACTTGCTCTGCAGCTTCTAGACTATGAATGCCTCCACCTGTAATTATTGTACCTCCAAAATTGAGTTTAATGGTTTTTTTGATATCAGTTTTAAAATCTGGAGCTCCCATACCTTTACGATGATCTACAATATGGATATACGCCAATCGAATTCTGCGCATTTCTTTAGCTATATAAGAATACAACTCAATAAGATCATCATAATCGTGTTCCATATCATTAAAAGTTCCATAAGGAGATAGCCTTATTCCAAGTCGATCTGGGCCAATGACCTTAGCAATTTTTTTTGCTGTTTTTGCCACAAATCGTGCTCTATTTTTAAAACTCCCACCATAACCATCTTCTCTTACATTAGACCTTGGATTTAAAAATTGCTCCATTAAATAACCATTCGCTGCATGTAATTCTACACCATCCATATTAGCCCTTTTCACCAGCATTTCTGCACTGTCTACGTATTCTTGTTGTGCGTGCTCAATATCCTCTGTAATCATTTCTTTTGGCGTAGCGTGTGATACCATTCCTATACTATCCGTATACATTTCTCCAGCCGCCTTAACCGCACTTGGAGCCAAGATTTCTGCTCCTTCGGGTAAATTTTCTTCTGCTGCTACTCTACCACAATGCATTAGTTGAACAAACATTTTACCGCCTTTATCGTGAACGGTTTTAGCAATTTGATCCCAACCATCAATCTGAGCTGGTGAATAAGCACCTGGAATTCTAGGATATCCTATGCCGTTTATTGATGGAGATGTCCCCTCGCTAATGATAAGTCCGGCTCCTGCTCTTTGCCCATAATAGGTTGCCATTAAATCATTTGGTATATTATTGATGGCATGATTACGTGTCATTGGCGCCATTACAATTTTATTTTTAAGAGTAATGTCACCTAGTTGAAATGTTTTGAATATGCTCATAAATTATATTTTTTAATAATATTTAATATTAGTTAACCCAATCAAAATTGATTGTTGCAATTATATTTATTGTTAACGCAAATAAAAAAGATGGCATTAGCTGCCATCTCTTTTTAAATATTTGTGATAATTATTCATTAGTATCATCATTGTCGTCGGCCACATCAATCTTAGCCAAAGGTTGAAATTGTGGTTTTAATTTGATGTATAAGTTGTATTGCGGTTGTGTAAGAACATTTCTTATTTCCTTACTTTCTGCTTTTCTTAGTCTGAAAAGTAAATCGAGTTTTTCTTTACCTGAAAATTCATTGTGAATATTCTCTTCTCGAATTAGGTACTCCTCAACAATTTTTTGGAATTTAATGAATTGACTACCATCCAGACCAAGTTGGTCATCGTATTTTTTTGTAATGGTAGTTGCTATTACATCTAACGTTTCGTTAGGTTTTTGTAGCAGTGGATCTTGTGCGGATAATTGTAAAGTAAAAAGTAATGTGAAAAATATAGTGAAAATCTTCATGTTTTTAGGATTTATGCTTACACTATAATATAAAACCTATAACTACATTAGTCAAGTTTATTAAGACAACTTAACGTAACTTAACATGATTTAACATACTAAAACACTGAATAAGTGTAACTTAGCACAGTACAATCAATTAGAGTACTTAATCTTCTGGTGGATAGCCATGGATTTCTTCAAACTTTTCATCAAAATTAGCTCTTATATACGAGTTTAACTTCTTCTGATAATCGTCCTTTAACCATTTTAGGAAGTTAAATGTGCTTTTGCTAATACATTTGGCATACACTTCTATTCTCTGGTTAACATCATCTTTTAGTAATTTAGCTAATCCGAGAGCATCATAAACATCTTCACTGTTCTCAATACAGATTTTAGCATGGTGCTCAATAGAACGTTCTAACACAACCTTTGATGATTCACCAGCATCTACTGCATCTATATAACATTGTCTGATATCGAAATACGTATCTTCAGACTTTGAGAATTCGTCTTTGATTTCATCTGCCAGATCGTGCTTAAAATTAGATTCAATAGCTTCGTCGCTCTTAATACGATCTGCATACCAGTTAGGCGACTTAAAAATTAATTGCCAATCTAAATCTGCGCCCCAAGGTCCGAATCTATATAAATTATTTCCTAAATCAATAATGGTGAATTTTGACTTGTTATTCAGTATTCGAGAACCACGACCTACCATTTGATAATACAAGGTCAACGATTTTGTGGCTCTATTTAAAATGATGGTATCAATTGTTGGTTCATCAAATCCTGTAGTTAAAATACTTACAGAAGTTAGAATAGCGTCTGGTGTTTCATGAAACCAATCCAGGATTTGTTTACGTTGCTTTTTCGTCGCTGTATTGTCTAAATGCATAATTGGCAGACCTGCTTCTCTAAAAGCATAATAAACACTAATAGATGTGTTAATACCATTATTAAAAATTAGGGCCTTCCTCCCTAGTGAATGCTTTTTATAGGCATCAACCGTTTTTTGCAACATCGCAGGACTTGAATACAAATCTTCAGAAGATTTTACAGTATAATCTCCATTAGATCCTACTTCTAAAGAGGTTAATCCCATATCGTAAGCATAAGTCTCGGCACGCGCTAAAAACTCATTTTCAATAAGATTTTCTATAGTTTCACCAGTAATGAGCTCCTGGTAATTGTCTTTCATAGGTAGTTCTTTGTTAGAACTCAGTGGTGTTGCCGTAACACCTAAAATAAATGACTTTTCAAAGAATTTAAATAATTTGGTAAATGAGTTATAATGTGCTTCATCAATAATCACTAAACCAACGTCTGAAATATCGAGCATATTATCATTCAAACGATTATTAAGTGTTTCTACCATAGCCACAAAACAAGAGTATTCGGCTTGGTCATCGAGATTTGCCTTACTGCTCACCACTTTATTGGTCACCCCAAAACTCGTGAGCATGTTTGAGGTTTGGTTGCACAGCTCAATTCTATGCGTCATTACCAAAACCTTCTTTTTATGATTTTTTAGGTATTGGCGCACCATTTCTGAGAAAATTACGGTCTTACCACCACCTGTCGGTAACTGATATAATAAATGATAATCGTCTGGAGCAGTATCAAACTTTTCAAAAATCTTACTTATAGCACCATGTTGGTAGTCATATAATTGTTTATCGGTTTTTTTTTCTTGAACAGCTTGATTGGCTTTCGACATATTTTAAAAAATTGTTTTTTATGAATTGCAAAATTACAGTATTTTCGAAGATGTTAAAGCCATTTGTGGTTAACAATATTTCTTTTAATTTTGCGTTTTTCAGACGATTGATTATTTGCATACATGAAAACCCTATCATTCTGCCTCTTATTTTTATTGAGTCTATCTTATGCATTTTCACAAGATAGTACTGAAGTAAAAGCTATTAAAATTACGATTCCTAGACTTACGGAAAAGTATAATTTTGTTGAAGAAGTTGAAATACCTATTCGAAATAATCTTGATTCTCTTACCTCAAGTAAAATTGACATTAAATCAGAGTTTTGGGATACAACGATTTATAATCCATACAAAAATATCATTGTAGAATATCCAATTAAAATCGCATTTAATGATAGTTCTTACGCCAGTCCAGTGCCGCACAAAAAAGTTATTACATCTCGCTATGGTTGGCGTCGAGGCAGACCACATAAAGGTATTGATATTGATTTAGTTACAGGTGACAGTGTAGTGTCTATGTTAGATGGCATAGTGCGTTTTGCGAGATATAGCCGTGGCCATGGTAAAACAGTGGTTGTAAGACATTATAATGGGTTAGAAACTACGTATGCTCACTTATCTCATATTGCAGTAAAAGCGAATGATTCGGTGTCTAAAGGACAATTTATTGGTAAAGGCGGAAATACAGGACGCTCTTCAGGAAGTCATTTACACTTAGTAACAAGTTATAGAGGCGAATACATTCATCCGGAATATCTATTTAATCTCGATGATTCTAATAACATACGTTCTGAACAACTTTGGGTAACCAGAAAATGGACAAGACCTGTCTATCATAGTTCTAGAGGCTTAGCAAAACTTACACTTTTTACATCTAAAGAAGAAGCATTAGCGAGTTTAGAAAAAGAACGCAAAGTATATGTGGTAAGAAAAGGAGATACCTTATCTCGAATATCTAAACGAAATAGCACTAGTATTGCCGCTATTTGCAGAACAAATAAGATTAAACGAAGCTCTACACTTCGAATTGGTCAGAAATTGATTTTAGATCTTTAAAAGTCCACTGATTAAACTATAAATTTCTTTATTTTGCAGCTTCAATTAATTGCTACCTGTGAAAGTCTGTATTGCCGAAAAACCAAGTGTCGCCAGAGAAATTGCTGCGGTCTTAGGAGCCAACACAAAACGTGATGGTTACTTTGAAGGCAATGGCTATGCTGTTACTTACACCTTCGGTCATCTCTGCAGTTTATGTGAGCCTGGTGATTACAAACCACATTGGAAAAGTTGGGATTTAAACAACTTACCAATGTTGCCCGAAAAATTTCAGGTTAAAGTTTCTGACAATGATGGTATAAAGAAACAATTCAACATTGTAAAAAGTTTATTTGATAAAGCTGAAGTTGTCATCAACTGTGGTGATGCTGGGCAAGAAGGAGAATTAATACAGCGTTGGGTTATCAATGAAGCACAGTATAATGGTGAAGTTAAACGCTTATGGATTTCGTCATTAACCACAGAAGCCATCAAAGAAGGATTTCAGAATTTAAAATCTTCAAAAGACTATGACAACTTATATTACGCTGGTTTTTCGAGGTCTATTGGAGATTGGTTACTAGGTATAAATGCAACACGGTTATATACCGTCAAACATGGTGGTTATAAACAAGTGTTATCTGTTGGTCGTGTACAAACTCCTACTTTAGCCATGCTGGTTAATCGATATAAAGAGATTAAAAATTTTGTACCAAAACCCTATTGGGAACTACAAACACTCTACAGAGATACATTATTTAGTTATGAAGATGGTCGTTTCTTAAAAATGGAAGATGGCGAGATCTTAGCAAAGAAAGTAAAGGAACATAAGTTTGAAATTGTCTCTGTGACTAAAAAGAAAGGTAACGACTATGCACCCAAACTTTTTGATCTAACTGGATTACAGGTGTATTGCAACACTAAGTTTGGATTTTCTGCAGATGACACCTTAAAAATAGCACAACGCCTATATGAAAAAAAGGTAGTTACGTATCCTAGAGTTGATACCACATTTTTGCCTAATGACGTTTACCCTAAAGTAAAAGGTATCCTAACTAAACTAACTGATTACTCAAATTTTACATCACCTATTCTCAATAAAAAGATTAAGAAGTCTTCAAGAGTTTTTAATGACAAAAAAGTTACGGATCATCATGCCATTATTCCTACCGGAATGCAAACCAACTTACAGTACAATGAACAGCAGGTTTATGATATAATAGTTAAACGATTTATAGCTGTATTTTATGATGACTGTAAAGTTTCTAATACAACTGTTATTGGAACAGCTGCAGATGTAAAGTTTAAAACTACAGGTAAGGAAATATTATCTAAAGGCTGGCGCATTGTTTTTGAATCTGAAAACTCTAAAATCAAAAGTGAATCACTATTACCAACATTCAACAAAGGTGAAAAAGGACCACATGAACCTTCGTTTTTAGAGAAACAAACTAAACCTCCAAAACAATATACTGAAGCCTCTCTTCTACGTGCAATGGAAACTGCTGGTAAACAGGTCGATGATGATGAATTACGAGACTTAATGAAAGAAAATGGAATTGGTCGTCCATCAACACGAGCTAATATTATTGAGACGCTTTTTAAACGCAAATACATCAAACGAAACAAAAAGCAAATTATCCCTACTATAACTGGTATTCAGTTAATTGACACCATTCAAAATGAATTACTAAAATCTGCGGAATTAACAGGAACTTGGGAAAAACAGCTTAAGGATATTGAAAAAGGAAACATTAGCGCCAATGCATTTATTAAAGGCATGAAGCGCATGGTAGATGCTTTAGTCTATGAAGTACGTAGCGAAAAAGTACAAACGCGAATTTCTGCCGTTAATAATAAAACAGCTGTTAATGCTAAGTCTAAATCAAAATCTAAAAGCAAAACAATTGTTGGTACAACTTGTCCTAAATGTAAAACAGGTCAGTTATTAAAAGGTAAATCTGCCTTTGGTTGTAACCAATATGGAAAAGGCTGTGATTTCACGCTACCTTTTAGTTTTTCTGATAAAAAAATATCCGAGAATCAGTATATCCGTTTATTGGACAAAGGGTCTACGGTTAATTTGAAAGGCTTCAAAATTGAAGGCCAATCTATAGAAGGCTTGTTACGCTTAGATGAAAATTATAAATTGAAGTTAGAACCTAAAAAAACAAAAACTAAATCAATAAAAGCTGGTGATATTTGTCCTAAATGTAATAGTGGAAAAATTTTAAAAGGTAAAGCTGCTTTTGGGTGTAGTAATTATAAAACGGGTTGTGATTACCGTGTTAATTTTTAGGTTTTATAGGCACATAAAAATCCTCTTCAGAATCAGGACTTCCATTTTTATACTTGTCACCCATTATCTGAAAATGTGGACGATTATCAATCGTATACCGCGAATTTGGTAACCATTCAGACACAATACGCTGATATTTAGATGACCCATTCATGCCTTTTTGAAGAAATACAGCATACAAGCCTTCTGGTATAATTAAAGATTCAAATCCTTCAGGTATTACATTCGCATTTTCAACTTCAGCACAAGCCCAAATAGTAAAAGGTAATGCCATATTATTAAAATCTGAATACTCTTGTATGGCAATCAAATCAGAATTAATTGTATTGGATAATTCTTTTTTTCGTGGCATAAACTGTTTCCATAAGTTCATAATATTTTCATAGGCACCATGAGTCATAGAACTCTTAACACCTATCACAGTTTTACCTTGTATTGTAACAATTTTTGGTTGCATTAACTAAAGGGTATTAAAAAGCCACTATCAAAGATAATGGCTGATTTTATATATGTTTTACGCGCTTAAGCTTTTTTCACTTTTACAGCGTTCATTCCGCGCTGTCCTTTTTCTAACTCAAACGTTACTTTATCATTTTCGGCAATTTCATCAATGATTCCACTAACGTGCGTAAAGTGCTTCTCGTTTGTTTCAGTATCTATAATAAATCCAAATCCTTTAGAGTTATCATAAAAAGACACTTTTCCTTTACGTATTGGGTCAAATTCTTCGTCGCTATCCTCTTTTTGAGGCACACCAAGCACAATGTTCTTGGCTTTAACTTTAACTTTCATAGACGGATCTGGTGGAGTATCTGTAAGATTTCCATTATGATCTACATAGGCCATAGGAATTCCTCCTGAGCCATTTTCTTCTTTGGCAAGTTTACGCGCTTCCATTTTCTTACGCTTATCTTCTCGCTTTTTTAATCGTTTTTTTTCTTTTTCGCTTTTACTAAAGGTCTGTTGTGATTTACCCATTCGTTGTTTTAAATTGTTAATATATAAGTGCTTATGAAAATATTGAAATAATATATTTTTGTTAGAATCTAAACAAGGAATAGTATTAAACCTAAAAAGATAATCCTGAGAAAAGGATGTCTAGTGTGGTGTATCTTCAATAAACTTATATCAAAGATACAATATCTATACCAAATATTTTACTTTATAGCCTATAAACCACTCCAAGCATCACCCTAGGCATAAGACTTGGCTGTTTTATTGCATCATTTGCGTCGCTAAATGTAAACTCTTCATCGTTATTTTCATTGTCATTTCTTGGGTTAACATTATCATCGTCCGGACTATAAGACGTGTCATGTCCCTTTAAGGTATTATTGAAGAAATAGTCTAAGCCACCTAACACCACCAATTGAAGTCTTTCTGTAATATCAAAGTGTGTTTCAACACCTAGGCCTAATCCATACTGCTTCGATGTAACGTCGAAATCCTCATTACCTCCAACATATTTAAAATTGGCTCTAAAACTAGAGTATCGTGGTCCAAAAACAATATAAGACTCTTCCAAATTCAGCAATGATGTTTCCCATAGAAAGTCTAATCTATAATCAAATGCTTTTCCTTTTTCTTCGGGAACACCATTGGTGGCATTATTGATAAATATACGCCTTGCATCTGAAGAACTTCCAGGATCTAAACTGGTATAACCAATACCAAAACGCAAATGAATTGGTAATGCTTGTATGGGTTTTAAAGCCGTAAAGTTTGCCTGAAATCCAAGACCTCTGTTGTAGCCTGTAGAAAGTCCTATTGCAAATTTTGACTCTGATGTTGACGATTGGGAATTTGATATATAAGTAATGCATAGCAATACCAATATCATTGAAGATTTAAGTAGGTTCATAATCTATGATTTAGGTTTTACGATTGGGTATTGCCAATACAGACAATAATTTATGTACGTGGAAAACCTAAAAAAAGATGTCTTACAACTATTAAATATATTCTGAGCTTAAATTCTCAACAACCAACCCATCTTCTAAACTCATAATCAATCCTTGCGCCGCTCGCTCTCCTGAGAGCATTGCTGCATTGAGTGAACCATTTAGTAAGTAGTCACCTGCTAGATAAACTGTTGGTTTTAATTGTGTTTCGGTTGGCGAAATATCGTACTGTAAATATTTTAAATCTGGCAAAGCATTTTTAATATGAAAGCATTTAATGAATTTCAAGGTTTTAATATCACAATAGGTATGTAACTCTTGCCTAACATGTTTAATAAGATCTTCTTCATTTAACTTGTGAGATTTAACCACTGTAACAGATAATAACTCGTTTTTTCCTTTTGAAGTAGTCTCTAAACTATTATGAAAGAAAATGTTGTTAATTAACGCCTCTTTATCTGCTATTAAGCCAATTAGTGGCTGTTTTATGTTGCGCTGTTCTGTTTCAAAATAGAGATTGTAGCACGATTTCCAAATTTGTTTTTGGTCATTTAGGTTGGGCACTAAATTATTTGCCATTGTTGCGATAATAGTGAAGTGTGTTTTTATTACTTCACCATTTTTTAAGACTATACTTTTGTCATTAACCTGTTTTACCTTGTTATTAAATTTAATAGTGGTGTGTTTTAATCCATCTTTTAATTGGTTAGAAATCGCGACAATACCATCTTTAGGCAAAACTGCTAAGCCTTCTCCAAACATTTTATAAACAAACTCAAACATTCTGCTCGAAGTTCTTAAATCTGGTTCTAGAAAAATACCAGAAAAAAATGGTCTAAAAAATTCATCTATTATAATATTAGTAAAACCCTTAGCTTTTAGATAGTCCAGTGTTGTTTGTGATTCTGTTTTGAATATATCGGCTATACTTTTCTTTTTAAGCGCTGTATTTAGTTTCAGAATTTTTAATTTATCTGAAATTGAACCGATGTTAGCTGTTAATGTTGGGATTAATAAACTTAAATCACGAAGTGGATCTCCAATTGTCTTCGCTTTTTTATTATTGAAAATGACAGCTCCGGGTAGAAATTTTTGAAGGTTGAGAGCTTCTAAATCTAAATGCTCTTTAGCTTTAGAATAAGCATTTAAAAGTACTTGAAACCCATGGTCTAACTGATAACCATCAACTATATCGGTTTTAACTCTACCACCAACAGTATTAGTTGACTCAATAATGGTTGGACTATACCCATTTTCTTCTAAAGTCTTTGCCGCGATTAAACCACTTATTCCAGCACCAATGATATGAATTTTATAATCCTTACGATTCATTAACTAAGACTATAATTCCGTTAATTGACCTATCCAAGTTGTATCGCTCAATTCTTTCCCATCAAGTCTTAAAAACACCTTACCGTTTTTAATTTCTAGTTTAATATTAGAAATAGACAAAGCGTTTTCTGTAGTAAATACAACCATAATTAATTCACTTTCATCTGAATAGAATACACCATAATTACCTTTCTCATTCAACTTTATATTATTGTTTGTATTACTTAACACCTTTAACTGACCAGAAATTTGGTCTTTCTTAAAGCTTACCTTATTGGTTTCTGCATCAGTCATTTCTCGTTTATTATCACTCATCACCCAGTTCGCTGTAAAGATAAATTCGCCCGACTCAACCAGTTTCTTATATTCGTTATAAACAATCTTATTACGAGATTCTTTAGGTGTAACATCTTGTGCTTCGATACTTGAAGTTAAGCCTATTACAAAAATTAAAGCAATTATTCTTTTCATCTTATTTTGGATCTAAAGCATTATTGATGCGTTCTATGATATCTCTGTAATGATATTTTGTTTCTGTATTTACTGCGCCTTTTTCAGCACTAGTAAGTATACGTACTAATTGGTTTAACTCAGCTCTAACCAATGCTCTAACATCTGATTGACTAACATTGTAATATTGTCTGGTTCGTTGAGGGTTTAAGTCTTCAGTCATTAAATAATTCATTCGGTCTGTGTAAGCTCTTTGTAAGTTTCGTCTATATACTGACACATTATTTGCTGTCCTAGTTTCTGACCAAATTCCTAAACGTACATCTCTTAGCATTTCTAAAGCTGAATAATTGGTACTATTTAGCGCTTTATGATCTATGAGTCTACCTATACGTTCAAAGTTTAATAAGTTGTTTAAGTGACGTGTTTGTAAACTACGTAATCTGTCTGTATAACCTGCATGACTTAAATTTTTCAATATGGAATTGTCTAACAACCACTCTGGTGTTTCAAAGGCATTGTTGTGCAACCATTGTACTGCAGCTTTTTGATAAGCCGTATCCACCGGATTGTAAACGGTTCCGTCTTGTGATGGATTCTTAGTTTCCTCAACAACACCACCAACGTGAGTCACTACATGGCCTACGTACCTGCTCCAAACGCCTAATAGCTCACCATATAATTCTTGTAAATCGTCATAGTTATTTGTCTTATCGCTTGTCCAACTTGGTAAGTTCTTAGCAACAATTTTCAAATTTTTAAGTCCGTAAGTACTTGCTTTAATACTATTATTACCAATATCTTCTGTTTGCGATGTTGGATCAAATCTACTACTCTGCTTTCCGAATTTATATATAGGATTACCTGCTTTTTCCATTACCCAACGATTTAAAGTTTCCTTTTCGTCATCTGCAGATCTAGCTTCTGGTATATATCGATAACCATAGTTTATTGCGTAATCATCATAAGGACCTAATTGTCTCACAAATCTTATGTTGGTATCACCTGGTTGTGCAATGTAGTTGTAACGTGCATAATCCATAATCGTAGCTGCAATACCATTCTTTTGAGTAAAGGTACCGTCTCTGTAGTTTTCTACATCGTAGGCATAACTGGCACTCATGTTATGCGGTAAGCCTAATGTATGGCCAACCTCATGAGCAATAACCATTTTCATCATTTCACCAATCTCTTCATCTGGAGTATTTAAAGTTCTTGCAGAAGGATTTGCTGCACCAGTCTCTAACATATATCTATTTCGATATGAACGCAAATGATTGTGATACCATATAATATCACTCTCAATTATCTCACCACTTCTTGGGTCTGAAACACTTGGACCTGTAGCATTACGAGTTGTACTCGCTACATAGCGTACAACAGAATATCTTATATCCTCTGGACTAAACTCTGGATCTTCCTCTTTCGTTGGTGGATCTTTAGCTATAATAGCGTTTTTGAATCCTGCAGCTTCAAATGCTTTTTGCCAAAGTTCAATACCTTCTTTCATGTAAGACCGAAATTTCATTGGTGTTGCCGGATCTAAATAATAAACGATTGGTTTTACTGGTTCTACCAATTCACCACGTTTGTAGGCTTCAATATCTTTAGGAATTAATTTCCAACGTCTTAAAAAGGTCTTTCTATCTGATTTTAATTCCTCACTACTATAATCATATTTACTAAGCGTAAACCAACCAACACGCTCATCAAAATAACGCGGTTGCATTGGCACTTCTGGTAGCAAAATCATGGACTGATTCATTTGCACGCTAATGGTTTCGTCACCTGTGTTTACAGGTGGGTTAGATGCATTATACGTAAAATCCTGAATGACTTCAATATTTTCAGGAAAACTCTTTACGGAATTAATAAAACTGCGGCTTTTGTCTAAATTTCTAACCTTATAAGCACTACGAAGACGTGATGATAAACCGCTGATTGCCTTTACATCTGATCCATAAAAACTTGTTACATCAATCACTACGGAAGACGAATCGTTTGAGAATGCCTGAATGTCAAAAGCATAAAGTGTAGGCTCATAATTATTAGCTTTTACAGATACGTTGATTGGTAAACTATCTGCAGCTACCGCACTGGACGACTTTTCCTTGATTAAAATTTTATCTTTAAAACGTTCCCAATTAATCATTCTGGTATTTGTTTTAGTACCAGCATTGACATAACCACCACCTAAGTTTGATGGTAATTTTGAAAAACGACTTACTAATAACATATCCTCATTCAAATAATCCATAGGAATTTCAAAATAATACTTGTCTCCTACTAAGTGAACATGAAACAAGCCTTCATCTGTAATAGCATCCTTAGTGATAACCTTATCGTAATCCTTAATTTTTCCTTGCTTCTTTTTCGGTTTTTGTGAAGCAGCTTGAGTACTTGCAGTATTTTTATTAGTCTTGGATTTCACTTGTTTATCCATTGTAGCACAGGATAACGCAAATAATGTAGATAGAGCTAACACTAAATATTTTTTCATGATTGGATGTGATTTTTTACATTTTAGATGCTAAAGATAATTAATAGATTTGTAGTTTTTAATAATTTCTTAAAAGCTGTTAAAAAGAGAATTTTATAACACATTCTGCATTATTTTTGTGCAAAATTTTGAAGATGCCAAAGCGACTTCCCGTTTTTAGACTAATAGCCTTGTTAGAAGGTGTTTCTTATATGCTTTTACTTTTTATTGCTACACCAATTAAGTATCTTTACGAAGATCCGCAATATGTAAAATTACTTGGTATGCCTCATGGACTTTTATTTATAGCTTATGTCGTAATGGCTGTTCTAATTGCTCCGGATATGAAATGGTCAACACGCTCATTATGGATTGTTTTAATTGCCTCAGTAATACCATTTGGGACCTTTTATATAGATAAGAATTATTTAAAGAAAAAACATGCTTAACATTAGACATTACATCTACGATTTATTAATAGAAAAAGGGTTGTCTGAAGATTTCGCCAGACTTCTTAATATGGTCACTTTATTATTAGTATTACTCATCATAGCCTTTATTGTTGATTATATCACAAAACGCTTCCTATGGAGATTTTCATCTGGTGTTGCAAAGCGAACTAAGACTAATTTTGATGATATTCTTATCACAAATAAACTGCCAAGAAATATTGCTCATATCATTCCATTAATAATTTTAATTGAGTTTGTTCCGGAAGTTTTTGCAGATTATGAGTATGCTGAAGATGTTATAGAGAAGACTTTAAAAATTATCGCCATACTTCTTACGCTTCGTATTATTAGAAGTTTCTTAAAATCTATTGAAGATTATTTAAAAACGTTAGACAGGTATAAGGATAAACCCATAGATAGCTATATACAAGTCTTTTTGATTTTTGGCTGGATTTTGGGAATATTCGCCATTCTTTCAATACTAACAGGTGTTACATTTCTAAAATTTGCTTTTACTTTAGGTACAGCATCTGCAGTAATTTTGTTGATTTTTAAAGATACAATTTTAGGGTTTGTAGCCAGTATTCAAGTATCAATAAACGACATGGTGCGCATAGGTGACTGGATTACGTTTGAAAAATATGGTGCAGATGGTGATGTTATTGAAATTAATTTAGCAACAGTAAAAGTTCAGAACTGGGATAAAACGATTACCACCATACCAACATACGCTTTAATTTCAGACTCTTTTAAGAACTGGCGCGGCATGATGGCTTCTGGAGGAAGACGAATAAAACGTTCAGTAATTATAAAGACATCGACAATAAAATTCCTAACAGCTGATGATATTGAGAAATTGAAGAAAATTGAATTGGTTTCTCAATATCTCACAAATGCTTCAGAAAATATTTCTAAGCATAATACAGAACACAATATTGATAAATCTGTATTAATTAATGGCCGTAACCTGACTAATTTTGGTGTATTTAGAAAATATCTCCAAACCTATATTGAAAATCATTCTGCCATAAATAAGGATATGACATTAATGGTTCGTCAATTAGAGCCAACAGCACAAGGTATTCCTATGGAAATTTACGCGTTCAGTAGCGATATTAGATGGCAGAATTATGAATATATTATGGGAGATATCTTTGATCACGTATTAGCAGCAGTTACCTATTTTGATCTGGAAATTTATGAACTCAGTGTTGCAAATGCTGATTAATCATCATCAAGTCTATCTTTAACAAATTCAATTTCGGTTTTTCCATGAGGCTTAGGTTTACCGTCAGGTCCAAGATTAACCATAATCATTTGATCAACTGTTAAAATTGTCTCCCGAGTCATTTTGTTTCTGGCTTCACATTTTAGTGTAATTGATGATCTCCCAAATTTAATGACTTCTATTCCAATTTCAACAATATCACCTTTTTTGGCTGAAGCCATAAAGTTAATCTCCGACATATATTTGGTGACTATTTTTGAATTTTCCAGTTGTATTATAGTGTACAGTGCTGCTTCTTCGTCAATCCAAGCCAATAACTGCCCACCAAATAATGTACCATTAGGGTTTAAATCTTCTGGCTTTACCCATTTTCTTGTATGAAATCTCATTTAGTATTTTTTATTAATATTAAAGATAAAATTAATCCATACTCTTTAGTTACCCTTACAATGGTATTTTTAAATACTAAAATTAGCTATGTTAATAAGACCGTTAACAAGATATTCTAGGCTGAAGGAAATTCATATTGTTTATGGCTAATTTTAAACTTGAATTCATTTTTAATTGCTCAATTATGACAAAACATTCTCAAGATCTACTTGCTATAAGACCTGTTATTGCATCAGCTAAAATCTATGATTCTATGAGTACAGAAGAGTCTTTTCAAAACAAAACTTTAAGACCTATTATTAAAATGCATCACGATTTATTAATTGCGGTTTTTAAAAATTACATCGCTAAACGAAAGAATGTGTTTTATGAGCTGTCGTTAGAAAAACAACTAGCTTATATAGACAACGCCATTAATAAGGATATGAAGTTTAGAAATTCTATAAAAGGAATGATTATTGGCCAATTTACTATTGAAGAATACGAGCTTTATATCACCAATTCTTCCGCGCTAAATAAACGCATGATGAATATTGTAAAAGAACGTTTTATTAGTAGCATTCAATTATTTACAAAACCAGAGGTTTTAAAAGCTGTTTAAAGTAAAGACTCACCATTAAGATTTGTTGTGAGAACATCACTCATGTAGTCAAAATAAGGTCTTATGTCCTTAAAGGCTTCATTTACATTGTTTAAAAAGTTATCACTTAGTACTTCTTTATCAGTATAGGTTTTGGTGAAGATGAATTGTTTTCTACGAATTAGGTCAATGGCTGGATGAGTTTTATCAAATCCTTTGGGCGCAGTTTTAAGTTCATCACCAACAAAATTTCCCCATGTATTCTTGAAGGTTGTACTTTTTAGAATCTCCCGTATGTCGCTATCATCCATCTCAAACTCTTTACGTATTCTTAAAAGATCTTCTTTACTAGGTTGCCAAAACCCTGTAGCGATAAAAGACTCATTATTAGGTTGAATATGTAAATAATAACCACCTCTTAATTCTGGTTTTTTTCTGCTAAAAGAACCACCAAAATGCGTTTTATATGGTAGTTTGTTTTTTGAAAATCTAACATCTCTATAAATTCTAAAAATCTTTACCTTCTCAATTTTATCGTGAGCAGTCATTAATTCACCTAGATAATTATAAGCATCTTTCACCTGTGCTTCTATAGTTTTAAACTCTGGTTTATGTTGGTTAAACCACTCTCTGTCATTATTCTTTGCTAATTTTTTTAAAAATGTGAATGTTTCTTTTGGGATAATTGAGCTCATGGCTTTAAAGGATTTGTATAAAAATAAATAAAGCCATCTATAATGATGGCTTTATAATCTATTATTAACACATTTTTAATTATTTGAAAACGCTTCTTGTAAATCTGGAGACTTTACATTAAGCTTGTTATTAAACTGGAGTGTTCTAATTGGAAAAGGAATATTAATACCTTCTTTATCGTATGCTTTTTTAATCTCAATAATTGCTTTTGTTTTTGCTCTTAATTTTTCGAGCATACTTTCTGCATCTATCCAGAAACGGCAGAGGTAATTTATAGAACTATCACCAAATTCGGTATAATAAAACTCTACCTCTTCAGCGTTTTCTACTTGATCAAAAGTTTTTGCAATAACATCTTTTGTTAGTTGTTCTACTTTTTCTAAGTCTGATTCATAACCTACACCACACTCTAAAAAGACTCGCATTCTTGTGGTTAAGGAATAATTTTTTAGAGGATTATCTAAAATTGTTTTGTTAGGAATAACAACAATATTATTATCAGCTTCTTTTAGGGTAAAATCTTTAAGGTTAATATCTATAACTTCACCCGAAAACCCTGTCGTTTCTACCCAATTACCTATTTGAATTTTTTTTCTGAATGATAATATGAGCCCTGCAAAAGTGTTAGCTAAAGTGCCTTGTAAGGCTAATCCAATTGCTAAACCTACCACACCTGCACCTGCTAATAAGGAGGTTAGTGCTTTTCCTAAATTCATTACTCCCAAAGCCATAAATAAGCCTAATACAACAACAACTACTGCTGAAACTCTAGATATTGCATTTTTTATAGACTCTTGCTCTACTCGTTTTGACACTAATCTACCAACTATTTTACTTACATATTTGGCCGTAAAATATGAAGCTGCCATTACTATGATAGCCAGAATAAAATTAGGTATATATTCAATGGTAGTATTAAACCAACCTTCGAGTTTGTCCACTAAATTGCTAAAGGCCGTATTAAATTGCTCTTTCATTATTGAATGCTTTTATGATTATTAAATCTCTTTGTGTCTTTGTTTATTTGACCGAAATTATACGACACTTTCATTCAATTGCGATGCTGTTTCTTTTATAAATGCATCTAGCATCCAACTGCTTTTTTCTAGTTCTCTTATATAAGCATCAATAAGATCTATAGTACCTTCGTCATTTCCTTTCTCAGCTTTTTCAACAACTTTAGACATTTGCTTTAATAATATGGAATGATTGTCTAAAACGGCTGTTACCATTTCTTTATCTGTCTTCTTTGAAGACACTTCTTTTATTGATGCTGCTTCTAAGTAATCTTTCAGATTGCTCATTGGGTGGTATCTTAAGGTAAGAATACGTTCTGCAATTTCATCAATTTTTACTCTTGCATCTGTATATAGTTCTTCAAATTTTTCATGTAATTCAAAAAAGTTTTCTCCCAAAATATTCCAATGAAAATTTCTTAGATTTTGATAATATATATGATAGTCTGCTAATAGATTATTCAACTCTACAACAGTTGGTAATAAATTTTCGTCTTTCATGTTTAAGTAACTCATAGTTATTTTTCTAATTTTTTTTGATTATTAATTTCGTTTACACTTAATATAAAGGCATAAGAGGCTATATCAAGCAACTTAACAGGGTTTAACGGCTGGGTCAGGGTATTAACAAAATATTTTGTTAATGAATTCGAGTTATGTTAATGAAAATTAACGTTGTTAAAATCTTTGTTTAGATTAGTTAAAAATAAACTTGTGAGTTGAAAGAATTTTCATTATAATGCAGAACTTTTAAAACACACATTTATTTTATGGGTAGACCAGCAACAAGACCAACAAAATTAAAAGATGGTTTTTACATCGAAATTAGAAACAAAGGTTCAAAATCAGGAGTAAAGCTATACAGCGGTACTAAATTACAAATGCATCGTGCTATTAAAATGTACGAACGTTCTAAAGAAGTCATCATATTAGGTGAATCTATTAACGGAAAATTTGTTGATAAAGAGCCAAAATTACATGTAGTAGATTAACTATATTATAATAGAATTTAAAAGGGTGAAAACTAAATTTCACCCTTTTTTTATTACCCATAATTAAAAGCCTTTTATATCAGTCTATTTTATTTTTTATAAATTGTTGATTGAATTCGCAGATTTATCTGCTATTTACTAACTAAATTAAATCAACTTAATTATGACTAATTCAATGAACAAACCACCGATTTGGTTCTGGATTGTAAGTGTAATAGCGCTTGTTTGGAATGGACTCGGCGTACATGGATACTTAAGTCAAGCTTACGAAACGGCAGCGTATACAGACGCTTATACCGCTGACCAACTTGAAGTTATGAATGATCTACCTGCTTGGTACACTGCTCTGTTTGCAATTGCTGTTTTCTCAGGTGCAATTGGATGTATATTATTATTAATGAGAAAGAAATTTGCAAAATCACTATTAATCTTATCTTTCATTGCTGCTACAATTCAAATGGTTTATTTCTTATTTATAGCCGATTTGAATGGAGTAGACTTTAGTGCCAACACTATAATGGCATATATTATAATTGTATTCGCTGCCTTTTTAGCTTGGTTTGCAAGCAAGTCAAATTCCAAAGGCTGGATTCATTAAAATTTAACCAACCAATTTTTAAAAAGGTTTTAGCTATATGCTAAAGCCTTTTTTTATTCTTCAAAACTAAGTTTATGTAATATCAATCCTGAAGCTGGCGCGATATAGTCCATAACTTCTGTGGAATCCTTTTTTAAGGTATTTTTAATATACTCTAACGTCACTTCTCCTCTACCCAATTTTATTAAACAACCAAACATTAATCGTATTTGATTACGCATAAAACCTTTACCAACCACCTTAAATACATAAGACCGCTCAGGAAAGAAACTAGCAGTATATAAATCATTATCTAGAATTTCACATTGCTCAATTGTTCTGATATATTCACCTTTATCAGTAGCTCTATAACAATAGGTCTTAAAGTTATGTGTGCCTTCAAACAATTTAGCTCCTTGCTTCATTAGGTTAACATTTAAAGGCTCTAAAATAGTGGTCATTATAGGAGCACAAAAAGGATGATTCTTTTGGCCTTCACTAAATACATAGTGATATTCCTTTAGTTTTGAATCCTGAATAACATTAAACGATTTATCTACAGACTGAATAGACAATGCTCTTATGTCTTGCGGAAGGTTGTGATTAAATAATTCAAGAAATTCTTCAAAATCTTTAATTGGTGCATTATAAATAAACAGTTCTAAGGCTGCTTCATTCGCAGAAACCATAGCGTCAGTTCTGCCAGCACCTAAAGTTTTAAAGCGCACATCTTTTAGTATATATTTTAAAGTACGATCAATCATCAAATGAATCGTTTTTACATCTGGTTGCTTTTGCCAACCATGAAAACGATAACCGAGATATTGTATTTTAATGAGGTAATAATAACGTTTATCAAACATAGTAGCAAGAACGCTATTTTATTGAAGATTCCAAAAGCAATGCTTATTTTTATAGCTGAAAACCGTGGAATTTGAAACGCAACTATCCTTTTGACCCTTTATTAAAACATCATATTATAACTGCATTGGTATTGGCTGTCTGGATATTTATATTTCTTTACTTTACAGAGCCTTTAGATGTTAATGAATTGAATGATACGGACAAGCTCATCTATCTTCCTGGATATGGTATAATCGGTGGAATCTGCTACATCGTATTTCTATCATTTCAACATGTTTTGTATAAGAAAAAAGATAAACGTTGGACCATTTTAAACGAAATTATTTTTTTATTGACGTTCACTTTAATATCTATTTCTATTGCAAGGTTTTATTACCTCTATGTCATAGTCCCTAATGAGCCTAACCCTTACCAACTGGGTTTTATGCTCAAATCTATTTTTTTACCTGCAGTAGCTACTATTTTACCAATAATTATTATAGCGCGATTTGCTTTTGGAAAGTATCTTGAAAAGCGCCTCGATGATCAAAAAGTTGAAATTAAAGGTGAAGGCAATTATGAAGGTCTTCGATTACAACTCAATGAAATAACAAGCATACAATCGTCAGACAATTATGTCGAAGTCAACTATCTCACTGGAAATGATTTAAAGAAAACACTCATTAGAAATAAGTTATCTGTGATTGATGATGAATTTCCAGAGTTACTTCGAACACACCGCTCCTTCTTAATCAATCCTTTTCATTTTCATCAATGGAAAACATCAAATGGTAAGCATGCGTTAATTTTAAATCATGATATCGAAGTACCTATTTCAAAAACTTACCTTAAGACTATAAAAGCATCGATTAATTCCACCACAAACTAGAGCTATTTCGCCCCAAACACCTGTTATTATTGAATAATAGAGTTCTTTATGAAATATATTTGCTTCAGAAAGTTTAATCAATAATGTTATTTAATCATGAAAAAAATAGTAGTATTAATCATCATTTTTCTAGTAGGTATAAGTTCAGTCAATGCACAATTACCTACTTGTGACTGCAAAGTGGACCTAGAATTTATTGTTGAAAAAATTAGAAAGATGCCTTCCTATAAAAAACAAATGAAAGGTAAAAAAGCAGATGAATTTAATAAAACCTATAAAGAATTATCTGCGCAAATGGGCGAGCCAATATCAATAGAAGCTTGCTATAAACTATTATTAAAACAGATGTTATTGGTGAATGATGTGCATGCAGGGATAAGCGTAACTACAGAATTTTTATCAAAATCAGTTTTAAAAGATGCTGAAAAGCTGAAATCTTTCAAAAATTCAGATATCTATAAATACCATCCTAAAACCGAAAAAGATATAACCAACTTAACCGCTGAATTAGAACAAAAATCATCTGAAGACTTAGAAGGTATATACAATTATGCTGGCAAAGAACGTATTGGCATCTACTATACTGATAATAAAAAAGACTTGGTTGGTGTGGTCTTAAGGTCTGAACTTCCGCAATGGGAAACTGGTGAAATTCGTTTTTATGCCACGCATACTAGCGGTAATAAATATAATTTCTAATACTATAATGTAAAAACAAGACAGCCTGGATTGGTTAAAAGTTTATCCTTTGACAATGGCAGAATTTGGTCATATAAAAAAGAAGGTAATACCAGCAATTTTGAATTCGCCGATTATGAGGATAAGATTGTGGATTTTAAACAACTCAATGACGACACACAATATCTCTATTTTAAAACTTTTGGAAATAATCATAAAAAGAATTAGTCAAATTTTTTAAAGACACTAAGGATAAAATCACAGCCAAAAACATTATCGTTGATTTAAGAAGCAATAGTGGAGGAAATAGCAAATATTCAGACCCTTTCCTTAAGGTTCTAAAGAATAAGAACGTCTATGTTATCACCAATTGTTTTGCTGGTAGTAATGGTGAACAATTCACTTTAAAACTTCTAAAGAATAAAAAAGCTACACATTTAGGTCAAAAGACAAGAGGTATTATCGCTTATGGAAAGAACTATGGTTACAACTTCAACACACCTTCAGGTCACTTTTCCATTACTCCGACGGATATGAATTTCCACGAGTATATAGAATATGAAGGTAAAGGTATTACCCCAGATATTACTCTGAATTTTGATAGCGATTGGATAGAGCAAACTATCGAAATCATTATAGCCAAACAAAAAAAGTCTTAACATAGTTCCAATGCATAATTAAATTTTCTAAACTACATTAGAGAAATTGCCACTAAATTTTAGTGGCAATTTTAATTCTACTCATCCAAAATAAATAATTTGGTGTATATAATAAAAAACAATCTTATGAAAACACTTATCTCATTTGCAGCAATACTATTAGTTTTTAATATTGGATGTTCTCAAGACATAGAGAAAAAAAACTTAGTCGCGATGACTGACACCTATCAGAAGGCTTATAAATACGGCTCTAAATATTATGAGGTTGGTTCAGACAAACCATATACGGGTGTTTTATATGGAAAATATGATAATGGCAACTATATGACCATGCAAGAATATGTGGATGGTGTAGGAAATGGTAAATGGATTGACTTTGATCCGTACGGAAGAAAAGTTTGTGAAGGTACTTATAAGGATAATCGTATTGAAGGCCCTGTGACTTTTTACTATGAAGATGGCAGCGTGAAATCAAAAGGTCAATACGCACATTGGAAACGACCGATTGGCGAATGGATTTATTACGATAAAGAAGGCAATGTGGTTTCTAAAATGACCTTTACACGCTAATTACTTTTCGCGTCGCTTTAAAACATTTACAACATCGTTCAATTTAAAACCTTTCGCTTGTAAAAGCATTAAGTAGTGAAACAGTAAGTCGGCACTTTCTTCTAGAAATAAGTCGTCATTATTGTCTTTAGCTTCTATGACTACTTCTACGGCCTCCTCGCCTACTTTTTGTGATACTTTATTAATTCCTTTGGCAAATAAAGATGCCACATAAGATTTATTTGAATCCGCATTTTCAATTCTTGAGGTAATCGTTTCTTCAAGTTTAGTAATAAATCCAAAGGTTTGGACATTAGTTTCATTCCAACAAGTGTCAGTACCCTTATGGCAAGTTGGTCCTTCTGGATTTACTTTAATTAATAAAGAATCACTATCACAATCTAATTTAATATCTACAAGATTTAATACATTTCCACTTTCCTCACCTTTAGTCCAAAGACGTTGCTTTGTACGACTAAAAAATGTTACTAATTTAGATTCTATAGTTTTTTTCAAAGCTTCAGTATTCATATAACCCAGCATTAAGACTTTATTAGTCGATGCATCTTGAATAATTGCCGGAACTAACCCATCTGCGTTTTTATTAAAATCTACATTCATATTGTACTTATTATGAGATGCTGAAACGAGTTCAGCATGACGACTAAAGTCGTACTTCTATATTCTGTTTTCTCAATTCTTTTTTTAATTCTATAATCGGTATTTCACCAAAATGAAAAACGCTAGCAGCCAGAGCCGCATCGGCCTTTCCAATCTTAAAGGTATCTGCAAAGTGTTGTATCGAACCTGCGCCACCAGAGGCAATAATTGGAATATTCACTAATTCTGAAAGGTGAGCTAAAGCCTCATTCGCAAATCCTGCTTTTGTACCATCATGATTCATAGAAGTAAATAAGATTTCACCAGCACCACGTTTTTCTACTTCTTTTGCCCATTCAAATAACTTTATGTCTGTCGGAATGGAACCGCCAGCTAGATGAACGAACCACTCCTCTCCTATTTTTTTTGCATCAATAGCCACCACAATACATTGACTACCAAATTTTTGAGATAATTCATTAATAAGATCTGGACGTTTCACAGCTGATGAATTTATCGAAACCTTATCTGCTCCACAATGTAATAGATCATCCACATCTCCGATAGAGGAAATTCCGCCACCAACTGTAAAAGGAATATTGACGTGCTCTGCCACTTTCAAAACCATGTCGTGCATTGTTCTGCGTTTCTCTTGAGTTGCAGATATATCCAGAAATACCAATTCATCGGCACCTAATTCTGCATATTGTTTAGCTAACTCAACTGGATCACCAGCATCTCGTAAATCTACAAAATTGACGCCTTTTACAGTACGACCATCTTTGATATCTAAGCAGGGAACAATTCGTTTTGTAAGCATATTAAATAAATTGTTCTAATTCTTTTAAACTAATTCTATTCTCGTAAATGGCTTTTCCTATAATCACGCCCTCACAGCCAATCTCTTTTAAAACTTCTAAATCTTTCATTTGAGAAACTCCACCAGATGCTATTAGCTTAATAGACTGCACTCCACTATTGTTGCTACATTCTTTAATTATGGTTTTATACAATTCAATTGAAGGTCCTTCTAACATTCCATCTTTTGAAATATCTGTACATATTACGTACTTAATACGTTTTCTCTGATAACCTTTTATAAAAGAAACAACTTCCTCTTGGCTGTTATCCTGCCAGCCATTAATGGCAATTTTACCTTTATTACTATCTGCTCCTAAAATAATTTTTTGCGGTCCATACTTAGACAACCAACCTTCAAAGGTTTTTCTATCACTCACAGCGATACTTCCTCCTGTAATCTGTTTTGCACCACAATTGAAAGCAATGTTTAAATCTTCATTAGATTTTAAACCACCACCAAAATCAATCTTTAATGTTGTTTTAGAAGCAATCTGTTCTAATACCTTGTAGTTTACTATATGTTTTGCTTTGGCACCATCTAAATCCACTAAATGTAAATACTTAATACCTGAGCCCTCGAAGGCCTTAGCAACTTCTAAGGGGTTTTCATTATAGATTTTCTTAGTGTCGTAATCACCCTTTGTTAGTCTAACACACTTTCCTTCTATGATATCAATGGCAGGTATAATTCTCATCTTTACAAGTCTAAAAAGTTTTTTAATAATCGTTCTCCAACCATTCCACTTTTTTCAGGGTGAAACTGAACTCCAAAAAAGTTATCGTTTTCTAATGCTGAAGCATATTCTATATCGTAATCGGAAGTCGCAATAGATTCATTGCACGCCTTGGCATAATAACTATGTACAAGATACATGTATTCTTTTTCCTTTATACCTTTAAATAAATCTGATTTAAGATTCTTGATGGTATTCCAACCCATTTGAGGCACTTTTACATTATTAGAAAAGCGTTTTACATTGGTATGAAAAATACCAAGTCCCTTGGTATCGCCTTCTTCTGTATAATTACACATGAGTTGCATACCCAAACAAATCCCTAAAACTGGTTGATTCAATTGTGGAATAAGTTTATCTAAACCACTTTCTTTAAGCATTTTCATCGCCGAACGTGCTTCGCCTACACCAGGAAAAATTACTTTGTCTGCCTTAATTAATTCTTCTGGTTTATTAGATAATATGGCATCGTATCCCAAACGTTGAAAAGCAAACTGAATGCTTTTAATATTACCTGCTCCGTAATTAACTATTCTCAGATCCATTACAGCATTCCTTTTGTTGATGGTAAAATCATTTTATCTACATCTTGCTTTATAGCCATTTTGATTGCCTTTGCAAAGGCTTTGAAAATTGCTTCAATTTTGTGATGCTCATTTGTACCTTCAACTTTAATATTTAAATTACATTTAGCGCCATCCGTAAATGATTTAAAAAAATGATAGAACATCTCCGTTGGCATTTTACCAATCATTTCTCGTTTAAAATCTGCATCCCAAACCAACCAGTTTCGTCCTCCAAAATCAATTGCCACTCGTGCTAAACAATCATCCATTGGCAAACAAAATCCATAGCGTTCTATGCCTAACTTACTGCCTAAAGTCTTTGAAAATACTTCTCCTAAAGCAATAGCTGTATCTTCAATAGTGTGATGTTCGTCCACTTCTAAATCACCATCAACCTTAATGTTTAAATCTATTTGCCCATGGCGCGCAATCTGGTCTAGCATATGGTCAAAGAAAGCTATTCCTGTATCTATGTTGCTTTTACCTGTTCCATCTAAATTAAGATCAATCTTAATCTTGGTTTCATTAGTGTTACGCTCTATTGTGCCAATACGTTCAGTAGTTTTTAAAAACCTATAAATTTCTTCCCAGTCATTAGTTTCTAAAGCAATATAAGCTTCTAATTCGTTATTACTTAGAGTTACTTCATCTGCACCAAGATTGGTGTTGTCATTAATAAAAATTCCTTTTGACCCTAAATTTTTAGCTAATTCTATATCTGTAAGTCGATCACCAATAACAAATGAATTTGCTAAATCGTAGTCGTCAGTAAAGTACTTCTTTAATAGCCCTGTATTAGGTTTACGCGTTGGTGCATTATCTTTGGCAAATGTTCTGTCAATAAATTGTTCTTCAAACACAACATCTTCTGCTTCAAATGTGTTGATTACGAAATTATGAACTGGCCAAAAGGTATCTTCAGGGTAAACTTCTGTACCTAAACCGTCCTGATTGGTAATCATGACGATTTCAAAATTCAATTCCTTTGCAATTTTGCTTAAGTATTGAAATACCTTTGGATAAAACTCCAGTTTTTCAAACGCATCTATTTGTTCGTCAGCTGGTTCTTTAATTAGTGTTCCGTCTCTATCTATAAATAATACAGGCTTCATGATAGTTGGTTTAATGTCTTAATTAATATTTTATTCTCTTCTTCAGTACCAACAGTAAATCTTAAGCAATTTTCACATAATGGTTGTGTCGTTCTTTTTCTAACTACAATGCCTTTTTCAACCAATTGGCTATAACGCAGGTTAGCATTATCTACTTTGACTAAAATGAAATTTGCATCTGAAGGATATATAGTCTTAATAAATGCTATCTCTGACAATTGTTCTCTAAGTAATTCGCGTTGGTACAATATTAAATCAACTTCTTTATTTACTTCATCTAAACGTGTCAATCGTTCTATAGCTTTATTCTGAGTTAATTGATTAACATTATAAGGTGGTTTGATTTTATTTAAAATTGAAATAATAAATTCTGAAGCATAACATATGCCTAACCTTATTCCTGCTAAACCGTAGGCTTTAGATAAGGTTTGCGTAACGATTAAATTTGGAAAATCATTCAATCTACTTATCCAACTCTCTTGAGATGAAAAATCAATATAAGCTTCGTCTATAACTACAATACCCTTAAAGCTTTTAATCAGCTCTTCTACTTTACTCGTGTTAAAGCTATTAGCCGTCGGGTTGTTTGGTGAACATAAAAATAAAATTTTTGAATTCTCGTTTTGAGCTTCAAGGATTTCTGATACCTTAGGCTCAAAATTGATATCTAATTCAACAGAAATGATGTTAATCGCGTTTAAATCGGCTAGTACCTTATACATACCATATGTTGGTGGCAAGGTTATGACATTATCTTGTTTAGGTTCACAAAAAGCTCTAAACAACAAATCCAGAACTTCATCGCTACCATTACCTAAAAGAATTTGTGATGCTGAAATTCCCTTAATATCTGACAAATGTTCCTTAACCTTAGTCTGCTGAGGATCTGGATAACGGTTGACATTAGTTTGAAAAGGATTCTCATTTGCATCAATAAACACCATATCTGCTGAGGCGTCTTGGTACTCATCTCTTGCTGACGAATATGCTTTTATAGTTTTAATATTATCACGTAAAAGGCTTTCTATATTCATGATTCTAAATCTTTTAGTCTCAATGTAACTGCATTTTTGTGTGCTTGTAGACCTTCGGCTTCTGCCATTAACTCTATGGCTGGTCCAATATTTTTAATGCCTTTCTGAGATATTTTCTGAAAGGTCATACTCTTCTGAAAACTATCTAAATTAACACCAGAATAGGCTTTAGAAAAACCGTTTGTTGGTAAGGTATGATTAGTGCCAGACGCATAGTCTCCAGCACTCTCCGGTGTGTAGTCACCAATAAATACAGATCCTGCATTACCTATATTTTTTACAAAATAGTCATTATCATCAGTGCTCACTATAAAGTGCTCAGGTCCATACTCGTCTATTAATTCTAATGCAGTTTTATAACCTTCAACAATTATGGATTTTGAATTATTAATCGCAGCTGTAGCCATTTCTTTTCTTGGTAATGCTTCCAATTGCGTTTTAACTTCTTCATCGACTTGTTCTGCAAATTTCTTTGAAGTCGTTACTAAAATGACTTGACTATCAGAACCATGTTCCGCCTGGCTCAACAAATCAGAAGCTACATATGCAGAATTAGCAGACTCATCTGCCATCACCAATAATTCACTTGGACCAGCTGGCATATCTATGGCCACACCATACTTTGTGGCTATTTGTTTTGCTACAGTTACAAATTGATTACCTGGACCAAATATTTTATAAACTTTTGGAATGCTCTCAGTTCCAAATGTTAGTCCAGCAATAGCTTGTATGCCTCCAACCTTAACTATTTTGGTTACACCACATAGTTTAGCTGTATATAATATTTCATTGGCTATTTTCCCTTCTTTGTTTGGTGGGGAACACAAAACAATTTCTTTACAACCTGCAATTTTAGCCGGAATGGCAAGCATCAATACTGTAGAAAATAATGGCGCTGTACCTCCGGGAATATATAATCCAACTTTTTGAATAGGTCGTTTTTCTTGCCAGCATTTGACGCCTCGCATTGTCTTTAATGACACTTTTTCTGTTTGCTGGGCTTCATGAAATTTTTCAATATTATTTCTTGCCAGTTTAATAGCGCTTTTTAAATCTTCAGATACTGCTTTTGTTGCTTCGTCAATTTCATCAGAACTTACAATACTACTGTCTAATTCTACTTTATCAAATTTTGTAGTGTATCTAGTTATTGCCTTATCACCATCTCTTTGTACGCTAGCAAATACATCATTTACTGTTGCCTCAATGTCATCAACGGTTTGAGTAGGACGTTTTAAAATCTCTACCCAATCTGCTTTCTTTGGATTTTCTATCAACCTCATATTACAATACCATATTTTCGATTGGACAAACAAGGATTCCTTCTGCTCCATTCGCTTTAAGTTCATCTATTACATCCCAGAAATCATTTTTATTTATCACAGAATGTAAAGAGCTCCACCCTTCTTTAGCCAAAGGTAAGATTGTCGGCGAATTCATTCCTGGAAGGATCTTAATTATAGCATCAAGTTTGTCATTAGGCGCATTTAAAAGCACATACTTATTCTGTCTACCTTTTAGAACGGATCTCAGTCTGAATTGTATCTTATCAATTATAGCTTGATTCTCCGCAGAAATTTTTGGTGATGTCGCTAATACGGCTTCTGACTTTAAAAGCACTTCAATTTCTTTTAAACCATTTTTAAACAATGTACTTCCACTTGAAACAATATCACAAATGCCATCTGCCAATCCTATATTAGGTGCTATTTCAACGGAACCATTAATGATGTGAAGGTTAGCATTAACATTTTCCTTAGCTAAAAATTGATTAACAGTATTTGGGTACGAAGTTGCAATACGCTTGCCTTCTAAATCTTTTAAAGTAGTTGCTTCTGAAGATTTTGGAACTGCTATTGATACTCTACATTTAGAAAATCCAAGCTTTTCAACAACAGATATATCGTTTCCCTTCTCGATTAATACATTTTCTCCAATTATAGCAGCGTCTACCACACCATCTTTAAGATATTGTGGGATGTCACCATTTCTAAGATAAAAGACTTCTAATGGGAAATTCTGTGCTGATGCCTTTAACTGATCTTTTCCATTATCAATTGAAATTCCTATTTGTTTTAAAATTTTTAAAGAATCCTCGTTAAGTCTTCCTGATTTCTGAACCGCAATTTTTAATTTATTCATTTTAAGTTTTGGTTAATTTGAAAACACCATATGCTTTAAATAAAAAACCCATTTGATATTCTCAAACGGGTTATTATATATGTTGAAATTAATCAATACATCCTCACCACGCCTGAGCGATTATATGAAAATGATGATGTAACTGATTGTTATTCATTTCTTTATTTATTAAAACAAAGTTTGTGAAATTTATTTTACAATTCCAAGTGTTTAACAAAAATTTTATTGGTTACCTAAAATAATCGGCATACCGCTATCTCCCGAACCGATGATAACGACTTTGCTATTAGGAGATTCTGCCAATCTATTAGTGGCATCAATTCCTTTATCTTGTAATATTTTATCTGTTAACGATGCACTCAAAATTCTATTGGCATCCGCTTTACCTTGTGCTTCAATTCTAACCTTTTGTGCTTCTTTTTCTGCTGTAACGAGTCTAAATTCATATTCTAAAGACTCTTGCTCCTGCTTCAATTTACGCTCGATAGCTTGCTTAATAGTAGGTGGTAAAGTAACATCTCTTACAAGAATTTCATCAATCATTATATATTGATCATCTACGATTTTCTTTGTTTCTACAAATATTTCTTGCTGAATTGCGTCACGTTTACTTGAATATAACTGCTCTGGCGTATACCTACCTACAACGCTTCTTGCTGCTGAACGCATGGTTGGTAATATGATACGATTTAGATAGTTTTCTCCAATTTCTTGATGAAGCCTACCCAAATTAGCTTGATCTGGTTGATACCAAATTGAGGCATCTAATTGAATATCCAATCCGTTAGATGACAGCACCTTCATTTTTTCAAAAATCTCTTGACGTCTTACTTCATAAATATATACTTTGTTCCACGGCGCTACAATATGAAAACCTTCTCCTAATGGTGGTTCATCAATAACAACGCCTTCTCCAAAGGTCTTAAATAATACCCCTGCTTCACCAGAATCAATTGTTACAGCTGATTTCGCTATAACTATAATAAGTAATATGATTCCTATTAAGATTGGTAATCCAATTTTTGGTAATCTTTCCATTTCAATATTTATTTAAATTAATCCATTATATTTTCTGATAAACCACTCTAAAAATAGACTCAGTGCTATTAATCCTAGTAGGTATTTCCAGTCTATCAAAGGTACGATATTTTTAGTGCTTTTCTGAATAGTTGCGAATCTATTATCTGATAATAAATCTGCAATTAGTTTATCGGATTCAGTACTGAAATAGGCTTTACCAGAACTATTACTAGCTAAAGCTACTAGCTTTTCTATATCTGCATTTAAGAATTGTTGCTCTACATTGTATTCCAATACCTTAAAACTACCACTAGAATAAACTGACTCAGTATTATGTTTAATCGTAAAATTATAAGTACCAGCCAGAATTCCGCTGAGATCTACAACATAATTTCCATTATCTAGCAAAAGAGGAACTTCTCTTATACTGCCAGACGCTTTATTTTTTAATATTATACTTAAAGCAGCTTCAGCATCAAATTCAAAATTCTTGTTAAAATATTGTGCAGAAATGATAACATCATCGTTTCCGTTATAAAAAGATTTGTAATCTACATTAATACGTCTACGCTTCTTATTTGTACTTAAATACTGTACTAGTTTATTAATGAAATTATCAAAGTCGTTAAAGCTTTCTGTATCTAAAAATGACTGTGCACGCCACCTCCAAATATCTTCACCATTAAGTATTGCATTCTTTGTTCCATCAACTTCAAAAGTAGCCAGCATTATCTGTTTGGTTAAAATACCATTTACTTTCTTATATAATAAAACATCATGTGGTACTATTATACCAAAATCACCAAATTCAGATTTAAGCGGTGGGAAATTATCAAAATCTAGATTATCTATAATAAATGTACTGTAATTACGATTGACATTTGGTTGGTAATCTTCTGTCTGATTTGTTATAGCATGCTTAAAATTATCTTGAGCATTATTTATTAAATTCCAACTTGTTGTTGACCCTGTAATTATGAATGCATTTAGTTTATCTTCTTTTAGCCTTTCTAAAACCGTAGTAAATTTATTATTTGGCTGATACAATATAACCAATTGAAAATCATTTACTTTATTTAAATACTCTTTAGGCTTTAGAATTTTTACACTACGTTGTTCATTGCTTTCAATTGACTTTTTTAAAGCACCTAAATCTGGATGTAATTGGTCTGAAACCAATGCTATATTTGTTTTTTGATCTATGACTTCTACACCAAAACTTTTAGAATTATTAGCGGTGTTTTTTTCATTTTGAAGTGGAACCACTTCTACGCGATACGTTTTAACACCAACACTATTTGCTAATAAGGCAGTTGAAATAATTCCGGAATTTTTAGATGCACTTAATGTCATAGTTTTTCTAAAAACAATAGAATTACCAGACCATATTCTTATTTCTGAGTTTACTTCTGTCTCTCCATTGTAGTTTACAATAATTTCAACCGGAAACTTATTCTTAAGAAACACGTAGCGATTAACATTTAATTGCCTGATACTTAAATCTGCATAAACAGTTGAATCACCTAATATAATTGGAAAAACTGGCTGTTTTATACTGTTTGAAAGAAAGCTATAATCAGTTCCATATGTTTGATTACCATCACCAATTATTACTACAGGTGCAGTTTGATCTGAAAAAGCTTCACCAATTTGTTTTAATGCTTGTGATATATGGGATTGTTTCTCATTAAAATTTAAACTATCGAATGAAGACACATCCTTTCCAAAAATAAAGGGTTCTATCTTGAAACGGTCATTTAGTTCAGAATTTTCTATGATTTCATTTACAGCCTGAATAGATTTTTCATCTTGCTTTAAATAACTTATAGACTCTGAGTTATCAACTGCAACTACCAGCGTAGGCTTTTGCTCATAAAACCTTAAAGATTCAAATTTTGGATTTATGAGAAGTATTAGAATACTTAAAATTGATATAAATCGTAAAGTAAATAGCACATACTTAAGTTTAGATGTTATTTTGGATTTATACATATACTGAAACAGCGCTAATAAAAGCGCTGCTATCCCAGCTATAATAATATATACTATTGTTTCTGTTTGCATTAATATTGTTAAGTCAACAAATTTATGTTAACATTCCACCATCAACATTTAACGTTTGACCGGTGACATAAGCACTTAAATCACTTGCTAAAAACACACAAGCATTGGCGATGTCCTCTGGTGTACCGCCTCTTTTTAAAGGAATTGCATTTCTCCAACCTTTTACAGTATCTTCATCTAACTTGGCAGTCATTTCCGTCTCTATAAACCCTGGAGCAATAACATTGCTTCTTATGTTACGAGACCCTAGTTCTAGAGCCACTGATTTAGAAAACCCTATGATTCCAGCTTTAGAAGCGGCGTAATTTGTCTGACCAGCATTTCCTTTAACACCAACCACCGAACTCATATTTATTATTGAACCCTTACGTTGTTTTAACATGGTACGTTGTACCGCTTTGGTCATGTTAAAAACAGATTTTAGATTAACCTCAATGACTTTATCAAAATCTTCTTCACCCATGCGCATTAAAAGATTATCCTTTGTAATTCCTGCATTATTTATAAGAATATCTATAGAACCAAAATCTGTCAAGACATCTTCTGCAAGTTGTTGAGCCTCATCAAAACTAGCTGCATTACTTTGATAGCCTTTGGCTTTTATTCCTTTAGAATTTAAATCTGCCTCCAATGCATTTGCAGCTTCTACAGAAGAGCTATATGTAAAAGCAACATTTGCTCCATGTTCTGCAAAGACTTCAGCTATACCTTTTCCAATCCCACGACTGGCTCCAGTTATAATTGCTGTTTTTCCTGCTAATAATTTCATAAGTTTATGTTTCGATTAGTTAGTTTATACCTGGTTTTAGACACTTTCAAATATAACAAATACAAATTGCAAGAAATAAAAAAACCTCACAAGATTTTGTAAGGTTTTTAACAGTTTATGGGTAACTACTAGCCTAATACTTCAGCTACTTTTTTACCTATTTCTGCAGGTGAATCCACAACGTGAATACCACATGCTCTCATTATTTTCTTTTTTGCTTGCGCAGTATCATCACTACCACCTACAATAGCACCTGCATGACCCATTGTACGACCAGCTGGTGCAGTTTCACCTGCAATAAAACCAACAACTGGTTTTTTACTACCACTAGCTTTGTACCATTCTGCAGCATCAGCTTCTAACTGACCGCCAATTTCACCAATCATAACCACAGCTTCAGTTTCTGGATCGTTGATTAATAATTCTACGGCTTCTTTTGTTGTTGTCCCTATAATTGGATCACCACCTATACCAATTGCAGTCGTAATACCCAAACCTTGTTTTACAACCTGGTCTGCAGCTTCATAAGTTAAAGTTCCTGATTTTGAAACAATCCCAACTTTTCCTTCTTTAAAAACGAAGCCTGGCATGATACCAACTTTTGCTTCGCCTGGTGTAATTACTCCTGGACAATTAGGACCTACTAGTCTACAATCTCTATCTTTAATATAGTCTGCTGCTTTAATCATATCTGCAACAGGAATACCTTCTGTAATCGTAATAATAACTTTAATTCCCGCATCTGCTGCTTCCATAATTGCATCTGCTGCGAATGCTGGTGGAACAAAAATTATTGTAGTATCAGCTCCTACCTTTTCAACAGCCTCTGAAACTGTATTAAAAACCGGCTTGTCTAAATGTGTTTGACCACCTTTACCAGGTGTTACACCTCCAACAACATTGGTACCATACTCAATCATTTGACCTGCATGAAAAGTACCTTCACTCCCTGTAAAACCTTGTACTATTATATTAGAATTTTTATTTACTAAAACGCTCATTTGATATTGTTGTTTAAGATTTTGAAATTTTGTTGTGCAAAAATAAGAGTTTTAACACGTAATTACGAGCTCTTTCTTTAATTTATTTATGAATATGATTTCATTTCTTGCTCGTCAGATTCGTCCGCAGGTTGGCTAATTTCATAACCTCTAAAAAGCTTATTGTCTCTTACTTCCCAGATAGTAGAAAAATGTCCTAGAACTATTTCTGTGTCTGATAATTCAATAGTATTTCCAAATAAAGTATGCCGTGTAACTACTGTAGAATTAGATTCAATTAAATGTGTGAATTCAAATCTAAGATTATCATATGAGTTTCTAGTTCCCTCAAAAAACTCCAGAAAGTCGTTATACTTTAATAGTCTAAATCCCTGACTACTTGTCCAATGTAATTCAGCATCTTTATGGAAATAATCAGCTACTACATTTGGGTTATTTGCAATATCGCTTTCATAGAAGCTTTTAACAATTTTTATTGGTGACATCTACAATTTATTTATCTTTTTTATTATTTCAGGCAGTTTTTTGATATAAGCTCTTTCTTTAAAAAATGCTCTGGCTTCAATTGCAGGAGAGCCAAAATAAGTTTTATCCTCTTCGGTGGTGTGTCCTAGTCCTGATTGTGCAAAAAGCACAGTTCCTTTAGAGATAGTTATACCACTTTTTACACCAACCTGTCCCCAAAGTGTAACATTATCCTCTACAACAACACAACCAGCTACCGCAGTATGAGCAGCGATTAAACATTTTTTTCCAAGAACAGTATCATGTCCTATCTGAATGTGATTATCTAACTTACACCCTTCTCCAATGGTTGTATCACCAGTCACTCCTCTATCGATAGTGCACAAAGCACCAATATCTACGTTATTTTTTATAATGACTCTTCCACCTGACTTTAATTGATCATAGCCTTCTGGCCGATTCTTATAATAAAATGCATTTGCACCTAACACAGACCCTGCATGAATCGTAACATTGTCTCCAATTATGGTGTCATCATAGATGCTTACATTAGAATGAATGATACAGTTTTGACCAATTTTAACGTTATTCCCGATAAAACAATTGGGCTGAATTATTGTACCCTCTCCTACAACGGCACTATCTGAAATAGCTTTATTTGCCGAATTAAATGGCTTAAAATGTTGTGTAAGTTTATTAAAATCTCTAAAAGGATCATCTGAAATTAATAAAGCTTTTCCCTCAGGACATTCTACTTCTTTATTAATTAAGACTATTGTTGCAGCTGACTCTAAAGCTTTATCGTAGTATTTAGGATGATCTACAAAAACAATATCTCCAGGTTCTACAACATGAATTTCGTTCATACCGAGAATTTCAAAATCTTCAGGGCCAACAAATTTACAATCGATAAGATTGGCTATTTCTTTTAATTTATGTGGCTTAGGAAATTTCAATGTCTATAGAATTTTAAATGTACCGTTAATATACTCAAAAGTAGTTTCTAATTTTTCAAATCTATCGCCTATTGTCCAGCTCATTATCATGTATAAGTTTTCTTCTCCTTCTACACAGGTTATCATGTAATAGGCTTTAATGCCATCAACAATACCAGATAATTTTACTTGTCTTGCGGGATTTCCGTTTAATTTAACTAGCCCATAATCCTGAAACTTTAGATTGTCTACAGTTTCGTTAAGCATACTTTTATAAGCATTTGTGTAATTCTCTACAGGAGAAAGTTCCTGATCATATTCATTAAATTCAACAAATGAATCAATAAAATCTTGCTTATTCTCATCTATAACTATAGTATAGGCTTCCTTATATATATTGGCATACTTCAGAGATGCATCTGGATGAAGATTCTCCATCTCTTTCATATATCTTGGCACATCTAACTGATATAATTCATTTACTGAAACAGTTTGATAGTTACGTTCTGAAAGTGATTCTGGTGTGTTATCAGCGGCTGCATTCTTTACAGCATCTGCGGCACCATCAATTAATTGAACACAAGACGTTATGGAACAAACAAAAAATATGAATAAAAAAAATCTACTTTTATTCATTTAACTATTCTTTGATACGCTCTTTATATGTTCCTTTTTCAGTTTCTATTTTAATCTTATCTCCTTCATTTATAAAAAGAGGAACATTTACAATTGCACCCGTTTCAACTGTTGCAGGTTTTGTAGCATTAGTTGCTGTATTTCCTTTTACTCCAGGTTCGGTATGTGTAACTTCAAGTATGACAGTAGCTGGCATATCTACAGATAACGGCATGTTATCTTCAGTATTAATTTGAATAGTTACTATTTCGCCTTCTTTCATTAGGTCTGGTCTATCTAAAGATGACTCTAATAATCTAATTTGCGTATAGTCAGCTTCATTCATAAAATGATAGAATTCACCATCCGTATATAAATACTGAAACTTATGTGTTTCAACTCTAATATCTTCGATTTTGTGACCTGCAGAAAATGTATTATCTAAAACTTTTCCGGTAGTAACACTTTTTAGTTTCGTTCTTACAAAAGCTGGGCCTTTACCAGGTTTTACATGTAAAAATTCTATTATTTTATAAATGTCATTATTATACTTTATGCATAATCCATTTCTAATATCTGATGTACTTGCCATTTTCTTATTATTAATTTGATTTGAAGTAGCCTTTCATAATTCCTCTGTGAGAATTCTTTATAAATTGAAGAATTTCATCTCTCTCAGGAGTGGCTTCCATTTCGGCTTCTATTATTTCTGAAGCTTGCGTATTATTATAGTTTTTTTGATATAAAATTCTGAATATATCCTGTATCTCTCTAATTTTATCTGTAGTAAATCCTCTTCTTCTTAATCCTACTGAATTAATTCCTACATAAGACAGAGGCTCTCTTGCTGCCTTAACAAAAGGAGGAACATCTTTTCTTACTAATGATCCACCAGTTACAAAAGCATGATTTCCTATTGAGCAAAATTGATGTACTGCAGTCATTCCAGCTAATACAACGTAATCACCAACTGTAATATGACCCGCTAATGTACTGTTGTTGGAAAAAATACAATTATCGCCCACAACACAGTCGTGCGCAATATGACAATAAGCCATAATTAAACAGTTATTTCCAATAACCGTTTTCATTTTATCTGTCGTTCCTCTATTTATAGTAACACATTCTCTTATGGTTACATTATCACCAATTTCTACAGTAGTGTCTTCATCATTGTACTTTAAATCTTGTGGCACAGCGGATATTACAGCACCAGGGAAAATATTACAATTTTTTCCAATACGTGCACCTTCCATTATGGTAACATTACTACCAATCCAAGTCCCTTCGCCTATTTTTACATTATTATGTATAGTAGTAAATGGTTCTATAACTACATTTTTAGCAATTTTTGCTCCTGGATGTACGTATGCTAAAGGTTGATTCATTTTTATTTAACTTTTGAGATTTGTGCCATTAATTCGGCTTCTGCACATAATTTACCATTGGCATAGGCATAACCTTGCATATGACATATACCACGTCTAATTGGCGTGATTAAAGAACACTTAAATATTAATGTATCTCCAGGCACTACTTTCTGTTTAAATTTTACATTATCCATTTTCATAAAGAATGTAAGATAATTTTCAGGATCTGGAACAGTACTTAATACTAATACACCTCCAGTTTGGGCCATAGCCTCTATAATAAGCACACCAGGCATAACGGGTTGTCCAGGAAAATGTCCTTTGAAGAACTCTTCATTCATAGTCACATTTTTCATGCCTATTACATGATTGTCAGTAAGCTCAAAAACTTTGTCTAACAATAAAAATGGCTGTCTGTGCGGTAACATATTCATAATTTGATTGACATCCATCAATGGTTGAGCATTCAAATCAATTTGTGGTACATTATTTCGTCTTTCGTTCTTTATAATTTTAGACATCTTTTTTGCAAATTGTGTATTTACAAAATGTCCAGGTTTATTTGCTATAACCTTACCTCGTATGCGTGTTCCAATTAAAGCTAAATCACCAATAACATCTAATAATTTATGTCTTGCTGCTTCGTTTGGATGATGCAACGTAAGGTTATCTAAAATACCATTTGGCTTTACTGCGATATTGTCTTTATTAAATGCTTCTCTTAGCCTATCCATAGTTTCAGGAGAGAGTTCTTTGTCTACATAAACAATTGCATTATTGAGATCTCCACCTTTTATCAAACCATTTTCAAGAAGCATTTCAATTTCATGTAAAAAACTGAAGGTTCTGGCGTTAGAAATTTCGGTTTTAAACTCTGATACAGCATTCATTGTAGCGTTTTGTGTACCTAATACTTTAGTACCAAAATCTACCATTGTGGTGACCTGATAAGAGTTAGAAGGCATTAAAATAATTTCACTACCAGAAGCTTCATCTGCATAAGACACTACATCTTTGACAATATACTCTTCCCTTAAAGCATCTTGTTCAACAATGTTTGCTTTCTCTAACGCTTCTACAAAGAATTTTGATGACCCGTCCATTATTGGAGGTTCTGATGCATTTAGCTCTATGATTACATTATCTAAATCTAAACCAACCAATGCTGCTAAAACATGCTCACAGGTTTGTATTGTAACTCCATTCTTTTCAAGACATGTACCTCTTTGAGTATTAGTCACATAATTAGCATCAGCTTCTATTTTTGGACTACCTTCTAAATCGATACGTTCAAAAATAAAACCTGTGTTTTCTATACCTGGTTTAAAGACTAATTTTACATCTGCTCCTGTATGAAGTCCCACACCTTTAAGTGTTACTTCTTTTTCAATGGTCTTTTGATTCGTTTCCGTTTTAATTATAGCCATCTACTTTCTTTTCAATTTCATTTATATTTTTAACAATCTTAGGTAAATTTTTAAAATAAACATAAGATTTGTTATAATCTCCATAAGTTAATGCGGGCGATCCTTGTAACACTTCATTGTCCTTAACATGTCTACCAATTCCAGATTGTGCTTGTATCTTTACATTGTTTCCAATTGTAATATGTCCAACTATAACTACTTGCCCGCCGATTTGACAATTCTCACCAATCTTCGTAGAACCTGCAACTCCGGTTTGTGCGGCAATTACTGTATTTTTACCTATTTCTACGTTGTGTGCTATTTGTATTTGATTATCTAGCTTTACTCCTCTTCTAATTACAGTAGATCCAAGTGTCGCCCTATCTATAGTTGTTCCAGCTCCAATGTCTACATGATCTTCAATAATCACATTTCCAATCTGTGGTACTTTAGAGTACTCTCCTTTTTCATTTGGTGCGAAGCCAAAGCCATCTGCTCCAATGATTGCACCAGAATTAATAACACAGTTATTTCCAATAATACAATCTGAATATATTTTTCCACCGGAAAAAACAATAGTATTATCACCTAATGTGACATTATCACCTATGTAAGAATTAGGAAATATCTTTACATTATCTCCTAATTTTACATTATCACCAATATATGTAAAAGCGCCGATATAACAATTTTCACCAACTTTTGCTGAACCTGATATAAAACTGGGCTCTTCAATACCAGTCTTATTCATCTTAATCTGATTATAGTATTCTAATAATTTTGTAAAAGCACCATAGGCATCTTCTACCTTTATTAAAGTAGTATTTAGATCTTGTTCTGGCTCAAAGTCTTTATTTACAATAGTAATAGAGGCTTGTGTTGTATAGATGTAGGATTTATATTTTGGATTAGCTAGAAAAGTTAATGAACCTTGAGTTCCTTCTTCAATTTTCGCCAACTTAGAAACTTCAATATTTGGGTCACCAACTATAGTGCCTTCTAAAATACCTGCTATTTGTTCTGCTGTGAATTTCAATGAATAGTTTTTATAGTGACTGTTGGTTTCCGCAAAAATAGAAAAAATGTATCACATTTTGTTTTTAGGATAACACATATAATATTTAGTTACAGGTTTACTCAGTGCTTTTAGGTTTAATTGATTTGATGCTTTTACAATATCTTTGATCTTACCAGATTTTAAGAGGATATTAATATTTTGTCTTTTTGCTTGATATGCCTGATTAGTTATTTCTCCCTGAAATACAAAATAATCTGCTTCTACTTTAGAGATATCATAGGTATTTATAAGTGCATTTCTATGTGCTATTAATTCTGAATTTTTAATTGGCTTATTTTTAATTTTAATTTTCAATAAATCTCTGTTAATTATCATTTCGCAAAGATTACTTAATACAAAATCATCAGCATGTTGCCACTCTTTCATAGCAGAAACTATGTCATAATCATCTAATTTTGAAAATACTGAAAGTGTCTGTTTATCAAAACTAGAAGCATTGACCTCATTCCTAAGGAAATAACTTAACGCATCGCTACATCTTAGATTTAGACCAAGACTTACAAGTTCTTTTGCTCGTTTTAAGACTCTGGTAACCAATTGTTCAGCGACTAATCCTGTTTTATGTAGGTAAACCTGCCAATACATAAATCTGCGTGCTACTAAAAACTTTTCTACACTATATATGCCTTTTTCTTCTATAACTAATTCATCATTAACGGCATTTAACATGGTGATGAGTCGTTCGCTATTAATATTACCTTCCGCCACACCTGTGTAGAAACTATCGCGCTTTAGATAGTCTGCTCTATCCATATCTATTTGACTAGAAATAAGCTGACACATAAACTTTCGTGGGTATTCACCTTTAAATATTGATATGGCTAACGTTAAACTTCCGTTAAACTCTTCATTTAATTCTTCCATGAAACGAAGTGAAATCTCTTCGTGAGAAACATCATTTACAATACTATGTTCCATTGCATGCGAAAAAGGACCATGACCAATATCATGCAATAAAATTGCGATTAATAAGCCATTTTCTTCATCATGCGCAATGCTAACTCCTTTAAAACGAAGCACATTGATAGCTTGCTGCATTAAATACATACTACCTAATGCATGGTGAAATCTTGTATGATGAGCACCAGGATAGACTAAATAAGACAAGCCCATTTGACTAATACGACGCAATCTTTGAAAATATTTGTGCTGAATAAGGTCAAAAATCAAAGAATTTGGAATTGTAATAAATCCGTAAATTGGATCGTTAAATATTTTGAGCTTATTTTTAGTAGACAAAATCTTAAATTTCATTAATTAGAAAACAAATATACACCAACATGATAAATATTCTTTGGGTCGACGATGAAATCGATTTATTAAAACCACATATAATTTTTTTAGAGCAAAAACAATACAACGTTACTACTTGCCAAAGTGGTACAGAAGCTTTAGAGATTATTGACGACACTAATTTTGATATTGTATTTTTAGATGAAAATATGCCAGGACTTACTGGTCTTGAAACTTTAAATGAGATAAAGGAGCGTCGTGCCAATCTTCCAGTGGTAATGATAACCAAGAGTGAAGAAGAATATATAATGGAGGAAGCCATTGGTAGTAAAATTGCAGACTATTTAATTAAGCCCGTTAATCCTAATCAGATTTTACTGAGTTTAAAGAAAAATTTAGATCATTCGCGCTTAATATCAGAAAAAACAACGTCAAATTACCAACAAGAATTTAGAAAAATAGCCATGGATTTATCTATGGTAAATACTTATGAAGAATGGGTTGAACTCTACCATAAACTCATTTATTGGGAACTGCAATTAGAAAGCATTGAAGATGTTGGCATGACAGATATACTTGAGTCTCAAAAAACTGAAGCAAACCTTCAATTTGGTAAGTTTATAGAAAAAAATTATGAGGATTGGTTTCAACCCAATACTAATGCACCAATATTATCGCATAATCTTTTTAAAGAAAAAGTTGTACCCGAGTTAAGTGATAAGCAACCCACTCTCTTAGTCGTTATTGACAATTTGCGTTATGACCAATGGAAAGCGTTTGAGCCGATTGTAAATAATTACTATAAAAAGGCTTCTGAGTTATCCTTTTATAGCATTTTACCAACAGCCACACAATATGCCCGAAATGCAATTTTTTCTGGCTTAATGCCTGCTGACATGGAACAGCTTTTTCCACAATACTGGAAAAATGATACAGACGAAGGAGGCAAAAACCTTCATGAAAACGACTTTCTAAGAGAACAATTAAAAAGATTAGGATTAAATCATATCAGATATGAATATCACAAAATCACCAATCTTAAATCTGGAAAAAAATTGGTTGATAATTTCAGATCGCTAAAAGATAATGACCTCAACGTCATCGTATATAATTTTGTGGATATGCTGTCGCACTCTAAAACCGAAATGGAAGTTGTTAAAGAATTAGCCTCTAACGATAAAGCTTACCGATCTCTGACCGTGAGTTGGTTTAAAAATTCACCATTGTTAGAAATGATACAATTAGCACAACAACTTGGTTTCAAATTAATTCTAACAACTGACCATGGTACGATAAATGTTAATTCCCCTTCAAAAGTAATTGGAGACAGAGATACAAGTCTAAATCTACGTTATAAGACAGGTCGCAGTTTAACTTATCAAGATAAAGATGTGATGGCAGTGAAAAATCCAAAATCAGTGCATTTACCAGCTCTAACGATGAGTAGTTCATTTATTTTTGCAAAAGGCGATATGTTTTTAGCATATCCAAACAATTACAATCACTACGTAAGTTATTACCGAAACACCTATCAGCATGGTGGTGTTTCGTTGGAAGAAATGATAATTCCGTTTGTGGTTTTGGATCCTAAATAATTCCGTAATATGCACATTAATCCGATGAAATACACTTTTCCCTAGGATTTTCAAGTTTTTATCATTAACATTGTATCCATTTTATAATGAAAATGTATTGAAAACTATTGAGTTTACATACCATTTAGAGTCTATTGATAGTGCTGCTGCTCAGGTCTTAACATACTTAGACGAGAGAGTCATTTTGTTTAATGGAAACATGGGTGCTGGTAAAACAACTTTTATCAATGCGCTTTTGAAAGCAATGAAAAGCGAGGATACAGCCAGTAGCCCTACATTTTCAATCGTTAATGAGTATGACACACCTGAAAATAAGGTCTATCATTTTGATTTTTATAGAATAGAAACTATTGAAGAAGCCTATAATTTTGGTATTGAAGACTATTTTAATACTGATGCGTGGTTATTTATTGAATGGCCAGAGCGTGTAGAAGACTTATTGCCAGAAAATCACCAAATTATTACTATTACTGATTTAAACAATAATAAAAGATCCCTCAAACTAACTATAAACACTAATCATTTAACCGAAAATAAAGCTATGACAGAAACAAAATTTTAAGCAAAATTTTGACAATATTCTATCCGGATACTAGTGCAATTACGGGAAAACCGTAACTGCAACCTCAAAATTTATTGGATTTTAACATTAATTCATTTTAGCAGAAGGTACACAGTCTATACTTTTGTAGTAATTAATTAATTAAATCCCTTAAATTATGAAAGCTAAAAAACTAGTACTAGCGATCGCTATCTTCGGAGGAATGTTATTTACTGCACAAGCAACTAACATTATTGACTTAGATGGACAGACTACGACAAAGATTGAAAAGAAAAAATTTAAAAAGCCGAGAAGTTTATAAAAAAAGCTTTGCGCAAGGTACTATAATTGCTATAATTTTAGCAAGTGTACCATTTTTATTTTCATTACATGAAAGTATTCCAGCTGAACAAAAAGTCTGGGATACTTTTTTGTTTACATATGACAGTAAAGTGTGGGAAGATGCTAATTTGGTAATGTGGATTCTTTCAGGTAAAGCTATTCCTCTGTTACTATTACTAATTTGGTTTTTCACTTGTCGCCATTGGTGGTATCATGCGCTGATAGTGCCAATTATAATGTTTTCGTATCAAATTTTTGGTTTGTTTAATGAAGATCAAAAATTTTTTGATCAAAATCAAATTATTTTTTTGCTACCCATTATGGCAATAATTATTCCATCAATATATTTGATTAGAGCTAGAGCTTTCAACAAAATTAATGATGCTGATAAAAGCATGGAGGAACTCGAAGAAGAATTTATGATCAAACCAAAAACGTTTTGGGGTAAAGTAAAGCAGTATTTTTAATTACATATCATTAAAGTAATTTTTGGGATTTTAGTAAATACAATTAACAAAATAAATTGTCCATTTTTCTATTTTTTTATTTAGTAATTCTTTTATAAATAATCTTACATTTACTTTTTTTTAAAGACACAAGAATGTCATATCTTTCGCGCAAATTTTTATGGGGTAAAAAGTAATTACACTCAAGATATTATATAAAAATTAATAAACAATAATACTATGAATATAAACAATATATGTTGTATTGGAGCTGGTTATGTAGGTGGACCAACAATGGCTGTTATAGCAAAAATGAATCCAGATATTAATGTAACTATAGTAGATATTAATACCGACCGAATTGCGGCATGGAATGACAAGGACCTTTCTAAACTTCCTATTTACGAACCAGGATTAGCAGAAATTGTAGAAGAAACCAGAGGAAAAAATCTATTTTTCTCGACAGAAATCGATAAATCTATTGATGCGTCAGAAATGATTTTCATTTCAGTAAACACACCGACTAAAACATACGGTAAAGGTAAAGGAATGGCTGCAGATTTAAAATTTGTAGAACTATGCGCAAGAAATATTGCAGAAGTTGCAACCACGGATAAAATTGTAGTAGAAAAGTCAACACTACCTGTTAGAACAGCGCAAGCAATTAAAAGTATTTTAGTTAATACTGGGAGTGATGTAAATTTTCAAATTTTATCGAATCCTGAATTTTTAGCTGAAGGTACTGCTGTACAAGATTTACTTAATCCAGATAGAGTTTTAATAGGAGGTGAATCTGATGATGCCATAGAGAGCTTAGCAAAGATATATGCCAGTTGGGTTCCACAAGAAAAAATTTTAAGAACCAATGTCTGGTCGTCTGAATTATCAAAATTAACTGCTAATGCCTTCTTAGCCCAAAGAATTTCTTCAATTAATGCAATTTCAGAATTATGCGAGCATACTGAAGCTAGTGTTAGTGAAGTTGCTAGAGCGATTGGTATGGATTCAAGAATAGGACCAAAGTTTTTAAATGCCTCAATTGGTTTTGGAGGTTCTTGTTTTCAAAAAGATATTTTAAACCTTGTATACATTGCACGCAGTTATAATTTAAATGCGGTAGCAGATTATTGGGAACAAGTTATTATTCTCAATGACCATCAAAAAAGAAGGTTTTCAGACAAACTAATAAGTACACTTTACAATACTGTTTCTGGCAAAAAAATAGGAATGCTAGGCTGGGCTTTTAAAAAAGATACTAATGACACTAGGGAATCTGCAGCTATTTATGTTGCTGACCATTTACTGAGTGAACAAGCTAATATAGCAGTCTACGACCCTAAAGTATCAAAATCTAAAATGCAATCAGATTTAAATTATTTAAATACAAGATCCAAAGAAGAAAATGAAGCCTTAGTAAAAACTTATGATGAGCCATATAAGGCATTACAAGATGCTCATGCAGTAGCTATTATGACAGAGTGGGACGAATTTAAAACCTATGATTGGAAGCAAATTTTTGATTCCATGAAAAAACCTGCATTTATTTTTGATGGTAGAAATATTCTTGACAAGAATGACATGACTAAAATCGGTTTTGAATATTCGTCTATTGGGCATTAATCATATTGAAGATAAAAAATATTCGATAGGATTCTAGCTAAATTTAGTGTTTGGTGTTAGAAGTATGACTACTGAAAATAAGCTATACAAGTCGTTTTATTATTCTGTCAAAAATTCTTTGTGATTTGTTGTTTGAAAAATTGTAGAAATAAGATTGCTATTTATTATCTTGTACCTACATCAATATCAATTATCTAACTTAAATGAGTAAATCTTTATCGCCATTTACCAGAGCTCAATTATTACCACAAGAAGAAACGCTTGAAATTTTAAAACAAAAAGGTGAACTTTTTATCGGTATTCCTAAGGAAACTCATTTTCAGGAGAAAAGGGTCTGTTTAACACCAGATGCTGTATCTGCATTAACGGCTAATGGACATCGTGTATTACTAGAATCTGGTGCTGGTGAAGGCGCTAATTTTAAAGATAGAGTGTATAGTGAGGCTGGTGCAGAGGTTACAAAAGATACTGCCAAAGTGTACTCCTGCCCTATGATTTTAAAAGTTGAACCACCTTCTTTAGATGAAATTTCGCTAATAAATCCTCAAACTATATTAATTTCTGCTCTACAGATTAAAACACAAAGCAAATCGTATTTTGAAGCTTTAGCGAAAAAACGCATCACTGCCTTGGCTTTTGAGTATATAAAGGATGATGATGGCGCATATCCAGCTGTAAGATCATTAAGTGAAATAGCAGGAACTTCCGCTATACTTATTGCTTCAGAGCTCTTATCTAATGTTAATGGTGGTAATGGCTTAATGATGGGTAATATCAACGGTGTCCCACCTACTGAGGTTTTAATTTTAGGTGCTGGTACTGTCGGAGAATTTGCCGCCAGATCAGCTATTGGGTTAGGTGCCAATGTTAAAGTATTTGATAGTAGTATAACCAAACTACGATGTCTTCAAAGTAATTTAGGAAGAAATATATATACCTCTACTATGCAGCCCAAAAACTTATTAAAGGCGCTTAAACGATGTGATGTTGCTATTGGAGCTGTGAGAGGAACCAACCGTGCTCCTATTGTGGTTACAGAAACTATGGTTGAGCATATGAAAGCCGGATCCGTAGTTATTGATGTAAGTATAGATATGGGTGGCTGTTTTGAAACTAGCGAAGTAACCACGCACGATCATCCAACCTTTGAGCGCAATGGAGTAATACATTATTGTGTTCCAAATATTCCTGCGCGATATTCCAGAACGGCTTCTGTATCCATTAGTAATATTTTCACTCCTTATTTGTTAGAAATTGGTGAAAATGGTGGTATAGAAAATGCGCTTCGATTTGATAGAGGATTAAAAAATGGGTTGTATTTTTACCATGGCATTCTCACTAACAAATCTGTAGCCGAATGGTTCAATTTAGATTATAGTGATGCTAACTTGTTAATTTTCTAGAACTGGACTTATTCAGCATCTGCGTTAACATAATTGTTTAACTATTTAATAGAAACCTCTTTTAGCAGGAATTACTTATGAAATTTGTACAACGATTAGGCTATTACCTTGGTGGCTTTGCTATAGGCCTTGTAATATTAATGTTTTTTCTAAACGGAAAAGATGCATCTTGCGACTACAGCCCTAATGCAAGAACTGTTAAAAATATTAGCTCTAAAACTATAGCTTATTCTCAAGAGACAATTGATTTTGTAAATAAGCAACAATTAGATTCTACCACTATTATTAATCTAATAAAATATGGAAGTGTAGATTTCGCTAAGAGCAATACCAAATTAGATTCATGCAAAGTTTATCATATAGATAACAGCTATAAAGATCAAGAAATGATACTCATTGTTAAAAACTGTGACTCTATCGCTACTATAACTCAAATTGATTACAGACGTAATTAATTGACTATTAATTTTTTAGTGACATCTCTACCTCCATCTACTAGTTTTACAAAATAAATCCCTGAATTTAGTGATCTAACATCTATTTGTGTTGTAGTCGACAAGTTGATATTGTCATTAGAAATTTCAGCTTGATAAATTAACTTTCCTGTGAAATCATATAAATAAATGTCTGATACAATCAAAGTACCTGATAATTTTACATTTATATAATCGGTAGCAGGATTAGGGTAGACATCAAAAGAAAAGTCTAATGGTTGTTCTGATTCTATAGGCTCTTGATCACAATCTAAATCTACCTCCACTCTTACTGAAGCTTCATCAAAATCTACAGCATTAAAAACAGTAACTGTGTAATCAGTAGTTTGGTTCGGTGAAACTTCAATTGTTGGAGTGATTTCTCCTGTACTCCATAAGTATTCATCCCCTCCAGTTGCTGTTAAGGTCGTAACCTCGTTTAAACAAATAAATTTATCTTCACCTGCATCTGCAACAACTGGTTGAAAAACATTTACTGATATTTCCTTTTCATCGTAACAATCATTAATATACCCTTTTACAGAGTACGTGGTAGATTGAGATGGACTAACAGCAATATTAGGCTGTGTTGCACCATTATTCCATTCATAAGAATTAGCTCCAGTGGCTGATAATGTTATGAAATCACCATTTAAAATATCTACACTATCACCATTAACTATAACAACATTTGGATATGGGTCTACATATACAGTCACATCATCCGTATCTTGCTGTATACCAGAAGTCACAGTAACTGAGTATGTTGTTGTAGACATTGGACTCACATTTACACTTTGTGTTGTTTCACCTGTACTCCATAAATAACTATCACCTTGGTTTGCGGTTAAAGTAACTTCATAATCGTAGTTGTCGCAAACCCGCTCATCTGTACCTGCTGAAGCTTGAAATTGCCCTATAACTGTTACAGTAACTTCTGCTGTATCAGAACAAGAATTAGTTGTACCTTCAACCGAATATGTTGTGGTTTCTGAAGGGCTAACTAGAATTGAAGCAGATGTCTCACCGTTACTCCATATATATGATGTGGCACCATTTGCTGCTAATTCTATACTATCTCCTTCAATAATTTCTATATTTTCACTTACAGTTACAACTGGTATTTCATTAACAGTTACTGTAACGCTATCGGAGTCAGAATTGCCAAAAGCATCAGTTGCCGTTACCGTATAAATTGTTGTAACGGATGGATTTACTTCAATAATAGAATCTATTTCTCCTGTATTCCATATATAATTAACACCACCTGAAGCGTTTAATGTAACTGTTTCTCCAAAACAAATGGTTACGTCCTCACCAGCATTTGCATTTAATTCAGGAATTACAGTTACTACAACCTGAACTGTATTTTCACATCCATTATTAAAACCAGTTACGGTGTATGTAGTTGTATCTGAAGGACTCACTTCTATAAAACTTGCTGTTTCACCTGTACTCCAGAGATATGTTGTTGCTCCTTGTACAGTTAAGGTTGTTGAATCACCTGCCATAATAGTAACATCTTCACTAACAACGAGCTCTGGAATTTCATTTACAAAAACTGTAACATCATCTGTATCTGTATTACCAAAGCCATCATCTATGGTTACTGTATATGTTGTTGTTGTGCTTGGGCTAACAGAGATACTAGCTGTCGTTTCTCCTGTATTCCATAAGAAACTATCTGATCCACTCGCATTTAAAATAGCTTCCTCACCTTCGCATATTGTTTGGTCATTTCCTGCGCTCGCAATGAGCGCTGTATCAAAAAAACTTATCGAAAAGGAATTTATTGCTACAATTTCACCCAAAGCATCATCATCGCTGTAATAAGTTACGGTGAAATTATAGGTTCCTGTTGATATTTCATAAGGTAAAAAGTCATTTCCAAAACTATCAGCTAATGCAGTATAAAAAGCTGTATTGTCTATTCGGCTACCATTTTCATTTGAGTTTCCTTCTTTAGACCAGTCCACTTTAACACTTTCCACGTCTGCACTGGAATCTCCATTCTTTGGGATAGATCTTATATTCAATTGGTTTCCAACTACCGCTAAATCAAAACTATCACCATTGTTTATTGTATTGACAAGTGCATCAGAGTCTGCATTGTACAACTCGTATGTTCCAAAGAGCTGATTATTAACAGTGACATTTACATCGGCTGAAAAGTTATTATTATCTGTAGTAAAAGTAACTGTAGTATTTCCATCAGTTAAAGCACTAATTACTCCATTATCATTTACACTGGCAAGTCCTGGAGATTCACTAGACCATTGCCCTGTAGTGTTTGTTGCGTTAGATGGTGAAACTGTAGCACTTACTTGTGCAAATTCACCAATATTTAAGTCTAAGTTGTTTGGTGTTACTGAAACACCTGTAACGTTAACCATTTCATTAGACTCTGCAGCATCCACTGAATTGATATAAAGTTCAAAATAAGTGTATCCTTCTGCGTTGGCAATATCAGAATAAACAGCGTCATTAGGCATATTAGCATTAGCCCAAGCTTCCGGTATACCATCGCCATTGGTATCATCATTTCTAACCGCTATTGGTGTAGTACTGAATGTTTCCCAAAAATCTCTGATATATTGCGTGTGCTCATCGTAAAAATTACCTTGATTATAGTAAACTTTAATATCATTTTTTATGTTATTAATCGCAATTAAATCTACAGCATCAATATCTTCAACAACATCACCATTTTCATCTAGTCTTGCATTAGCTCCAACTTCATCTGGTAGTTGTTGCTTAATTTCAGCTGATGTTCTAATCTCAAATTCCTCACCCAAAAGAGGAAACATTATGTCTGCCTGTAAATCGCTAGGAAGTCCTTCTTCAGCTAGTTGACCTTGGTAACCTGACACTGCAGGAGCATCAAACCTCCAATGCCAAAATTGCCAATTATCAGCATTTGGATCAGTTATCGTTTGTTCAAGTATATTTCCTGCTGTATAAATTGAAGGAGGTGTTACTACTGTACCTTCACTTCCGTTATTCCACCGATATAACATTCCTTTTCTACCTAAGGCATAAGATGGCCCATCTGCGGGATTATCTAATTCACCATAGATAGATGCATAGTAATTATTAATATGATTCATTTGTATTTCACCTTGAACCTCACAAAGTCGTGCAACATAATTCCAGGAAATATTATTAATATTATCATGTCTTCCGCTTACTGAAGCATTAGGAAACCTATGCGATGTATTATAAAACACATTTCGATTAAAACTGACGGTAGATGCATGAGAAATATTGTCACTACTCCCAACTATATTACCAGTTTTACACATAACATATAGATTATTTTGAATAGTGAAATTATCGTTTAAATTAGTTGTATCAAGTCCTTCGTCTGAACCTGCAGCAAAAGAACAGTGATCAACAATAAAATTAGTCGCACTATTAAGAATAAGGTTGTCATGATTTAACGATACAAATTCTTGTCTAAATCTCATATAGCGCCAAATAACATTGTCTAAGTTATTTATTAGAATCTTTGGACTTGTTGACCATTGACCATCCGCAGTACCTGTACCTCCAATAGTAATTCCTCCTTCTGGTGCTGTTTGTCCGGCAATTGTAACATTAACAAGGTTGTTTATGCTTAACAATCCATTTAAGATTATTGTTCCACTAACATCAAACACAATATTACCACCACCATTGGCTTCACAATTTAATAATGCTTGTCTGAATGTTCCAGGACCTGAATCTTGAAGATTGGTCACTTTATAAACCGGGTATCCTCTTCCTCCAGATACATAGGCACCTGCACCAGTAGCAGTTGGAAATGCTAGTTGAGCATGAAGTGGATTGTTAGTTAATAATGTTAGAAAAAGTGTTAATACGAAGCAGGGTATTACACTACAAATGTAATTTGTTACAGAGTTTGGGGCTTTCATAATTTTCGCAATTTTTCTTGCAACTAATGGCAATCTAAAAAATTATATTTCAAATACAGGTCAAAACGCTATATTTTTCGACGAAATGTAATTTTTTGTAAGATTTTATTTATTTAATTAAATTTTAACGATCATTTTAGGTTATATACGGACCAATTAATGCCTTTGGATGCTTTTTAAAAAAGTTTAACATTCTAAAATAAAATACTACAAACCTTAACTAAAAACATTGAATCAAACAGTTCCAACGAATAGTTATAGGATATTACCTTAAAACCTCATAAATTACAGTTCTTTGTCGTTTAACCATTATCTATTGAATTTCATCCAAAATTTGATATGATAGTATAATTTGTAGGGTATAAAAATTAAATTAGCCGACAGTTATTCAATTAATTGCCTCAAATCTTATTTTGAAAACTAAAAATATAGCCTTTGTATTACCTAGTCTAAGCTCAGGAGGCGCAGAACGCGTTACTGTGAACTTAGCTAATGGCTTATGCCATATTCATAATGTGTATGTCATTACATTAGCTCAAGGAGATTCATTTTACAATTTAGACAAAAAGATTACGCAAATAAATTGTTCTGAAGCTTCGATTATTAGTAAAAACATATGGGCTGCAATTAAAAACAACTATTCTCTTTATTCCAATCTTTCCAAGATACTTAAAGTAAATGCTATCGATCTAGTTATTGGTTTTACGATTACTGCTAATGTTTTATCTGTATTATCTAGTAAACGATTAAAAATAAAATCTATAATTAGCGAAAGGTCTAATCCAAATGTATACATACCAAATATACTTTGGCGAAATTTAAGAAAGTTAACTTATAAATATGCTGATTGGCTTGTGGTACAGACCGAGCAAAATAAGCTCAACTTTAATAGTGTTATTCCTCCTGAACAAATTACCATTTTACCTAACCCTATTGCACAAAGTTTAGTTGATAAAAAGAAAGCAATTGTTAATAGAGAAAACATAATTCTAACAGTTGGAAGGCTGGACGCTAATAAAGCTCAACATATTTTGATTAAAGCTTTTGCAAAATTAAATACAAACGATTGGAAAGTCGTAATTGTTGGTGATGGCGAAGAGCGAAAAAATCTTGAGAATCTGGTTTACAACTTAAATCTCAAAAATAAAGTAATTTTTGAAGGCAAAAGAAAAAATGTATTTGACTATTATAACAAGGCTAGCATATTTAGCTTTACGTCAAGGTCAGAAGGATTTCCTAATGTCTTGATAGAAGCTATGTATTTTGGTTTAGCATGCGTCTCTACAGATTGTCCTTATGGTCCATCAGAAATAATTGAGGATAATAAAAATGGTTTGTTAATAGGTATAGATAATGTGAATAAGATGACCGAAAAACTTCAAATACTAATAGACAATCAAACCTTTAGACAAGAAATTGGAAATCACGCTCACGAATCAGCCACTAAGTACATTCCAATACATGTTATTGAAAGTTGGAACAAGCTAATACATAAAACACTTTAAAAAATTAACTATTAAATTTTCAGTAAAACATATCACCAATTCTGTTTTAAAGAATGCTACAATACGAAATATTGCTATTGTTGGTATATTAACTGTTGTTGTTAAAGGAATAGGCTTTTTTAAGGAAATTGTAGTTGCTGAAAATTTCGGATTATCTGAACTATTAGATACGTTTTTTATCGCAGGCCTTATTCCTGGTTTTATAAGTAGTGTATTTATGGGTGCATTAACAAGCATCTTTATACCTAACTACGTAAAAGAACGAAAAACAACTAAAGAGATACACTCATTTCAAAGTACAGTATTTTTAATTACTGCTTTTATTACAATTCTATTTGTGATTATAGCAGTCTTATTTACGGATACTTATGTTCAAACATTCTTTTCCGGACATACGGAACGGTATTATGAGCTCATAAATATTCAATTTTATTATTTAGCTCCATGTATTGTACTTTGGGGTTTTACATCTGTCCTCAATGGGTTGTTAACTATTTATGATGATTTTAAATCATCTTCAATTAGTGATGCATTTATTCCACTAGGGATTCTTACTTGCTTATTTTTCTTTAAGGAGGAACTTGGTGAAACAGTTTTAGCAGTTGGTACACTAGCGGGCAGTATTGTAAGTTTCTTAATTGCACTCTTTTTTGTGCTTAACAAGAATATCTTAAAAATTGGCAAACCTAATTTTCATTCGGTGAATATTATTGAAATGCTAAAACAATTTCCTTCTAAAATAACTGCTGGATTGTTAATTGGTGTAAACCCAATTGTTGATCAGTATTTCTCTGCACAACTCGTCATAGGTTCTATAGCAGCATTAAACTATGGTATAAAAGTACCTGCAATTATAATAACGGTATTTACCATTGCAATAGGTAATGTTTTACTGCCATATTTCTCAAATTTTGCTGCAGAAGACAAAAAACTAGTTTATGATAAACTTATACAAACTTTAAAATATATTATAGTTATAAGTATTTTAATTGTAATAGTATTAGTCTTAATTAGTACTCCAGTTATTAGTATACTTTTTGAAAGAGATTCTTTTACATCTGCAGACACTGTAATTGTTTCTAGAATTCAGCAAATGTATTTATTACAAATACCATTTTACATATGTTCAATAGTAATGGTAAGATACTTAACGGCAATAAATAAGAATAATTTTATGGTGTTTACCTCCCTGTTGAGTTTAATTCTCAATATTGTATTTAATTATATTCTTATAGAAACGCTTGGTGTATATGGTCTAGCACTTGCAACATCAATAGTTTACCTCTTTAATTGTTTAACATTATATGTTTATATTCGGCAGATTAATAAAACTCCGATAAAAATAGGTAATCAAAATGGTATATAATTTATAATGAAAGTACTGAGATACATAACATTAATAATCATCCTACTCAATATTCCAGGGTTCTTTCTCTTGATATTTGGAGCTGGTATGGGTAGTTTATTTAGTTATGTGAGTTTTGTACTATTATTAACTTATTATGGTTTAGAGAAAAAAAATAATCCTCCATGGATATTTTTAGTCTTTGCTATATTATTTTTCGTTTTGTCTGGTATTAATTATTCACCAGATAGTTTCTTTTATTTTGATTTTATAAAGTATATCGTACTTATTGTTTGCGGTAGTGAACTGGCTAGACATACCAGTTTAACAGAACTATTCGTTGTACTTTTTATAGGTGCATTAAGCATTCTAATAAACGCCGTATTCTTTCCAAATAATTTTGGTCGTTATAGTGGTTTGTTTTTTAACCCTAATGCGGCTGGTTTTATATGTATAATGGCATGTGCATTAACTTATTCATTCAAGAATGAGACAATCCGCCTCATTTTACTTTTAAGTGTTACCCTATGTGGTGTATTAACGTTCTCCCGAACATTCTTTGTTTTATGGGTATTAATGAATATTATTTCAATATTCCAAAATCCTAAAAATGGAAAGGCTTTGTTTTTAGGTCTAGGTATGTTGTTTGTGTTTGTAGGTTTAAGCTCTGCATTAAAACTAAATACTGAACGGTTAGAACTATTGACTGGTTTATTAGATTACAAATTAGATAAAGAAACAGCATCTGATGATAATAGAACAGAAACCTGGGAAATGTACTATGATGACATTTTAGATGCACCTTTAATAGGAAAAGGTTATAAATATTTTAGTGGGCAAACAAACGAAATAAAATACACCATTGGTGTACATAATACCTACCTTAGAATTATTGGTGAGGCAGGCATAATTCCTTTCTTGCTTTTTATTGGTATTTATGCCTACATATTTTTTAAATCATTGACCCTTTTTAAGTCAAAAATATACCTCATGTTACTTACAATTTGTATATCGGGTTTATTATTGACATTACACAATTTTATAGAGCAAACCTATGTAATGTTAATTACACTATGGGTATATCATAATCTTAAATTAGATAAAAAGAAAGAAGACGACAACCCTAAATTTTTAAAACCTATTAATATATAAGAACACATGTGTGGAATCTACGGAACTACATTAAAATATAACGAGCAAGAGGTTAAGGATAAACTTACTCGTACTGCTTTTAGAGGTCCAGATCAAATGGGTTGGGATTTTTATAAGTCAGACCACTACTCTATTGTTTTTGGCCATAACAGATTATCAATTATAGATTTAGATTCTAGATCCAATCAACCATTCTCATATCACAATTCGGTTGAGATAGTTTTTAATGGCGAAATTTATAATTTCCAAGATATAAAAACAGAATTGTCTCAAAAAGGCTATAAATTTCATACAACGAGTGATACAGAAGTTATTTGTGCAGCATATTTAGAATATGGTGAAGACTGTGTAAATCATTTAAATGGAATGTTCGCTTTTGTAATTTTCGATAAAACAAAAGAACAGTTTTTTGGTGCTAGAGATCGTTTAGGACAAAAGCCTTTTTATTATTACCATAATGGTAAAGATTTTGAATTTGCAAGCCAAATATCATCAATACAATTACACCATTCTAATTTATCTATATCAAATGAGGCAATTTCATATTATCTAACGTGGGGAGCAATACCAGAACCATTTTCGATATTTAATGAAATTAAAAAATTAGAACCAGGAAAGTCATTTACGTTTAACCTTAATACTGGTAAATTTAAATCAAAAACCTACTGGAACATTGACTATACTGGCAAAAACCAATATAAAGGCTCTTATAACGATGCCAAAGATGAGCTAGAAGAATTATTAACCGATGCTGTAAAACTTAGATTATTTGCAGATGTACCTGTTGGTGTATTTTTATCTGGTGGTGTAGATTCTTCTGCTATTACGGCTATGGCAACACTAACATCATCTGCTAAGGTTAAAACCTTTTCAGTAAAATTTGACGAAAAAGGATTTGATGAAAGCATTTACGCTCAACAAGTTGCAGATCATTTAAAAACAGATCATAATGTCATTGAATGCAATTATAATGAAGGCATTGATTTAATAGAGAATTTCTCTCAATATTATGATGAGCCATTTGCAGATTCTTCTGCTATTCCGTCCATGTTACTTTCTAAATATACTAAAAAGCAAGTTACAGTAGCACTTTCTGGTGATGCAGGTGATGAGAGTTTTATAGGCTACGGTAGATATCAATGGGCAAAAAGCAGAAGTAATTTATTTAAAGCACCATTAGTTTTAAGAAAAATGGCTGCAAGTGCATTTGATCTCAGTTCAAATTATCGTGCTAATGTCATTGCAAAAGGGCTAAGAATAAAAGATGTTAGTTCAGCTTATTTAGCGGCATTAAATGGCGTTGATCAGTCCTGGTTAGATACAGATAGAGATTATAATTTGGTTGAAGAAATGAAATATTTAGAGCACAACCATAAAAATCTTTTTGAACGTATTAGCGATTTTGATATTAAGACTTATCTAAACTGGGATATAAACACCAAAGTGGACAGAGCTTCAATGGCTTTTTCACTAGAAGTTCGTGCCCCTTTAATGGATTATCGTATTGTAGATTTTGCACGCTCACTTCCAACATCGTTTAAATATAAAGGTAATAATCAAAAACGCATCTTAAAAGATGTACTGTATAAACATGTACCAGAACACATTTTTGACCGGCCTAAAGCCGGATTTACAATGCCTTTTGAATATTGGTTTAGACACGATTTAAAAGATTATGTTTTGTCTGAATTAAGCGATAAGGGTTTACAAAAAATCCCATGTATTAATGTAGATGAAGTTAAGTTTAGAATTAAACAACACATGGACGGTAGTTGGAATCGTTATCCATTGATATGGAAACTTTTAGTGCTTAAACAATGGCTTAATGTTAATGGCAAAGGTTTACAAATAAAATAATACTATGTGCGGAATTTACGGAAGTACAGTTCAATATAATGAGTCGCAAGTTAAAAACAAACTTGCTCGTACTGCTTTTAGAGGTCCTGACCAAATGGGTTGGGAGTTTTATAAAACGGACAACTACTCCATAATATTTGGCCATAACAGGTTATCTATTATAGATTTAGATGCAAGATCAAATCAACCATTTTCTTACTTAGAAAATATTGAAATTGTTTTTAATGGCGAGATCTATAATTTTCAAGAAATTAAAGACACACTTCATAAAAAAGGATACGCGTTCCATACCACAAGTGATACAGAAGTAATCTGCGCGGCGTACCTAGAATATGGTGAAGACTGCGTAAATCATTTTAATGGCATGTTTGCCTTTGTGATTTTCGATAAGAAAAACAATACATTTTTTGGTGCGAGAGATCGATTAGGACAAAAGCCTTTTTACTATTATCATAACGGCAAAGACTTCGAATTTGCAAGTCAGATATCTTCAATTCAGCTATATAATGAAAATTTAAGCATTTCAAAAAAATCAATAGATGCCTATCTCACCTGGGAGACTATACCAGATCCATTATCAATATTTAATGAGGTTAAAAAGTTACTGCCAGGAAATTCACTTGTGTTTGATTTAAACACAGGACAGCTAGAAACTAAGGTTTATTGGGACATTGATCATGAAGGGAAAAACAAATTCACTGGAAGTTATGACGAAGCGCAAGAAGAATTATCTACAACCCTAACAGATGCCGTTAAACTAAGGCTTTTTGCAGATGTACCTGTTGGTGTGTTTTTATCTGGAGGAATAGATTCTTCCTTAATTGCTGCATTGGCAACAACAACATCAGCTGCTAAAGTGAAAACATTTTCAGTAAAATTCAACGATAAAGGATTTGATGAAAGTATATATGCGCAGCAAGTCGCAAATCATTTAAAAACTGATCATAACGTTATAGAATGTAATTATAATGAAGGGATTGACTTAATTGAAAATTTTAGTCATTACTATGATGAACCATTTGCAGACTCTTCAGCTATTCCGTCAATGTTACTAGCTAAACATACAAGAAAGCAGGTTACAGTAGCTTTATCTGGTGATGCAGGTGATGAAAGTTTTATAGGATACCATAGATACAATTGGATAAAAAAAGGATCTAAAATTCTTCAGATTCCATACGGAATTAGATTAGTAATTTCTAAATTGATGTCAATTGCACCACATTACAGACTTAAAATTATTTCAGAAATAATGAAGTCAAAAAATATTGGTCAGGCCTATATTGATGCTATTACAGGGCATGATTTATCATGGATTAGTTCAGGTTCAGATTTTAAAAATACAGAGGAATTAAAATATTTAATCCACAATAATAAAAACTTGCTTGAACGCGTCTCAGATTATGATATTAAAACCTATTTAAATTGGGACATCAATACTAAAGTAGATCGAGCAACTATGGCATATTCATTAGAAGCACGTGCTCCTCTTATGGATTATCGTGTTGTAGAACTAGCAAGAGCGTTCCCTACTGAATTTAAATATTACAAGGGAAATCAGAAACGAATTTTAAAGGATGTTTTATACAAACACGTACCTAAAGCGATTTTCGATAGACCAAAAGCAGGTTTTACTATGCCATTTGAAAAATGGTTTAGAGAAGATCTAAAAGAGTTTGTCTTATCAGAATTAAATGAAAATGGATTACAACAAATACCAGGTATTGACGTAAAAAATGTACAAGGAAAAATTGATCAGCATCTAAAAGGTACTTGGAATCATTATCCATTAATCTGGAAACTACTTGTGCTTAAACAATGGTTAAATAAAAACAGCGAAGGGCATGCCATCAGATAAAGTAAATATAACTTTTGCACTTCCAAATTTATTACCTGGTGGTGCTGAACGTGTCATATCATTTATTGCTCAAAATATTGATAGTGATACCTTTAATTCAACATTATTAATTGTTGGTCATAGAAGTGATGCTTCTTATGATATCAGTGATATTAATATCGTTTATTTAGAGCAACCTAGGGTATTAAATGGCATTTTGCCGTTATATAAATATATTAAAAGAGAAAAACCAGATATTGTAGTTAGTGCCATTGGTCATCTCAACACCGTAACAGCATACATGTCTCTATTTTTTCCAAAAATTAAATTTGTAGCGCGCGAAGTTAATGTACTAAGTGTTCTAGAAACATTTGACCAACCAAATAAGTTAAACCCAATTCATTTTTTAGGAGATAAACGATTCAATTTTTTCGATAAAGTTATTTGTCAATCTCAGGATATGCTAGATGATTTAAAAAAGTCGTATTCAATAAAAGAAGAAAAGCTCGCTTTAATAAATAATCCGGTTACCAATAATTTTAAAGTAAAAGAAAATACACCTGTCAACAAACCTATACGGTTTATTACTGTTGCCCGATTTGATAAAGAAAAAGGCCATCCGCGAATTTTAAAAGCGTTGTCGCAACTAGACTTTCCCTTTCATTATACTATTATTGGAAAAGGTGCTCAGGAAAAAATTATTTTTGACTTAATACAAGACTATGGTTTAACAGATAAAATCACCCATATACCATTTACAAAAGAAGTGCCGAGACTGTTAGCAGAGAGTGATTTATACCTACAAGGTTCTTATGTTGAAGGCTTCCCAAATGCAGTAATAGAGAGTTGTATGGTTGGTACTCCTGTTTTAGCCATTAATGCACCAGGTGGTATTAATGAAATTATATATGAAGGTGTGAATGGACATATTGTAAAAGATGAAGCTGCATTTTTAGAAAGCTTAAAAAAAATAAATGAAGACTATAACTTTAAAGCTAAAGATGTTAGCGAAACTATCAGCAGTCGTTACAGTTCTCAGATAATTTTAAAAAAGTATAAAGACCTATTTTTAAGTCTTGTTAATTAGTAATAATGGATAAGAAAAACTTAAGTATACTCTCACTTAACATGGCTTTTGGCGGTGCACAACGTGTTATAAGTATCTTCTTACCACATTTGGTTAAAGACTATAATGTGTCCTTAGTGCTATTCAAAGAGCTTATAGATTTCGAAATTCCAGATGGTGTACATGTTGAGATTTTATTTCCAGAAAATAATCTAAAAAACACCTTTTTTACAAAAATTAAAGAGACACTGCAAGCCTCTAAAAAATACAACATGTTTGTTAGAGAAAACAATATTGATATTTCGATGGCATTCTTGGCTTTACCCAATATAGTTAATGGAATTGTTGGCAAGAAAAATAAAGAATTAAGAACGGTTATAAGCGAAAGGTGCTTTCCGTCATTAATGTATAAAGCAAACAAATCATCTCAGTTTATAGCTAATTTTGTTATACCAAAATATTATAATCAGAATGATGCTTTATTTTCAAACTCAATAAATATCAATGAGGATTTAAAACAGAATTTTAAAGTAGAAATACCGATGTCAGTTATCTATAATCCTATAGGTATTGATGAGAATAAAAGAATTTTGCCAGAATCAATAGAAGAGAAACCAATACTAAACTTTATTAGTGTTGGAAGTATATACCAGGCTAAAAATCAAAAAATGATTGTAAGTGCCATGTCTCATTTAAAAAAAGTGAACTATCATTATACTCAAGCTGGTGCTGGTGTCTTAGAAAATGATTTAAAATCATATACTAATAATCTCGGACTTAATGAACAAACTACATTTTTAGGTAATGTTACTAATGTAAAAGACTATTTATTAAAAAATGATTGTTTTGTGTTGTCCTCTAATACGGAAGGGTTTCCAAATGTAGTTTTAGAAGCATTGGCCTCTGGCTTACCTGTAATATCTACAAATTGCAAAACAGGTCCATTAGAATTATTAAATGGTAACGAACCTGTTGAGATTAAAGATGGAGATTTTGTAAAATGTAAATATGGCTTGATGGTCAATGTAGATGATGACATAGGATTGGCTAAAGCATTAGAATACTTTAAAGACAATACTGAAGCGAGACAACACTACAGTGAGGTTGGTTTTGAAAGAGCAAAACAGAACGACATACCAAATATTTATGTTCAAGTTAAACATCTATTAAACGGCTAATTGAATGTGCGGAATTAACGGAATAATAAGTAATACTAAAAAAGACGTAGGACAACTACGTGAAGATTTGGCTAAAATGAATCAGCTAATTTTTCATCGTGGTCCAGATGAAGACGGCTTCTATACAGCTACTTCAGAATCTTCTTCCGTGGCAATGGCTATGCGTCGATTATCTATTATAGATTTGAGTACAGGTAAACAACCGATGTATACGGATGATAACCAAATAGGTATTGTTTTTAATGGAGAGATTTATAACTACAGAATATTAAAAGCTAAGCTTCAAGAGGACGGTGTAACATTTAAAACCACTAGCGACACTGAAGTTATTTTAAAATTATATGAGCAAAAAGGAGTCGATGCCTTTAAATATCTCGATGGCATGTTTGCCTTTAGTATTCATGATAAAAACAAAAATAAGGTTTTTATAGCTCGTGATTTTTTTGGCGAAAAGCCATTATATTACACTAAAACTAAAACAGATTTTGTTTATGGATCTGAGTTAAAATCTCTTGTAAATTACCTTCCTAACAAACCAGATATTAGTAAAGAAGGCTTAAATTTATACTTTAGGTTAACATACATACCTGCGCCATATTCAATATATCAAGATATTCTTAAGCTACCATGTAACCATTTTATTGATTTCGATTTAAGTTCAGATTCATTTTCAATTCACGAAATTGAAAAACAACAACCAATCGTAAAACAAGACATTTCATTTGAAGATGCTAAAAAGCAAGTTCGAGATGAGGTGATTAAAAGTGTAGAAAGTAGATCAATTGCAGATGTGTCTTTAGGCACATTTTTATCTGGTGGAGTAGATTCTTCAGTAGTAACACATAGTTTAGCTGAAATTTCTTCAGAAAAAGTCGAAACATTTTCAATAGGTTTTGAAAAGAAAACCTATGATGAAACTGACAAATCGCAAGTAGTAGCTAACCTTATCAATAGTAATCATCACGAGTTTATTGTTAGGGAAGATGATTTTAGAAACGGCATTGATGACATTCTTCTCAATTTTGATGAACCTTTTGCGGATTCTTCTGCATTACCAACTTATTTAGTTTCAAAACATGCCAGTGACTACGTAAAGGTAGCTTTAACAGGGGATGGTGGAGATGAGGTTTTTGGTGGATACAATAAATATTATATGGGTAAACTTAATAATAAGTACACCTCTATCGTACCAAAAGGCATACATAAACAAATACTCAAATTATCTTCAGGATTATTAAATACGAAAGATGATAATCGAGGAAAACGATTTAAACTAAACCGCCTATTAAAAGCATTTAACTACGATGGTAATCAATATTGGAATATTATTTCATTAGCATTTACAGATCAGGAAAAAATGCAACTACTTAAAAGCAATAGACTTATTGAAGACACTTTTGCAGAGTTTAAAACCAGATACAATCAGCATAACCCAAAAAATCTCACAGATTTTAGAATGGTTGATAAGAATGTGAGTTTAGAGGGAGATATGCTTGTAAAAGTAGACAGAACGAGTATGTTGTGCTCGTTAGAATGCAGAGCACCATTTTTAAATAAAGCGATTTGGAATTTAACCAACTCACTACCAGAGGATTATTTGCTAAAAGGTTGGAATAAAAAGTATATTTTAAAAGAAGCGTTTAAGGACAAATTTCCTCCAGGATTTTTAGAAAAGTCTAAGCAAGGTTTTGGTGTCCCAGTTGGTGATTGGATGAGAGCAAGTCTTAAACCAGAACTAGAATCATTTATCAAGCCTAAATTCTTAGAAACCCAAGGAATTTTTAATGAGAACTTCATCAGTAATCTCGTAAAAAATCATATTTCAGGTAAAGAAGATAACAGTTTACGTGTGTGGAGCTTCTATGCATTTCAGAAATGGTATTTAAACACGTATTCAATGCTATAATTGTATGAAAAAGAAGATTATGCGCATAACGACAGTACCTGCATCCTTGGGCATTTTGCTAAAAGGTCAGCTAAAGTATATGAATAATCATTACGAAATTTTAGGTGTTTCTAGCTCTGGTACTCATCTCAAAGATGTGGAACAAAATGAAGGCATTAACACTCAAGTCGTAGAAATGACACGCACCATTTCGCCATTTAAAGATTTAAAATCACTTTATAAGCTTTACAAATTAATAAAGAAAGAAAAACCGTTTTTAGTTCATACACATACACCAAAAGCAGGTACTTTGGGTATGATAGCGGCCAGACTAGCAAGAGTTCCTAATAGATTGCATACCATTGCAGGATTACCTTTACTCGAAGCTAAAGGAGCAAAAAGAACTTTACTTAATATCGTTGAAAAAATCACCTATGCTAATGCCACACTAATTCTACCTAACTCATTTGGGTTGTTTGAAATTGTAAAAGAAAATAAGTTTACAAAAGATAACAAACTCAAAGTCATTGGTAAAGGAAGTTCTAATGGTATTGATACAGAACATTTTAAAAAATCTAATATATCTAAAAATCAGCAGAATGAATTAAAACGAAGTCTAAATATATCAGATACAGATTTTGTATTTACATTCGTCGGAAGATTAGTCACTGACAAGGGAATCAACGAATTAATTGATGCATTCAGCCTAATAAATGAAACAAATCAAAATATTAAGCTTTTATTGGTCGGTACATTAGAAACAGAATTAGACCCACTAAAAGACATTACTTTGAGCAGTATTGAAAGCAATAAAAATATAATTTCTGTAGGCTGGCAAACCGATGTTAGACCTTATTTTTCTATTTCTAATGCTTTAGTATTTCCTAGCTACAGAGAAGGGTTTCCAAATGTTGTAATGCAGGCCTGCGCTATGGAAATAGCTAGTATAGTAACAGATATTAATGGGTGTAATGAGATAATCACCAATGATAAAAATGGAATTATTATACAACCAAAATCTACAGAAGACATCATAAACGCCATGGAATTTCTACTAAATAATCCTGAAAAAACTAAAGCTTATGCTAATGCAGCCAGATCAAATATTTTAAAAAATTATAATCGTGAATTGATTTGGAGCGAACTTTTAAAACTTTATAAATCTTTAGAGGCTTAAGTTATGTTGTATTCAAAACTTTTTAAACGACTCTTTGATTTTTTTGCTACACTAATAGGCTTAATTATTATCTCGCCTATTTTCTTGGTTTTAGTATACTGAGTATTTCAAACAATGGTAAACCATTTTTCTATCAGACCAGAACTGGTAAACAAGGTAAACTATTTACCATCATTAAGTTTAAGACCATGAATGATAAAACTGATGCTAATGGTAGTTTATTACCAGCTTTAGAACGTGTTACAAAAACCGGAGACTTTTGCAGAAAATACTCACTCGACGAAATTCCGCAATTAATAAATATCCTCAAAGGCGATATGAGCCTTGTCGGTCCTCGCCCACTCATTCCTCAATATTTAGAACATTACAGTGAGGAACAAAATAGACGACATGATGTTATGCAAGGTATTACCGGTTGGGCCCAAATTAATGGAAGAAATACCATTACATGGGAAGAGAAATTTAAGTACGATGTCTACTATGTAGATAATCAATCGTTTTTATTAGATTTAAAAATACTTTGGTTAACATTTTATAAGGTCATAAAGAAGAGCGATATCAATAATTCAGAATCCTTAGACATGCCTTTGTTTACAGGTACAGAACAAAATAACAGCTAAGATAAAATTTTAAAACCTGGCTATTATCTAATTATGAACAACTTTACATTACAAATTCTAAACCTTACGATTTCTGGTGATGTAGACAAATACAAAGACGCACTTGCACCCTTTAAAGACGACAATCCGTATTACAAGATTGATTTTATTGATGTGTTTTCATCTGGATTAAACGATTGTTTTGCATTTATTCTATTAGATAAAACCAACAAACCATTGGTTTTAATGCCTTTTTATTACAAGCCCATAGAAGGTCACATTGAAAGTCTTGAGTATTACGATGTAAAATCTACTTATGGCTATAATGGTCCTTTGATTAAAGAAAATACCGAAATTGAAATTATAAAGGCGTTTTGGAATTTAGTAGATAATTGGTATGCTAATAATAATGTGGTGTCTGAATTTATAAGATTCAGCCTAAATGGAAATTATCTAGATTACACTGGCGAATTAAAAGAGACACTTTTAAATATTAAAGGTAAATTATCTGAAGAGACAACAATTCTAGAAAATTATGACAGAAAAGTTAGGAAGAATATAAAAAAAGCAACTCGAGAAGGTATTAGTGTCAAAATATATTACAACAATATAACTTCAGAAATATTTAATACATTTTACGATATTTATCTAGAAACGATGCGAAGAAAGCAAGCACAAGAAACCTTCTTTTTTAGCCAAGAAAAAGTACTTAGCTTCATAGATAAGTATCCAGATAATAATGCCATTGCAGTTGCATATTATAATAACATACCTGTAGCATCAGAACTAATTCTTTGCTCTAATTCAGAAATATTTTCTTTTATAGGAGGAACAAAATCTGATTATTTTAAAAAAAGACCAAACGATCTATTAAAGCATGAAATCATTTTATGGGCTAATCAACAGGGTTTCGAAAGTTTTACTTTAGGTGGTGGCTACGGCAGTGATGATGGAATTTTTAAATATAAGAAGTCGTTTTTTCCAAATGGTGTTGTTAAGTATTTTACTGGCAGAAAAGTCATTAATCCAGAAATTTATAAATCATTAGTTATGATTAAGATGGGAATTGAAAGCCCTATAAATTATATGACCGATTTTTTTCCTCAATATCAATCAATGCTTACTGACAAACTAAGCGAAATTAATGAAATAACCTCAAAATCAGAATGGGCTAAAGCTTTAGCAGAAGTAAATAATTACGACTTTTACCATACTTATGATTATCATGAGATTTCATGTAGTGAAAATGAAAGTCCAATTATGCTGCAATACGAGACTAAAGGCATTACTATTTTATTACCATTAGTCCTAAGATCAATTCCCAATACTAAATATTTTGATTTCACTTCAGTTTACGGCTATGCCGGACCTTTGAGCAATACCAGTGAACTTGAAATAGCAGAAAGAACTAAATTTCAGGAATCTTTAAATGAGTACCTAATCAGCAAAAATATTGTTTCAGTTTTTAGTAGGTTACATCCTTACATTGAACAAAATCAAATATTAGATGGTTTGGGTGAAGTCGTTGAATTGGGCGCTGTTGTAAATATAGATGTCACCTTACCACTAGATGAATCGCGAAGAGCTTATAGTAAGTCTAATAAAAATCAGATAAATAAACTAAGACGTCAATGTGAGGTTGTAAAAGCAGAAACGAAAGAAGATATTATAGATTTTATTAGTATTTATTACGAAAACATGAAACGATTGAACGCCGATGATCATTATTATTTTGACGAATCTTATTTCTTAAAATTTATGGAAATTACAGATTTTGAAACGGATATATTAATGGTAAAGGATAACGAAACTCAAAAATATATTGCAGGCTCAATGTTTATTAAAACTAAAGATATCGTTCAGTTTCATTTATCTGGTACGCGAACGGACTTTTTAAGATTAAAGCCTTCTAAATTATTTTTAGATGAAATGCGGATTCAAGCCCATAACCAAGGTTATAAATTCTTTAACTTAGGTGGTGGATTAGGTAGTGAAAAAGATACTCTATTTGAGTTTAAGGCATCGTTTTCTAAAGATTTTAGAGCATTTAAAATCTGGAAATATGTTGTAAATGAAGACGTTTATAGCGACCTTTCTAAAGATAAAAGTAACACTGATTATTTTCCAAAATACCGAGCCTAAATGAATGAAGGGAAATTTGTAATATCACTAGATTTTGAGTTGCATTGGGGTTTTTTTGACAATAGAACTTTAGAAGATAGCAAATCACAACTATCTAATGTTGAAAACGTTATTGAAAAATTATTGGAGTTATGCAACCAATATAATGTCAGTATTACTTTCGCTACCGTAGGTATGCTTTTTGCTGAAAATAAACGCGAAATAATAGCTTTTCTCCCAAAACGTAAACCTAATTATACCAACAAGTTACTAAATACCTATGAGCTACTAGATCAAATTCAACCTGAAGATGAAAAATATTATTTTGCAAAATCACTGGTAAATAAAGTTGCCAACCAATCCTTACATGAAATAGGCACACATACCTTTAGCCATTATTATTGTCATGAAGATGGTCAGAATATTAATGATTTTAAAGATGACATTAGTTCTGCGATAGAAATAAGCAAATCTCAGAATACAACTATTTCAAGCATTGTTTTCCCAAGAAACCAATCAATACCTGAATATATAAAGGTGTGTGAAGAATATGGTATTTCAACATATCGTGGTAATTGCTGGTTTAATTTCAACAATGATTCCAGGCAAATACAAATCAAAGAATACGCCATGATGGCTTGTAGAGTCATTGATAGCTATGTAAATATCTCAGGCAAAAATACCTATAAACTTCAAGACTACAATTCTAAAAATTCTGGAATAATTAATATTCCAGCAAGCCGCTTCCTGAGACCATACAATGCTAAACTCAAAGCTATTGAAAAACTTAAGGTAAAACGAATTAAGAGATCGATGACAAAAGCAGCAGAAAACAATGAAATTTTTCATTTATGGTTTCATCCTCACAATTTTGCCAATAACATAGAAGAAAATTTTCAGAATTTAGAATCCATTTTTAAGCATTATAAACAATTGCACGAACGCAATAATTTTGATAGTATTACAATGTCTAATTTGGCAAATCAATTCTTGAATTCTTAATACTTTTTATCTGATTTTTTTACGTTTAGTTTGCTCTCTGTCTTTATATGTCGTTTAAAATAAACCGTTTGTCGTAATAATTAATATTTGTTTGATGCATTAGTTTATTACACCATATATTAGCATAATTGAGCTATTAATTTATTAGGTCCCAAACACCTTAAATTAAATATAAACCTTTAGGCTAAAACTTAAAGAATAACCTATGAACCAAAAAATATGGTTGTCTTCGCCGCATATGAGTGGCAAAGAGCAATTCTACATAAAAGAAGCGTTTGACACTAATTGGGTAGCACCTCTTGGTCCTAATGTAAATGGTTTTGAGAACGATCTTCAAGCTTATTTAAATGACGATGTTTATGTTGCCACATTAGCTTCTGGTACTTCCGCGTTACATTTAGGTTTAATACTGCTAAATGTTACACAAGGAGATGAAGTTATATGCCAAAGCAAAACATTTTCTGCTTCAGCTAATCCAATAGCCTATCAAGGAGCCACACCTGTCTTTGTAGACAGCGAAAAATACACCTGGAACATTTGCCCAGAACAACTTGAAATTGCTATAAAGGATAGAATATCCAAAGGAAAAACACCTAAGGCAATTATTGCAGTTCATTTATATGGTATGCCATATAAGGTCGATGAAGTTAGAGCTATTGCTGATAATTACAAAATACCAATTATTGAAGATAGTGCAGAATCCTTAGGAAGTACCTATCATGGTAAAAAATGTGGTACGTTCGGAGACATCTCAATTCTTTCATTTAATGGCAATAAAATTATTACTACCTCTGGTGGTGGTGCTTTAGTTGCACGAAGTGAAGCCTTAAAAAATAAAGCTGTATTCTTAGCTACACAAGCAAGAGATAATGAACCGCATTATCAACATTCTCATATTGGTTATAATTACAGAATGTCTAATATCGTAGCTGGTATTGGTCGTGGTCAAATGACAATTTTAAACAGTCACGTCGCAAAGCGCAGAAGCAACCATGAGTTTTATAAACAGACATTTAAAAATAACAATGCTATTACATTTTTAGAGGAACCAGAAGGTTATTTTTCTAATAGATGGCTTACATGCATATTACTCCCTTCTTTAAAGGTAAGGGAAGAGTTAAGATTAGCATTAGAAAAAGAAAATATTGAATCGAGACCTCTTTGGAAACCAATGCACCAACAACCCATATTTAAAGATGCACCAATGTATAAAAATGGTGTTTCTGACGATTTGTTTAACCGTGGTTTATGTCTTCCAAGTGGATCTAATCTCACTGACAACGAATTAAATAGAGTGATTTTAGCTATAAAAACGTATTTTGCAGTATGATGGTGAAGTTTCTACATAGAATCTCTCAAAAATATGCCTCAAAATGGCTTGTGCTATTATTTGATGTATCAATCATTTTAGTGACGTTTTTCTTAGCCTATCTCATACGTTTTAATTTTAAGTTCGATTTTGATATTTACATGTTACTAGAGCAACTGCCTTATGTTGCCTTAGTGTCCGTAATTAGTTTATTATCTGTTGGTTCTTATAAGGGTGTGGTTAGGTTTACTGGTTTTAAAGACATTGTAAATCTTATCATTGGTACAAACATATTAGCAACACTTTTAATTTGTGTGACTTTTATAAGTAGAAAGTTTAGCGCTGATGATAGCATTTTTAATATTTCTGGTTCCATCATTTATATTCACTTATTACTAAATATACTATTCTTAATAGGTGCCAAATTATTTATTAAATCCCTTTATAATTATATTACCCAAGACTTTACTACAATTTCAAATGTATTGATTTTTGGTGCTGGTAATTCTGGCATGCTTACTTATGACGCTATTAAAAATGACACTAAAAACGGATTAGAGGTAGTTGGGTTTATTGATGATGATGAGCGTAAAATTGGTAAAAAAATTAATTTGGTTAAGGTTTACCATATTTCGGCTATTGATGAAGCCTTTATTAAAAAGCATAATGTTGAAGATGTTATAATTTCAATTCAAAATATTGATCCAGCTAGATTATTACAAATCACTGGAAGTCTCTTTACACTTGGCCTTAAAGTAAAAATCGTTCCACCTGTTCAGAGTTGGATTGATGGTGATTTAAGCGTTGGGCAAATAAAAGAGGTTAAAATTGAAGATTTATTAGGTAGAGAACCCATTAATATTAAAAACCCTGATTTAGAAGATCAATACGACAATAAAGTTATTCTTATCACTGGTGCTGCCGGCTCTATAGGTAGCGAGATTTCCAGAAAAATAAGTCTATATAACTATAAAAAACTCATACTTGTCGATAATGCTGAATCTGCATTATATGATATACAACAAGAGTTTAGACAACAAGGGTTAACTAATATAGACGTCATTGTTGCTGATGTTAGAAATAAAACCAGAATTGATCACATATTTAATCAATACAAACCAAAAGTTGTATTTCACGCTGCAGCATATAAACATGTACCGTTAATGGAAAATAATCCATTTGAAGCAGTTAGTGTAAATATTGGTGGTACTAAAAATGTAGCAGATATTTCAGTTAAGCACAGCGTAGACAAATTTGTTTTAATATCAACAGATAAAGCAGTAAACCCAACAAATGTAATGGGTGCGACTAAACGAATTGCTGAATTATACGTAACGTGTCTAAAAGGAAAAGGTAATACGAAATTTATTACGACGAGATTTGGAAATGTATTAGGTTCAAACGGCTCTGTTATACCTTTATTTAAGAAACAGATAGAACAAGGTGGACCACTAACGGTGACTCATAAGGATATTACCAGATATTTCATGACTATTCCGGAAGCATGTCAATTGGTTTTAGAAGCAGCAGCAATGGGCAACGGCGGGGAAATATTTGTGTTTGATATGGGTAAACCGATTAAGATTTTTAATCTTGCAAAAAATATGATTATTCTGTCTGGCCTGCGCTACCCAGAAGACATCGAGATTAAGATTACAGGGTTAAGACCTGGTGAAAAAATTTATGAAGAATTATTAGCGCATGGTGAAAATACTAAAAAAACATATCATGAAAAAATAATGATTGCAAAATCTCGTCATATAGATATTGAAACCGTTGAGAACCAAATCAATAAATTAACAGTCATAAAAACATTAACGCAGCCTTTAGAAATCGTTTCTTTTATTAAAGCATTAATTCCAGAATACATATCTAATAATTCGACTTATGAAGTATTAGATTCTAAAAAATAACCCCCAATTATAACTAAACAACAATTAAATGAAAACACGCATACTCATAGTCTCAATTTTAACTCTTGTTTTATCGACATCGTGTGCCTCGCGTAAGGACTTAGTTTATTTTCAAGATGAATTAGTAGAAGACAATCAAATGGCATCTAAGCCAAAACAGTTAATTTACAAAACAGACGATATATTGACTATTAATGTATCAGCCTTAGATCCAGACACTGTTAGACCTTTTAATTTACCTGTAATATCAAATAATGCTACTAACCTACTTGTTGCACAAGGCAACATTCAAATGCAAACCTATTTGGTGGATTATAATGGTAATATTGAATTTCCAGTATTAGGTACTATTAAGGTTGCTGGTATGACAAGGACAGAACTTACAAAGTTTTTAACCGAAAAGATCAGTACAATGGCCAAAGATCCAATTGTAAATATACGATTAGCTAATTTCACCGTAACCATAATCGGTGAAGTATCTAGACCTGGTACATTTACTATTCAAGACGAACGTATTACTTTATTAGAAGCTTTAGGATTAGCAAATGACCTTACAATATTTGGTAGTCGTAAAAACGTAATGATAATAAGAGAAATTGAAGGAGTCAAGAAGTTTACTAAAATTGATTTGACATCTATTAACTCTATTAATTCTCCAGCATATTATTTGCAACAAAATGATGTCATTTATGTTGAGCCAAATAATGCAAGAATTAGACAATCTACATACAATCAAAACAATAGTGTATTAATATCGGCTATTGGAACACTAACTACAATTCTGGCAGTATTTCTTATACGCTAATTAATTTATAAGTTTTTAATATGGAATCTAACGTTGCATCAAAATCTAATGAAATAAGAAAAAAGTTCGATTTATTTCTGTCAAAAAGGAAGTTAATCGTAGTTTGCTTAGTGCTTTCATTAGCTTTAGGCTATACATATTTAAGATATGCTACATACCAATATAAAGCTGTTGCAACAATTAAAATTAAAGACGAGAGACAATCAAAAAAACTACCTGGAATTGAGGATATACAAACTCAAGGTTTGTTTTCCGATGGTACAAATAAAATTATTGATGAAATTAAAACCATTAGATCAAGAACCTTGATTGCTAATGTGGTTAAACAATTAAAACTCAATATCCAATATTTTGAAGAAGGCAAAATAAAAGAACAAGAGTTGTACAAAAACCCTCCTCTTGAACTTAGTTTTTTTGCAAGCGATTCTATAATTCACCAAGTAGATACCACGTTTTACATTAAAATAAAATCAGAATCAGATTTCTTAATGTTTAAAAATGATGGAAAGTCGATTTTAGAACGAGATGAGGCACAAGCTAAGTTATTTGCATTTGGTGATAGAATAAAAACAGGTTTTGGAGATATTGTTTTAGTTCCAAATATTGGTGCTTTTTCGCCTAAAATAGGAAGCAACCTAAAAATATCGATAAGAAATGTTAGTGCTATTGTTGGGATGTATCAAAATAGCATTAAGATGGCGACAGACAAAGGCTCTAGTGTAATTACTTTAGAGCTAAATCAAAATATACCACAAAAAGCTATAGATATACTTAATCAACTCATAAGAGAATATAACAAAGATGTAATAAGAGATAAAGAAGATGTGGTCAAGGTAACCTCTGATTTTATTAATAATAGACTACAGATTGTATTTCAAGAGCTTGAAGAAGTAGATTTTACAGCCGAGCAAATTCAGAAAAAAAATAAATTAACCGCTCTTGGAACACAAGCAGATATATACTTACAAGCCGAGAAGCAAAATGATGCTCAAATTACCAATGTTGCTAATAGAATACAGCTGATTGAATTTCTAAGTGAAGAGTTAAATCAAAATAGTAAATCATCAGACTTATTACCTGCAGATATTGGTATAGGTGACCCTAACATAGCTCAGGTTACTAAAAATCATAATGAACTTGTCGCACAACGAGATCGTATTCTTCAAAATTCTAGTGAAAGCAATCCGGTTGTGATTAACCTTAATAACCAGATAGATGCGTTAAAGGTTAATTTAGAAAATTCTCTACAGAATATGAAACGTACCAATGAAATCACATTGAATACATTAAATCAAGAGGATGCTCGTATTAGAGGCCAATTGTATACAGCACCAACAAAAGCTAAAGAGTTAAGAAGTATTGAGCGCCAGCAAGGTATTAAGGAATCACTCTACTTATACTTATTAGAAAAAAGAGAAGAGTCTGCTATTAGACTTGGGATGTTTTCACCGAATGCAAAAATTATAGATCAAGCCTACTCTTCTTTTGAACCTGTAGCTCCAAATAAAATGTTTACGTATATCGCAGCATTTTTACTAGGGCTTGCAATTCCTTTTGGCTTCATCTTTGTGCAAGACTTATTAGATACAAAAATCTACGATAAAGATGATTTAGAAGAAATATTAGATATTCCGTATTTAGGAGATGTACCAAGAACAAGTAAAAAGAAGCAACTAGTAAAAAAGGTAGATTACTCGCCAAAAGCTGAAGCTTATAGAATTATACGTTCTAATATTGATTTTATGCTCAAAGGTTTAGATAAAAGTGCAAAAAAGCTATTTATTACATCTACCAGACCACAAGAAGGTAAATCGCATACAAGTACCAATTTAGCGATGTCGATAGCATATTCAGAAAAATCTGTGTTATTGATTGAAATGGATATTAGAGTTCCAAAGATTATGGATTATTTAAATCTAAAGCCTAAATCTGAAAAAGGTCTTTCTGATTATATTGTAGATAAATCCATAAAACCAAATCAAATTATAACTAAACACAAGGATAATTCTTATTTAGATATCATCCCTTCTGGAACAATACCACCAAATCCTTCAGAATTATTAATGAGCAATAGAGTCGGTGAACTTTTTAATGAGTTAGAGAGTCAATATGATTACATAATAGCAGATACGTCTGCTGTTGGTATAGTCAGTGATACACTTTTAATTTCTAAATATGCTGACATGTTTATATATGTTGTAAGTGCAGAAGACATTGATAAGCGAGAGCTAGTTGCTGTCGCTAAAACCATGTACGAAGACAAACGATTACCACATATGACTATGTTGCTAAATGGCACAAAACAAGGCAGAAAGGGTTATGGCTATGGTTATGGGTACGGAAACAATCCTTCGAGAAATAAAAAATGGTATGACCTTTTCTCTAAAAAGAAAGCCTGAAAATAGTAATCAGTTTACGGATTTATGACTTTCGTCTTCTTTTCTCTGTTTTTAGTAATGAAAGTTCTCTATTAGTTTGACCAGCAACAGATGTATTCTCTTCTGCTCTTCTAATTAAATATGGCATAACATCTTTAACAGGACCGAAAGGAATATATTTAGCGACGTTATACCCTGACGCTGCCAAATTGAAACTAATATGATCGCTCATACCATACAATTGCCCAAACCATACATTGTTATCTTCCTTACGTATATTATATTTTTCCATCAATTCCATCGCTAAATAACAACTAGCTTCATTGTGAGTACCAATAAATACTGAGATATCATTTAAGTTTTCTAGAATGTAAGATAATGTATCGTTAAAAGTATCATCGGTGATTTTCTTAGTTTCACATATTGGAGACTCATATCCCATCTCTTCTGCCCTATTTCGTTCCTTCTCCATATATGCGCCGCGTACAATTTTCATACCTATTTTAAAACCGTTTGCTTTACCTTTTTCGTGCAGTTTCTTGAGATAATCTAACCTATCCCAACGATAACACTGCAAGGTATTATAAACTATGGTTTTTTCTTTATTATATACCCGCATCATATCCGCAACTAATTCGTCTGCAGCATCTTGCATCCAACTTTCTTCACCATCTATTAAAACTTCGACATCTTTTTCTTTAGCTAACTTACAGACCGCATCAAAACGTTAAACTATTTTATTCCACTCTATTTGTTCACTTTCAGTAAATTCCTTACCCTCTGTTTTTTTTTGATATAGATAAAAGCGTCCAAAACCAGTAGGTTTAAAAACTACAATTGGCATGGCTTCTCTCTCATCACAAAAATGAATAATTTTTAATATTTTTTCAGCGGCATTATCAAATTGTTCCTCTGTTTCCTTGCCTTCCACGGAATAATCTAAAACTGAGCTCACACCTTCTGTAAACAAGTTATCAATAACTGGCAAGCAATCCTCTTCGCTAACTCCACCACAAAAATGATCAAAAACAGTAGATCTAATTAAGCCTTCTACTGGTAAATTTGCTTTTATTGCAAAATTTGTAGCCGCTGTACCTATGCGTACTAATGGTTGTGAAGAAATCATTTTAAATAAAAAATACGCACGTTCTAATTCTGTATCTGATTTTAATGTGAATGCAGTCGCAGTATTTTCAAAAAGATTGTGATTTATCATTTCTGGCAATTTATTTTTGCAAATATATTTAATATCACGCTTTCTTTTTCAGAAAACTAAGTATTTTCACAACTTCAATTTTACTTAAAAAATGAATTCTATTTCCACAAAAAATGCTGTTATACATTTTAATTCTGAAGTGTTTAGTCAGCTAAATAAGTATATTACAGATAAACATCCTTCAAAAATATTTGTTCTTGTAGACACTAATACTCATAAAGATTGCCTACCTCAATTTTTATCTCATATGGAATCTGGAGATATTGTCGTGGAAGTAATGGAAATGCCAGAGGGAGAAGATCATAAAACTATAGACATATGCACTGGTGTATGGGAAGCGTTATCAGAGTATAATGCAGATCGAAAAAGCATATTAATAAATTTAGGTGGTGGTGTAGTTACCGATTTAGGTGGATTTGTTGCAAGTACCTATATGCGTGGAATTGACTACATAAATGTGCCTACTTCTTTATTAGCTATGGTTGATGCTTCAGTTGGAGGAAAAACTGGAGTAGATTTAGGAGCGTTAAAGAATCAAATCGGTATAATAAACGAAGGAAGTATGGTGCTAATAGATACGTCGTTTTTAAATACCTTGCCACAAAACCATATGGTGTCTGGTTATGCCGAAATGTTAAAGCACGGACTAATAAAAGACCGAGCTTATTGGGAGCGATTAACAAATTTAGAACAAATGGATATTTCTGCTTTAGATCAGTTAATCTACGATTCTGTTATTATAAAAAATAATATTGTAAGTGAAGATCCTGGAGAACAAGGTTTAAGAAAAACACTAAATTTTGGTCATACACTAGGTCATGCGATAGAAAGTTATTTCTTAGAAAATGAAGAAAAAACTACACTTCTTCATGGCGAAGCTATTGCTGTAGGAATGATATTAGAAGCTTATATTTCATCTAAGTTAACTGGTCTTAAAGCCGTAGAATTAATTACTATTACCAACGGGATTCTAAACTCTTTTTCTAAGGTAGAATTTAATGATAATGACCTCAATGTTATTATTGATTTACTTAAGTACGATAAAAAGAATAGTCATGGAATCATAAAGTTTGTGCTTCTAGAATCTATTGGAAAGGCCAAAATTGATTCTGAAGTGAGTAATGACCTCATCTTTGAAGCGTTTGAATACTATAAATCAGTTTAAAGGTAACGATCTATTATAATCTGATTATGGTGGTTTTCATGGCCTGTAACAATATAACCTATTGCCCTTACAGAGATTTTAGAGCCGCTCGCATTACCTATTAACTGTAAAATATCATCATTAAAACTACTATATAAAGAAATCGTGGCCTCCCGTACAGTTTTAAATTCTGCGATTAAACTTTCTAAAGAACGCTTATTAGCTTGACCTGCTACAACATAATCATCTTGATCAAACCCTGCCATTGGAGTCATATCGTTTCTTGAGATGCGTAACGCTCTGTAGGAAAAAATACGTTCTGTATCAATGATGTGCAACAATATATCTTTTATAGTCCATTTATCAGGAGCATAGGCATAATTATGTTTTTCTGTCTCTATGTTAGAATAAAACTGAACCACAGAGTCTAAATTCGCTTTTAAACCCAAGATAATATTTGAATGTGCAGCAAAGTCTATATATGACTTATAATATGGATTATATTCGGTTGAATTCAGTAAATCAGAAATCATAGGTTTGGTTTGAAACAAAAAATCCCTAGATAATCAATTAACTAAGGATTTTTGAAATACTATTAAGTGTTAATTATAATTCGTTAAAAATAGTGTGCATTAAACGCTTTTTATCATTAATGCTTTCTTCTAATGATATCATTGTTTCCGTTCTGTAAACTCCTTCAATATCATCTAGTAAAAAAATAATTTCCTTCGCATGCATAGTGTCTTGTGCTCTAATTTTACAAAAGATATTAAATTTTCCAGTTGTAATATGTGCTACAGTCACATATGGTATTTTAGCAATACGTTCTAAGACGAATTGTGTTTGTGAAGTATTTTGAAGAAATACACCTACGTAGGCAATAAAAGAATAACCTAGTTTTTTGTAATCTAAGGTCAAGGAAGATCCTTTAATAATTCCTGCTTCTTCCATTTTCTTTACTCGTACATGGACAGTACCTGCAGAAATCAATAATTTTTTCGCAATATCCGTAAAGGGAATACGCGTATTATCGATTAACATATCAAGAATTTGGTGGTCAATATCGTCTAATTTAAACTTTGGCATAATTGAATAATCTTTAAACTAAATGCAAAATTAAGACATTTTCATTAACAATTACGCACTAAAAGCTAATAATTTAGAGGTTTTAATGAGATTTTTTCATTATTTATCAGTACGAAATCGTTTTCGTTAGCTAGTTTTAATTCCAAATTTTCAGTTGATTTTACAATATTTCCTTTAGCATCAATTTCCCTATGACCATAAAACTCATCGAGACTTGAAATCTTAACAATTTGTGGAATAAATACAATGTTCTTTTCAATAAGAACTTCTTTATATTGTATAGCTATATCTTGTAAATCCGAGGAATTGAGGTCTACCCTAGCATTCCTTATTATAATATCATGAAACTTTTTATTGTTTTCGGGTATTTCTAAATAGCGTTTGTAATTTGAAACATCGTAATTAGTAGCAATAGTTTTTAATCCTTTTAAAATAGCAAAAAACACTAAACGCCTAACCTCTTCCCTCTGGTAATCGTTATTACAATGACCTGCTTCATATAATAATGTTGGTACTTCTAAACTCTGAAACATATCGCCAACACAGTTAAGGTTAAAACTATCATCGTAACGCGCTACACTTTCTGGAATCTCTTTTTGTAACAAATCATTTACTTCTGCTATTATAGACATAGCAACTTTTCTAGTATCTGTTAGGGATCGTTCTTCATTTTCAGAAGGAGATAAAAATGCCAAAGTAGCTGAATTCTTAGTCTTTCCAACATTGTATATAGTGCGTTGACCGTGAAGATTAAAGCAAAAATCTGGTTTAAAATCATTAAACACAGATCGTAATACCTTACTTTCTGGTTGTGATAGATGTAATGCATCTCTATTCAAATCAACATCATTGGCATTAAAACGCGTATAATTATACGCACCATCAGGATTTAATATTGGGATGATAAAAAGTGTGCAGGCACTCAGAATTTCTTTTTTTACATCTTCATCGAGAGAAAACAGACTTAAACAATCCAATATTGCTTTGGTTGTAGTAGGTTCATTTCCGTGCATTTGAGACCACAGTAACACCTTTTTATTACCAGCTCCAATTTTAATACCGTAAATAGGATTATTTTTAACAGACTTTCCAATAGTTATAAACGTAAATTCTGGATGAGATTTTATAAAATTTTCTAAATGATTGTTTGTAATATATCTTCCAAAAACCTCGTTTACTTTATTCGATTTATACAGCTTATTTAGATAATCTAATTCCATATGCTTTTTTAATGCTTTACAAATGTAGTCAATTGTTATTTTACATTTGTAAACAGCGAAATGATATACGTTTGTTACAACCGTATACAGTTGACACAGATTATTACTCCTGCTCAACCTTTACAATTGAAAATAATTCAATGCTTTTATTTTTTAAAATATATTGTATTTATTTTCAGTGTACTAAAATTTTTAGTTAAACTAATTATTTAATATTTATAATTCTTTTTTAGTCAAAATTAATAGAATGATTATACGATTGATTACATTTGTAACGTTATTTTACTCAAACAACGGTTTACAATGATAAACTCAAGTGATTTTACTAAACGACTGCAAAAGGTCATTGATTTTTACGACGAAACGGCTTCTGGTTTTGCCGAAAAAATAGGTGTACAACGCTCTAGTATTTCGCACATATTATCTGGTAGAAATAAACCAAGTTTAGATTTTGTAATGAAGGTACTTCACTCCTATCCCGAAGTAGAATTGTATTGGCTTTTAAATGGCAAAGGAGAATTTCCTAAAACAAAAAAAATATCTCAAGTCCCTGAATCTAATTTTTCTGAAGGCAATACAACTGAAATTTCAAAAAAAGTAACACCGGACTCAGAAATTGACAAAATTGTTATCTTCTATAAGGATGGTACTTTTAAAAGTTACAAGCCTTAAAAATCATTATTCTATTCATTATCTTTGTTAAAAGAGATTTTATGAAGCGTTTTTTTATTGTTTTATCAGCTATAATATTAGTTGGATGTTATGAAGTAGAGCGTAATTGTGTAGATTTTAAAACAGGTGAATTTGAATTTAATTACACTATCAATGGTATTGAAAAAACAGGCCAATTCACCAGGACAGACTCTTTAAATATTGATTATTACGAAGGAAAAGTAGATTCATCCTCAGTGCGCTGGATTAACGATTGTGAGTTTATATTGAAAAAATTAAATCCAAAAAGTAACGCTGACAAAGATGCTATACACATGAAAATCCTTTCGACTTCAGACAATTCATATACTTTTGAATATAAACTTGCTGTCAAGAAACCGAATAAACCACTCAACGTACAGAAGGGTATTGCAACTAAGATCAATTAATCATTATGCTTGAATTTTTATTTACAACTGATGCAATAATGGCATTGATAACGCTTACGTTCTTAGAAATAATTCTGGGAATAGATAACATAGTTTTCATATCTATTGCAGCGAACAAATTACCAGAAAATCAGCGTGGTAAAGCAACAAACATAGGATTAATACTAGCTATGGTACAGCGTATTATACTCCTGTTGTTTGTATCTTTTTTAGTTAGTTTAAGTGAGCCTTTTTATAAATTGAACACAGATTGGTTGTCTATTGCCATAAGTTGGCAGGCTATTATATTATTTGCAGGTGGTATGTTTCTTATTTATAAAAGCACTTCTGAGATTAGAGAAAAGGTAGAAACTCCCTCTCATGATGAAGATGAAGTCAAGTCAAAAAATATAAAATCATTATCTCAAGCCATAGTACAGATATTAATTATTGACTTTATTTTTTCCGTAGATTCAATTTTAACAGCTGTTGGTATGACTAATGGTCTACATCCTAACAATAACTATAATCTTGTTTTAATGGTTATAGCTGTTGTTATTTCTATTGTCGTTATGATTGGTTTTGCTAATCCTATCCGAAAATTTATTGACAAGAATCCAAGTATGCAGATCTTAGGATTAGCATTTTTAATTTTAATCGGATTTATGCTTATAACAGAAGCAGCTCACTTATCACATACAGAATTCTTCGGCAAATCTGTAGGTGCTATTCCAAAAGGCTATCTTTATTTTGCGATAGCATTCTCATTGTTTGTTGAATTTTTAAACCACAAATCAAAGAAAAACTCCAAAGCTTAATGTGGAGAACACACTATATATTGATATTGGTAGTTATCTTAACTTTTAGCATAAGTTGCAAAGAGGATAAATCTTCAATAATAAATAAAACTCAACTAGACAAAACTAAATTCTATGATGTTGTAATAATGGCTGGGCAGTCTAACATGGTTGGTCTGGGCGATTTAAAGGAGCTTGAAAATGATACACTACCAAATAATATCGTTTATATCAATCATGGTACAGATACAGAATTTAATATCTTAACAAATACGTTTGGACCTGAAATAAGCTTATCGCAATACCTTAATAAAAGATTTCCAAATCGAAACTTTATCCTAATTAAATACGCTATTGGAGGTTCCTCAATTAAAGATTGGGTTGATATTGATGGTTTGAATAGAGATAATAATCAAAGCACTGGACACCTGTTAGATGAATTGAAAAGTTTTACAGATGATATTCTAAATGGTTATAATCATCGAGTTTGTGCGCTGTTATGGTCTCAAGGTGAAACTGACGCTACTTCTGAAACGTTAAGTCGAGATTATGAAGCATACTTCATGCAATTAATAAGCCAAACACGATCTAAATTCAACAACAACAATCTACCTATTATCTACACGGAGCTTTCAGCTAAAGCCGTTAAACCGAATGCAAAAGAAATTTTGAATACATCATTATTAAGAATTTCTAAAACGATCCCTCACACCTATTACACCAGAACTAATGATTTGAAATTGCAATCTGACAGCTTGCATTATTCAGAATCTGCATTATTAAAATTAGGTAAACGATTTGGCACTATATTAGAGAATGTTTTAGTAATAGAACGTGATAATTAGCCCACTTAACTAAAATTTTAATGATTATTGTGTTTAGAAATTTACCAATTCCTATATTTCTCGAATATTTAAGAAATATATTAGCCCAAATCTGTAAATAATGAGTAATGCTATTTAATTCAATAGACTTTGCAATATTCCTACCTGTGGTTTTTGTTCTGTATTGGTTTTTTTGCCAAAAGAATTTAAAGCTTCAAAATTTACTTATTGTAATAGCTAGTTATGTTTTCTATGGCTGGTGGGACTTGAGATTTTTATCTCTTATTGTTTTTAGTACCATTGTAGATTTTACTGTCGGTAGATTAATATTAAAAGAAGACAATCAATCTAAGCGAAAGGTTTATCTCTGGATAAGTATCTTGGTAAATTTAGGATTTCTTGGGTTTTTTAAATATTATAACTTCTTTCTAGACAATCTTGTAGAATCATTCCGATTATTTGGTACTGAGTTAAACGCCAACTCGTTACAGGTCATTCTACCAGTAGGAATTAGTTTTTATACATTTCAAACGCTTAGTTATACTATAGATGTTTATAGACGAAAATTAGAACCAACTAATAATTTTGTCGTTTTCGCAGCATTTGTTAGCTTTTTCCCTCAGTTAGTTGCAGGACCAATTGAAAGAGCTACAAATCTACTGCCACAATTTTATACCAAACGAAATTTTAATTACCATAAAGCTGTTGACGGTCTAAGACAAATCCTTTGGGGAATGTTTAAAAAAGTGGTTATTGCAGATAACTGTGCTGAATTTGCTAATGAATTTTTTAATAATTCTGATGCTTATGGAGGCAGTGGGCTGCTTCTCGGAGCCTTATTCTTCACATTTCAAATCTATGGTGATTTTTCTGGTTACTCTGATATAGCGATTGGTACATCAAGGCTCTTTGGATTTAATTTAATGCAAAATTTCGCATTCCCGTATTTTTCAAGAGATATTGCGGAATTCTGGAGACGTTGGCACATATCGTTATCAACCTGGTTTAGAGACTACTTGTATATTCCGCTTGGAGGAAGTCGCGGTGGTACAGCCATGAAAGTAAGAAATACATTTATCATTTTTATTGTGAGTGGTTTTTGGCATGGCGCAAATTGGACATTCATAGTTTGGGGAGCACTTAATGCCATTTATTTTTTACCGTTATTATTAACCAATCTTAATAGAAATAATATAGGAATAGCAGCGGAAGGAAAACTAATTCCAGCGTTTAAAACTATAGTTAGTATATTAATAACTTTCGGACTAACTGTTATTGCCTGGATCTTCTTTAGAGCAGATTCAGTCGCTCATGCCATTAGTTATTTAAAAGGTATATTTTCTCAAAGTTTATTTTCTATTCCAGAATTTGAAAATAGAACGCATGCCGTAGAGGTATTAATTTTAATTGGATTTTTACTCTTAATTGAATGGTTGGGAAGAGAGAATCAATATGGAATTGAAAAATTAGGATTGAAATGGAATAGAAGTCTACGAATGGGCTTTTATTTAGTCATCGTATGTTTAATTTTCTTATTCATTGGTAAAGAACAAGAATTTATATATTTCCAGTTTTAACATGAAAGAGTTTATTAAAAAAATAATTAGTTTTCATGTCATTGCAATTATAGCAATAGTCACCATTGTTTTATTGGTGAACTTTGTTGTAAAATCTAAAGCTAGTTTTAAAATTAGCGATACTAAGACCACATTAATACTAGGTCACTCACATTCTGCATGTTCTTTAAATGATTCAATAGTTACAAATTCTATTAATCTTTCAGGTTCGGGTGAATCCTACTTTTACAATTATCAAAAGGCACAGAAGCTGCTTTCGGATAACAATCATATAAAAACTGTATTTATAGAATTTACCAATAATCAGGTAGATAGTGTTATGGACGATTGGATTTGGAGTTATGAAAAAATGTCTTATTTCCTTCCATTTTATAGCCCATTTATGGAGCGAGATGAGTTTGAGCTATTATTTAAAAATAACTCTACAGATTTACTGTCTAGTTATTCTGTTGCAACACGAAAGAATTTGTTTAGAATCATAAAAAACGATTACAGCTATATAGATGAGTTAGGTGGTTATGACGCTACCAAACTAAGCAAAATTGATGAAATGATTGAAAATAACAGAGTTGAACCTATCATTTCTTCGAGCCATGCTCTATCTGAAAAAAATATACTTTATCTGAGAAAGATGGTTGATTTATTTAAAATAAATAATATAGAGGTATTCCTAATTAGAAGTCCACAGCATCCTATTTATCCTGATACAAGTAATGAAAAGGTTTTTAAAGATGTGTTGAACAATCGGTTTAATGACGTTCCATTTTTAGACTTTGATGCTATGAATTTTCCTAACAGTCATTATTTAGATCCTCAGCATTTAAATTATGAAGGTGCAAAGGACTTTTCAATTTTATTTAATGATCTTATACAACAAGGTTTATTAAAGTCTAACAATAAACAACAGCTTATCGATAGATCCGTAAGCAAATTTAACACAGAAAATTCTGTAGAACAATTAAAATAAGGTTGCCTGACCTTGGTCATTTGTATCTAAATTATCATCATCACTACCCTTATCGTTAGATTTTGACTTCGCCTCAGATGTTTTTTTAGCGCCAGAGTTAGATTTATTATCTGCAGAAACAGTTTCTTCATCTACAACTTCAAGTTCATCTGCATGGACTTCTTTTGGCTCTTCATAAGGAAGTGGATCTAGTAAACTAATTTGGTTTATTTTCTCTTTTGTTAATTGATTCCCTAAGGCATTTATACCTTTTACGGCTATAAATTCTTCAAGATTTACTTCCATATTAGGTTTACGATCTTTCCCTCTTTCTTTTTTATATTCTACGTCAGCCATTGGTCTCCAGTCTGTAGATACAATCTCTAACTGTGAATTGGCATGTTCTGATATGAACGACTCTTCTTTACCTTCATTTTCAATTAAAAAACGCTTAACGTAATAACGCTCTTTATCACCATCAAAATAAATTGCAGAGATGGGTTTTTTAGGTATCCATTTTTCAAGGACAATCATATCGCTTTCAAAGTGTGTTGTCAATTCTGGAATTATTGTTTTTACAATACCAGATTGAGTAATCACTAACAATCTATCTTCACCTCTAAATTCACCTATCAATTCGCCACGACCATCTACATTTAGACGTTGAACAGTGTCATCAAACCATATTTTACGTGGTTTTAACGTAGACACACCTTTTTCTTTAAGCTCTACCCTTTTTATGGAATATTTAGTGACAAGATTACCTTTTGAGTTCCTACCTTTTATAAGAATATCTGCAAAATCTAAATCCCACTTCAATTTCTTAATACTACCAACCTGACGTAACATAATGGTAACAACCTCAGCCTCACCATTGGGATTTGCAGAGAAATACCAAACTACAGAACCTTTATTTCCGTTAGTTAGATCATATTCGCGATCTCTTGTCATACTAGTAACGGCAAATCGTTTTACATAAGATGGTCCTTTCTTACCGTCTCGGTAAATCATATTGTAAATGGTACGCTTATCTTTTTTCTTAAATACCGCAACTTGTATAATATTTTTACCAATAAAGGTTTTAGAATCTACCTTAGTCACCATCATCTTCCCTTCTTTGGTAAACACAATAATATCATCTATATCACTACAATCACAAACATATTCATTACGCCTTAAAGAGGTACCAATAAAACCTTCTTCGCGGTTAACGTAAAGCTTTGTATTTCTAATAACAACTTTGGTTGCGTCGACATCATCAAAAATGCGAATCTCGGTTTTACGTTCCTTACCTTCACCGTATTCTTTCTTTAATCGCTCAAAATAGGCTATCGCATAATCTATAAGATTTGCTAAATGGTGCTTTACTTCAGCTATTTGGTCTTCTAAGGCATCGATTTTCTGTTGGGCTTTATCAATATCAAATTTAGAAATACGCTTAATTCTAATTTCTGTTAAACGCACAATATCTTCTGTAGTCACAGCACGTTTTAAATGTTTTATATGCGGTTTAAGACCTTTATCAATGGCTTTTATTACACCTTCCCACGTTTCTTCTTCTTCAATATCACGATATACTCTATTTTCAATAAAAATCCGCTCTAAAGACGCAAAGTGCCACTGTTCTTCAAATTCACCCAGTTTTATTTCTAACTCTTGCTTTAAAAGCTGGACAGTATTATCTGTAGAACGACGTAGCATCTCCGAAACACCTACAAAAAATGGTTTATTATCTTCAATAACACAACCTAGAGGAGATATGGATGTTTCACAGTTTGTAAAAGCATAAAGCGCATCAATTGTTTTATCTGGTGAAAGACCTGACGGTAAATGAATTAATATCTCAACCTCAGCAGCTGTATTATCCTCAATTTTCTTGATTTTTATCTTACCCTTATCATTGGCCTTTAGAATAGAATCAATTAATGATGATGTTGTGGTTCCAAATGGAATCTCAGTAATCACCAAGGTGTTTTTATCGCGTTGGGAAATTTTAGCTCTCACTCTAACTTTTCCACCCCGTAAACCATCATTATAGTTAGTGAAATCTGCTATTCCCGCTGTTGGGAAATCTGGTAAAAGCGTAAATCGTTTTCCTTTTAGATGCTTTACCGAAGCATCAATTAGCTCAATAAAGTTGTGTGGTAATATTTTAGTGGATAAACCTACAGCAATTCCTTCTCCTCCTTGCGCTAGCAATAGCGGAAACATTACTGGAAGATTTACAGGCTCTTTACGACGTCCATCATACGACGCCTGCCATTCTGTGATTTTAGGATTGTAAACAACATCTAAGGCAAACTTAGAGAGTCTGGCTTCAATATAACGAGAGGCTGCTGCTCTATCACCTGTTAGAATATTTCCCCAGTTTCCCTGAGTATCAATTAATAAATCCTTCTGACCAATTTGCACCATGGCATCTGCTATACTGGCATCACCATGTGGGTGATATTGCATGGTATGACCAACTATATTCGCTACTTTATTATAACGACCATCGTCCAGGTCTTTCATAGAATGCATTATACGTCGTTGTACAGGTTTAAAGCCATCTTCTATAGCAGGTACAGCACGCTCTAAGATTACATAAGAGGCGTAATCTAAGAACCAATCCTTATACATACCTGTAACCTTGGTAATGGTTTCCTGGTTACCTGAATCTTCATTTAACATATCGTCATGTTCTTCTGTCATCTATCCTACTTTTCGCTTTCTGTTTTGTCTAATTGTTTTATTCAAGGATTGCTTTACATATTTTAGTTTTTTTCGACTCACTAAAGTAATATTAAAGCGTTCCTTAGATTTTTGTCCGTCTTGATGTTTTATCATCAATACCAATGACTTGTATATAATATAATTTCTAACCTTAAAACCAACGAGTTGACTTCGTGTAAATTCAATCTTGCGCTCTCTGTAATTAACGTATTCGGTTAATATTAACCCTTTGTTTATTACACTTACTTTTGCGCCATCGCTATCGTATTCAAAATAGCCAGCTATAGAATGAAATATAATTATCAAAGCAAAAACGCTAATAAAAATTATAAATGAGCTATTAGTAAACACATTTAGATACTTAAAAACTGTAGCCAGCAATATTGCCGATACAATCAGAATAAAGTAAATAGAAATTACCGTATTTTTTACTTTTCTATTGTCTGTTCTCATATAGTATCTTCAACAATATCGAGTTCTACCTTAAGGTTTTCTATAATAAATTCTTGACGTGAAGGAGTGTTTTTTCCCATGTAAAATGACAACAACTCTTCAATAGACATGTCTTTATCTAGCATTACAGGATCTAAACGAATGTCTTCACCTATAAAATGCTTAAACTCATCTGGTGAGATCTCACCTAATCCTTTAAATCGGGTGATTTCTGGTTTTGGTTTTAATTTATCAATAGCGGCTTTGCGCTCGTCTTCCGAATAACAGTATATCGTTTCTTTTTTATTTCTCACTCTAAACAGTGGAGTTTGAAGGATATACAAATGCCCTTCTTTAATCAACTCAGGGAAAAATTGTAAAAAGAATGTAATCAACAACAGTCGAATATGCATGCCATCGACATCAGCGTCAGTTGCAATGACAATATTGTTATAACGCAGATCCTCTATTGATTCTTCTATATTTAAAGCTGCTTGCAAAAGATTAAATTCTTCATTTTCATATACAATCTTCTTTGACAAACCATACGAGTTTAATGGCTTCCCTTTTAAACTAAATACAGCCTGTGTATTCACATCTCTAGATTTTGTAATACTTCCAGAAGCAGAATCTCCCTCTGTAATAAATAACGTCGTTTCTAAACTACGTTCGTTTTTAGTATCACCAAAATGCACACGACAATCGCGTAATTTTTTATTATGAAGACTTGCTTTTTTTGCCCTATCTTTTGCTAATTTTCGAATACCTGATAATTCTTTCCGTTCGCGCTCAGCTTGAAGGATTTTACGCTGTATTTTTTCAGCAGTATCAGGATTTTTATGCAGATAATTATCTAAATTAGTTTTTACAAAGTCATTGATATAAGTTCTTACTGTTGGTAAATCTCCACCCATATCTGTAGACCCTAGTTTGGTTTTTGTCTGACTCTCAAAAACAGGCTCCATAACTTTAATAGCAATGGCAGACACTACTGACTTCCTAACATCAGAAGCATCGTAATTTTTACCAAAAAACTCTCTAATGGTTTTTACTAAAGATTCTCTAAATGCCGCTAAATGTGTTCCACCTTGTGTGGTGTTTTGTCCATTAACAAACGAATGATATTCTTCGCTATACTGCGTTTTACTGTGTGTAAGCGCGACTTCAATATCGTCACCTCTAAGGTGTATAATTGGATAAAGCAAATCGGAATCATTAATATTCTCAGACAAAAGATCTTTGAGTCCATTTTCACTGAAATACTTTTCGCCATTAAAAACTATGGTCAATCCAGGATTGAGATACACATAGTTTTTAAGCATCTTTACGACATACTCATTGCGGTATTTATAATTTTTAAAAATACCATTATCAGGTATAAAACTAACCTTAGTCCCTTTTCTGCGAGAAGTATCATCTAAAAATTCTTCATCTTTTAATTCTCCTAATTCAAACTCTGCAGAAGCCGATTTACCATCTCTGGTAGATTCTACTCTAAAATATGAGGATAAAGCATTGACCGCTTTTGTCCCAACACCATTTAAACCAACAGATTTTTTAAAGGCCTTGGAATCGTATTTACCACCTGTATTCATTTTAGATACTACATCTACAACTTTACCAAGCGGAATACCACGACCGTAATCGCGTACAATGACGCGTTCGCCCTGAATAGAGATTTCTATACTCTTACCAGCTCCCATTACAAACTCATCAATAGAGTTGTCTAAAACTTCCTTAAGGAGAATATAAATACCATCGTCTGGCGAAGAGCCATCACCTAATTTACCGATATACATACCTGGTCGCATACGGATATGTTCTTTCCAATCGAGTGAGCGTATATTATCTTCAGTATAGTTAGACTGTTCTGCCATAAAATTAAGGACGAAAAAATTTGATGAAACGCTAATATAAGACTATAGCTTAAAAAATGAAACACCCTTTATACAAAGTAATTAACAATAAAATGGCAATGTTGTTGAGAACATTAAGACCTTATACTACACAAGATAATTCTTCAGCCTTTTGTCTCAAAATTTCATTCCTCGTCTTAATTTGTTTCTCAAAATAGGTTTTTAAAAATAGTTTGTCTATAATCTTTCCCAGAATTCCATAAGAGGATTCAAAATAAAACTTATCAGTCATTATTGTTTTTCCATTAAGGTATTCAAAAATATGATCATGTCTGTAGGACTTAAATTTATCTTTTACCATTTCATCTACAAACAGGTATGGTTTGTTAAACTCAGTAACTCTTAACGTCAGGTGTTGCATTAAATTGAGGTGGTTAGTTTCCCAAGTAACATACTCACCAGCTTCAATCAAACCAGTTATTTTGCCACTTACCGGAATTTCTGTTATCTTCTTAAGTGAATTGTAGTAAAACCCTATGTCTCTAGCCAAATCGAAACAAATATCTATTTGGACACTAATTTCTGTCTTAATAATAATTTGGGGCATAAACGTATTTTAACCTTTAGACCCAAAGATGATTAAAGTGTCACTTAAAGTTTAGATGGTATAAGACCAATAGCTATATATTAAACAAGAAATGCATTACATCACCATCTTTAACAATGTAATTCTTTCCTTCAACACGCATTTTACCGGCTTCTTTAACCTTAGTTTCACTGCCATAAGAAACATAATCATCATAAGCAATCACTTCTGCCCTAATAAAACCTTTTTCAAAATCTGTATGAATGACTCCAGCAGCTTGTGGCGCAGTAGCTCCGATGTTTACAGTCCAAGCTCTAACCTCTTTTACACCAGCTGTAAAATAGGTTTGTTGCTTTAATAGCTTGTAGGCAGAACGAATCAACTTTGCTGACCCTGGCTCGTCTAAACCAATATCTTGCAAAAACATTTGACGTTCTTCGTAATCATCCAATTCATTAATATCTGCTTCTGTACCTACGGCTAAAACTAAAACTTCGGCATTTTCATCTCGTACAGCGTCTCTTACTTTATCTACGTAAGCATTTCCTGTAGTTGCAGCACCTTCATCGACGTTACATACATACATTACAGGTTTATCTGTAATAAATTGTGTAGGTTTTACGTAATCTTCGTAATCTTCATCAGTAAATTCTAAAGCTCTAACAGAAGTACCCGCTTCAAGCCCTTCTTTTATTTTTAAAAGCACAGCTTCTTCTTTTTGCGCTTCTTTATTTCCAGTTTTTGCAGCACGTTTTACTTTATCTAGCTTCTTCTCTGCCGTTTCCAGATCTTTTAATTGTAATTCCATATCAATAGTTTCCTTATCTCGTATAGGATCTATTGAGCCATCGACATGCACTATGTTTTCATTATCAAAACAGCGCAATACATGCAGTATAGCATCAGTCTCTCTAATGTTTGCTAAAAACTGATTACCTAATCCTTCGCCTTTACTCGCTCCTTTTACTAAGCCAGCGATATCTACAATCTCAACAGTTGCAGGAATAACTTTCTCAGGGTTTACCAATTCTTCTAATTTAGATAATCTAGGATCTGGTACATTTACCACACCAATGTTAGGCTCTATAGTACAAAACGGAAAGTTGGCACTTTGCGCTTTGGCATTAGATAGACAGTTGAATAATGTTGATTTTCCTACGTTTGGTAATCCTACAATTCCGGCTTTCATATATTGTTATTTTTGCGATTGCAAATGTAGTTAAATAACAGTATAGTTTTAATCAAAAGTTTTTGAAATAATATCTATAGAATTGAACACTACGGTAAATTAATTTCGATAGTTTTAAATAAAGTAAACCTAAGAAAGACTATTTAAATAGGTAAAACCTTATTATAAACGAATCTGTAAGTAATAATATTCCCATTACCATCAGTATCAGAGGACTCTAAGGTTAATGTAGTATTATCGTTTTCGAAAATAACAGTCTCTGAAAATGTGAATCCATTCTGTGTAAACTCATAATTACCATCATTTAACCGTTCCCAGGTTATATTGACTGTATCAACAACTACACAATCTCCCGAATTATCATCGTAGTATACATCTGTTCGGTCTCCGTCTGCAGTAAATTCCAATGTTGATGGTTCACAATCGTTTACAGTGGTTTCAACATTATTTTCAAATTGTGCTATATAATACCATGCACCTATAATTGGGTCTTGAGTGCTAGTATTGTCATCGTTATCACTACTGCAACCGACTAAAGCAAGGCATGCCAATAACATTAAGTAATACTTTTGTAAAATCCTCATCTTATAAGACTCTTTTTTATAATCTAAACTAGATTATCTTTAAAAATAGTACAATTTTAGTATCTTGTAAAAACCTCACGCAACCTATTTACATTTTTTACATCTATTAAGAAACTAATCAATAAATTAAACCGCTATGAAAAAATCAATCATACTCTTACTCGCTTTATTTTTAATTGTGTCTTGTTCCGAAGACAATTCAGGAAACGCAGATGGAGATTACAGCATTTCAGGGAAATTTTTAACTCCAAATGGAATAGATGCTGTTTCTAAAGCCACAGTAAAATTATTTAGAGGCAATACTGAAATTAAGCAGACAATAACAGATAGTGAAGGCAATTTTACTTTAAATGGTGTAAATACTGGAGACTACGAAGTTAAGATTTCTAAAGGCTTATTTTCAGCTTCAAGATCCATCACTTTAGATGATATTTTTGATATTGACCTAAGCGATATTTCAATTACAGAATTCCCAAATATTGCAGTCGTCACAGGAGCTTTTGATAATATAGAAGGTGTTTTATATAATTTGGGTTTAGTTAATCCAATTACACAAGAACCTCTTTTTGATATTATTGAAGGAAATAATATTTTAGACAGAAGCCATAACGTATCTCATACACATGGCACTATGAGTAGACCTGACAATCCTATATTAGAACCTAATGTAGACTTTACATTTGCAGATTTTATTGAATCTCCAGACCTCATGGATGACTATGATATTATCTTCTTAAACTGCGGATTAAGTGAAAGTAAAACTGATTTTGGTAATAATATTACCGATTACGTAGCTAATGGTGGTCTACTCTATTCTACGGATTATGCTTTTGTGTATTTAAATGATATCACCAATAATGGTGAAGATTATATTGATTTTTATGAACCATACAGAACAGGAGATTCATTGTCTACTGAAGCTGAAATTTTAAATAATGACCTAATCGACTGGTTAGAATTAAATTTTAATATCACAATTGTAGATAACAACATAGTTATCGATGAATTTCTTCCAGGTTGGCAAGTCGTGGATAGTTATGATGAGAATACAGTTTTACCTTGGCTAAACGGTCTAGTTGATTATAATGGTCTAACGGATAACAAAGATTTAGCCTTTACTTTTTTACATGGTGATGGCGGTGTCTTTTATTCGTCATTTCATACTGAGAACAATACAGAAGAGGATTCTAATGTTGCACGATTAATTCAGTATATGGTTTTTGAGTTGGCTGATTTAAAATAAAATATTTAACTAATTGTATAAAAAAACCGAAGCGTAAATGTTTCGGTTTTTATGTTATTAAAACTGAGGTTTAAACCTCATTATCTTTACTATCTTTATTTTTTTCTTGCCTATGTTTAGTATAACCTGCGCCAAACACAAGACCAAGACTTAACCATAAGGCAATATTATCTGTTACTATACCAATTACAGCTCCAATCAGCATTCCTATGCCTATTCCTTTAGTATACTGGTTTTCTTTCTTCATATTTACTTCAAGTTAATGTAACTACTACATTATTAGTAGTAATTTGTAGAGAAATGTTACGCATAAAAAATCCCAAGTCAAAAACTCAGGATTATCATTTAATTAGCCATAGTTATTAACTTTTTAATCTTCAGGATGCATAAACTTCTGTTTTCCTAAGAGTTCTTCTTCTGTTTCTACAACATCTTCATCTGGCACACAACAATCTACAGGGCAAACTGCAGCGCACTGTGGCTCTTCGTGGAAGCCCATACATTCTGTACATTTATCTGGTGCAATGTAATAGACTTCATCGCTAATAGGTTCTTGTGGTTCATCTGCATCAACTTCCTTACCATTCGGTAAAACGACCTTACCTAAAAGGCTTGTACCATCTTTATAGCGCCAATCATCGGCACCTTCATATATAGCAGTATTTGGACATTCTGGCTCACAAGCACCACAATTAATACATTCGTCTGTGATTATAATTGCCATAGTATTATTCTTTTTTCTTTTTAATCTGTTATCCTAAAATTTCTTTTATTGTCAGATTGAATTCGCAAATTTTTATTCATTTATCAAAACCAAGCCTTTTCTTGCTCATTTCCTTTGCTTAATTTTGCAGTTACAAAAATAAAACCAAAAAGGCTGTTATACAAATTATAATGAATAACATAAATTACATAAGTGCAGCATTTGTAGAATTAGGCAAATTTATGAGTCAATTTGCAACGATCTCAGCACAAAAAAAAACTGATATTTCTCATAATGATTTGTTTTTCGACGCCTTTAAGCACCAAATAAAACTTGCTAATGAAAATAACGGTTGGTTCACTAATGAAAATATTTCATTTGCCTTAAATAATTGGTCTAATGCTTTGACTATTAACAATATTAATACGTGGATAGATAAGTATAACTTTAATACAAAAGAACCAAAAAAAATAGCCATAATCATGGCAGGAAATATTCCTTTAGTAGGCTTTCATGATTTTTTATCAGTACTTATAACAGGACACCATGTATTAGTAAAACAGTCTTCCAATGACAAACACTTACTTCCCATTTTAGCGAAATATTTAGAACATGTAGAGCCGCAACTAAAAGGTAGGATAACATTTACAGAAGGTAAACTAGAAAACTTTGATGCGGTCATCGCTACAGGTAGCAACAATACAGCACGTTATTTTGAATATTACTTTAAAGACAAGCCATCTATCATTAGAAAAAACAGAAATTCTGTGGCAGTGCTCACTGGAAATGAAACAAAAGAGCAGCTAAAAGCACTTTCTGAGGATATTTTTAGATATTATGGACTTGGCTGTAGAAACGTATCCAAATTATTCGTCCCAGAAGGCTATAATTTTGATGCATTTTTTAATGCCGTTTACAAATGGCATCCAATTATACACGAAGCGAAGTATGCTAATAATTACGACTACAATAAAGCGGTTTACTTAATGAGTGAATTCGATATGCTTGACAATGGCTTTTTAATGCTAAAAGAAGATGTAAGTTACGCCTCACCTATTGCAACTGTTTTTTATGAGCACTATAAAGATATTGATGGTTTAAAAGCTAAGCTCGCTGCAGAAAAAGAAAACATACAATGTATTGTAAATGATTGTTTTAAACTGAACGAAGTGGATTTTGGTAGCACACAAAATCCGCAACTATGGGATTACGCAGATAATGTAGATACTGTTGAATTCTTGTTAAAAACATCGTCTAAAAATTATTAATTTCTTAATGTTTTATACCCAATAAATTAGCACCTTTGTAGATGTAAAAAATCAAATATGATCATGAAAAAACATAATTTTAGTGCAGGTCCTTGTATATTACCTCAATCGGTAATGCAAAAAGCCTCTGAAGCCGTATTAAACTTTGACGAAGGTTTATCCTTATTAGAAATATCACATCGGAGCAAACCTTTTGTAGATGTTATGGAGAATGCTAGGTCATTGGCATTAGAATTATTAGGTTTAGAAGGTAAAGGTTATAAAGCACTTTTTTTACAAGGTGGGGCAAGCACGCAATTCTTGATGGTGGCTTTAAACTTATTAGAGAAAAGAGCTGGTTATTTAAATACAGGAACCTGGTCTGATAAAGCAATAAAGGAGGCGAAAATTTATGATGATATTTACGAAGTTGCCTCTTCTAAAAGCGCGGGCTTCAACTACATTCCAAAAGGTTTTGATATTCCTGAAGATTACGATTATTTTCACTGCACCTCTAATAACACTATTTTTGGGACACAAATGAAGCATTTCCCAGACTCACCTATTCCAATGGTGTGTGATATGAGTAGTGATATATTTTCACGTCAGTTAGACTTTTCAAAATTCGATTTGATCTATGCTGGGGCTCAAAAGAATATGGGTCCTGCAGGTACTACATTAGTAGTGGTTAAAGAAGATATCTTAGGGAAGGTGTCACGTAAAATTCCATCAATGATGGATTACAAAGTACATATTGGTAAAGGTAGCATGTTTAATACACCACCTGTTTTTGCGGTTTATGTATCAATGCTAACGATGCAGTGGTTAAAGGATTTGGGTGGCATACAAGCTATCGAAGAAGAGAATGATAAGAAAGCAAGACTCATTTATTCTGAAATAGATTTGAACCCATTATTCAAAGGTTATGCCGTAAAAGAAGACCGTTCAAGTATGAATGCCACGTTTACTTTAGAAAACGAAAATCTTAAAGAATCATTTGACGCTATGTGGAAAGAAGCTGGTATCAATGGATTAAATGGTCATAGAAGTGTTGGAGGTTATAGAGCTTCAATGTACAACGCACTATCACTAGATAGCGTAAAAGCACTTGTTGAAATAATGAGTGATTTAGAAAGTAAAGCGTAACAAATAAATAAGAATCGTCATTCCGAACAAAGTATAAGGAATCTATTTAAAAAGATTACAACATCATACTTCATTGTAATGACAAAAAATATAAACATGAAAGTATTAGCAAACGATGGAGTTTCACAGAGTGGAATTAAGGCTCTTGAAGCCGCAGGATATGAAGTGATAACAACCACAGTTGCCCAAGAACAATTAGAAAATTACATCAATGAGAATGAGATTGATGTCCTACTTGTGAGAAGTGCAACAACTGTAAGAAAAAATATAATTGACAACTGTCCAAGCTTAAAGGTCATTGGTCGTGGTGGTGTTGGTATGGATAATATCGATGTTGACTATGCTCGTAGTAAAGGCTTGCATGTTATTAATACACCTGCAGCTTCATCGCATTCAGTTGCTGAATTAGTATTTGGACACTTCTATGGACTTGCGCGATTTTTACATAACTCTAACAGAGATATGCCTTTAGAAGGAGATGCTAACTTTAAAGCTCTTAAAAAAGCCTATGCTAAAGGAACTGAATTGAAAGGAAAAACTCTTGGTGTATTAGGATTTGGTCGCATTGGGCAAGCTACCGCTAAAGTAGCCATTGGAGCTGGAATGAAAGTTGTTGCCTATGATCCGTTTATGGAAAAAGCAGATTTAGAACTTGAATTTTTCGATGGTCAGAAAGTAAAATTTAAAATTAATACAATTTCAAAAGAAGGTGTTTTAAAACAAGCTGACTTCTTAACACTACATGTGCCTGCGCAAAAGGAGTATGTTATAGATGAAAAGGAATTCAGTCAGATGAAAGATGGTGTTATTTTAGCTAATGCAGCACGTGGTGGAGTTATTAATGAAATTGCTCTTGTAAAAGCTATTGAAAGCGGTAAAGTCGCTAGAGCTGCGTTAGACGTTTTTGAAAAAGAACCAAAACCAGAAGTTCAATTATTAATGAACCCTGCTTTGTCGCTTACTCCACATACTGGAGCAGCTACTAATGAAGCACAAGACCGAATTGGCACCGAGCTTGCGCAACAGATAATCAATATATTAGGAAAATAAATGTGACTTAAAGTAAAAAAAAGAGTCCTACTAATGTTAGGACTTTTTTTGTACCTTAAAAACACAATTTTTAACTTAAACTTTATAAAAAATGGCAGGAATTTTAGACTTATTAAACAGTGATTTAGGAAAGACAATCATTAGTGGCGTTTCTGGTTCTACTGGAACAGATCAAAATAAAACAAGTAGTGTATTAACTATGGCTTTACCAGTATTAATGAAAGCTATGGAACGTAACGCTAGTACTGCAGAAGGCGCACAAGGTCTTATGGGAGCATTAAACAACAAACACGATGGTAGCATCTTAGATAACTTAGGAAGTCTATTTGGAGGTGGAGTTGATGAGGAAGTAAAAACTGATGGCGAAAAGATTTTAGGTCATATTCTTGGTCAAAAAAACAAGGCGTTGAGCAGGTTATTGGCCAGAAAGCTGGATTAGATTCTGGCTCCGTGGCTAATATCTTAAAAGTAGCTGCACCAATTTTAATGGGTGTTTTAGGAAAACAAGCAAAACAAAACAATGTATCTTCTCAGAATGACTTAGGTGGACTTTTAGGAGGTTTACTTGGCGGTAATGACACTCAACAAGAACAAAGTTTCTTAGAAAAGATATTAGATGCAGATGGCGATGGTAGCGTTGTTGATGATGTTGCAGGAATGGTTCTAGGTGGCGCTAAGAAAAAAGGTGGACTAGGTGGTCTATTAGGCGGATTATTTGGTAAATAAGTCGATATAAATATACAGTAAAAGCAGCTCAGATTGAGCTGCTTTTTTTATGTTCAGTTTTTAGAAAACTTCACGAAAGGCTAAGTTTACTCATTGGACATAACACTTCACGAATTAGTGGTTTTAGAATAGACATTATTAAGCTTTATTTGTAGTGTTAAATCAAACTATTGAAGAATTACACTCACAAAATTTTAATATCTTTATGTATTATGAAAAAGCTTGTACCCTTTATTATTATCCTTGCATTAATTGCTAGTTGCAAATCTTACAACTCTAATCAAACCATTAACAATGCTGATACCAATTTAGTGCAAAATGATACCGTTTCTATTAGCAGTGATGAAACAGATTATGAAATTATTATTATAGAACCTGGTTTTAATCAATGGCTAGTAGGTACAGCCAGACCAAGAGGTTTTCATTCTCAACAGTTTTTAGAAACCAGAAATGCTTTGTTTGTACAGGCATGGAATCAAAGAAATCTTCAACCACAAGTGTATGATCCAAATTTATACGAACTACGTATAGACTATGATACGCGTACAGATTATGGCTACGAAGTCAATTATAAACTCTTTAATTATTTTATCTATTTTCAATTAAAATATAAGCAGCGACTCACTTCGTTTGTTCCTAGAATTTAGCGTAAATTTGCAGCACTTTTAGTGCTATGGAAAAATTTAAAAAACATTGGGAAATTCAACACAATTGGCAGTTGATATTTCCCTTTTTAGGTATTGTAATTCTAGGATATTCTTCATTTAAAATTTCAAAAGCCTTGTTGAGTGATTATGGTTTGGCTTTTGTAATCATTGGTGCTTTAATAGGATATTATCTGATATTGAAATTTACACTTTTCTTGTTTAAAAAATTAGAAAAAAAATGGATTCTTGATTACAAATGGGAAATGATCCGAGTCTTTATTGTATTTGCGGTTACAGGTTCATCTTCTTTATTTGTTGGCAGACCGATAATAAAACTTCTTGGAATTACTAAAGAAAACTTAAACCCTATTCTATACTGGATTTTATTCATTATCATTGGATTGATTTTCTATCAAATACTATTAGTAACATTTGGTTGGCTCTTTGGTCAGTTTAAATTTTTCTGGGAATTTGAAAAGAAAATGCTAAAACGATTTGGTTTTAAACGCTTTTTAGATTGAACTTAAAAACAGTAATAGCAACAACTTTTAGATTATTCGCTCTTGTTTTAACTCTAGCAATACTGTTACCCTCTGCTATTAAGTTAAATCATGTTTTCACCCATCATAAACATGAGGTTTGTGAAAATGATGAGAATAGTACAACGCACTTTCATGAAGCTGATCTGGACTGTGAGTTTTACAATTTTAAACTTACCAATACTTACTACCTGGATCTTAATCCAGAAAACAAAATTTCTAAAATATTCAATAATAAGACACTTCTGTCTTATTATTTATTTCTACGAACGCATCAGCAAGATACATGTTATTTAAGAGGTCCACCGGCTTTAGTGTAATTAATTACGATTTAATTTTACACTTAACATTGATTTAAATAACATATTTACAATCAATTAATTACATCATTCATTTAAGATGAAATATTGTGCTTATATAGTACTTTTTATATTACCTTTTTTTGGATATTCCCAACAGTGTGATGCTGTATTTCTTGGAGAAATTAGAGATTTCCACGACAATACGCCTATTGCTGGAGCAACTGTATACATCAAAAATCTTGATAAGTACAAAGCCTCTGATGAGAATGGCAAATTTAAAATAGAAAATCTTTGCAAAGGTGACATCACATTGGTGATATCTCACATTGGTTGCGAAACCAAAACAGTGACATTTACTATTGATGGAGATGCTTTTAAAACTATTGAGTTAGAACATCATATAGAAGAACTCAATGAAGTTTCGGTTAAAACGACTTTAGCCAAAAAAGAAACAACAACAGCACAAGAAACGGTTATAAAGTCTAATGTTATAAGAAAATATAGTAATCAGAGTCTGGGAGATGCTTTAAAAGAAGTACCTGGTGTATCTTCTATTAATACAGGAAATGCCATTGTCAAACCTATGATTAACGGTATGCACAGTAGCCGATTGCTTATTTTAAATAATAATGTTAGACTTCAGGATCAGGAATGGGGAATTGAGCATGCACCAAATGTAGATATCAATAGTGCTAATCAGATTTCTGTAATAAAAGGATCTGGCGCCTTAGCTTATGGAGGTGATGCCGTTGGTGGTGTTGTGGTTATTAAACCAGCGAAAACGTACCTCATAGACTCGCTCTTCGGTAAAACCGTATTTGGTGGACAAACGAATGGACGTGGCTATAATGTAAGTACATCTCTGAACAAATCGTTCACTTCAGGATGGTTTGCCAGTATTCAAGGCTCTATAAAACAGAATGGCGATTTTGAAACACCAGACTATGTGCTTACCAATACAGGTTTTAAATCTAATAGTGTGACGCTACAAGCTGGTAAAAAAACGTTTGAGAGTGGTTTTGAAGTTTATTACAATTATCTCTTTAATGAAATAGGAATTTTGAGAGCATCACATATTGGTAATATTGCAGATTTGGTAACAGCGATAAATTCTCAGGAACCTCTGGTTATTGAAGATTTTAGCTATGATATCAACTCACCAAAACAAGAGGTGACACATCACTTGGTGAAAGCGCTGTATTATAAACGTTTTAAGAATTTCGGTAAATTAAATTTACAATACGACTACCAAAATAACCAACGTTTTGAGTACGATATACGAGTTGGAGATGATAGAGACAAAGCCGCTTTAGATCTAAACCTTCAAACGCATACGTTAATGGCAGATGTTCAGTTAGATGCTAATTTAAAACGAAAAATTAATTTTGGGATTTTAGGAAGGTATCAAAATAACTTTGCCAATCCAGATACTGGTGTAAGACGATTAATTCCAGATTATGATAAATATGATTTAGGAACTTATGTGACTTCAGAATGGGAATTAAATGATAATACCACTATCGATGCAGGTCTGAGATATGATTTTAATAGAATTGATGCTAAAAAATTCTATCAAACAAGTCGTTGGGAAGAACGTAGCTATGATGAGGACTTTGCAGATTTAGTTATTGATGACTTAGGAACGCAATTACTCACAAACCCTGTATTCGATTATCATAACCTATCGGCAGCAGCTGGTATTTCTTATGAAATAAATACAGAAAATAGCATTATTGCCAATTACAGTCTATCTAGTAGACCACCGAATCCATCGGAGTTATTTAGCGATGGCTTACACCACTCCGCTGCAAGAATAGAGTTAGGTGATTTAAGATTAGGACAAGAAATTTCAAATCGGTTTTCTGCAAGCTATAAACTTAGCAAAGACAGTTTCAATGTACTGTTGGAAGTGTTCTACAACAGAATCAATGATTTTATGTATCTAAGACCTACAGGTATTGAGCAAACTATTAGAGGTGCCTTTCCTGTATGGGAGTTTGAAAAAACCGATGCTGCACTTTATGGTGTCGATCTTTCTGCTAATTACACGATTACAGATCAGGTACAATGGTCTAATAAATCATCATATACCAAAGGAGATGATATTAATGAGAATATTGATCTAATCGATATTCCTGCATTTAATACCATAAACACAATAACCTATAGCAATGAGAACTGGAATAGTTTTTCGGCCAGTTTAAAATCAGAGTGGGTTTTTGAACAAAACAATTATCCTGATTTTAATTTTGAAACCTTTATCGCAACTACAGATGAAATGGTTTTGGTAGATATTAGTACACCTCCACCAGCATTTCATTTGTTACATTTTTACAGCGAAGCCACCTTCAATCTTTGTGAAAACACCAATTTAAATATTGGGTTAAGTGTAAACAATATTTTCAATACAAGCTACAGAGCTTACTTAAACCGACTACGTTATTTTGCTGATGACTTAGGAAGAAATATTACTTTACAATTACAATTAAATTATTAACAAAACACAATTAAAATTATACATATGAAAACTTTTAAATACCTATTACTATTATTTTTATCATTAGGCCTTTTCGCATCTTGTAGTGACGATGATGATCCAGATCCGGTAAATGAAGAAGAAGTGATTACAACAGTTACGCTGACTTTATCTCCACAAGGAGGTGGTACTTCAGTAGTTTTTCAATCCAGAGATGCTGATGGTGATGGACCAGACGCTCCGGTTATTTTAACAGGTGATCTTATGGCAAATACACAATACTCAGGTACTGTAGAATTTTTAAATGAATTAGAGACACCTGCAGAAGATATCACAACGGAAGTATTAGAAGAAGGCGATGAGCATCAGGTGTTTTACAGCTTTACGGGTACAGCTGGTAGCACCATATTATATGAAGATATGGACGCAGATAGTAACCCAATTGGTGTTAGTGTCTCGTTAAATTCTGGTGTGGCTGCAGACAATAATACAATGACTATAGTGCTAAGACACGAACCAACAAAACCAAATAATGGTACAGCTGCAGATGCAGGTGGAGAAACAGATGTAGAGGCTACGTTTCTGTATAACGTCAACTAAGTTTTTACTAAATAGAATAAAAAAGCACTCGTTTGAGTGCTTTTTTGTGTTTATTATTTAAATTATTTGAAGAAACCGCACTGAAAAATTAGCTTATATTTGCAGCTTCAAATTGAGTTCAAAAATAATGACTGAAATTGATTTTGCTTTAGATCAAACCAAGCCTACTGATATTATAGAATTAGTTGGTACTGTTGTTTGGAATAAGGCAAACGCAAATCAAACATTTCAAAATTTATCTGAAGCTGAACGTAATTTTGTCTTTATAGATATTTTTGAAAGTGAAATTAATAATGAAGGCCTGTATGGGTTTTTCTATAATACGTCTGGTGCATTTGCTCACGAAGTTTTACAAGCATACATGGCTATAAATGCTTCTGAAACAGCTGACATCGTAGATAAAGCACTCAGACGATTTACAGAATTACCAGTGCCAAAAGATATTATTTTGCGCAGGCAATTGATGGAAAAATTACAACTAGAAGATTTAGAAGCCTGGTCTAACTTAGAACTAGATCTGGTAAATTCTAAAGAAAATATTGTCGATTTAACAATTGCTTACATTACATTACACAAAACTGAATTTGAATATTAGGGTATTTTCCTCAAGACTTTTATAATGACAAAATTAAATGTCAAAATTACCAAAAGCGAATAAATTTATTGATCTTTCAGATTACGGAAGACCAGCCGCAAGAATTATTTCTACAGCATTAAAAGACACGCGTTTTACACCAATCCACGTCACGATTGGCTTCATTATTTCTGGCCTGTTTGCCGTAGTCTGCATCATATATGGTTATTATTGGCTAGCAGCATTTTTTCTTATTTTCAAATCAATTCTAGATGCTGCTGATGGAGAATTGGCACGTATCAAACAAACACCATCCTATACAGGACGCTATTTAGATTCTGTTGCAGATATTATTCTTAATGCTATCATATTTTTAGCACTTTGGCAAATCACTGATGCTAATATCTGGTATACGATTTTAGCATTTTTAGGTATTCAATTACAAGGCACACTGTATAATTACTACTATGTTATTCTAAGAAATCGCTTTAATGGAGATACAACGAGCAGAATATTTGAGGACTCCACTCCTATTGCCTTAAAAGGTGAAAAACAGAAAAACGTGAATACTTTATTCAGACTATACAAACTGTTTTATGGTAGTTTTGATAAGACCATCTATTTTTTAGACCAATCGGCTCCCAAAGGTAAAATATTACCTAAGTGGCTCATGACCGCATTATCAACTTTTGGTTTGGGTTTTCAGTTACTTATAATTGCTGTTATGCTGGTTGTAGGTTTAAAAGAATTTATCATCCCTTTCTTTATTAGCTACTCAGTAATGGTCTTTATTTTTATAATTATCAGAAAATTATTATGATTTTAAATCAGGCGTTTCTTTTTTAATCCAATAGGTATACACCCACATTAGCGTAAAAGTTGGTACCACATCTGCAACAGGCAAGGCTTCTTCCACAAACGCCACAACTGCGGCAATTTTGCCAGTTTTACCTTTATAGAGCTTTGTCATTTACCATGCCGAAATCGGTGCCCAGATGACATCTGAAAACTCCCCTATTCCTGGTACAATAAACGACACAAAACCAAGGGCATCAAATAAAATGCCGAGTAGTAATTTTTGATATTTCTTCATTAAATTGTTTAAGTATTTCTATATCTGTTTAACACAATAAGTATTCCAAATTCTAACACTGCCAAAGCAGCATAATTTCACTTAACATTCCTTAAGTCTTTTTAACTTTTAATTATGAGCTTAGATAAATAAGAGAATGTAGTTTTGTGTCGCAAAAAACCAACTACGCCTGAACTACTTTAATTTCGATAAAAATCTCAATTTTACGCCGTACTATGGTATTGTACGTGCTACTTTACTCTTAATTTTATTAGTAGCAACTACAGTTGTTTTTGCCCAAGATAATGAGATATTACTTAAGGATAAAAAGCAATTGAATATTGTTCGTGCTGAAAAAGCACCAAAAATTGATGGTGTTTTAGATGATGACGTTTGGGAAAATGCGGAGGTCGCTACTGGCTTTGTATCATTTAGACCTACAATTGGTCAAACAATGCCTTCAGAAGAGCGTACTGAAGTAAAAATGACCTATGACGACGAAGCAATCTATGTAGCCGCTTATTTATACGATGATCCTTCAAAAATAATGTCTCAACTCACCGATAGAGATAATTTCGGACAATCCGATTTTTTCTTATTGGTTTTAAATCCGCTTAATGACTCTCAAAACGATACCGCATTTTTTGTGTTTAGTTCTGGACAACAGGCAGATGCTATAGTTAATCCAAGTGTTGGAGATGATTTTAACTGGAATGCCGTTTGGTTCAGTTCCGTAAAAATGATGGACGATGGTTGGGTTGTTGAAATGAAAATACCCTACAGAACCTTACGTTTTGCAGAACAGGATGAACCAACCTGGGGAGTTCAGTTTCATAGAGAATTTAGACGAACCAGAGCGAGATATACGTGGAATCCAATCGATCCTACACAAGGAAACGAAGGTTTATATCATGGTCAATTAAAAGGACTCAAAAAAATAAAACCACCTGTACGTCTTAACCTATATCCATTTTCAACAGGCATTCTAAATAGTTTTGATGGAGATACGCAAACCGATCTTACCTTTGGTATGGACGTAAAATATGGTATTACAGATAACTTTACCTTGGATGCTACGCTTGTACCAGACTTTAGTCAGGCAGGTTTTGATAATGTCGTTTTAAACTTAGGCCCTTTTGAGCAAACCTTTAGGGAACAACGTCAGTTTTTTACAGAAGGTTTGGATTTATTTTCTAAAGGTGGTCTGTTCTTTTCCAGACGAATTGGTAATGGACCAACAGGTCAGTTAGACCTTGATGAAAATGAAGTCGCCGACGTACCTGATAATGTTAAAGTACTTAATGCTGTAAAAGTATCTGGTAGAACCAAAAAAGGACTTGGTATCGGTTTTTTTAACGCCATTACGGAGAAAACCGAAGCCACCATAAGAAATACAGAAACAGGTGAAAGTCGTCGCGAAGTTGTGGAGCCATTTACCAATTATAACATCTTAGTGGTCGATCAGCAGTTTAACGGAAACTCTGCCATTAGTCTTATCAATACTAATGTGACTAGAGTTGGCGAATTTAGAGATGCGAATACCACAGCCTTAGTGGCCAATCTGGTTAACAAAAGAAATACCTACAGAATTGATTCCGAACTCAGAATGAGTAATGTTAATTATCAGGATGCAGACTTGGAAACAGGTTTTAGTAGCTTTCTTAGAGTTGGTAAAATTCATGGTAATTTAAGATATAGTTTCGATCATCGATTTGCAGATACCAAATACAACATTAACGATATAGGGCTTAATTTTAGAAATAACCAAAACGATTTTGGTGCAGATGCGTCTTACGAAACGTTTGAGCCTTCAGGTCGCTTAAATAGCTATAGAATTAATACGTTTTTCAATTACAGACGCTTAGTCGATCCTAATACATTTTCCAGAATGAATTTTGGAGGAGGCTTTCGTGCAACGTCCATAAAGTTAGATTCCTATGGATTTAGATTGAATGTAGATCCTGGGAAACAATACGATTTTTTCGAATCTCGAGATGGAAGACCATTTATTTTTGAAAACTTTGTCAGCACTGGTGGTTGGGTGTCTACCAACTATAACCGTGTTTTTGCGATAGACGTAAGAGCCAATATCGGGACACTTTTTGAAGATGGTAGAGATTTGTTTAGATATGATTTTGAAATTGAACCACGACTTAGACTTAGTGACAAATTATTGATTACCTATGGGCTTAATTTCGATTTTAGAAATGGTGACAGAGGCTATGCCACACGCGAAAATGACGAACCTATTTTCGGTGAGCGTAACAGACAACGTATAACCAATACGCTGAGAGTGAACTATAATTTCGATCCCTTCCACTCTATTTCGCTGAGCTTTAGACATTATTGGGATACGGTAGATTATGACACTAATCTTTTTACCTTATTAGATAACGGCCGTTTAACCACAGATTCTGGGTATACCATTAATAATGTGAATGATAACCCTAACATTAATTTTAGTACCTGGAATATTGATTTAAGCTACTCATGGCAGTTTGTACAAGGCAGCTTCTTAACCTTCTTATACCGAAACCAGTTGTTTAGTAATGATGAGAACATCGACGATAATTTTAATGAAAGTCTGAATCTTCTGTTTGAACAACCTGTGCAACACACCTTTTCATTACGTCTGCAATACTTCATTGATTTTAACGGCATCAAATCCGTGTTTGGAAAAAACAAAAGACCATCTTAATATTGCGTTATTCTACATTAAGTATTACTTTCACGCTGTATGAGTGCACCTGTAATTTTAGCAAAGCAGATTAAGAAAGCCTATGGCGATTTACACGTCTTAAAAGGCGTTAATATTACCATTGCCGAAAGCGAAATCATATCCATTGTTGGTGCTTCTGGTGCAGGTAAAACCACCTTATTACAAATCTTGGGTACGCTAGATAAGCCAGACTATACCGAAGACACCGAACTAACCATAAACAGCCAAAATATAAAAATACTAGGCGACAAAGCTTTGGCTAAGTTTAGAAACAAAAACATTGGTTTTATTTTTCAGTTTCACCAGTTATTACCAGAATTCTCTGCTTTAGAGAATGTATGCATACCAGCATTTATAAATAACACTCCTAAAGCAGAAGCCGAAAAACGTGCTACAGAACTCTTAGACTATTTAGGACTAAAAGACCGTTTACACCACAAGCCTAATAGCTTATCTGGTGGTGAGCAACAGCGTGTCGCAGTAGCTAGAGCGTTGATTAACCAACCCAATATTATTTTTGCAGACGAACCTTCTGGTAACTTAGACAGCGAATCTGCTGAGCAACTACACCAACTCTTTTTTAAGCTACGCGACGAGTTTAAACAAACCTTCGTGATTGTGACGCATAACCAAGAACTCGCTAATATGGCAGACCGTAAACTGACTATGGTCGATGGGAAGATTGTGGGTTAATCACGAGTTTAGAAAATCCTTTTTGTTGTGATATCTAAAAATTTTAATGAGTAAGCCAGCAACCGACACAAATAAAAATAAGTTTATAGCTCCACCAATTAAACCATAGGTAATAATATCTATTTTTAAATCACTTAAAAGTAATTCCATAGATAAGTTGAATGCCATCTTTAATAGAAAACCTATAATTATGGCATTTACTAAAAATTTTGCTTTCATATTTTAGATATTCTTTTTAGGGTTGGGGTTTAACAGGTTATGCTTGAATGTATTTACACAGACTGTTGCGCTGCATGTTTTTAATCAAAGTGATTTAACACTTTATATTCAATTTTGGTATTAGTTGCATCAATAACTTCAATTCTTAATCCACGAAATCCAATAATCTCACTCTCAGATAAGTCATACTGTAAATCTTGCGTAAAGGCAGGTCTGGCATAGTTATCTGCATATTCTCGATAAGTGAATTTAATAGCGTCGCTAACACGACCATTATAAATAAATTCTTGTTTAAAGTAATCTTTTTGCTTATCTGGAAATAGTATTTTTTTAAATTCAATTTTTTCTTTAAGTGGTATAAAGACTACGTTATTACTTCCCATTCTAGAAGTATAAATTCCATTAGGGTCGCTATTGGTATTGTAAATTATAGTGTTATCTCCATTTCTTGGAATTGCTATACCGAATGTTCTAAAATTAGGATTACTATATAAATTGTATTTATTGGTATAGTGATAATTAATAAATACCGTTCCAGCTGCAATAGTCTTTAAATCGTAACCTACTTTTGTTTTAAATTCTTTTGTTATTTCAATTGCATCATTAAACCGTCCTTTTTCTTTCGTTACAAGAGTAATACCAATCTCCGCATTATTGATTTCATTTATTTTAGGCGAGAATTTTGTCGCCATTTCAGGAGTCACTGCTTTTTTCTGAACTCCACATGAAATTAGCAAAACAGTAAAAATAAAAAGTGAAAATCTGTTCATTTAATATGTTTATAAATATTGCGCTTAACGGTCCAGTATAAAAGCCGTTTCAATGGCTTTTATACATTGTT
>NZ_CBFHMI010000002.1:0-114534 GCF_965656915.1 Winogradskyella sp. | reverse complement strand
TTTATTAGGGTATTAATTGAGATTAACCTAAAATATTTATCCGAAATCGATATAGTTAACAATTCTGTATAAATAGTGGTTTCTACACTTTTTATTGTTCTTATTTTTCCGTTTTTTTACGTGCTTTTTATATAAAAATAAAGCTATGATTGTAAATACAGAATTAGAGAATAAAGGGAACTTGTTTCCTTCTAAAATAATAGGATTTGAAAAGGATGTAGATAAGTTGTTTTTCTCTACAGAAAATGATGTCATTCTTCAAATAACAGTTGTAAGAGATAGTCTTTTACGTTTTAGATATACTACCGTTGGCAATTTTGATAATGATTTTTCTTATGCTATTACCAAGTACGCAAGTATTGGTTATAACAAGTTAGAAATTGAAGAAAATGATGACTGTTATGTTGTAACAACATCAAAATTGAGATGCGACATTTCAAAAGAAAGTTTAAGAGTTTCAATATATGATGTAAAAGATGGTATTCTAATAAACCAGGATGAAATAGGTTTTCACTGGGAAGAAAGTTATGAATACGGTGGTAATATTGTTAAAATGAGTAAAGTCTCTAATGACGGCGAAAGCTATTATGGACTTGGCGATAAACCAAATCATCTTAATATAAAGGGAAAACGTTATGATAATTGGGTTACGGATTCTTACGCCTATGGAAAAGATACAGATCCAATTTATAAAGCTATTCCTTTTTATACAGGTTTACATCATGGAAAAGCATACGGTATTTTCTTTGATAATACCTTTAGATCGTCTTTTGATTTTGCACAGGAAAGACGAAATGTAACAAGTTTTTGGGCACAAGGAGGAGAAATGAATTATTATTTTTTTTACGGACCAAAAATGAATGATGTTGTTGAAAGTTATACGGACTTAACAGGTAAACCTCATCACTTACCACCATTATGGGCTCTTGGATTTCATCAATGCAAATGGAGTTACTACCCAGAAACTAAAGTAAAAGAAATTACATCTACATTTAGAAAACTTCAGATACCATGTGATGCTATATATCTTGATATTGATTATATGGAAGGCTTTCGCTGTTTTACATGGAACAAAGAGTACTTCCCAGATCCAAAAGGTATGGTAAAGGAACTTAAAGATCAAGGTTTTAAGACTGTTGCGATAATAGATCCTGGTATTAAAATAGATAAAGACTATTCGGTTTTTAAAGAAGCCTTAGATAAAGATTATTTTTGTAAGCGAGCCGATGGACCGTATATGAAGGGTAAAGTGTGGCCTGGAGAATGTTATTTTCCAGATTTTACCAATCCAGAAGTTAGAGATTGGTGGTCTGGTTTGTTTAAAGAGTTAATCGAAGAAATAGGAGTTAAAGGTGTTTGGAATGATATGAACGAACCTGCAGTGATGGAGGTTCCAAATAAAACATTTCCAGATGATGTACGTCATGATTATGACGGTAATCCTTGTAGCCATAGAAAAGCACATAATGTCTACGGTATGCAAATGGCTAGAGCGACCTATCAAGGTTTAAAAAAATATTCTTACCCAAAACGTCCGTTTGTAATCACTCGAGCGGCTTATTCAGGTACACAGCGCTATACATCAACTTGGACAGGTGATAATGTAGCAACTTGGGAACATTTATGGATTGCAAATATTCAATGTCAGCGTATGGCAATGTCTGGGTTTTCATTTGCGGGTAGTGATATTGGAGGTTTTGCAGAACAGCCACAGGGTGAATTATTTACACGTTGGATACAGCTAGGTGTTTTTCATCCATTTTTTAGAGTTCATTCTTCTGGTGATCATGGTGACCAAGAACCTTGGGCTTTTGATGAAGACGTTACCGATATTGTTAGAAAGTTTATAGAAATAAGATATCAATTATTACCATATTTATATACAGCATTTTGGAATTATACAGACCACGGCACACCATTATTAAAATCTTTAGTGTTGTATGATCAGGATGACGTACAAACGCATTACAGGACAGATGAGTTTATTTTTGGTGAGCAAATATTAGCATGTCCTGTTTTAGAGCCTAATGCAAAAGGAAGACGTATGTACATACCAAAAGGAAAATGGTATAATTTCTGGACTGATGAGATTCTTAAGGGCGGTAAGGAAATGTGGGTAGATGCAGATATAGATAGTATGCCAATTTTTGTAAAAGAAGGAGCCATTATTCCTAAATACCCAATTCAGCAATACGTCGGTGAGAAAGAAATAAAAGAAATCACCTTAGATGTGTATTATACAAAAGGTAAAGAAAAAAGTGAATTATTTAGTGATGCTAATGATGGTTTTGATTATACTAAAGGACGCTTTAGTTTAAGAACTTTTAATTTAACTGGTAGAAGCAACGAACTGATTATAAATCAACATAAAGAAGGTAAGTTTATAACACCCTACGACACGTTTAAAATTCAAATTCATGGATTGCCGTTTGAGATAAAGCAAATACAATTAGACAATGAGTTAATAAACTTAAAACAACTAAGATCTAATGGCACTAGTACAATAGTAGTTGATAAAAACTTTTCAGAATTACATATTATAGGAAAATAGTCATATTATTATGTGACATTTTACATGCTTTTGTGTCAAAAAAGTATCCATTGAATTTTTGTATTTTAGTAATTATTAAATCGATCTATAAATGAATTTAAGAAAAACAATATTAGCAGTAGGTTTTGTTGCTGTATGTATCTCTTGCGCAACAAACCCATTCACAGGAAAAAAGACAATGGCATTTGTGTCTAATGATCAATTATTTCCTGCAGCTTTTGCACAATACAATGACGTATTGTCCGAGAATAAAGTGATAACTGGTACTAAGGATGCCGAAATGATAACACGTGTTGGTCAGCGAATTGCAGTTGCAGCAGAACGTTGGTTAAACGCAAATGGACATCAGGGTTACTTAGACGACTATAAATGGGAATATAAACTGATAGAATCAGAACAAGTGAATGCATGGTGTATGCCAGGTGGCAAAATTGCATTTTATACAGGTATTTTACCTATAGCGCAAAACGAAACAGGTGTGGCTGCAATAATGGGACATGAGGTAGCACATGCTTTAGCAAATCATGGGCAACAACGTATGAGTTCTGGCATGTTGCAACAAGCCGGAGGAGTCGCAGTTGCTGTAGCAACAGGAAATCAAAGCCCCGAAAAACAGCAAATGTGGATGCAGGCTTACGGTCTTGGTTCTACTGTGGGTGGCATGTTGCCATTTAGCAGAAGTCACGAGACAGAAGCTGATAAAATTGGCTTAATATTAATGGCGATTGCAGGATATAATCCAGATGAAGCTGCAGAGCTATGGAAACGTATGAAAGCAAACAGTGGAGGACAAGCTCCACCAGAATTTTTAAGCACGCACCCAAGTAACGATACAAGAATTCAAAATCTACAGGCTTTAGCACCAAAAGCTAAAGCAGAGGCTAAGAAGTTTGGTGTAACATCATTTAGACCAATAAACTAATTACCAATAAAAAATATTTGATTATTTTAGAAGCTGCTCTATTGAGCAGCTTTTATATTTTATAACTTATGGGAGAATTTAAAAAAGGGAGCAAAAAGCTTCTAAATGCATGGGCTTTCTACGATTGGGCCAATTCTGTTTATACATTAACAATTGCATCTTCTATATTTCCTATATTTTATTCTGCTTTATTTGGTTCTCAAACGGAGAAGTTAGTACCAGCATTTGGTGTGGTTTTTAAGAGCACGGCATTAATTACATATATTACAGCATTTACTTTTTTGGTCGTTGCTATAACGTCTCCTATTCTTTCTGGAATTGCAGATTATGTAGGTAATAAAAAGAGTTTTATGAAGTTCTTTTGTTATGTAGGCGGATTAGGATGTATTGGTTTATACTGGTTTAGTATAGATAATATTCATATTAGTCTTCTGTTTTACTTTATGGGTTTAATAGGCTATTGGGGAAGTTTAGTCTTTTATAATTCATACTTACCAGATATTGCTTATCCTGAGCAACAAGATAGAGTAAGTGCTGTTGGATTTAGTTTGGGGTATGTAGGTAGTGTTATTTTATTACTACTGAACCTGGCTATGGTGATGAAACCAGATTGGTTTGGATTTGATACCAGTATTTCTCAAACAATTGCAGAAAATGGAAGTGAAGGAGAGATTGCAAAAGCAATAGAAGATGCAAAAAATGCAGCTTCATTTAGAGCTATGAAAGTCTCGTTTATAACCGTAGGATTATGGTGGATTTTATTTAGTCAGTATACATTTTACATATTACCAAAAGGTGTTTCAAAAGATCATAAGGTCACAAAAACAGTAGTTTTTAATGGTTTGAGAGAACTCAGATTAGTTTGGAAACAACTAAGAGAAAACTTAAGATTAAAGCGCTATTTAGCAGCATTTTTTGTTTTTAGTATGGCAGTACAAACTATAATGTTAGTGGCAGTTTATTTTGGAGAAGAAGAAATTGCTTGGGGAAGTTCTGATGCCAAAACACAAGGATTAATTACCAGTATACTTGTCATACAATTAGTGGCCATTGCTGGAGCTTTTTTAACGTCTAGAGCATCTTCTAAATTTGGAAATATTAAAACTCTGATTGCAGTAAATTTAATTTGGATGTCATTGTGCTTTTATGCTTTTATTATGAAGACTCCTATGCAATTTTATATTGCCGCTTCATTGGTTGGATTAGTAATGGGAGGTGTTCAGTCGTTAGCAAGATCTACATATTCAAAATTTTTACCAGATACAGAGGACACTACATCCTACTTCAGTTTTTATGATGTCGCTGAAAAGATTGGAATTGTTATAGGTATGGGTATTTTTGCCACAATAGATCAAATTACAGGAAGTATGCTTAATGGCATATTATTTCTTGTCATATTCTTTATTTTAGGTATTATTTTACTTTTTAGAGTTCCGAAGACAAAAAATTAATGCTTAACTTTACCATGCTATGGTTAAGAAAATATTCGTATTGTGTTCATTCGCAGTGCTCTTTATGGCAATCAATTGTGATAATGAGCCTTACGAAGGTGAAATTATTACTGAGAACAACTCATGTAATCTAGCTATACAAGCTACTAACTCTGCTGCCGAGAATTTAATTAATTCTAATACAGAAAATTATGCTCTACTGTGTGAGTTGTATAGAAGTGCTTTAGAAAATCAAATTGAAGTTTGTGGAGATGACAGTGGCGACTTACAAGATGTGATCGAGTTGATTGAAGACTGTAGCGTTGAAAGTGAAGACCCGTGCGAAATAGCACAAAGTGCTACTGCGCTAGCTTTTGAAGCGTTTTTAAATACAACAACACAAGATTACGAAGTGACTTGCTCTGCATATGTTACTGCATTAGAAAATGAGATTATTGCCTGTGGTGATGATGGTTCTTTAGAATCATTAATAAATGAGCTTGGCGATTGTCTGCCTGTAGTATTTGATGTTACGGGAAGTTGGATGGTTGTTTCTATAACTAACGACATTGCGAGGGATTTAGATAATGATGGTGATGTATCTAATGACTATTTAGATGAGTTTGATTGTTATAATAACGAAACTGTAGATTTTAATACAGATGGTACTGGTACATTTTTCTTTAGATCGTACACTGAAATACAAGTAGAGTCAGCTCCTGGTACTTTTGATAATGTCGATTTTATTGTAACATGTATAGAAGAAATCACTAATGTTGATTTTACATGGGAACAAATAGGACTAAACATTATTGACGTCACTTTGAATACGGATGGCACCGTTTTAAATTTCTTTAGAAATGGAGACAATATCTTTATTGCCAGACGCGATGACTTTGTCGCTACTAGTATTAGTCCTAATGTAGATTCTATTGTTGAAGATTTGATATACGAGTATGTAAAGTTATAGATCAAAAAAAGACCAGCAATGCCAGTCCTTTATCATTTTTTTGGTTAGATTTTATTTCTAATTACTCACACTTCCGGAGCCAGTAATCTTAGTGTCTTTATTCGTCGGATTTCCAGAATATTTGACATCACCAGAACCTGTTATTCGAACTTTTAATTCACTATTACATACAATATCAGCATTACCAGAACCAGTTATTTTTGCTTGAACATTAGTGCTATTTAATACGCTTCCATTAAAATCACCAGAACCTGTAATTTTAGTCGTTAAATCTTTAGTAGACCCTCTCAATTCAACATCTCCAGAACCGGCAATACTACTTTCTACTGTTTGTGCTTCAATTTTCAAATTAATATCTCCAGACCCAGCCAAAGAAACATCAAAACTATTGGATGAAATGCTTCCTGTATTCTTGACATCACCAGATCCTGCCAAGGACACATTGTCAATAGTTTCATAAGGCACAATCACAACAATAGTTTGACTTGGTCTAAGATTTACACCATTTTTGACCTTAACAACTAAGTTTCCGTTTTTGACTTCAGTAATTATATATTCCATCAGGTTAGCATCACCTTTTATAGTAATACTACCTTCTGTACCAGGATCTAGCTTAAAGTCCATTGGGCCAGTAGCTTTTATACCATCATAGTCAGATGTGGTTCTTGTAATGGTTGTAATATTACCATTACCTTTAATTTTCTTTCCTTCCCATTGTGCACAAGACAGGGTTGTACTTAATAGGAAAACTAAAATTGTGATTGATTTTAACAGTTTCATTTGTATTGTTTTAATTCTTGGTTGTTTTAAAAACGCTTAAAAGTTACGCTACCATATTCAGAATCAATAGTGACCATGTTACCTGAGTTTTTAGTACCATGGAAACCTTCATATTTTTTATCAGATGAATTTACTTCCTTATTTATAAACGTAAAATTATCATCAGAACGCAATGATGCATATTCTAAATCAATTTTAAAATTGAAATTGTAAGCGCTATCATAGCCTATGGTAATTCCTGTAAATTCTGAATTAATGTTTATGTTTCCTGCTTTTGAAGCCATTCGGTCTATCTTGATTGAGCCATAATCGGCTTCTATATCAGCGTTTTTATACACATTGCCTAATCGCAATGTTAAATAATCAGCATTTCCTTCAATATTATTAACGTTCTCTACTTTTAACGAGCCGTAATCACAACGATAAAGAATGTTTTCAGAGACTTCTATGATAGACTTTGTGTAATCTGCATTAAGTTCTAAATTTTTAGTATTTGCTACGGTAAAGCCGCTATAATCTGCATTTATTTTGCCACTATTTATGTATTCAAAATAACAGTTATTACTATAATCAAAATTAATGACATTGTTATCTCCCATAAGTTCTTTGGTTGTGATTTTACCATAATCACAGTTAATCTTTGCGACACCTTCTATTTTATCTAAATTAATGGCTCCATAATCGTTACTTAAATCAACATTGTTAGTGATTGGCATTTTAACACGATAGTTAATTTCTAATTTCAGATTCATCTTTTTTCCCCAATTCCACCAGTTTTTACTGTTTTTTCCAATTTTTGTGATGGCAGAAACGTAATCTTTAGAACTTGAAAACTCTACATCAATTCTTTCGAGACGATCTTCTACTTTGTCAACGTTATTTCCTGTAACTTTTATGATAATATCAAATTCAATTCTGTCTTCATCCCATGTTACGATATCAATGTTGCCAAAACTATTATTAATCTTTAAAGTCGCATCTGAGTTGACATCATAAGATTTGGTGATTTTCTTTTCTTTTGTTGATTTTATACTGCCGTTATTAGTGTTTGCTAATGCAATACATGGTATTAACAGAAATAATAAGGCAATTCTAAATTGTATTTTTAAATTCATCATTGTTGGTTTTAAGTTGTTTAACATCTTTAATTTGTTCTAAAACAGTGTTTAAAATGTCTATTCTGTTTTGAAAGTTTGCAATCATTGCATAAATAACACGTTGGTCATTGCCGCTTTTGGTTAAATCAGTTTTTAATTGTTGATAATTATTTTCAAGTAATTCTATTTGTTTAAGAGCATCGTTAATTATACTTTCTGTTAAAGGTGAGCGCTCATTATTAAGCTTTTTTAATTCAGTTTGAATTGTAGTTGTAAAGAAATCTTGTGTTTCTGATAATTCATGAGAAACACTGGCCAAATCAAGCGTCTCATCAGTATTTGGTAAAGTCATAAAAATGGTAAGGCAAATAACTATAGACGCAGCAACAGCAATAAATGGTCTCCAATTAAAACCAGACTTCAAAAAAGCTATATCAGACGATGTTTCGTTAGTCTGTAATTTATTAAGAAATCTATGTTCATGTCCTTCTTTTGGGTCATAAACATCAAACTCGCCTTTTAAATTATTAAACAATTTTTCTATAGTATCTTTATGCATTCTTCTATTTTTTTATACGTTTTGCATTAACTTTTTACGTAAACTTTCCTTTGCTCTAGAGATTAATGTTCTGCAATTAGCATAAGAAATATTCATGATTTCACAGATTTCTTCATAGTCATAACCTTCAATAAGATGTAATGTTAAACCTACACTATATTTTGGTTTTAATGTTTTCATTACACATATTATTTCTTTTACTTTATCATTATTGCTCTGAGTCTTTTCTTCAATGCCATTGTCGTCTTCAATTCTGTATAGTACTTTATCTAGAGGTACTTCATTTTGCTTTACAATTTTATTATAATGAGCAATACTATTGTTCACCACAATACGTTTTAACCACGAGCCAAATACTTTAGAATCTTCTAACGTATTAAGCTTTGTAAAAGCCGTTAAAAAAGACTCTTGCATTATGTCCTCAGCTTTATAAGAATCTTTTACAATTCTTATTGCTGTATTATACATTGCTTTGTTATATCTGTTATAAACCTCTAATTGTGCACGTTGGTTTCCAGAATTACATAGCAATAGTAACTGTTCGATATCCTGATTGGTTGATGTCAAAAAAACAATTGCTTTGTTATATAGATGAGTAGATTCATGTAGTGTTACAGTTTAACTCAAAAAAAGTTTTAGTAATTATAAAGGTAATGGCATAAGAATTGAAATTACAATAGTGTGAATAACTTTGAATATCTTATAAATAACTGATATTCAGCTTAAAGTTAATTAATAATACAATTAAAAAAACTCCATTCTTTGATTTAAAATGACAGAATGGCTTAAAAATATTATGAAGAAATCAAATTTTATAAACCTAGACAGTTTGTCATTTCAGGATTTTGATGAAAATTCAGAATTAATTCCTTTAATGACTCCTGAGGATGAAGAGTTAATAAATAATGAGTCTTTGCCCGAGTCTTTACCAATCTTACCATTGAGAAATACGGTGTTATTTCCAGGTGTTGTAATTCCTATCACAGCAGGTCGAGATGCATCTATTAAACTAATTAATGATGCGAACAAAGGAGGTAAAGTCATTGGTGTAGTTGCGCAGAAGGATGAATCCGTAGAAAACCCTAAGGCGAACGACATATATAAAACAGGTACAGTAGCACGTATACTAAAAGTGTTGAAAATGCCAGACGGTAATACAACCGTTATTATACAAGGTAAAAAGCGTTTTGGTATTAATGAAATCACTTCAGAACAGCCATATCTTACAGCAACAATTTCAGATATACCAGAGGCAAAACCTGCTCCTGATAATCAAGAGTTTAAAGCTATTATAGATTCAATAAAGGATTTATCTTTAGATATTATTAAAGAGAGTCCAAACATTCCTACAGAAGCTACATTTGCTATAAAGAATATAGAAAGTAATTCGTTTTTAGTCAATTTTGTGTCTTCCAACATGAACTTAAAGGTTGAAGAGAAACAAGCGCTTTTAAAGATTAATGATTTAAAGGAACGTGCTTTAGAGACTTTAAAGTATATGAATCTCGAATATCAAAAGCTTGAGCTTAAGAATGATATTCAGAATAAGGTTCAGAGTGATATGAACCAACAGCAGCGTGAGTATTTCTTGCACCAACAGATGAAAACCATACAGGAAGAGTTGGGTGGTGGTGTTTCTTCTGGACAAGAGATTGAAGAAATGAAGTCCAGAGCTAAGAAAAAGAACTGGGATGAAAAAGTGAACCAACATTTTGAGAAAGAATTAGCTAAAATGCAACGCATGAATCCTCAGGTAGCCGAGTATTCTATACAGCGAAATTATCTCGATTTATTTTTAGACTTACCGTGGAATGAATTTAGCAAAGATAAGTTCGACCTTAAACGTGCTATGAAAATCTTAGATCGTGATCATTTTGGCTTGGACGATGTTAAAAAACGAATCATAGAATATTTAGCAGTATTGAAACTTCGTAATGATATGAAGTCGCCAATACTTTGTTTGTATGGTCCTCCTGGTGTTGGTAAAACGTCATTAGGTAAATCTATAGCTGAGGCCTTAGGAAGAGAATATGTGAGGATATCACTTGGTGGATTAAGAGACGAGGCTGAAATTCGTGGTCATAGAAAAACCTACATTGGAGCCATGCCAGGGCGAATTATTCAGAGTTTAAAGAAAGCCGGAACCTCAAACCCAGTTTTTGTTTTAGATGAAATAGATAAATTATCTTCTGGTCATCAAGGTGATCCGTCTTCTGCCATGTTAGAAGTATTAGATCCGGAACAAAACAATGAATTTTATGATAATTTCCTTGAGATGGGTTACGACCTTTCTAAGGTTATGTTTATAGCAACTTCGAATAGTTTAAATACAATTCAGCCTGCATTAAGAGACCGAATGGAGATCATTAATGTAACTGGTTACACCATTGAGGAGAAAGTAGAAATTGCTAAACGTCATTTATTACCAAAACAATTGAAAGAGCATGGTTTAGATAGTACAGCTTTAAAAATTGGAAAACCACAATTAGAGAAAATTGTGGAAGGTTATACTAGAGAATCTGGTGTAAGAGGTTTAGAAAAGCAAATTGCAAAAATGGTACGTTATGCTGCTAAGAATATTGCGATGGAAGAAGATTACAATATAAAGGTCTCTAATGACGATGTTATTGAAGTTTTAGGAAGTCCAAGGTTAGAACGTGATAAATACGAAAATAATAATGTAGCAGGTGTTGTAACAGGATTGGCATGGACCAGAGTAGGTGGTGACATATTGTTTATTGAGTCTATTTTATCTAAAGGAAAAGGTAATCTTACCATTACCGGAAACTTAGGTAAAGTAATGAAAGAATCTGCAACGATAGCTATGGAATACATCAAAGCTAATGCAGATGAATTTGAGATAAACCCTGAAGTATTCGAGAAATATAATGTACATATTCACGTGCCTGAAGGAGCGACACCTAAAGATGGACCAAGTGCAGGTGTCACTATGTTAACATCTTTAGTATCTTTATTTACACAACGTAAAGTGAAAAAGAGCTTAGCGATGACAGGTGAAATAACACTTAGAGGTAAAGTTTTACCAGTTGGCGGTATTAAAGAAAAGATACTTGCGGCTAAACGTGCTCGGATAAAAGAAATCTTACTTTGTGCGGATAATAAGCGTGATATCGATGAAATAAAACCAGAATATCTTAAAGGATTAACCTTTCATTATGTAAAGGATATGAGCGAAGTTCTAGATATTGCCATAACTAATCAAAAAGTAAAGAATGCAAAGAAACTTTAAACTAGTACTATCTATTGTAGTTGTTTTATTATCTGGCCTTTTAGCTTTTGCTCAAGATGACGAGTTTAAAGATGTAATTTTAGATGGTAAACCAGCAAAATTAAATGTTGCTACTGGTGAAATTACTTTAGTAAATGAGGATAAAAATAAAACTCTTAAAATTCAAGTAGATAGGTCAAAACCTAAAGATTCATTAGAAATTAGTACAGATTATTATGTTGTAAAAGATGGTGAATCACTTTTTGATATTGCGAAACGCTTTAAAGTTTCTATGGCAGATCTAAAGAATGCTAATAATCTCGAAACGACATTAATTGACGAAGGTCAGAAATTAAAAGTTAGACATCTAGACGTTCCTGTTAACAAGGAAGCTAATAAAGTCATTAAAAAAAAGTATTCGTCTAATAATTCTGATTATCATATTGTCAGTGAAGGAGAAACCTTATATAGTATTGCAAAACGCTACAATGGAGACTTAACAGATTTAAAACACCAGAATCATATAAAGTCTAATCTAATTAAAGTAGGAGACAAACTACGAATCAGAAATTTTAAATCTGCAGCCAATACCTATGGTGACTCATATTGGTTAGTTTCAAAGGGTGATACTTTATATAGTATTGCTAAGAAAAGTGGAATTACAGTAGATACTATCAAACACTTAAATGCTTTGAGTAATAACATAATATATATTGGTCAAAAGTTAAAGCTAAAGTAGAATTCACATCCTCTCAAAAAATAAAAAATACATACTGTCGTTTTAAGATAGATTTAGTTATTTTGCAAAATCTATGATTAGAAGGATTACTACCTTATTTTTTTGGCTATTGGCTTTGCCATTGTTCGCGCAATTGGGTGGTGAATCAACCTATCAATTCCTAAATTTAGTGTCTTCACCAAGACAGGCTGCATTGGGAGGTAAAGTTATTACCAATTTCGATCATGATGTTACCGATGCCTTATATAATCCAGCATCAATTAATTATCAAATGCATAATCAATTAGCGGTTAATTATTCAAGCTATTTAGGTGGAATTAGTTATGGAACTGCAGCTTATGGATACACTTGGGATAGACATGTACAAACCTTTCATATAGGCATTACTTATATCAATTACGGCACATTTGATGGTTATGATGTAAATGGTGTCTCAACCGGAACTTTTACCGGTAACGAAGCCGCCTTATCAGCAGGCTATAATTACAACATTCCTTACACAGATTTTTACATAGGTGCTAATATTAAAATAATCACATCTTTATTAGAGCAGTATAACTCTATTGGCGGTGCATTAGATTTTGGTGCTATGTACATTAATGAAGATTTAGATTTTCATGCCGCATTAACGGTTAGAAATATAGGAACACAATTTTCTACTTATGCAGGTCAAAATGAGCCTTTGCCTTTAGAGATAAACTTTGGTATGTCTCAAACTCTGGAAAACGTACCATTACGCTGGCATGTTACCTTAGAAAATTTACAGCAATGGCCTATAGGTGTATCAAATCCTGCAAGAGCTACAACAGACTTAGATGGTAATCAAAGTCAAGAAGAGGTTGGGTTTTTAAATAAAACATTACGCCATCTCATCCTTGGTGCTGAGTTGTTTCCAGAAGGTGGATTTAATGTAAGGCTTGGTTATAATTTTAGAAGAGCTGAAGAATTAAGAATTGTAGACCAAAGAAACTTTTCTGGTCTTTCTGTTGGCATAGCTATAAAACTTAATAAAATGCGCTTTAGTTATACGCATGCCAGATATACTAGTGCATCAAATACCAGCTTTTTTGGACTTCAAATAGATTTAGATGGAAGAAGAAGGTAAAACCAATAATAAGAAGATAGTCATAGCCATTGATGGTTTTTCATCTACAGGCAAAAGTACTATTGCCAAAAAATTGGCGAACAAGCTTAGCTATATTTATGTAGACACAGGAGCTATGTATAGAGCTGTTACATACTTCGCGTTAGAAAATGATTTTATTGGTGACGATTTTTTTAATTCAGAAAGGTTAATTGAAAACTTAAATGAAATTACTATTACTTTTAAGTATAGTGACATCAAAGGGTTTGCTGAAGTTTATTTAAATGATAAAAATATTGAATCTGATATTAGAACTCTTAGAGTTTCTCAATTTGTTAGTCCTGTAGCAACATTATCTGAAGTAAGGCGTAAGTTAGTAGAGCAACAACAGCTCATGGGCAAAGATAAAGGTATTGTTATGGATGGTCGCGATATTGGTACAGTTGTATTTCCTGATGCAGAATTAAAAATATTTATGACAGCTTCAGCTAAAACCAGAGCAAAGCGTCGTTATAAAGAATTGTTAGAAAGAGGTCATAATTTAAGTTATGAAGATGTTCTCGAAAATGTAACCACCAGAGACCGTATTGATTCTACACGCGAAGATTCTCCCTTAGTAAAAGCAGATGATGCTATAGAAATTGATAATTCAGACTTAACTATTGAAGAGCAATTAGAAACTATTTTAAATTTAGCAGCTCATAAAATTTCCAAATAAAAAAAGCGACCCTAAAGTCGCTTTTTGATTTTATTAATATTATTAAAGATTTGGAATAATTAATTCCTGATCTGGATGAATTAAGTCCGGATTCTTAAGAATATCTGTATTAGCAGCAAAAATTTGTTTGTACTTCATGGCATCACCATAATAATGCTTAGCAGTTTTTCCTAAAGTTTCACCAGAAGAAACTGTATGTCTTGCATATACTGAATCATCAGCAACTTTAATATCTGCCATTATATCAGATGGATTTTCCCCACCAATTTCTTTAATCTTATCCCAGATTAAGTTTTTTTCATATTGAGTAGCTGCAGTTCCCATACTTTTAGCTTTCCGTCAGCTTCTTCTACGTTCCCGTCTTGAATGTTTAATTTCTCACCTAGATCAAGTAAATCTTGATATTTAGCTCTAACCATAGTTGTAAGTTTTTATTAATTAATAGTATTGTAAAGATACCAATTTTAATGTCATTATTTAGATTGTAGACATCATTTTGATACACTAATAATAAGACACAACTTATTTAATAAAGTCACTTACTTTATTGTTTGGTTTTCAGAATAATATATACTACTTTTGCAGACCTTTTGGCGATGATAGAAAACAAAAGGAAAAAACAAATAAAACTAAAACGCTTCTACAACTTATGTCGCTTCATTTTCTAGTATAGGTGTAGAATACAAATTTTAATCAGCAAAATGGCTGAAAAGAAAACAACAAAAGCTGAGGTTGAAGCAACTGAAGCAACTACAGTTGAAGCTCCAGTAGTCTCTGAAGCTCAAGCAAATCCAGAAAAATTCTTAAAAGAGTTCGATTGGCACAATTACGAAGAAGGAATTGAACAAGTAGCGGACAAAAAATTAGAAGAATTTGAAAAATTAGTATCTGAAAATTTCGTAGACACTTTAGATGATGAAGTTGTTGAAGGAAAAGTAATACATATTACAGATAGAGATGCTATAATTGACATCAATGCAAAATCTGAAGGTGTAATTTCTCTTAACGAGTTCCGTTACAATCCAGATTTAAAAGTTGGTGATAAAGTAGAAGTATTAATTGACGTACGTGAAGACGCAACTGGTCAGTTAGTATTATCTCACAGAAAAGCTCGTGTAATTAAAGCATGGGATAGAGTTAACAATGCACATGATACTGGCGAAATCGTAAACGGTTTTGTAAAATGCAGAACTAAAGGTGGTATGATCGTTGACGTATTTGGTATAGAAGCTTTCTTGCCAGGTTCTCAAATTGATGTTAAACCGATTAGAGATTACGATCAGTACGTTAATAAAACTATGGAATTTAAAGTTGTGAAAATCAACCACGAATTCAAAAACATAGTAGTTTCTCATAAAGCTTTAATTGAAGCTGATATTGAAGAACAAAAGAAAGAAATCATTGGCCAGTTAGAAAAAGGACAAGTATTAGAAGGTATTGTAAAAAATATTACTTCTTATGGTGTGTTTATCGATCTTGGTGGTGTAGATGGTTTAGTTCATATTACAGATTTATCATGGTCTCGTATCAACCATCCAAATGAGATTGTTGAGTTAGATCAAAAATTAAATGTTGTAATCCTTGATTTTGACGAGAACAAATCAAGAATCCAATTAGGTCTTAAACAATTATCTAAGCATCCTTGGGAAGCTTTAGGTGAAGATATTAAAGTTGGAGATAAAGTTAAAGGTAAAGTAGTAGTCATAGCTGATTACGGTGCATTCGTAGAAGTAGAAGAAGGTGTTGAAGGCTTAGTTCACGTTAGTGAAATGTCTTGGTCAACACACTTACGTTCTGCTCAGGACTTTGTATCTGTAGGTGATGAAATCGAAGCTGTTATCTTAACATTAGATAGAGAAGACCGCAAAATGTCTCTTGGTATTAAGCAATTAACACCAGATCCATGGACAGATATTACTAAAAAATATCCTGTTGGTTCTAAACACACTGGTATTGTGCGTAACTTTACAAACTTTGGTGTATTTGTTGAATTAGAAGAAGGTATTGACGGATTAATTTATATTTCTGATTTATCTTGGACTAAGAAAATTAAGCATCCATCTGAGTTCTGTAACGTAGGTGATGAGTTAGATGTTGTTGTATTAGAGTTAGACGTAGAAGGACGTAAATTATCTTTAGGTCACAAACAAACTACTGTAAACCCTTGGGACAAGTACGAAACTGAATTTGCTTTAGGTACATCACACACTGCTGCTCTAACTGAGATAGTAGATAAAGGTGCAACAATTGATTTTAATGATGACATTACTGCATTTGTGCCACAACGTCACTTAGAAAAAGAAGATGGCTCTAAACTTAAGAAAGGTGAAGAAGCAGAATTTAAGATCATTGAGTTCAATAAAGAATTCAAACGTGTAGTAGCGTCGCATACTGCAGTATTTAGAGAAGAGGAAGCTAAGATCGTTAAGCAGGCTGTTAAGAAGGCAGAAGCTCAGGCGGCAGAAGCTAAACCAACTTTAGGTGATGCTAATGATGCTTTACAAGCACTTAAAGATAAAATGGACGGGAAGAAGAAATAATTCCTTGAGATTATAAATTTATTAAAGCCTCCCGAAAATCGAGAGGCTTTTTTTATGGACCACCTATATTTGATACTCTCATTATTTAGCTTAACTTTGCCAACCAACAACGTTTGGATACTACATGAGTCAAAAAGTACTACTAAACTCTAAAGAAGTCAATATCACTCTACATCGATTGGCTTGCCAACTTATTGAAAACCATGATGATTTTAGTGAAACAGTTCTTATAGGTATACAACCAAGAGGTAAATTTCTTGCGGATCGTTTGGCACAGATGCTCACTAAGGAATACAAAATTAAGAATATTCAATTGGGACACTTAGATATTACATTTTTTAGAGACGATTTTAGAAGAGGAGATAAACCATTAGAAGCTAATACTACAATTATTGATTTTATAGTTGAAGATAAGAACGTAGTTTTTATTGATGATGTTTTATATACGGGTAGAAGTATACGATCTGCTCTTACAGCAATTCAGTCATTCGGTAGACCAAAAAATGTAGAATTATTAACGTTAATAGATCGCAGGTTTAGTCGACATTTGCCTATTCAACCAAATTATAAAGGTAGACAAGTTGATGCCATAGATAAGCAGAAAGTGAAAGTTAATTGGGTAGAGAATGAAGGTGAAGATGTAGTGTATTTAATAGATAAATAAAATTGAAATCAAAATTATGAGTGAGTTAAGTGTAAATCACTTGTTGGGAATTAAATATCTAAACAAACAAGATATTGATTTAATTTTTGAAACTGCAGACCAGTTTAAAGAAGTTATTAATAGACCAATTAAAAAGGTCCCTTCACTTAGAGATATTACTATAGCTAATCTTTTTTTTGAAAATTCCACACGTACAAAGTTATCTTTTGAACTTGCTGAAAAACGTTTATCCGCTGATGTTATTAATTTCTCCGCATCACAGTCATCAGTAAAGAAAGGAGAAACGCTCATTGATACCGTGAATAACATACTTTCAATGAAAGTAGACATGGTGGTCATGCGTCATCCAAATCCTGGTGCAGGAGTATTCCTATCTAAACATGTGAATGCAAGTATTGTAAATGCTGGTGATGGAGCGCACGAGCATCCGACGCAAGCGCTTTTGGACTCCTACTCAATTAGAGAGAAATTAGGAACGGTTAAAGGCAAAAAAGTTGTAATAGTAGGAGATATTCTACACAGTAGAGTAGCATTGTCTAATATTTACGCTTTGCAGTTACAAGGTGCTGAAGTTATGGTTTGCGGACCTAAAACACTTTTACCAAAATATATTAAAGAGCTAGGAGTAAAAGTAGAGACAAACTTGAAAAAAGCTTTAGAATGGTGTGACGTTGCAAATATGCTAAGAGTGCAGAACGAACGTATGGATATTACTTATTTCCCTTCCACAAGAGAATACACACAACAGTTTGGTGTGAATAAAGAGCTTTTAGACAGTATAAAAAAAGATATTGTTATAATGCATCCAGGACCAATAAATCGTGGTGTAGAAATAACAAGTGATGTGGCAGATTCAAAACAAGCCATTATATTAGATCAGGTAGAGAATGGAGTCGCAGTACGAATGGCTGTAATTTATTTATTGGCATCTAAAATAAAACAGTAAGTAATGATTGTAGATAGAGACGGTAATATTACCATAATTACACAAGAAAAAGCTTCAGTTAAGACATTAGTAAATAATATTGAACAAGCTTACGATAAATACAAAAACTATCATTTAATTGTGAATTTATCTAGCCTAGATAAAATAAGTTTAGTAGATGTTATTGAATTTTTACGCTTAAGTAATAACCATCGTGGTGATAAAAAATCCTTTGTAATAGTTACAGAGACAGCAGATTTAGACCAAATGCCAGATGAAATTGTTGTGGTACCAACGCTTCATGAAGCTTACGATATTATTGAAATGGAAGATATTGAACGTGATTTAGGGTTTTAAATTTATGAAATTAACCATATTAGGCTGCCATAGTGCTACGCCACGTACCAACACCAATCCAACCTCTCAGGTTTTAGAAATTAAGAACCACATGTTTCTTATAGATTGTGGTGAAGGCACACAAGTAGAACTTCGTAGAAATAAGATTAAATTCTCTAGGATTAAGCATATTTTTATTTCACACTTACATGGCGATCATTATTTTGGTTTAATAGGTCTCGTAAGTACTTTCAGGTTACTGACCAGAGAAACAGAACTTCATATTTACGGACCAAAAGGTCTAAAGGAAGTAATTACATTACAAATGAAATTATCTGACTCCTGGACTAATTATCCTTTAATTTTTCATGAGTTAAGTTCAAAAAAGTCAGAGTTGATTTTTGAAGACGACAAAGTTGAAGTCCATACAATTCCTCTCAAACATCGCATATATACTAATGGCTTTCTGTTTAAAGAAAAGGAAAACGAACGAAAGTTAGATATGAGTGCTGTATTAAATGCAAATATTAATATGGCGTATTATAGAAAATTAAAGCAGGGAGCAGATGTAGAGAATGAGGATGGAGTATTAATAGATAATAAAAAGGTAACTAAAGATCCTATACCTCCTAAAAGCTACGCGTTTTGCAGTGATACAGTATATAATGAATCTGTTATACCAATTATAAAAAATGCAACTGTATTATATCATGAATCTACTTTCTTAGATAAAAATGAAGCACTTTGCATTCCAACAAAACATAGCACAGCAAAACAAGCCGCAACAATTGCTAAAAAAGCCGATGTAGAGACTTTAATCCTAGGTCATTATTCGACACGTTATAATGGGTATGACGAGTTTAAGTCCGAGGCAGAAACGGTGTTTAAAAATGTACTACTAGCTAAAGATGGAAAGTCTTTTGAATTCTCATAAATAGGAACTCTAGCAAATAGTAAAACTATAATTAACTATTGTAATTCGTTTAATTGACTGACCCAATCAATAGCTTCTGCTAAGCTATTAGCACGTTTTAAAGGTATAGCAGCAATTTGTTTTTCTATGTTAGCACTTAGAAATGTTGAATCTCTGTAGCTCACTATCGACGCCGCAATTAATATGCTGTCATCCTTATCAAAATAAGACCAAAGTACTGGGTCAATTGAATAAGAGTTGACACGATTAGCGATATATGCCAATGTTTTGCCATGGCCATAATGTTGGCGTAATGAAGAAAGAAGTCTATTTAATTTATTCTAATTAAATTGAACTCCTTCATTGACTTCGATAGTAAAGAAATCATCACAGAGGTAATACGATCCAAAATCTAAAACGACTTTATTATAATCTAAAGATTTTGAAAAGGAGGACTTTTCAAATTGCATTTAAAGGGTTATTAATATTAAGGGTTATCAAAGCTACACTTTTTTTGATAGAAACGAAATATTGAATTAACTTCGCAAGACTATGGAAAAAGACTTAAGCAACTACAGAAAATCTTACGAAAAAGGAGAACTTCTTAAAGATAGTATACCAGAAAACCCTATTGAATTATTTAGAAACTGGTTCATAGAAGTAGATACACATTTTGATGTTGATGAAACAAATGCCATGACTATTTCTACGCTAGGATTAGACGGTTATCCAAAGAGTAGAGTAGTGCTGCTTAAAAAATATACTTACGAAGGATTTATATTTTATACCAATTATAATAGTGAAAAAGGCAAAGCTATAGAAAGCAATCCAAATGTTTGCTTGTCCTTTTTTTGGCATGCTGCCGAACGACAAGTAATAATTAAGGGTAAAGCTGAGAAGATACCAGAAAATCTCAGCGATGGGTATTTTGAATCACGACCAAGAGGTAGTCAGCTAGGTGCTGTTGTGTCTAATCAGAGTGAAGTAGTTAAGAACCGATCAGAATTGGAAACTAAATTGAAAGATTTAGAATCTCGATACGAAGGGAAAGAAATAGAAAGACCAAAACATTGGGGAGGCTATATAGTAAAACCAATAGAAGTTGAATTTTGGCAAGGACGACCTAATAGACTTCATGATAGAATACGTTATCGGTTACAAGATGATTTCAATTGGACAATAGATCGATTAGCTCCATAATACAGTCTTGTATTTTAATCGACGAAATACATTATATTTTCGCTGTAATACACTTTTTTTAATTTCAAATGTGCATTTCATCGATGTTTTACATTAAAAATCGACGAACGACATGCATTTAATCGATTTTAACATATTATTAACAAATTAACACAAGTAGGCTTTTAATTTAGTAATCCCATAACCTAAATAACCTACTTATGAAAGTTACTAAACTATTGCCATTTATGGCTATCGTTGCCCTCTTAGGCTTTACTTCTTGCTCTACGGATAGCGCAGCAGACGGCAAAGTAAATTCAATAGAAGTACCTGTTGCACCTCAAGCAAAACAGATAGAGATTGAAATTATGGAGCTTATAAATGCTCATAGAATCAATCAAAGTTTAAATCCATTATTAGATCATAATACCGTAAAAGCAGTTGCTTATACGCATACAGATTATATGATTGAAGTAGATAACGTTTCTCACGATAACTTCTTTCAAAGAAAACAAAGTTTACAAGACAATGCAGATGCGAATATAGTGTCAGAAAATGTAGCATATGGCTTTAATTCTGCGGCATCTGTAGTTAATGCTTGGCTAAATAGTCCAAGTCATAAAGAAAACATAGAAGGCGATTTCACTGATTTTGATGTGTCCGCCGAACAGAATAGTGAAGGTAAATGGTATTTTACTAATATCTTCATTAAGCGTTAAACCGCATAAAAAGTTGATTAATAGCAAAGACAAAAAGCCACAGAAATGTGGCTTTTTTTAATTTAAAAATATGCGTAATTGTATTTTAATCGGTGGCGAATAGTTCGACTAATATTTTTTCTAATTCGGTATTCCTTAAGAGCTTGCTTTTCTTTAAGTAATTCGAGGGTTGAATTATTCGTTTACAATATAGAAGTAAGAACGTCTGTTTAATTGGTGCTCTTCTTCTTTACATTTTACGCGGTTAGCACATTTATTTAGTAATTGTGTTTCTCCATAACCTATGGCACTTTCAATTCTACTAGCGTCTATTCCTCTAGAGATAATATAATCTCTGGTAGACTTAGCTCTTCTATCTGAAAGCTTCATATTATAGCGGTCACCACCACGACTATCTGTATGCGATTCAATTTTAATTATCATTTCTGGATGCTTACGTAAAACATCCACAATATTTTCAAGTTCGTATTGTGCATCAGTTCTAATATTCCATTTATCAAAGTCAAAGAAAATTGGGTTAATTACAATTTGATTGTCTATAATCAACGGTATTAGTTCTAGATTAGCTGTAATACTCTTATCGTTTTCTTCTGTTGTCTTCACAGAGGTTTGATCTTCTTTGTAATCAATTTTATTACCTACAACCGTATAGGTCTTATTGCAATCTACAGTAAAAGTATAGTCACTTTTTTCTTTTGTATTAATTTCTTCAATGACTTTTCTAGTTTCGTCTATTAATCTAATATTAACTCCGGTTAATAGTGCACCTGTCTGAGCATCTGTTATGGTTCCTGTAATTTCTTGTTTACATTGGTAAGAATTAAAACTATAGATATCATCTCCACCTTTACCATCTGGTCTGTTAGATGAAAAATAGCCTTTTTTACTTTCTGAATCCATAAAGAAGGCAAAATCATCATAACCACTGTTATATGGTGCTCCCATATTTTTTGGCTCTGAATTATCACCTTTTAGGATGTTAGATTTAAAAATATCTAATAAACCTAAATTTAAGTATCCATCTGATGAGAAATATAGCGTACTATCTTTAGCTACAAAAGGAAACATTTCTCTACCTTCTGTATTAATTTTCTCTCCCATGTTTTCTGGGTCGCTGTAAGTTCCATCTTCATTAATTTGGACAGAGTAAATATCGGTTTGTCCGATACCACCTTCACGATCAGAGACAAAATATAGAGTCTTATTGTCCACACTAAGTGCAGGGTGACCTGTAGAAAATACATCGTCATTAAATGGTAGTTCTTCAATATCAGACCAATTACCATCTACTAAAGATGCCTTATATATTTTTAAGTGCGATGTTCCCTGTTTATCGTAATCTAAACGATTTCTTTTAGTTACATTATCTCTGGTAAAATACATTGTATTCCCATCATTCGTAATCGCTACAGAAGCTTCGTGATAATCTGTATTAATATCTTCTGCCGTAATTTCAATCACAGATCCGTAAGTTCTCACATTACCTTCATCAGTAATTGCAACTTGAAATAAGTCCAGAAAGGGTTCTTTATTCCAATTGTAGACCTTATTATCATTTCCTCTTGCAGAAGCAAAATAAAGGGTATTATCACTTATGTAAGATCCAAAATCAGAGTATTCTGAATTTAAATCTAAATTTTTTATATCAACAATTAAATTCTCTTTCATTGAGGTTAATTGATTGTATAAATCAACTTCGTCTGGGTTATAACCTTTTAATCTGCTATCACCTTGTTGTGCAACACTTAGTTCTTTAAACCAACGATCAGCTTCTTCGTAATTACCAATACTTCTTAGAGATTGTATATACTTATAAAGATATTCTGCATCGATTTTTTTATGTCTCTTTAGGGCTTCTTTGTACCAAAATGCGGCTTTATCTGACTTAGAATTATTATAATATGCATCACCAAGTCTTGTTAACACGTGAGCGCTACTATCACCTTTTTCTACGGCTTTCTCATATAATTCAATAGCTTTTACATAGCCAAAATTCTTAAAGAATTTATCAGCTAGTTTCGTCTGAGCAAAAGCGAACGAACAGCTTAGTGTAAGGATGAGAACTACTATTTTTGTTTTCATAATGCGTTTCGTTTTTAGAAGTATCTAGGCGATTTAATTCGTTTACTCTTAAAGACTTCAAACATTAGTAATACCTCGTGAGTACCACTAGTGTAAGGTCTAATGTCTGAAATAGGATATTCATAAGCATAGCCTATTCTCAATTGTTTAGACACTTGAAAATCTGCTATTCCTCCAATGGCTGCGGCTGATTCATTTATTCTGTAACCGCCTCCAATCCAAAACGTTTCGTTAAATAGAAAGTTCGCAGAGATATCAAAAGATAAAGGAGCACCATTTGTAGCTTTTAATAAAACCGATGGTTTTAGCTTGGTGGTTTCGCTTAAATCAAATACATAACCACCAGTAACGTAATAACTAATACGCTCTAATGCTACATAATCAACTGAACCACTTCTTCCTTTATTATAATCTGTATTAAGTATTCTAGGAGCAGAAAGTCCTAAATACCAACGATTAGTGTGCCAATATAAACCAGCACCAATATTTGGACTCCAACGATTAGATACATCATTAAAGAATGGATCATTGACAACCGATGGATCATTCAACAATTCTTCATCTAAATTGTAATGTGTAAATCCACCTTTAATACCAAAGGCAAGTTTAGATTCTACACCAGTTTGAATCGTATATGAAAAATCACCATAGATGTATGAGAAATTCTCATAACCTAGTTTATCATTTATAAATGAAAGTCCTAATCCTATTTTTTTATTTCTCAAAGGAGTATGAAGCGAAAGGGTTTGAGTTTCTGGTCCACCTTCTAATCCAACCCATTGACTTCTATGAAGACCAACGGCACTGAATGTTTCTCTACTACCAGCATAGGCCGGATTTATAGAGATGGTGTTGAACATGTATTGCGTAAATTGAGGTAACTGCTGCGCAAATGCAGCAGAGGCGCTCAATAAAACTATTGCAATACTTAAAAATTTAGATAACTTCATCGGTTAAGTTTATTTAGTTGCAACGTAGATAGGACCAGCGAATGGTTCTAATCCACTATTTCTTAAATTTATAATATAATAATAAGTACCTGTTGGGACTTTTCCAGAACTTCCTACCGAAGATCCGTGAGCATCGCCATTCCAATTATTTTGGTAATTGTTTGACTTATAAATCTCAGCTCCCCATCTGTTAAATATCTGTAATTCTATAACAAATCCACAGTCTTCAATACCTCTTATAGTAAAGAACTCGTTAAAGTTGTCACCATTAGCTGTTACTGTTTTAGAAATTACAATATCATCCTTACCACATGCTAAAACAACACAATTATCATCGATTGTTACATTAACTTCAATTTCCCTAGGACATGGTCCGTCTGTAAAAGAATACATAAATGTATATACTCCTAATTCAACAGAAGATGGATCAAATAAGCTACCATTAATGGTTGCATTTCCAGCAACAACACTCCACGTACCATTCATGTCAAAATCACCAGATAATAAATCGAATAGATCAAATTCAATATCTTCAATACAACGTGAGTTATCAAAAGCATTAATCACATTACTAATTTCAACAGTTATATTTTGAACAAACTCATCAACATTTCCACAGTCGTCAGAAACAATCCATGTTCTAATAATTTCGTAATCTTCGAAATCATTAACTTGAGTAGACACTTCATTGAATGTCACTTCCATATCATTAGAACAAGCATCTTCAAATACTAATTCAGGAATTTCTGGAATATCATCACAAGCGACTGTTACATTCTCATCGAAAGGAGTGACAAGTGCAGGTGCTGTTGTATCTTGAACCATGATAATCTGTGTGTAAACGTTATCATTTCCACAAGTATCAGTAGCTGTCCAGGTTCTTTCTATTATAAAATCACCAGTACATGCACCATCTGTAATTATTTCTTCAAAAGTAACTTCTGCAACACCACAATTGTCTGTTGCAGTTAAAGTTTCAGCCGTAGGTACGACATCACATTCAACTGTTGCATCTGAAGGTAAATCTTCATTAAATTCTGGTGCAGTAGTATCTATAACAGTAATAGTTTGTGTGTGCGATACTGCATTACCACACTCATCAGTGGCTGTCCATATTCTAACTAATACAAATTCATTGTCACAAGCGCCAGCTGTATTGCTTTCTTCAAATACTACAGTAATAGAATCACTACAGTTATCAATTGCAGTTATTGTTTCTGCCGCTGGAATAGCGTCACATTCTATAGTAATTTCACCAGGAAGTGTACCTTCGAAAGTAGGAGCTCTAGTATCTTCAACATTAATTGTTTGTTGAGCCGTTGTCACATTATCACAAGCGTCGGTTAATGTCCAAGTACGAACAATCATATACGTATTTACACAATCACCATCTACGATAGAATCAGTGTAAACAGCTTCTAAACCTGTATCACAATTGTCGGCTTCATCAGTCATATCTCCAGTAATAGTTACATCATCAACATCAATATCACATTCAATTGTTATATCAGAAGGAACTGTAAACGTAGGAGCAGTTGTATCCACAACATTAATAGTTTGTGTTTGTGTTGTTGTGTTACCACAGTCATCAGTTAACGTCCATGTTCGTGTAATTACCATTTCATTAGTACAGCTACCATCGGACATACTATCAGTATATGCAGCTTCCAAGGACGTATCACAATTATCAGCTTCATCTGAAACGTCGCCAGTAATAGTTAAATCATTGGCATCTACAGCACACTCAATAGTTACATCTGCAGGAGTTGTAAATGTTGGTACAGTTGTATCTTGTACTGTAATTATTTGTACTAATGTTGTCGTATTGCCACACTCATCAGTTAAAGACCATGTACGTGTAATTATAGATTCATTAGCACAGTTACTCGTTGCAACAACATCTGTATATGTAGCTTCTAAATCTATAGAACAGTTATCTACTTCATCGGTAACTTCACCAGTAGTCACAGGTTCTATATTTTCATCACATTCAATAGTTATGTCAGCAGGAACAGTGAAAGTAGGTGCAGTAGTATCTACTACATTAATAGTTTGTATTTGTGTTGTTGTATTGTCGCAATCATCAGTTAATGTCCATGTTCTTATAATTACTGATTCATTTGCACATGGACCAGCTGCAACATCATCAGAATAAGTGGCATCTAAGGTTGTATCACAATTATCTGCTTCATCAGAAACATCACCAGTAATAAAAAGGTCAGTAGCATCTACATCACACTCAATGGTTATATCGTCAGGTACAGTAAATGTTGGCGCAGTAGTATCTTCTACATTAATAGTTTGTGTTTGTATTGTTGTATTGCCACACTCATCAGTTAAAGACCATATTCTTGTAATTACTGATTCATTTGAACAATTACCAGCAGCAATGTCATCTGTAAATGTGGCTTCTAAATCCACCGAACAATTATCTCCTTCATCTACAACATCACCAGTGGTTTTTGGTTCTGTATTTTCATCACATTCTATTGTTATATCATTAGGAACAGTAAATGTTGGTGCCGTTACATCTTGTACAGTAATGATTTGCTCAGCTGTTGATTGATTACCACAATCATCTATTAATGTCCATTTTCTCATAATAACGAATGAATTAGGACAATTACCGTCAACAACAATGTCTTTATATAAAGCATCTATATCATTATCACAATTATCAGCTTCATCAGTCACATCACCCGTAATAGAAAGGTCAGTAGCATCTGTATCGCACTCGATAGTTAAATCATTAGGTGCTGTAAATGTAGGTGCTGTTGTATCTACAACATTAATAATTTGTGTTTGTGTTGTCGTATTTCCACAGTCATCCGTTAAGGTCCATGTTCTAGTAATGATAGATTCATTAGCACAAGTACCAGCAGCAGCAACATCAATATAAGTAGCATTTAAAGTTGTATCACAATTATCAGCTTCATCAGTTTTATTACCTGTTATTGATAGATCAGTTACATCTACATCACATTCAATCGTTACATCTACAGGAGTTGTAAACGTTGGCGCTGTGGTATCTTGAACCGTAATAGTTTGGTCAGCAGAAGTTATGTTATCACAAGTATCAGTAGCTGTCCATGTTCTAGTTATGGTTTTCGTATTACCACAAGCTGCAGTTTCTACATCAGATTGTGTGATAGTGACATCACCACAGGTATCAACACCAGTAGCTTCACCCGTATTGTTACTAGATTCATCCTCAGTACACTCAATAGTGACATCCATAGGAATCGTTAGTATTGGTGGCGTGGTATCTTGAACTGTTATTATTTGTATTGCACTTGCTGTATTATTACAGTTATCTGTTATTGTAAAAGTCCTTGTGACAGTAATTGGACAATTATCAGTAGAATTGACGACATCAATATATGTTATACTGTTTATATTAAAATCGTCAGAAGCATTGTAATCTGGATTTGAAGCAAAAATTACTCGTATATCACCTGAAACAGTAGTATTAAATCCAAATACGGCATTTGCTGAATCAATATCATCAGTTGAACAACCTTCAATAGTTAAGTTTGATGGCACTGAAATTTCAGGACTTGTGTTATCATCAGTGTCAATAGTAGCATTAATTGTAAATGTACATCCATTGGCATCTGTAATTAATACGGTATAGTCACCAGCAATTAAGTTCTCAAATAATCCACTTGCCTGAATAGTAGTAACATTATCAATAGAATACGTGTAAGGCGTTATTCCTCCTGAACCCTGAGCAGTTAGACTACCAGTCTTGGATCCTAAACAATCAACATCAACTATATTAGTTATAGAGCCTGAAACTACTTCTGAAGGTTCGATTACAGTAGATTGATTAGTTGCTGTACATCCATTTGCATCAGTTATAGTAACTGAATATGTGCCAGCTACAAGATTTGAAATATCTTCAGTAGTAGCACCATTACTCCATAAATATGAATATGGTGCTGTTCCACCATTTACATTTAAGTCAATTGATCCTGTATTATCACCATTACATAGAACATCAGATTTACTTCCAGTTGAGGTAAGTTCTTTTGCCGGTTGATAAATTATAAAATTTTGTGAGATCTCGCATCCATTTGCATCAGTTACAGTAACTGTGTAATTTCCTGCTATCACATTTACGAGATCTTCGCTTGTTTCACCATTATTCCAAGAATAACTGTAAGGTGATGATCCACCAGATACAGCAATATCAATTGCACCTGTAGCTTCAGTTCTACATAATACATCTGTGGTTGTACTCGATAATTCGAGATTGTCTAAAACAATAGGATTATTATTAAATGTTATACAATCCGTAAAAATATTTTTAACTACTAAATTATAAGACCCTTCACTTAATCCTGTGAAATCTGGTGAAGATTGAAACGTAATTCCATTATCTAAAGAATATTCAAATTCTGGCCCAAGTGGACTAGAAACTGATATTGTAAAGTTATCATTTGTAGATCCACAAGAAATATAAAATTCCGGTTCTGGAGGTAATGGAGCAAAGTCTATAGTCACAGTTGCTTGATCACAAACTGATGTATTTGGAACCGGTAAACAAACTTCATATTCAAAGGTTACATTACCAGTAAAACCAGGAGTTGGTGTATAACTGTAATAACCATAACTATTAAAAACAAATGAATCACCTGCAGGAGTAGGTCCAGATACTAAAGAATACGTAGAATTAATAGGAACGTTATTAGATAAATCTACGTTTCCTGAATATTTAGTATCAATACAATTTGTGTCATTTTGATCTACAGCGTATTTTTGAAGAATAAAAATCTTGCCATCACCATGATCTCTTGTTGTACCAGTAAACTCAATTTTAGTAATTTTTGAACCTTGAGGGGCTAGTGCATTTAAGAAAAATAATCCAATACCAATTGTTTGTCCATTCTCATTGCAACGTCCTGATTTCCAATAATCCGAACCATTTTCTGGTGGTCCAAATGTATATCCAAAATAATTTCCCGAATTCCTTATAAAAGTTTGTCCTAATCTTTGTTCAGGACCTCCACCTGGAGGTGTTCCCCAAACCTCAATATAAAAGCAGTTATTTCCACCTCTTTCAGTTATAGCTAATACTCCATCTGAGTTGGATGGAATTGCTGGGCTATAGAAAATAGTTTGTTTTTGTGCATTTGTAGTGTCAATAGCATTAAAATCCAAACAAATATCTTGACCATTATGATTTGCTCTAAAGTAATGATTTAAGTTTTTATCTTGAAAAGCATGAGTAGCGTTTATTACCCAGTTGTCCTGGCCACTATCTCCACCAGAAAATTCTCCATTCAATCTAATCTTATTATCACTATGGCCATCAGGTCCTAAACGAGTCATCTCATAACTTGTAGGCACAACAAATTTATTATAGATAGTTCCATTAATAGAAATTGATTCAATTGTCGCTGGATCGTCTAAATTATTTTGGACATCAGACCATTGAAATGTTATACCAGTTTGAATAGATGGCGTTTGTTGCGCTAATAACAAATTAGGCAAAACAACAAATAGAGCTATAACAATAGCCCTAATTATGTTTACGACTGAAATACAATTGTATTTGTTTCTCATATTATACATAATAACTTATAATGTCTGTGATGCATTCACTTGTAAACACAAATAATTACAGATAACTGTAGACTTATGCTATTTACACTTCAAAAGCATTATTATTTCTTTTTTTGCTTAAAATAGAGGGAAGTAAAAACTAAAATAAACGATTCAATGAATGGATTAATATATTTTTGATTTGGGGTCATTTACATTAATTTTACAAAACAAAAGAACCTATAACTATAATCATAAACAAACATTAGAGTTAAAGTGGCAAAATACTCGTTAAAACGGTGACATACAACATTTTGTCTAAAAAATATGCATTTAAACGATAAGATATGAAAATAATTACACTTATGCGACATGGTAAATCGTTGTGGGAACATGACGTTTCAGACCGTGATAGACCTTTAAAGTCAAGAGGAAAAACAGATGCCAAGCTAGTTGCTAATCAGTTTGTTAGGTCTAATAATTTACCTGAAGTCATATACTCAAGTCCGGCAAAACGAGCATTAAGTACATGTGAATTATTTTGTAGTATTAGTAATTTTCCTACAAAGAATATTAAAATACAAGAAGATTTATACGATTTTGGTGGTGAAAGTGTCATTAATTTCATCAAAAAATTACCAAATGATATCAGTGATGTAATGATTTTTGGTCATAATCATGCTTTCACATCTATTTCTAATATATTTGGAAGTGTTTATTTGTCTAATCTTCCTACAAGTGGATTAGTAAAAATACAGATAGATATTGATGATTGGAATTCATTAAAAAAAGGTAAGACAATACAAACTATTATCCCCAAGGAATTACGATAATGACAAAAGAAAAAAACGTCTATATAAATAGAGAATTAAGTTGGTTACAGTTTAATGCTCGTGTATTACAAGAAGCTGCAGATGAGGAAGTTCCGTTAATTGAGAGATTGCGGTTTTTAGGTATTTTTTCCAACAATTTAGATGAATTTTTTAAAGTTAGATACGCAACAGTAAGGCGAATCGATGAGGCAGGCAAAGGTGGTAAAGCCGAACTTGGTGGTATTAAAGCAAGTGAACTTTTAGAACAGATAACTAAAATAGTAATTAATCAGCAAAGTGAAAGCTTAGAAATATTAGATTCTATAAACCGACAGCTTGAGAATGAACATATTCATATAATCAAAGAAAACGATATTGATGCTGATCAACACGATTTTATTAAAGATTATTTTTATCAGGAAATAAGTCCAGCATTAGTAGTCATAGTCTTAAACGAAGATGTTGCATTACCTGAATTAAAAGATAGTGCAGCTTATTTAACCATTAAAATGACTAACTCAAACGGAGCAGATCAGTTCGCATTAATTGAAATTTCTAAAGCAATGGATCGTTTTGTGGTTTTACCACGAAAAGGAGAGTCTAATTATATCATTATGTTAGATGATATGTTGCGTTATTGCTTAGATGATATCTTTAATATTTTTAATTATGACAGCATATCTGCCCATATGATAAAAATAACACGAGATGGTGAGTTAGATTTTGACAGTGACTTAAGTAAGAGTTTTATCGATAAACTTTCTGATAGTGTTAAAGATAGACAAAGTGGTGATCCGGTTAGGTTTGTATACGATAAAAGTATTGAAGAAGATACATTAAACTTTTTATTAGATCGCATGGGTATTGACACTAAAGATAGTATAATACCAGGTGGTCGATATCATAATCGTAGAGATTATATGGATTTTCCTAGTTTAGGAAGAACAGACCTACTTTATAGTAAAATTCAACCTTTACCTGTTAAAGGGTTAAGTCTAGAAGTAAGTATTTTTAAAACTATCAAACAAAAAGATTACTTAGTATATACGCCATATCATACGTTTTCATATGTAGTTAAATTTTTGAGAGAAGCTGCTTTGGATCCTCAGGTAAAAACTATAAAAATTACCATTTACAGGCTAGCCCAAATTTCTCATGTCGCAAGTTCATTAATAAATGCAGCTAAGAATGGTAAAAAAGTAACAGTTTGCATAGAGTTAAGAGCGAGATTTGATGAAGAAGCGAATATAAATTATGCTGGGCAAATGAAGGATGCAGGTGTAAATATGCTTTTTGGGGTTACAGGCTTAAAAGTGCATTGCAAAATGTGTGTTATTGAACGAGAGGAAAATGAAAAGCTTGTACGTTATGGCTTTGTAAGTACAGGAAACTTCAATGAATCTACTGCTAAGATATATACAGATTTTACCTTGTTAACAGCAAATTCTAAAATATTAAAGGATATCAATAAAGTATTCAACTTTTTTGAGGTCAATTATAAAATTCATCGGTATAAGCACATAATAACTTCACCACATTACACCAAGTCTAAACTATTTGCTTTAATAGATGAAGAAATACGTAATGCCAAACTAGGTAATACTGCTTATATAAAGTTAAAAATGAATAGTATTAGTAGTTATAAGATGGTTGATAAACTTTATGAGGCCAGCAGAGCAGGTGTAAAGATAAAGATGATTGTTAGAGGATTATGTTGTTTGGTGCCAGGTGTAGAAGGAATGAGTGAAAATATTGAAATCATTAGTATAATCGATAAATTTTTAGAACATACTAGATTGTTTATTTTTTCGAATAACGATAAGCCAAAATTTTTCATTTCATCAGCAGATTGGATGACGCGAAACATTGATAATAGGGTAGAAGTGACGTGTCCAATTTACGACGAAGATATAAAAAATGAACTACAGGATTTATTCGAAATATGCTGGAATGATAATGTAAAAGCCCGTATCATTAATCAAACTCAGGATAATACTTACAAACGTAATGATCATAAAAAGATACGTGCACAATTTGAAACCTATAATTATTATCTCAAAAAGTTAGAAAAATAATATGCTAAAAATAAGCAAATATGCCGCTATAGATATAGGCTCTAATGCAGTGAGGCTGCTCATATCTAATATAATTGAGCAGGAAGGAGAACCCGTTATTTTTAAGAAAAATTCATTAGTTCGAGTGCCAATTAGGCTAGGAGCAGATGTATTTGTTAATGGTGAAGTGTCAGAGTACAATCAAAAACGTATGATTGATACCATGATGGCATTTAGTTTACTAATTAAGTCTCATGGCGTGGTTAGATATAAAGCATGCGCAACTTCGGCTATGCGAGAAGCAAAGAATAGTGAATACCTGTCCAACCATATTTTAGAATCCTGCGGCATAAATATTGATATTATTGATGGGGAAGAAGAAGCAGCTATAATCGCTGCCACAGATTTACACAGATTTATAGACCCAAATAAAACATATCTGTATGTAGATGTTGGTGGTGGTAGTACAGAATTCTCAATTATTCATAACGGAGAAAAAATAAAATCCAAATCATTTAGAATAGGTACGGTTAGACTATTAAATGATATTGTTAAAAATGAAACCTGGATCGAGCTAGAAACCTGGATTAAAGAAAATACCAAGCAGTATTACAAAATAGAGCTGATCGGTTCTGGTGGTAATATTAATAAGATATTTAAGATATCAGGTAAGGACTTAGGTAAGCCCTTAACTTATTTCTATTTAACGAGTTACTATAAAATGTTACAAAATTATTCTTACGAAGAACGTATTACTAAATTAAATTTAAATCAAGATAGAGCTGATGTTATAATTCCTGCAACCAGAATTTATTTATCTGCGATGAAATGGAGTGGAGCAAAGGATATTTATGTCCCTAAAATTGGATTATCTGATGGAATTATAAAAAGTATTTATCACGAAACAGTCTCTAGCGTTACTATTTAAATCTTGCATTTCAACCCATTTTCAGCAATGAAAATCAATAATATTATGGAAATCTTGAAATTAAAATTTATATTGGCACTCTCAAATTGAAAATTATGAAAAGATATTTACTTGCCTTAGTGTTAGTTTGTTTTACAACTATTTGTGTGTCTCAGGATATAAGATATGGTATAAGAGGAGCTATTAACGTATCAAATTTAGACTTTGAACCAGATGCAACTTTTGAAAATGATCATAGAAATGGTTTTGCCTTTGGAGGATTTGTAGAATTTGAATTCTCAGAGAATTTATCACTTTTAACAGAACTACAATGGTCTGCAGAAGGAGGAAAAGATGAATCTATAAGAGCTGATTATATTCAATTACCAATTTTATTACGTTTATCCGTTTCGGATCGTTTACGAATAGGAGTTGGCCCACAAGTAGCTTTAAAAACATGGAAAGATAACGATGGGTTTTCAACATTTGCGTTCTCTGGCGTAGCTGGTTTTGAATACATGATAACAGATGACTTATTCGTTGATGCCAGATTCTCTTATGGTCTTACTAATATCTTAGATGAAGATTTAACTGATATAGAAGCTAATAACCACGTTATGCAATTTGGTTTTGGTATTAAAATTTAAACAGTAATACAGTAATCAAAATAACTTAAAAAATCCTTAGCAAATTGCTAGGCTTTTTTAAGTTACCCATGTACAGTCTCTTTATTCCCTAAGTCTTTCATTATTTCAGCTTCATATTCCAATAGGTTTTGCCATTTTTCATCAACCTCTTTTCTATCACCATATTGTCTTGCAAAATTTAAGAACATGGTATAATGGCTAGCTTCACTTATCATAAGTTTTCTATAAAACTTAGCTAATTTTTTATCTTCTAGTTCTTCAGATAATAATCTAAAGCGTTCGCAACTACGTGCTTCTATTAATGCCGCATAAAGTAATCTGTGTACAAGTTGCGTCGTTCTGCTTCCGCCTTTAGGAAAGAACTTTAATAGCTCAATTACATACTCATCTTTACGGTCTCGACCTAGTATCCATCCTCGCTCTAAGATAAGATCGTGTACCATTTTAAAATGACTCATCTCTTCATTAACAAGCTCAATCATTTCCTGTACCAGTTCTGTATACTCAGGGAAACTCACAATTAATGAAACTGCCGTACTTGCAGCTTTTTGTTCGCAATAAGCATGATCAGTTAATATTTCTTCAATATTTTTTTCTACAATATTTACCCATCTTGGGTCTGTCGGTAGTTTTAGTCCTAGCATATCTAATATGGTCCTATTCGTTCTACTTTTAATCTTCCTTTTTTATCAATAATTATAGAGTGTAAAGATGTTCTATCGGTTTCAGGTATAGCGTAGATCACATCTATTTTTAATTTATCAGCCATAGGTGCATCATCATTGACTTCGATTGATTTCAGAATTCCGATTTTATCAAATTCGTGATCCTCGATATTAGATTTGGTTATTGTATCATATCTAAAAAGAAGATTAATTTTCTTTTTATCAAAACACTCTTCAAAGATGAGTTTGCCATCTCTTTCAATACGGATATCAAACTTAAAATTTCTATAATAGGTTTGGTAATTAATAGTGTCTTCAATTTTGGTAAAAAGTATACTATTAGCCATATCTGAGTAAGTTTTTATCTGTACGCTGTAGCCATTTTGAAATAAAGTATCTACTTCACGTTCAGAATAATATTCTGGGATAAAAACTATTTTTTCAGTTACAACCTCTTTGTCATATGCTTCGATACTTTCAAGTAGCGCTTCATGAGACGTTTTACGGCCTTCGCAACTTATAAATACCAAAACGGAAATTAGAAATAGATATAAAATATGTTTCATAGTATTAAACATCTAATCCAAACGTACGTTTAAGAATTTCTATATTCGGATTTTTTTCTTTCAATTTCTCATACTTTTCCTGTGGAGTAAAGGCATACTTTTTTGCGACTTCTTCATTAACTGAAATATCTAAGTGTAAATCGTAATTCTTTAATGTCTTTTTCAAATAAACCAATAAAGGATATTGAGAGCGCTCTAATTCTATTTTATTCGTATTGTTAGAATAGGTAAGGCATATGGCTATACCTTTTAATTTAGGGGCTTCCATTTCTAGAATTGAAGCCATAATTTTTTCGCCTTTCTTATGAAGCGATTGGGTGTAGTTATACCAGGCCTTTTCAAGATCTTCTTGTTTAACAGGTTCTTTTGGCAAATCTTCTTCATCAATTACCACATCCATTTGTCGTATTTGATGTTCTTTTTTCTCCCGTATGCTTTTTAACGATAAACCAGATGTGACTTTCTTCGGTTTTTCAATAGAAATTTTTGGAATAACCACAGGCTCTGCAACGGCAGTAATATTTTCTTCTATATCTTCTTTTGTGGTGGAAGCAGTCTGCTCAGGTTTTTTAGTTTCAGCTTTTGGTTTTTGAACTGGAATTGGCTGAATACTTCTTGCTTTAAAATATGAAGGAGGAATTATGAAGTACTTATTGTTTTTTTTTTCTCCATCAAAAGTGATAGAGGCTAATTGCATGAGTGTTAATTCCACTAATAAGCGTTGATTCTTACTGGTTTTGTATTTTAAATCGCAGTCGTTGGCTAATTGTATGCCTCTCATTAGAAAACTATGAGATGTTTTCTGTGATTGTTCTATATATTTCTGTTTAGTGTCTTCACCAACTTCTAATAATTCTATGGTTACCTGGTTTTTGCAAACCATTAAATCTCTAAAATGAGAAGCTAGACCTGCTATATAATGATGTCCATCAAACCCTTTTGAAAGTATAGCGTTGAATTGCACCAGCAAATCAGGGATTTTATTTTCTAATATTAAATCTGTACTGGTAAAATAAGTCTCGTAATCGAGTACATTCAAATTCTCAGTTACGGCCTGGCGCGTTAAGTTTTTACCTGAAAAACTCACAACACGATCAAATATGGACAAAGCATCACGCATGGCTCCATCAGCTTTTTGAGCTATAATATGAAGCGCGTCATCTTCTGCATTGATGTCTTGTTCTTCAGCGATATACTTTAAATACTCTTTAGCGTCAGTAACTGTAATACGCTTAAAATCAAAAATCTGGCAACGTGATAAAATAGTTGGTATAATTTTATGCTTTTCCGTTGTAGCTAGAATAAATATACAGTGTTTAGGTGGTTCTTCTAAGGTCTTTAAAAACGCATTAAAAGCCGCTTGGGACAGCATGTGTACCTCATCTATGATATAAACTTTATATTTACCTACCTGAGGTGGAATACGAACCTGATCGGTTAAATTTCGGATATCATCTACAGAATTATTAGAAGCCGCGTCTAATTCAAAAATATTAAATGCAAAGTCTTCATCTTCACTGGTGTTACCATCGCTATTTATCATTTTGGCTAAAATCCTAGCACATGTTGTTTTACCAACACCACGTGGACCAGTAAATAATAAAGCTTGGGCTAAATGATTATTCTCAATAGCATTTAGTAAAGTGTTTGTAATGGCCTGCTGACCCACAACATCCTTAAAGGTTTGTGGTCTGTATTTACGTGCCGATACTACGAAGTGTTCCATTGAGATTTAACTGAATTACAAATTTAAGAATAACCAATAAATTGCGCTTTAATGCAGTTAAAATTTAATATGAGTTATTAACAATTTGATTACTTTTACTGCGAGTAGATTGCCTTATCGATTCTAAATTTATTTAGAGTAGGAAAGTCCGAACACCATAGTGCAGACATAGTGGCTAACAGCCATCAGTCGAGAGACTAGGAAAAGTGCAACAGAAAGTATGTACAGGTAATGCTGTAGTGAAATCAGGTAAACTCTATGTGGTGCAATGTCATGTAAACTAACGTTTGAGTGCGGCACGTGCAATGTTAGAGGGTAGGCAGCTAAAGTTTGCTAGTAATAGTAAACGTAGATAAATGATAAGGGCTCATTTTGAGTACAGAATTCGGCTTATAGATTTACTTAAGAAAAAAACCTTCTAGCAATAGAAGGTTTTTTTGATTGCTATCTATTCTTCAATAGATTCAGTGTTCTCAGTTTCGGCCGCTTGCATAGCATTGAGCACAGCATTCATTGCTGTGGCATCAAAGTAAATGTGCTCTGCTGTTATTTTTCCATCAGTAAATTGAACTGCTAAATGAACAGGCATAGACAATTTAGTTCCATTGACCATGGTTCCACTATGTTGAGCCCAATAATAGACCCATGTTTCGTCTTCTTTATCTATTACCATTTTCATGTAATCATCGTTTTTATCAAATCCATAAGAAGAAAACGCGTCAGTCATAGCTTTTAGATTAGTTAATCTAGCATCTAAGGTCATCGGTTCTTTAGAATTGACATAGATCTTAGCTGTGTCAGCAAAATGACTTTTCCATCTGTCCCAATCACTACTTTCGTAAGCGGTAATGCCGGCTTCTAAAGTCTTAGTTTCAGTTGATTCTGCAAAATATCTTTGCTTTTGTTCCTGGCAAGAAGTAAATAATAAAACTAATAATCCTAGTGTTAATAAATTTTTCATATTCGTGAGATTTTAACGATTTTAAAATATTATTCTTTAGGTGGTGAAATACTGTAACCTTGACTAGTCATAATATTCATCATATCATAGAAATAACGCATAAATACAATTTTTCCATCTGCAATCATTGACACTGTGTGGTAAGGTACTACTATCTCTTTACCTGATTTTTTATCGGTAATTGTATTAGTTCCCCAAGATAGAAGCCATTCTCCTTTATTCCTGTTGTTATCTACTTTTACGGGTAGATATAAATCTTCTGATCTTGAATGTTTGTATTGATTGGTGCTATTAGTAAAGTATACTTTATGTTGTTTCACAGTTAATGAATCTAGACCGCTACCTAATCCATATATCATAGCCTCATCATGGTGTTGTGCATTCATTTTGTCTACATCTCCATTTTGTAAAGCATCAGTATAATTTTTGACCAAAGTTTCTGCGACCTTTGCGTTTTCAAATTTTAGGGTTACTTCTGGTTCACTCTGTGCATAGATAAAATTACCTGCTAGTATTATAATACTAAAAGAATGGTCTTTTTAAAAATTTTCATAATTGTTTGATTTTGGTTAATAGCTTATTTAACCATATCAAAAATAGAAGAAGTAAATGAAGGGAGGTATAATAGTTAATAACATACAAGATAAGTATAATTATTAACTAGGAATTGCCCTACGTTTCTGGTATTCAGTTATTTTCGAAAAAACTAAACGTATTTCCTCCATAACTTCTGGAATGTGAATAGTTATTTAAGTGGCTTAAATCCGTATGTTTAGAATGCTCTACAATAAGTAATCCTTCATCTTCTAGAATAGTATTTTTAAAGACTAATTCTGGTAGCTTAGAAAAGCGTTCAATCTCAAAATCATAAGGAGGATCAGCAAAAATAATGGTATGCTTTTGTTGAGTTTGTTCTAGGAATTTAAAAACGTCACTTTTTATTGTATTAATAGGCATATCAAAAGACTCGGAAGTATTATTAATAAATTTTATACACCCATAATTATCATCTACAGCTAAGATTTTCTCAGTGCCTCTGGAGGCAAATTCATAACTAATGTTCCCAGTACCAGCAAATAAATCTAAGACTGAAATATTATCAAAATAATACCGATTATTTATAATATTAAATAAGGCTTCCTTCGCCATATCTGTTGTAGGTCGCACTGGTAGCTTTTTTGGAGCTGAAATGCGTCTACCTTTATACAAACCAGATATAATACGCATTAGAAAGAGTTTAGAATAAGATAGTGTCTGTGTAGACCATCAGAATCTATAGAATTATTAAAATGGTATGAACTTGTAAACTTCACTACGTCAATATGTCTAACATAAGTGTATAATACGTTATAAAGCTCGCCATCTTTGTCAATATTTCCACTTAAATGAATTAGTGTTGTTTCTGCATCTAGTTTTAATTGTTCAAAAACAAATAGAACATAATAGATAAAATCTTCTTTGGTAGTATAATCAAACACGTTAATCAACTGAAGTCTTCCGTGTACTGTAACAATCAATTCAATAGCGTTATGGGTTACATTTATATAAACTTCTGAATGTTTTTCTGAATGTTTATGTTGTAACACAGAATTTATAAAAATACTTGTGGCATGTTTATACACAAATTCACCAAAAGTCTCAAAAATGTAATTGTTGATATTTACATATGGCACATACACATTAATGCTGTCATTGACCGTAATCTCATCTTCTGCGATAAGATCTGTTTTTAAGATCTTTGAATTAAATTTTAAATAATCTGCTTTTAAATTATCGTCATATAAAGCTTTAGGAACAAGTGTAGATAGTTCATTCTGATGTATTACCAATACCGAGTCAAATTCGTCAGAAAACTCCGTATTACTGCTCAACTCAGTTTTTAATCTATTAAGTACATCGAATGGAGTAAGTTTAGATTTAAAATCGATAGTTTTAAGTAACTCTACTGTATTTGACGTTCTATTTAGTATACAAAAAGAAAGCCCATTCAAATTAACTTGAATGGACAGTTCTTTAATGTTGTTTTTGGTCAAAACTATTGAGATTTGATATAGTTTTTTGGCCAGTTTCCGGTAGTATTAACTTCTTCTAAAGAACCTACTTTTAGCATAGATCCATTTACACCGTCAACTGAAACGACTTGTTTTTCTTTTTCAATTAAATATTTTTCCTGGTCGCTAAGAATAAGTTCTTTTGCTATACTAGCCTCAAACACCGGAATATCATCTATTTTATCTGCTTTTAATTTAATTTTAGCACTCTTATCTCCAACAGTTAAATTCATCATTGTTTTGTAACGATTAGTACCATCGAATAAAGAATCTTTTACAGAGTAATAACTCAGTGTATCAATTACAACTTCTGTTTTAAACATTTCTACTCCACCAAAACGTCGTGTAGCCTCTTCATCTAAAACGGTAACATCTCTTCTCTGAGTGATTGGAACTTTAGCTGTATCAATAAACCTCACTAATTTATCAAAATTACCAGCGTATTCTCCATTGACTTCTTTATATGCTAATTGAGAATCTCTAATATCTATAAGTTGATCGATAACAACTTTGTAGCGTTCAACCTTTAGCTGGTTAAACTGAATCTCTTTGTATACTGACATATAGGTTTTATAACCTAAGAAAATAATTAATACCCAAAGTAAAACGTTGATTATAGGTTTAGCTTTTTTGGGAACAAACTTATCTATTAGCCATACAATTAAAATGGTTAACAGTATAATAACTACAATTGCTATAATTACTTTCATATAATGTCTTTATTAATTAGGTCTATCGCAAATCTACAATTTTTTTTTGTTCGTTAAAACTATCTAAATAAAAATCATTCAAAATAAATATCTATTAGCACTATGCCTCTGTAAAAATGGATATTAATGTTATATTGCTTTATAAAAAATTCTTTATGATTACTAATGCTTCTGCATTTTACTCTTTATTAAAATCTAAATTTCCATTTCAGCCAACATCTAAGCAAGATTTGGTTTTAATGCAACTTTCTGAGTTTATATTCAGTACCTCTAAAAATACCTTATATTTATTAAGAGGTTATGCAGGTACAGGTAAGACTAGTATTATTGGTACGATAGTTTCAAACCTGTGGCAAGCAAAAAAAAGTGCAGTTTTACTAGCACCAACAGGAAGAGCGGCGAAGGTGATTTCTAATTATTCGAATAAAGAGGCTTTTACCATTCATAAGAAAATATATTTTCCAAAAAAAGAAAAAAGTGGTGGTGTAAAATTTGTAATGCAGCCCAACAAACATAGAAATACAATTTTTATAGTTGATGAAGCTTCTATGATTCCAGATGTACCTTCAGACTCAAAATTGTTTGAAAACGGATCACTTTTAGATGATTTAATGCAGTATGTCTATTCTGGTCACCAGTGTAAATTATTATTAATAGGGGATAAAGCACAATTACCACCAGTAAAATCTGATTTAAGCCCGGCTTTAGATGCTGATAAATTAAGTCTCAATTACAATAAGGATGTCATCGGTATAGAATTAGATGAAGTTGTTAGGCAAGAACAAGATTCAGGAATATTAGAAAACGCTACAGAATTAAGAGCAGTATTAGCTTCTACCTTTTACGATAGTTTTAAATTTAATGTTACACCATATAAAGATATCGTAAGACTAATCGATGGTTATGAAATTATGGATGCTATCAATGATGCCTACAGTAATGAAGGTTATGAGGAAACAGCCATAATAGTGCGAAGCAACAAACGTGCGAATATGTTTAACCAACAAATACGACAACGCATTTTATTTAATGAGAGTGAATTGTCCGCCGGTGATTATTTAATGGTAGTAAAGAATAACTATTTCTGGGTAAAGCCAACATCTGAAGCTGGTTTTATAGCTAATGGCGATATAATTGAAGTCTTAGAGATTTTTAGCATCAAAGAATTGTATGGATTTAAGTTTGCTGAAGTGAAAGTAAAGATGGTAGATTATCCAAAAATGCGTCCTTTTGAAACTGTATTATTGCTAGATACAATTGCGGTAGAAAGTGCATCATTAAGTTATAAGGAATCTAACCGATTATACCAAGAAGTCTCTAAAGATTATGCAGATGAAACCTCTAATTACAAACGATTTTTAGGAGTAAAGAACAATAAGTTTTTTAATGCGCTACAGGTTAAATTTAGTTATGCCATAACATGTCATAAGTCTCAAGGTGGTCAGTGGAATACCATATTTATTGAGCAACCCTATTTACCAGAAGGTATGAATAAAGATTACATAAGATGGTTATACACTGCAGTAACAAGAGCAAAAGAAAAATTATATCTCATAGGTTTTAAAGATGATCTGTTTGAAGAAAATGAATTAAATTAGAAGAATGACAGCAGAAACAATTCTTAGCATATTTTTAGGCATAGGCTTATCAGCATCGGTTGGCTTCAGAGTTTTCTTGCCTTTATTTGCTTTAAGTTTAGCAGTCTATTTTAATTTCTGGGAACTTAATGAATCTTGGATGTGGATTGGCAGTACAGTTGCTGTAATTACATTAGGCATAGCTACCGTTGTAGAAATAATAGCTTATTATTTACCTGTTGTTGATAATCTCCTAGATACTATTGCAATTCCCTTAGCGACAGTTGCGGGAACAGCCGTCATGGTTTCTACAGTGGCTGATTTAAGTCCGGTTGTAACTTGGGCATTGGCTATTATTGCTGGTGGTGGAACTGCGGCAGCAATTAAAAGTTCTGCAAGTGTCACAAGATTGGGATCAACAGTTTCAACAGCTGGAGTTGCCAATCCTGTGGTGTCTACAATCGAAACAGGTACGTCTGTAGTTATGTCCGTTATTTCTATATTTCTTCCTGTTCTGGCTATTATTTTAGTTCTTATAATTCTTTACATAGTATATAGGTTGTATAAAAAGTTAAAATTGAGGAAGCCTAAATCATCGTAAAACTGTATTTTTGAAATTCGCTTAAGTAAGTAAAATGAAGATTATTTCAATGATTCCTGCACGCTATAGTGCATCTCGTTTTCCCGGTAAGTTAATGCAAAACTTAGCTGGAAAATCCGTGATTTTACGTACTTATGAAGCTACTATAGCAACTCAACTTTTTAGTGAAGTTTATGTGGTTACTGACAGTGAGGTCATTTTTAATGAAATTGTGAATAACGGCGGAAAAGCCATTATGAGCAAAACAGAACATGAATCTGGTAGTGATAGAATAGCTGAAGCCGTTTCCGATGTAGATTGTGATATTGTTGTTAATGTTCAGGGAGACGAACCATTTACAGAGCGGGAAAGTCTGTTTAAAGTATTGGAAGTTTTTAAAGACGATATCAATAAAGAAATAGACCTTGCATCTCTTATGGTAGAGATTACGGATTGGGACGAGATAAGTAACCCAAATACTGTAAAAGTTATTGTAGATCAAAATAATTTTGCTTTGTATTTTTCCAGGAGTCCTATACCATACCCTAGAGATAAAAATGCTAATACAAGATATTTTAAACATAAAGGTATATATGCATTTAGAAAGCAGGCGCTACTAGATTTTTCTGTGCTGCCAATGCAGTTTATTGAAGCGACAGAAAAGATAGAATGCATAAGATATCTTGAATACGGTAAGCGTATAAAAATGGTAGAAACTGAAGTGCAAGGTGTAGAAATAGATACTCCAGAAGATTTAGAAAAAGCAAAACGTTTGTGGAAATAGATTACAGTCACATAAAAGTTATTGGCTTCGATGCAGATGATACGCTATGGGTGAATGAAACCTATTTTAGAGAAGCAGAAGAAGAGGTAGGTAAATTATTATCGCACTACGAAACGCCTAATAAAATAGATCAGGAGCTTTATAAAATGGAGCTTAAAAATCTTGGAACTTATGGTTACGGGGTAAAAGGTTTTGTGCTATCTATGATAGAATTAGCTGTAGAATTATCTAATGGTAAGGTTTCAAATAGTATCATTTCAGACATTCTGAACATAGGAAAAAGAATGTTAAATAAACCTATAGAATTACTCGAAGGAGTAGAGGAAGTACTAAAAACCTTATCTAAGGATTATAGATTAATCCTTGCAACCAAAGGTGATTTATTAGATCAAGAGCGAAAATTAGAAAAATCTGGCTTGATTGATTATTTTCATCATATAGAAGTATTGAGTGAAAAACAAGAATACAATTATTCTAGACTTTTGAAACATTTAGATATAAAACCATCTGAATTTTTAATGGTAGGAAACTCATTAAAATCAGATATTTTACCATTAATAAATATTGGTTCTGAAGCTATCCATGTTCCATTTCATACCACGTGGCAGCATGAAAAAGTTTCAGAAAACGAAACTAATGGTGTAGATTACAAAACGGTTTACAGCCTTTTAGAAATTTTAAAATTTTTTAAAAACAATTAAATAAACTAAGTTTTATTTTTGTTAAAGATATAGAGTAGATGATATATAAGAATTACCCAATGGTGTCTAGAGTTGTGTTTGGACGCGGAAGCTTTAATCAGTTAGATGATATACTTTCGCCTAAACGAAATGGACGAAATGCACCATTTATTTTTTATGTAGATGATGTTTTTAAAGGCAATCATTGGTTAACGTCAAGAATTACACTGTCTTATAAGGATAAAATTATTTATGTACCTACTAAAGAAGAGCCTAAAACTTCGCAAATTGATCAATTAGTTGAAGACATTATTTTAGAATTTAGTGAATTACCTTCCGGAATAATTGGTATTGGAGGTGGCATAGTTATGGATATTGCTAAAGCGGTATCATTGATGTTAACTAATAAAGGTGAATCAAAGGACTATCAAGGTTGGGATCTTATAAAATACCCAGCTATTTGTCATGTAGGAATTCCGACTATTTCTGGTACAGGCGCAGAAGTATCTCGTACTACCATATTAACAGGACCAGACCGTAAACTAGGTATCAACAGTGACTTCACGCCCTTCGATCAAGTTATCCTAGATCCAGAGCTAACTAAAAATGTACCTCATGACCAGTGGTTTTACACAGGTATGGATTGTTTTGTGCATTGTGTAGAATCTTTAAACGGCACTTATTTAAATGCGTTTAGCCAGAGCTATGGTGAAAAGGCCTTTGAGCTTTGTGAAGAAATATTTTTAAGCGATAATTTGAGCAAAGAAGATTCTCAAGATAAATTAATGATGGCTTCCTGGCATGGTGGAATGAGTATTGCCTATTCTCAGGTTGGTGTAGCACATGCCATGAGTTATGGGCTTAGTTATTTGTTAGGTGTTAAACATGGCATAGGGAATTGTATCGCTTTTGATCATTTAGAAGATTATTATCCTGAAGGAGTTGCAATGTTTAAAAAAATGAAGTCTAAGCACAATATTACTTTACCACAAGGTGTCTGCTCAGATTTATCTGATAGTGAATTTGAAACTATGATAGATGTTGCATTAAGCTTAGAGCCACTTTGGGAAAACGCATTGGGAAAGAACTGGAATAAAATCATGACGCGTCAAAAGCTCTTAGCGCTCTACAAAAAGATGTAAGATGCGTTGGTTAGCGAAATTAATTTACTTCAAGATCCTTGGTTGGAATATCGTTGGAAACACTAATTTTTCAAAGGACACCGTAAAGAAAGCAGTCATTATAGCAGCACCTCATACGAGTTGGCATGATTTCTTTATTGGTTTATATCTAAGGAAAATTACAGGTGTAAAAACTAATTTTATAGGTAAAAAGGAATTATTTAAATGGCCCTTCAATTACTATTTTAAGGCAATTGGAGGAAGACCAATTGACAGAACATCTGGTCAAAACAAAGTAGAAGCTATTACTAAACTATTTGAAGAAGAAGACGAATTTCGATTAACCCTTGCGCCAGAAGGTACTCGTAAAAAAGTTGCACAATGGAGAACGGGATTCTACTATATTGCTAAATCTGCAAAAGTGCCTATAATAATGTTCACACTAGACTTTAAGGATAAACAGAATAAAGTTTCAGAACCGTTCTATCCCACAGACGATATGGAAGCTGATTTTAAGCATATTAAAGCCTTTTATGAAGGTATAGAGGGAAAAATTAAAGATTACAGTTAATCGAATAAATTTTCAAAAGTTATATTTTCATCCTATTTTTCTGCCTTTGATATATAATAATAGTAATGAATCTTGCTTTTTTTAATTTAAAGAGAAATTTGGCATAAGAATTGAATATTATTATATGCAATGAAACATAAAGTAAACTAATAAGTCCCTAAAAAGAAACATTGCAACTTAAAAAAAGCTATCTAAAATTATTTAGGTAGCTTTTTTTCATTTATATACTTATCAAGGAGATAATTAGTCTGTGAGTTTAGTTTCTTTTTAAAAAACCCAGTATTACCAAGTATAAGTCCTTTGAAACCTAAGGCTTGTCGAGCCTATTTATGAAGATTAAAACCATCAGTATGCTTAATAATTAATCCGTCTTTAAATTCAAAACTAGCGTCAATCTTGTTATGCACCTTTCGTCCTGTTTTACTAAAGGTAAAAAATGCCTCCCAATGCGCAGATGCATTATTACCATTGGTTTTAATGTTTGAGTAAACCACCTTAAAGTCCTTATTTTTCGTCATTCACATAACATCAACCACATTGCTTTAGCACGATTTCCCTTTAAAACACCAAAAGCAGGATCTTCAAAAACGATGTTATTATGATAGCAATAATTCATGGTTTTTGCATCTAATTTCTGAAATGCTATGTAAAATGTTTCAATAAGATTTACCATAATAAATTAAAAATATAAAACCGCTACTGTAAAAACTTCGTATGTAGAATTGTAATAGCACGATCTATGTTATAAAGGTAATTAAATCTTTAAGTTGATTGTGATTAATTGCTATGAAAGTAAAAGGCTTCCATGATTGTGGAAGCCTTTTCGACTTGAACATTATTGTTTAGAAATTTTTGAATAACAGAATAAGTATAGCTGCACACTTGGTGCAAAATTATTTAGAGACGTAATCGCTAGTTCCATTGGTAAACAACAAATTATTCTGGTCTTAGGTGCAGTAAAGCCAATATCGGCTGGTAAAGAAATGAGAGAAGCTTTGGCTACTAAAACTCTAAATTAATAAATTATGAGTTCATTAAATAAAATTAGCTCAATATAAACAGAGACACTATTTTACAAATGAGATATCTAAAGTGCCATTGATTACAACATTGTATCCTTCTTTACGCGCAATAGATATATAATCTTTAGCTATCTGTTTTTCTTTTAAAAGCTCTTCAATACGTGAGTTTTCATATGTGGTGTCAGAATTTTCATTGCCCTCACATAATCTTAATTTTTGAACTTTGTGAAAGTTAATTTTTTGTTCTAATAATACATTTACAATATGTGATGCTTCAGAAGGTTTAAATAATCCTTCTACTAATTGCACCGCTTGTTTTGCTTCTTTTACGTCAGTTTTTGTTTTTGTATTTGACATGGTTTATAGGTTTTATTATGGTTTATACTAATTTGTTATTTGATCTCCATAAGTTTAATTATGGCAATACATGAAATTATAAAAGCACTGACTGCAATATGCTCAATAAAGATGTTATTGTTTAAATAAGATAACGTTACAAGTGCAGATAGGCCTAATAAAGTAAGTGCAGCATATACTTTAGTTTTTAAAGCAGATTTTTTCGACTTTGTGTTTCTTAAATTTTCAACTCTTGCATTAGATTCTAATCGTGACATGTTTGTTCTAATATTAAATGTTCATTAATTTTTTTCGATACACAAAGTTTAAAAGAATATTTTATTTATTTTTATATATATATATAATAATATACATAAGTAAAAGTTATGAATTACACTTTGCATCAGCTTCAAATCTTTTTAAAGATCACACAATTGAAGAGTATTACTAAGGCTTCGGAAGCATTATTCTTGAGTCAACCTGCGGTTTCAATTCAACTAAAAAAATTTCAAGATCAGTTTTCAATTCCTTTAACTGAAGTTGTAGGAAGACAACTTTATGTTACTGATTTCGGTCAGGAAATAGCTGAAGCTGCTGAAAATATATTAAACCAGGTACAAGCTATTGATTATAAGACGATGTCCTTTAAAGGTCAGGTTGCAGGTCGTTTAAAAATATCTGTCGTATCCACTGGAAAATATGTGATGCCTTATTTTTTATCAGACTTCACAAATCAGAACAAAGGTGTAGATCTCATCATGGATGTGACTAATAAGACAAGCGTTGTAAAAAGCCTGGAAAAGAATGAAGTAGATTTTTCATTGGTATCTGTTATACCAGACCAATTAAATTTAGAGCGAATAGAGTTAATGGCTAACAAACTTTATCTTGTTGGTGGTACCAAAGAAAAGTTCAATAGAAAGGTGAGTAAAAAGAAAATTTTTGAAACCTATCCGATGTTATATAGAGAAGATGGTTCTGCCACGCGTAATGCTATGGAAAATTTCATAGCTAGCCATAATATATCTACTCCAAAGCGTATGGAGTTAACCTCTAACGAAGCACTAAAACAAGCCGTAATAGCTGGTTTAGGCTACTCTATTATGCCTTTAATAGGAATTAATAATGAGCTAAAAAATGGTGATCTTGAGATTATTCCATTTAAAGGATTACCTATTGTGACAAACTGGAATTTAGTATGGCAAAAATCAAAAAATTTATCACCAACCGCATTAGCATTTTTGGAGTTTATAAAAGCTGAAAAAGACCGAATAATTAAAGAAAATTTCGATTGGTATGAGGATTACTAAATGCGCTTAATTTTTTCAATCATTTTTCTTGTCATATTGTAAACAAAATGATTGGTTTTAGCATAATGAAACGACATAAAACAAACAGTAGTTAAAAACGCTAAGGCTCCGAGTATAGCTTGCCATGGCAATAAAGTTTTTCCTATAATTTGGTGTAAGCCTATACCAGTAAAACTGCCATAAATAATAATAAAATGAATAACATAGATGGATAAAGTTTTTTGTCCTACCTTTAAAATTAAAGGTAGCTTTATATAGCGCTCAGTAGCATAAAATAAGCCGAATAATATTAGGACGTTCCCAAGTCGTGTGAATAGATAATTATAATAGGCAACATCTTTTAATAATTCAACATCGAGTATAAAGTACAGCTGCATTAATACCCAAGAGGATTTAAATATCAGTAATAGTCCAACGATAAAAAAGCCAAATAAAATGGCTATTTTAAAGTGTTTACGTTCTACATAACGATAAAATAATGTTGCTATAAAAGCACCAAAAGCGGTATAGCCAAACCAGGGAATAATGGTAAATACAGAACCATTTTCTTTACTCAAATAATTTGCAAATAGTTCTGGTACATGTGATAACTTCAAATATCTGTATAATGGTTCTGTAACAAATACGGTAATACCAATTACTAACATTAAAATAGAAAATACGAGTGTCTTTTTAAAAGTAAGCCTGTATATGAAGACAACAAGTATAAGCGATAAGCCAATACACTGTAGAACATCAATAATTAGAAAATAGCTATCAAACTCGCCAATAAGCCACTCAAAAACAGGCACGCGCAATAAGTAACCAATACCTATAAGCATAAAGCCTCGCACTAAACCTTTGCGCATACGTTGTTCTGTGTTGCCCTTATGTTTTGCTTTAATTAATAAATACGAAAATATTAAACCTGAGATAGTAAAAAATGTAGGCGCAGTAATACCTCTAAAGTATTCCCAGGTTTTAAATGCAGTGTTTGCTTGGTCTCTGTAAGACACATCTAACAGCGTATCTATAAAGTGCCCTTGTAACATCATTAAAATGGCAAAGGCTCTTACAGCATCAATAAAATATAAACGTTTAGTAGTTTGCAATAGCAATGGGCTTGAGTTTCAAATATACTATTTCGTGAATTAATTGGTTTTTAAATATTGCAATTATCGGTTAGTATATGAAAAGTAGCCGATTTTGAAGCCCGAAACTATCACTTAGGTCTAACGTTTAATTTGAGTCTAAAGCCTTGTTTTTATTAATGTTTCGTCAGTTTTTATATGAATTGTTGGTAGTCGTTTTTTTTATTTACTTAAGTTGAATAGTTAGCGAAACTATTCATTAATGTTTTCCACCAAATCCAATTATCCACATAGTATATGAATATGTGTTGGACTAAAATAAAAATCAAAAAAGGCACAAATGTAAATTTAATTTCCTTTGCGTTTCTTTCTTTCCAAATGATTATCAGTAGCACAAATTCAACAGTAATATATGAGTAGGTTAAAGCATCAGTAAAGTTAGAGGCAATTCCCAACACGATTAAAAACAATCTGGTTAACGCAGGAATAAGAGGACCAAAAATAGTACTAACCATAAATCGTGAATGAAGCATCAGGTTTTTCCGAAAATACAATGCTAGGGTATATAGAACTGCAAAACCAATTAAAGTACACACATCAATAAATGCAAGTGTATATAAAATATTTGGTGGGTAGTTTACCTGTCCTTGAATCACTGGAAATTTCTAGCTGTAATGTTCAGTTTCTTTGGTATGTTAGGTGCATTGCCTGTGGTTAATGTTAACCAATTAAAGCAAGCTATCAATGATATTATTCTAATACCTAATGGAGTAGAAGTCTCTTTTCAGTCAAATCTTATAATTGCGTCAATTCTGGTTGTATTTACAAGTATGGTAATACTTGGCGGTTTAAATCGAATAAGTAAAATAGCCTCTAAACTACTGCCATCTATGGTGGTTTTGTACTTTGTATTAGTCATCATCATTTTAGCACTAAATTTTTCTGAAGTTCCTAAATATTTAGCCTTATTTGTTACCGATGCTTTTAATGCCGATTATTTTCCAGAAGACAAACTATTCTTGGGAGGTGTTCTAGGTGCTTTAATATTACATGGCATTAAACGTGGTGCATTTTCTAATGAAGCTGGTTTAGGTACGGCGCCTTTGGCGCATGGTGCAGCAAAAACGGATGAACCTGTTCGTGAAGGATTAGTGGCAATGTTAGGACCAGCAATAGACACACTTGTAGTTTGTACGCTTACGGCATTAGTCATATTAGTGACTGGTGTTTGGGAATCATCTTCAAATAATGGAGTAACTTTAACGGCTGCCGCATTTCAGAGCGCGATACCTGTTTATGGTCAATATTTACTAATGCTATGCGTATTTTTATTTAGCGTCTCATCATTATTTTCATATGCCTACTATGGCAATAAGTGTATGTCCTTTTTAATAGATGCGGATAAGAAACATTACTACAACTATGTATATATCGCCAGTATCGTACTAGCGGCAACAACTGAGTTTGAAACTATGATTAACTTAATTGATGGAGTATTTGCGCTTATGGCTATACCAACTATGACGGCAACTATAATTTTAGCGCCAAAAGTTATTAACGAGTCTAAACGATATTTCAAATATCTAAAATCTCAGAAATAGTTTTGTTTTGTAAGAATTAACGTCTAAAACAAGGTGTAGTTTGGTATATTGTGCTAAATTGATATATTTATGCTAAAATAATATACATGAAGATTAATCTTTGTCCTAATTGTAACTCCGATGACTATGTTAAAAGTGGTATAGTCAATGACCGACAACGTTATAAATGTAAATCGTGCAACTATTATTTCACGGTTAATAAGTTAGGAAAAAAGATAGACGATTATTACGTTAATAAGGCGTTACAACTCTATTTAGAAGGATTAACCTATAGAGAAATAGAGCGTATTTTAGGGATATCTCATGTTAGTATTATGAACTGGGTTAAGAAGTATAATATTAAGCGTCCTTACAATTCAAAATACCATCCAACATATAAAATATTAAATGCCGAAGAGCTATCTAAATTCTTCTCAAATGCAGATAATCTTTCCGGTGCAGGAACTTTAGTTACCGAACTTGGCGATAAGTTTATGCTTATAAAATGGGAACGCTTTAGAGATTAGATATATATAATTACCAAATAACTATACCAATTTTTTTTACAACTCATCTTTTATAGAGCTTAGTGCTGCACACAAAACCAATGTATAACTAACTAACTCTATACTTTATGAAGAAACTTAATGGTATCATAGTAATTCTATTGCTATGTTTTTTTTCTGGGTATTCTCAATCTGAAGAAGAAACAGGTTACGGGAAAGGCTACAGAATTAATTTCAACGATGACGGTACCAAATACATGAGATTTATTTCATGGGGACAATTTTGGGCACAGTATAATGATGATGCACCAGAAGGTACCCAAAAACTTGCGCTCAGTGTAAGAAGAGCTAGAATCTTAACCTGGATTAAATTCAGTGATAAATTCTCAATGGTAGCTCACTTTGGACTTAACAGCTTAAATGGCGACAATACTGGGCCAGTAGGAAAAGATGCTAGCGCACAACTATTCTTTCACGATTTCTGGGGAGAATATAAGGTTAGTGATGACCTGTACATTGGTGGTGGACTTCATTATTGGAATGGTATTTCTAGATTAAATAATCAAAGTACATTAAATATGTTGACTTTAGACAACAATAGATCGTCTTGGTCAACACTTGGTCTTTCTGATCAATTTGCAAGACATATTGGTTTTTACGTAAAAGGTAAATTAGGAAAATTACAATATCGATTTGCGCTTAATGAAGCCAATGCAAATACCTTGGATAATGATGGAGCACCTAGAGATGTTGGGTCTGCAACGGTATATCGTGGTAGAGAAGTATTAGGTTCAGCTGCTGCTGGTAAAGTGATTCAAGGCTATGTAGATGTCAACCTTCTAGACCAGGAGTCTAATGCCTTACCATACAAGGTAGGAACATATATGGGTAGTAAAAAGGTATTCAATATTGGTGCTGGTTTCTTTAGCCATTCAAATGGTGTGGTATTACCAAATGGCGAAGGAGATGATGTACTTTTATTTGCAGCAGATGCGTTCTATGATGCTCCAATAGGAGATAATGGATCTGCAATCACAGCTTACGCAACGTACCAAAGTAATGATTATGGTGAGGATTTTTTTCTAGGACCATATGCCACTGGTGATATGATATACAGTCATGTTGGTTATGTACTTCCTGGAGATAAAACTAAAACCAGATTTCAACCTTATGTGGCATATTCTACAAGAAGCATTGATGTTATTGAAGATAATGCAAATCAATTTAAGCTTGGAGCCAATATATTCTTTACTGGTCATCATTCAAAATTAAGTTTTGATTATACCAATAGTAAAGTTGGAGATGGCGATGCCACAGGAATTTTTACTGTACAAGCCATGATCTTTTTATAGAATTCGCTTGATACAATTTAATAATCAAACAATCAATTATGTCAGAAAAACAAAAACACGCAACAGCATATTGGAAGGAAAATGTAAAATACCTTTCTATCTTGTTAGCTATATGGTTCATCGTATCCTATGGCTGTGGTATCCTTTTTAAGGATGCTTTAAATGAAATTAGACTTGGTGGATTTAAGCTAGGCTTCTGGTTTGCACAACAAGGTTCTATTTACGTATTCGTTGTTCTCATCTTCGTATACGTTCGCATTATGAATAAACTTGATAAAAAATACGGTTTCGACGAATAGTCTGAACTAATAACCAAAAAAAATAAAAAATTATGAGTGTACAAACTTGGACATGGATATTAGTTGGCGTAACATTCGCACTATATTTCGGAATAGCAATTTGGGCCAGAGCGGGCTCAACAAAAGAATTTTATGTTGCTGGCGGTGGAGTCTCACCTTTAGCAAATGGTATGGCAACTGCCGCAGATTGGATGAGTGCAGCGTCATTTATTTCAATGGCTGGTCTTATCTCCTTTATGGGTTATGATGGTTCAGTATTCTTAATGGGCTGGACAGGTGGCTATGTGCTACTAGCTTTACTATTAGCGCCATATTTAAGGAAATTTGGAAAATTTACAGTGCCTGATTTTATTGGTGACAGATATTACTCTAACACAGCAAGAACTGTAGCAGTTATATGTGCATTGATTGTATCATTTACATATGTAGCTGGACAAATGAGAGGTGTAGGAATAGTATTCTCTCAATTCTTACAGGTAGATATTACACTAGGTGTGATTATCGGTATGACTGTTGTTTTAATATTTGCCTTTTTAGGTGGAATGAAAGGCATTACCTATACACAAGTGGCACAATATTGTGTATTAATCTTCGCCTTTATGGTTCCTGCTTTTTTCATTTCTATTCAGATGACAGGGAATATAATCCCACAGATAGGTATGGGCGGAACCGTTGAAGACGGTACATTTTTACTCGATAAATTGGACGCATTACATACGCAATTAGGTTTTAACGAATATACGGATGGTAGTAAGTCAACATGGGATGTCTTCGCTATTACTTTAGCATTAATGGTTGGTACAGCAGGATTACCTCACGTAATTGTGAGATTCTTTACAGTACCAAAAGTAAAAGATGCCCGTAAATCTGCTGGTTATGCATTATTACTGATTGCTATATTATATACAACGGCACCAGCAATTGCGGTTTTTGCAAGAACTAATTTAATCGAAACGGTTAGTAATACTGAATATAAAGAAATTCCGCAATGGTTCAAGAATTGGGAGGATACAGGATTAATTGCCTGGTCTGATAAAAATGGTGATGGAAAAATTCAATATGTAGCAGGAAGTGCTATCGAGGGTAAAAAGCCAGTATATACTGATGTTCGAGGCGAATATGGCGAGCGCACCATTTCAAACCCTAATGCTGAAGCTAACGAACTTTATGTAGATAGAGATATTATGGTATTAGCTAATCCGGAAATTGCAAATCTACCAAATTGGGTTATAGCTTTAGTAGCAGCTGGTGGTATAGCTGCAGCATTATCAACGGCTGCAGGATTATTACTGGTTATTTCTACATCAATATCACACGATTTAATTAAGAAACAATTAAAACCAAATATTTCTGATAAAGGTGAGTTAATGTGGGCTAGAGGAGCAATCGTTGTTGCAATTATAATTGCAGGATTATTCGGTATTTATCCACCAGGATTTGTCGCCGCGGTCGTCGCACTAGCCTTCGGTTTAGCAGCTGCATCATTTTTTCCAGCAATTATTCTCGGAATTTTTGATAAACGAATGAATCGCCAAGGTGCGGTTGCAGGAATGATAGTCGGTATAACTTTAATGCTATTTTATATGATTCGTTACAAAACGGGACTTATTGGTGTTATGGATCCTAGACCAGCAAGTGAATGGTGGTTTGGAACATCGCCCGAAGGCTTTGGTACAGTAGCTATGCTTGTTAATGTGGTTGTTTCAGTTGTTGTCTCTCGTATGACACCACCACCACCACAACATGTTCAGGAAATAGTAGAAAACATCAGAATTCCTTCAGGAGCTGGTGAAGCACAAAGTCATTAATTGACAAGTTTTATTAGTCAGTAAAAACAGTGTTGCATTTACAACACTGTTTTTTGTATTTTAGTTACCCATGAAAAAAAGACACGAGCAAAAATTAATTATTCTTTCAATTACAGCTCTAGTTGTATTAAATCTACCATTCTTATTGATTTTTAATCATGATGGTCACATATTTGGAGTTCCAATATTTTACGTTTCAATTTTTTTAATTTGGTTGATTGTTGTACTAGTGTCTTATATCGTTTTAAAGCGTCATTATGAGTAATTACGTTTTATTTATAATCATAGTAACGTATCTCGCAACTTTATTCTTCATTGCCTACCTAGCAGAGAAGAATTCCAAGAGCAAATGGGTAAATAACTCTGTAGTTTATACTTTGTCTCTAGCGGTATATTGTACTGCATGGACTTACTATGGGAGTATCGGTATTGCAGCTAACTCTGGTGTCAACTTTTTACCGATATATTTAGGTCCTGTGATTGCTGCGCCGCTATGGATCGTTTTATTGAGGAAAATTGTAAGAATTTCTAAACAGCATAAGATAAGTTCTATCGCAGATTTTATTTCATTGCGTTATGGTAATCATAGGTTTTTAGGAGCATTAGTAACCATTGTTTGTCTCATGGCAATTGTGCCATACATTTCATTGCAACTTAAGGCAGTATCAGAAACGTTTCAGATCCTATCGGACGAAACGAGTTATGTGTCAACCTCTGTTTATGATGATTCAACATTTTATATAGCCTTATTGTTAGCGGTCTTTGCAACGTTTTTTGGTACCCAAACTACAGATGCTTCCGAAAAGCATAAAGGCATTGTAGTGTCAGTGGCTTTTGAGTCTATTTTAAAACTGCTTTTCTTTTTGTTTGTTGGTATATACGTAACCTATGTTTTATTTGATGGTACTTCAGATATTTACTCCAAAATGTCTAACGCTGATAATTTTGAGACCTTAACTACAATCAATGGTTTTGAAGGTGGCTTTAATTGGTTATACACCATAATGTTGTCTTTTATGGCAATATTCTTATTGCCAAGACAGTTTCAGGTTTCTGTTGTTGAGAATGTTAGAGAGAAGCATTTAAAGAATGCAATTTGGATGTTTCCGTTATACCTCCTTCTATTTAATGTTTTTGTCATTTTTATTGCTTGGGCTGGTAATTTAACGATTGGAAACACTGAGCAAGCAGAATACTATGCCTTATTATTGCCTTTGCAAAATGGCAACACATTTCTTTCTGTGTTGGTTTTTTTAGGCGGATTCTCTGCGGTAATATCAATGGTTGTTGTAGCTACTTTGGCATTGTCTACTATGGTGAGCAATAACTTAATTATTCCATATGGTTTTTTAGATTATTTTATTAAGAGTCATCCAGAGCGTAATGCCAAATACATTAAAAATATAAGGCGTATTTCCATTTTCTCTATCATCATTATTGCTTACGCATTTTATGTTAATTTTTCTTTCGAATTGTCTTTGTATTCCATAGGTTTAATGGCTTTTGTTATTATAGCTCAATTAGCACCATCTTTTTTTATTGGGCTGTTTTGGAATAGAGGTTCGTCCATTGCAACTATAATCGGAATAGTCGCAGGTATTGCGGTGGTTTTTTACACGCTGATTTTACCTTTTTCGCTACATGCCTTAAATGGGTCGGATGATTTGGTGCAATATGGACTAGCTGGTATAGCGTTTTTAAAACCTCATGCATTATTCGGAATAGATTTTTTAAGTCCACCAGCTCACGCTTTTTTCTGGAGCATGCTGGTAAATCTGTTTTGTTACATGACGTTTTCGGTTGTAAAAAAGGGCAATTACAGAGAGCGAAACTATGCTGAAATGTATGTGGACAGTAAAAATTATTCAGATTTGCAAGATGGAGCTTTGGTTTGGAAAGGTGAAGCTTATGTTGCAGACATCAAAAAAGTGTTGGTTAAGTTTTTAGGTGATGCTAGAACCGAGCGTGCATTAAAGCTGTTTTTTAGGAAATACGATTTACCCCTAGATACACAAATGGCCGATGCGCGATTAATTAACTTTTCAGAAAAATTACTGACCGGAAGTATAGGAAGTGCTTCTGCTAAGATATTGATTTCAAGTGTAGTGAAAGAGGATGAGGTAAGTTTGGTAGAGGTTCTAAAAATACTTGAAGAGTCTAAAGAAACCATAGCCAGAAATAAATTACTCAGAGAAAAATCAAATGAGCTTACCAAACTTACCAATCAGCTTAAAGATGCTAACGAAGAGCTGATTGAAAAAGATAAGCAAAAGGATGAATTTCTGGATACAGTCGCCCACGAATTAAAAACACCAATTACAGGTATTAGAGCTACAACAGAATTGTTAATGGATGATGATGACGATATGCCAACAGAAATAAAAACACAATTTCTAAAGAATATGCTTCAAGATAGTGATAGGCTTTCTAGGTTGATTCACAATATCTTAGATTTTGAAAAATTATCAAAAGGGCGTACACAGTTAAACATCAAGAAATATAATATTAGAACCACAATTCAAAAAACCATTGACAGTTTAAAGCAGATAGCTGATAAAAAGCAGGTAGAAATTGTAAGCTCAAATAAGAGCGACCTCAATGCGGAATACGATGAAGATCGTATTGTTCAGGTTCTAACAAATTTAGTATCTAATGCCATTAAATTTTGTGATGTTAAAAAAGGTAAAATTGTAGTAGATTATAAATTTGATTTAGGATATTTGGAGGTGAGTATAAAGGATAATGGTAAAGGTGTTCCAAAACAAGATTTGCCCTTTATCTTTGATAAATTTTATCAATCAAAAAATCAAAATATCCAAAAACCAGAAGGCAGTGGTTTAGGTTTGGCAATATGCAAACAGATTGTAGAAAACCACAATGGGAAAATCTGGGTGAAAAACAACGAAAAAAGTGGAGCAACCTTTGGTTTTAAGCTACCTTTTAAGTAAATTGTCAATGTGTTTGAATAATGAAGAAAATTGTAATCGTCGATGACGAACCAAATATAGTAATGACATTAGAGTACACTTTTAAAAAACACGATTTTGAGGTGTATATTGCAAGAGATGGAAGTGAAGCTTTGGAAATTTTACAAAGTGTAATTCCAGATGTTATAATGCTAGATGTTATGATGCCGAAAGTAGATGGTTATCAAACACTTAAAATGATCAAAGAAAACAATCAGTTAAAAAATACTAAAGTGGTATTTTTGACTGCAAAAAATAAAGCTTCAGATATTGAAAAAGGCTTAAAACTTGGAGCGGATAAATATTTAACAAAGCCCTTTTCAGTGAAAAAAATAGTTTCAGAAATTAATGAGCTTTTAGCTTAAATTTCACTTTATTAAACCTTGGTTTTGTGTGCAAAAGAAAACTAAGTTTAATTAAAGTAAAAATAAAATGAAACGTCTACGCATTAATGCTTTAACGTCTGATATCATAATCAGTATTTACGTTATAGTAACCTTATATTTCCGTTTTAAATTAGAAGGTGAAACAGCGACAGGACCTTTTGAATCGCTCATAATGGGTCTGTGCTTTGTTGTAATTATATGGGCTTTAATAAAATTGAAAGTATTAAATCCTAATTGGTTTGGTTTGTTTAATTCTAAAAAAGCTAAGCCATGACCTATCAAGATATATATCAAAAAAGTATAAACTATCCCGAAGACTTCTGGAAAAAGCAAGCAGAGGAATTAGAGTGGTTTCAAGCACCATTAAAAATACTTGGAGTTGACCAATACGATTATCCACAATGGTTTCAAGATGGAAAATTGAATTTAAGCTATTTGTGTATAGATAAGCACATAAATGATGGCTATGGAGAACAAAATGCCATCATTTACGATTCGCCAGTCACCAATAGAAAACAACATATCACATTTAATGAGTTGTACAATGAAGTTTCTAAACTTTCTGGTGGATTAAAAGCACTAGGATTGCAAAAAGGTGATACTTGTGTCGTATATATGCCAATGATTCCTCAGGCTTTATATGCTATGTTGGCTTGTGCTCGATTAGGTGTTATCCATTCGGTCGTTTTTGGTGGTTTTGCACCTCACGAATTGGCTATTAGAATCGATGATTGTAAACCTAAGGCCATTATTACAGCTTCGAATGGTATAGAAATAAAACGTATAATTCCCTATAAACCTTTTGTAGATGAAGCCATAGCTTTGGCATCTCACAAACCAGATCATGTTGTTGTTTTTAATAGGCAATTAGGGGTTGAGATTCCACATCACCAAAGAGATGTAGACTACACTGAATTAGTTTCAAAATCACAAGCAATAGAACCAGTAGAGTTAGAATCTAACCATCCATCATACATCCTATACACATCGGGTACAACAGGAAAGCCAAAAGGAATCATTCGAGATACAGGTGGTTATGCCGCGGCGTTAAAGTTCTCTATGAAACACATATATGGAGTTGATGAAGGAGATGTATACTGGGCGGCAAGTGATGTTGGTTGGGTAGTTGGTCATAGCTACATTGTTTATGCGCCATTGCTTAATAGAAACACGACAGTTTTATTTGAGGGTAAACCTATAAAAACACCAGATGCCTCTACCTTTTGGCGTGTTATAAGTGAGCATAAGGTCAAAGTTATGTTTACGGCACCTACTGCAATAAGAGCTATAAAAAAGGAAGATCCTAACGGGGAATTTATTAAGAAATACGATATGAGTTCTCTTAAATATCAATTTTTAGCTGGTGAGCGGTGTGATGTGGCAACATTGCGTTGGACAGAACAGCATTTAAACGTGCCTGTAATTGATCATTGGTGGCAGACTGAAAGTGGTTGGCCAATGTTGGCAAATATGGCAGGTGTAGAGTTGATGGATGTAAAGCCAGGCTCAGCGTCGTTGCCAGTTTGTGGCTATGATATACAAATATTAAATGAAGAAGGAAAAGAAGTATCAGCTGGAGTTGAAGGTTATGTAGCTGTAAAGCTTCCGTTACCGCCAGGTTGTTTATTGAATCTTTGGGGAAATCCAGAACGGTTTAAAAACGGTTATCTAAATAAATTTCCAGGCTATTATTTTTCTGGAGATGGTGGCTATAAAGATGAAGATGGCTATGTTTTTATTACAGGTCGTGTAGATGATATTATAAATGTTGCTGGTCATCGCTTATCTACCGCAGAGATGGAAGAAATTGTAGCGTCTCATAAATCGGTTGCTGAATGTGCCGTTTTTGGTGTGCATTGCAACATTAAAGGACAAAAACCATTAGGGCTTATTGTCTTAAAATCTGGGGAACAAGGCGAAGAGTCTCTAATTTCAAAAGAAATAATTCAGGAGGTGCGTCACGAAATTGGTGCCGTAGCAGCATTTAAAGATGTCTTGGTGGTAAAGCGTTTACCAAAAACACGTTCGGGTAAAATTCTTCGTAAATTGTTGAGAAATATTTCGGACAACTTAGAGTACAATGTACCATCAACTATAGATGACATTGCGATAATTTCAGAAATAGAATCTGTTTATAAAAAAAATCAAATAGGAATACACAAAAATATAATCAATCATGAGTAATTATCATATCAAACACTTTGAAGAATACTTTCAAGTTTACAGAAAATCAGTAAGGAATCCAGAATCGTTTTGGGAAGAAATTGCAGAAGAGCATTTTGTTTGGAAAAAGAAGTGGGATAATGTTTTGAGTTGGGACTTTCAAAAACCAGAGATAAAATGGTTTGAAGGCGCTCAGCTTAACATTACCGAGAATTGTATTGACAGACATTTGCATACAAGAGGAGATAAAACCGCAATTTTATTTGAACCCAACGATCCAAAAGAGCCAGCTGAGCATATTACCTACAAGCAACTGCACGAGCGTGTTTGTAAGTTCGCTAACGTGTTACTGGAAAAAGGAATTAAAAAAGGGGATCGTGTTTGTATCTACTTGCCAATGATACCAGAATTAGCTATTTCTGTCTTAGCGTGTGCACGGATTGGGGCAGTACATTCTGTTGTTTTTGCTGGTTTTTCTGCAACAGCATTATCTACTCGTATAAATGATTGTGATGCAAAAATGGTATTAACATCAGATGGGTCTTACAGAGGTTCAAAAACTATAGATTTAAAAGGTATCGTAGATGAAGCTTTAGAAGATTGTCCAGGCGTAGAATCTGTTTTGGTGGCTAAGCGCATCAATTCAGAAATAAACATGAAGGAAGGTCGCGATGAGTGGCTACAGCCTTTGCTAGATGACGCTTACAATGATTTAACAGCTACGGTTATGGATGCTGAAGACCCGTTATTTATATTGTATACTTCAGGTTCTACAGGTATGCCAAAAGGGATGTTGCATACCACTGGAGGCTATATGGTATATTCGGCTTATACGTTCAAAAATGTATTTCAATACAGAGAAGATGACGTCTATTGGTGTACGGCAGATATTGGTTGGATTACTGGTCATAGCTACATTGTTTACGGACCGTTGTGTAATGGTGCAACGACAGTGATGTTTGAAGGTGTGCCAAGTTATCCTGATTTTGGACGTTTTTGGGAGATTGTAGAAAAACATAAAGTCAACCAATTCTATACTGCACCAACAGCAATTAGAGCATTAGCAAAACACGGTACCGAACTCGTCGATAAATACGATTTATCATCTCTTAAAGTTCTAGGTTCGGTAGGTGAGCCAATTAACGAAGAAGCTTGGCATTGGTATAACGATAATGTTGGGAAGAAGAAAAGTCCAATTGTAGATACCTGGTGGCAAACAGAAACAGGTGGTATTATGATTACACCAATTCCATTTTCAACACCGACTAAACCTACCTACGCAACATTGCCGTTTATTGGTATTCAACCTGCTTTAATGGATGAAAATGGAAATGAAATACATGGAAATCAGGTTGATGGTAGATTGTGTATAAAGTTCCCTTGGCCATCTATGGCTAGAACTATTTGGGGGAATCATCAACGCTATAAGGATACTTATTTTTCAGCTTTCGAAAACATGTACTTTACAGGTGATGGTGCGCTTAGAGATGAAGTAGGCTATTATAGAATTACAGGTAGAGTAGATGATGTTATTATTGTTTCTGGCCATAACTTAGGAACAGCGCCTATAGAAGATGCTATTAATGAACATAATGCCGTTGCAGAATCTGCAATAGTTGGTTTTCCGCACGATGTTAAGGGTAGTGCTCTTTATGGCTATATTACGCTTAAAGACACAGGAGAAACTCGAGATCATGATAATGTTAGAAAAGAGATTAATCAACTTATCACAGATCGAATAGGTCCTATTGCTAAATTAGATAAGATTCAGTTTACCTCTGGGTTACCAAAAACGCGTTCGGGTAAAATTATGAGACGTATATTAAGAAAAATAGCGTCGAATGAAACTAAAAACCTTGGTGATACAAGTACATTGTTAAATCCAGAGGTTGTACAGGAGATTATGGACAATGTGATATAGGATATAAAGTCCAAATAAAATGTAATAGCTAGGTACGAAGTAGTCTTAAAAATTAAAAAGATTGCTTCGTTCTATATCCTCGCAATGGCATTAACTTTCATATATTCGTCCAAAATTAAAAGCTATGCTCAAAGCTGTTTTGTTCGATATGGATGGTGTCATTGTAGATACTGAGCCATTACATCGTAAAGCTTATTTTAGGATGTTCTCAGAGGTAGATATACAAGTTAATGAAGAGTTATATACTTCATTTACAGGACAATCCACATTAAATATTTGTAGACGTATTGTAGACTTTTTTGAGCTAAAACATGATGCCGAGCACTTAGTTCGATTAAAACGCAAGCATTTCAAACATTTATTTGAGCATGATAAAGATTTAACGCTCATTGATGGTGTTTACGACCGAATCTTAGACTACTATAATAATGGATTGACTTTGGTTGTGGCTTCTTCGGCATCAATGCCAAATATTAATAGAATATTTGAACGCTTTGAATTAAATCCGTTTTTTCAAGGTAAATTTAGTGGAGCAGATTTAAAACAATCAAAGCCTCATCCTGAAATATTTATAAAGGCTGCAGCGCATACAGATTATTCAAAATCGGAGTGTATGGTTATAGAGGACTCTACAAATGGCATTAAAGCGGCGCATTCTGCAGGAATATATTGTATAGCATTTAAAAGTCCGCACTCATCAGGACAGGACTATTCTAAGGCTGATATGGTGATTTCTAATTTTAAAGAGATTAGTTTCAGTAAAATCTCTGAAGTGTTTTAAGTAGATTTAAAGCAAGCCTCTTCTATTTACAGGTCGTAATAAGTCTTTTAACTTTAAACCTTGGCTTTGATTAAGTTTTGAAACAATTTTCAAAAATAAAAGTGCTGTAATATAAGCATCTCCAGATGCAGTATGCCTATCGTGTAATGGTATTTTAAAGCGTTCTGAAAGTTCATCTAAACTATAATGGAGTTTAGAGGTATCAAGCTTAGTCTTTTGAAATAAATGTCCAGTGTCTAAGACTTTATTTTTTAAACGTGGTAATCCCATCCGCTTTAAAGAAGCGTTAATCATTGCAATATCAAAAGCGGCGTGATGGGCAACAAGCACTGCATTTTTCACATAGTCTAAGAATTTAATAATTGCTACTTTCTCTTCTAATTTGGTTAATTTTCCTTCTTTTAAGAGACCGTGAATTTTAACTGTATCAGAATTAAACTGTTCTTGTTTTAAATAGTATTCTAAATAGTCAGAAACCTTTACTTTTAAATCATTTATAGCAACACAGCCAATAGATAAAATACAGTCTGTTTTTGTATCTAGACCAGTAGTTTCTGTATCAAAAACAACAAAACGGACTTTATTTAAATCGTGTTCTTGTCTGTCTTTAAAGTGAGATACGTAGTCTTGCCAGAATTGTGGATATATTTTGCACGTAAACCAGTTCATCTTACATTAATTGTGATAATTTGAAACGCGTTTTAATTAACTCTTGTATCGATTTAACAGCTTTAAAACTACGTTTTAGTTTTAGTCGGTTCCCTTTGTTTAAAGTTTCTAAATCTATAAATCGACCTGAATCCTTATTGGTTAAGCCTTGTTCTGTTCTAAATCTTAATAAATCTTTGTAGGATTCTATGCAGAATTGATAAGTCTCTTTGTTTTGAGGTTCTAATTCTACTAGTTTTTCAAAGCGCTCAATGGTGTTATTAACCGACTTAATGTTGTGTGATAGGATTAGAAGTCTTGCTGTATCTTCCAAAGGCATCATTGCACGTGCTTTAATATCAAACTGATCTTTGTGTTCGCCATCGTCTTCTACTAAAAATTGTCGAAAAAAGCTTAATGGTGGTGGATTTTGCAGTGCATTTCTACCTAAATAGTTTAAGAATATATCGTGTGCTTCTATGCTTTTAAATATACTATCAGATAATTGATTAACTAATGTCATGTCTCCATAAACACGCTCATAATCAAAAAATATAGTACATAGCATTAGATTATCCTGATCTGGTGTTGTAATCCAACGACTAAATTGTTGCGACCATTCTGATACTGACAAACACCATTTAGGATTACTACTCATCATATCAGCAGGACAGAGCTCAAAGCCTACAAGAGCTAAATCTGCATTTATTTTTTTTGCAAATTCTATAAAATATGTTTTAGTAGCTTCATAATTCTCTTTTGATACATCCTCAAAAACCAAGGCGTTGTCTTGATCTGTCAATAGTAATTGTTCTTGCCTGCCTTGACTACCTATGGCTAACCAGGCAAATTTCACTGGTGGCTTGTCAGTAGTTTCCTTAAGCGAAAAATCAATGATTCTTTGAGTAATTGCATCATTAATTGCAGAGATGAGTCGTGATACAAAATCTATTGGAATTTCTTGTTCTATATAGCGTTCTAATAATTGTTCTGTTCGCTGTCTAATATTCTTGAGTTGTTCTACAGTGGTACTACGCTTTACTTCTTTGATTAAAGCTGAGGCATTATTTTCTCTTAATACAATGATATCATGCTCTGATAAAATACCTGTTAATTCTGTATTAGGTGTACCATCTTTTGTAATACATAAATGGGTGATTCTATGTTTAAGCATGGCAATTTGTGCTTCAGCTACTGTAATGTTTTCTGGAAACGTTTTTACTGGACACGACATAATTGCTGTAACAGCTTCAGAAATTGGGACTTTACCTGTTGCTATTTTAATTCTTAAATCTTTATCGGTAATAATGCCAATGGGTTTGCACTTTTCTACCACGACAACGGAGCCCACATGTTTGCTACTCATTAATAGAGCTGCATCTTTAACAGTTGTAGAAGAAGAGCAGGTGACAGGGTTTTTAGAATAATCCGCAGATTGTAAGTCTGAAATGTTTTGCTGATCGACAACAATAGTAGTATCACCTGAATCTTGCTCAGTTCTGGTGTTAGAAATAAACGAGTGCATTAAAAATTTACTGGCTAAAGGATTTGTTGTAATATATTCCTCAAGAAGCTTAGATGAAATACTATAAACTATTGTTTCTTCGATTGCTTTTGCCTGTAAAATATAGTTCCCTTTTCTTAAAAGAGCTCTTAGTCCGAAAACATCACCTTCATCACATTCATCTACTAAGGTACTGTCATTCCTATATAAGCCTATAGCACCATCCTTTACAACGTAGAAATGATTTTCGATGGTTTCACCAACATCAAATACAGAAGTATTCTTTTCTAAATAAATAACATCTACTGCAGCGGAAACAGCTAACAATTGGTCTCTGGTGAGTAAGTTGAAAGGTGGAAATCCTTTTAAGAAGTCATATATACGTTCTGCAATAGTATTCATTACAGCAATTTAGCCAAAAAACAAACGGATTCACATGACAAAATTCATATTTCTTGCTAAATTGATATAGTTAAACAATTTAAATCAATAAAAATTTTAAAATAATGGTACAGATGACTTATCCTTCAAAGTCAAAATCGCCATCATTACCATTATTCCCACGACGACTTCCATCACGCTTATTGAGTTTTTGGTTAAAACGATAGATTAGAGAAAGATTTATCTGACGTTGCCTCCATTGACTTTCTCTATAGCGTTCAAAAAAATCTGTTGTTGTCGTTGACTGACGACGTCTAGAATTAAGTAAGTCTCTAACATTTAGTGATACTGTTAAATTATTATCAAATAATTCCTTACTAAAAGCAAGATCTATAGATAATAATCCTTGCGTGTCTGACTGTGCATCTTGTCTTGCACCTCTATATCTTGCATTTGTTTGCCAATCGATTTTTCCAGGTAAGGTAATTTTAGAACTAAAACGCGCAAACCAACTTGTGTTTTTTGCACTGTAATCTACGTTGTTAAATTCACCATCAGTTTCAAATTGAAAGAAATTAAAACTAGAATTAAGGCGTAACCATTTGTTTGGGTTGTACAATACACCGAGTTCAGCACCTGTACGTTTATTAGTAGAAAGGTTAATAGGAATTGTTCTTATGATATCAATACCATCGGTAGTTTGTTGACCTGTATTTTCTTGAACTCGCTCAAAGGAATTAGTTTCAACTTGATAATATACCGAAGATGTTAAGGTCAGCGTTTTCCATCGTTTTAGGTAACCAACATCAAAGGCATTTGAGAAAGCTGGTTGTAAATTAGGATTTCCCTGAAAAATATTTGTTCGACTAGAACGCGTTGGAAAAGGATTAATAAACCAACCTCTAGGTCTGTTTATTCTTCTATTATAGCCTAGAGTAACGCTTTCTTCATTGTCTGAATCTGAACCATTTAGATTGAAAATAAGGTTTAATGTTGGAAACAACCCTAAGTAATTATTATCAAAATTTGTTCGTATTGGAAAACCGAATGCCTCTATTAACTCGTCTTCTGTAAACCTTGAATCAATATCACCTTTTAATTGTGTATGCTCTAATCTTAGACCTAATAAAAATGAAAACTTCCCAAATTTAGAACCATATTGGCTATATAGTGCGTTTACATTTTCGTCATAGTCAAAAATATTGGTGATTGTATCGTTTACAACTAAATCCCCAGTTTCAATATTTTCCTGTTCTAATCTGTAATTTGTAATTTCATTTTCCAGATTGCTTCTAAATCCTACTTCAAAACGCGAGTCCTTACCAAGCGGTAAAACATAATCAGCCTGAATTAAATATTCTTTTTGATCTTCTACAGTTAACTCTTGTTCTATTTGAAATGGTTCAGGATCTGTTTGATCCGTAATGATGTAGTTTTCATTTAAAAAGGTAAAGCCATCTTCGGAATCTTCTTCATATTGAAAATCGGCCGTTAATTTATGATCAGAATCATCACCAAATCTATTTACATAATTTATGGCTATTTGATAGCTGTTATCCTGTTCAGTATCTCTTTCGCGCCTTAATGTTTCTTCAACGATAGCACCATTGTTGAAACGTTCACTTTTGTTTATAGCCAAATCTGCATCACTTCCAAATCTATCAAACAGACTTCCAGTAATAGATGATTTTTCACTTAAGAAGTATTCCATACCTATATTGGCATTATAATTTCTGTTTAATCGCTCTACGTCTTCATCTTCACGGATTCTGCGATATTCGGGTACTACCGTTTCACCATCTATAAGTCGATCAAAATAAGTGACATCTGTAAAACTATTTCTTGGTGCATCAAAATATCTCCAACTTAAGTTAGAAAATAGATTGTATTTTTCCGTTCTGTAATTTAAACTGGCATTTAAACCTATATTATCTGGATTTCCTATTGTGAAATTAAAAGACCCATTAAAACCCAGTGTTTCTTTTTGACGTAAAATAATATTTAAGATACCAGCAGTACCTTCTGCATCGTATCTCGCAGAAGGTGAAGTTATAACTTCGACACGTTCTATGGCTTCTGCAGGTAATTGACTTAAGACGTTAGTATCGCCAAATCCGGCAAGAGCAGAAGGTCTACCATTAATTAAGATTCTTACATTACCATTACCTCGAAGACTGATAGCACCATCAATATCTACCGCAACTGATGGTACATTGTTTAGCGCATCACTCACAGTTCCGCCTGCTGTTGTAAGATCTTTACCAATATTATAAACTTTTTTGTCGAGTTTTATCTCAACGGTAGTGGTTTCTGAAACTACGGTAACTTCATCTAATGTATTCACATCTAAATCAAGCGCTACAGTTCCTAAATCTATATCTTGGTCTATTGTTTTATTAAGATATTCTTTAGTCTTGTAAGAAATATATTCTACAGAAATATCATATGTGCCTACGGGAACATCAATATTAAACTTACCATTACTATCCGTAATTCCACCAGTAACGATTGTATTGTCTGGTTTAGATTTAAAGGTTATAGTAGCATATTCTAAAGGTATATTAGAGTCTTTTTCTATGACCGTACCCTGAACTTTTACTTCTTTTTGAGCAAAAGTTTGTGTAATAGTGCTACATAGCAGAAATAAAATAAAGATAAAGGATCTCATGACAAGTGTGCTGCTGTAAAATTGGTTGTTCAAAATTAACTTTACCTGTTCATAAAGTGCTTAATTTTGTGTTAAAGCTAGATAGTAATTAGCTATATGTAAATAGGTGCTTACTATTTATCCTTTTGTTCAGAATCGTATTCATTATCATCATCGTCTTTGCTCTAACCTCTTTTTTTCTTCTTTTTACGTTTCTTTTTCTTCTTTTCTTTTAGAAACTCTTTTTCATCAAAACCACCTCTTATCATGTCTTTGATTTTTTTCATATCACCTTCAGAAATTAATTCTTCAAGTTCTACAAAGTGGGTGTCTTCAAGATTTTTAACAGCAGCTTCTCTGTCTATTCTATGTTCAAATTTTGTTTTTAATATAGCCAACTTAGCTTCATAAAAACTATCTAAATGTTGCTTAATGATTACTTTCTGAAATTCATCAGCTTCAAGCGTAGACATAAAATTTGTAATAAATTCTTCTCTACGCTCTTTCATCAGTCTATCGCGCTTTTCAATTTGTTGCTTGGTAGGTTCACTATTAGTTCTAATAGGTTGCGTTAAATCTCTTCGCCTTTGTCCATGGATATTTAGCCCTATAAATAATGCAAAAAATAGTATAACAAGATTTTTCATTTTATAAAATATTTAATATCGATTCTGGTGGTCTGCCGACTACCGCTTTTGTATTGTTCACAACTATTGGTCTTTCGATGAGTTTTGGGTTATTTATCATAGCCTTAATTATTTGTTCATCAGAAAGTTCTTTACCTTTATAATCTGATTTCCAGATGGTTTCATTTTTACGTAGCAAATCTATAGGATTAATACCTAAATATGAAATGATTTATTTTAACTGACTCTTGGTGAGTGTATCATCTAAATATTTTACAACAGTGAACTCTTTACCAGAGTTCTCTAAAATTGCTAATCCTTGTCTGGATTTTGAACATCTTGGATTATGGTAAATTGTTATCATGATTCTTTATTATCAATTATTGTGCCGTATCTTTTTGTCCCATCATCATAAGGTACGCCTTTAAAAAATGTTCTATATCTCCATCCATAACGGCATCTACATTTCCAGTCTCATGACCTGACCTTACATCTTTTACTAATTTATAAGGATGCATTACATAGTTTCTTATCTGACTTCCCCATTCAATTTTCATTTTGCTAGCTTCAATATCATCGCGCTTTGCCATTTGCTTTTGCAATTCAATTTCATATAATTGAGATTTTAGCATTTGAAGTGCTCTCGCACGATTATCATGCTGAGAACGTGTCTCTGAACATTGAATTTGAATACCTGATGGTTTATGTAAAAGCTGTACCTTAGTTTCTACTTTATTTACGTTTTGGCCTCCAGCTCCACTAGATCTTGCCGTAGTTATTTCTAAGTCAGAAGGATTAATATCAATTTCTATAGAATCATCAGCTAATGGATAAACATAAACTGATGCAAAACTTGTATGGCGCTTAGCATTACTATCGAAGGGCGAAATTCGTACCAATCTATGCACACCATTTTCACCCTTAAGCCATCCGAAAGCAAAATCTCCTTCTATTTCTAGTGTCACAGTTTTAATGCCTGCTACATCACCTTCCTGATGGTTTAATTCTTTGACTTTATAGCCGCTTTTTTCGGCATACATGAGGTACATGCGCATTAGCATACTAGCCCAATCACAGCTTTCTGTTCCACCAGCACCAGCAGTAATTTGTAATACCGCACTTAAACTATCACCTTCTTCCGAGAGCATATTTTTAAACTCTAGTTTCTCTATGGCATTAACAGCTTTATCATATCGTGCTTCTACATTTGCCATAGGAGCTTCGTCTTCTTTATAGAATTCGTAAATTACTTCTAGATCTTCAAATAACGTTTTGGCTGCGTTGTAATCATTAACCCAACTTTTCTTTTCTCTAATAGACTTCATTACAAGCTCAGCAGCTTTGGAGTCATTCCAAAAATTAGGGTCAAAGGTTTTTTCTTCTTCATTAGAGATTTCTATGCGCTTAGCATCTAAGTCAAAGATACTGTCTAAGTGTTTCTAGACGGGAATTTAGATCTTTTATTTGATCTGATGTTATCATATACTGAAGTAATTTCTGCAAATATAACACGCCATATTAAAGTGCCATAATTTTGAATTGGTTTTTTAGAAATTCCGTAGTTTTATGATTCAAAAATTTGTTCATGAAAAAAACACTCATATTCCTTAGTTTTTTATGTCTTGTATCTCAAATACAAGCTCAAATATTAGATAAAAAAGATTTAAAAACATACGAAGGCTATTTTGACTTTTATTATGAAGAAAGTTCGGATAAGATATATTTAAAAGTTGAAAAGCTAAATGAGCAATTTCTTTATGTGAATTCACTTACCTCTGGCGTTGGAAGCAATGATATTGGCTTAGATCGAGGTCAGTTAGGAAGTGAGCGCGTTGTTTACTTTAAAAAAGCTGGTAATAAGTTATTATTGATTCAACCAAATCTGAATTATAGAGCCATAACAGATAACGAGCTAGAACGTAAAAGTGTAGAACAGGCATTTGCCAAATCAGTATTATTTGGTTTTAAAATTTTGAAAGAAAATAAAGGTGAATTCGTCATTGATTTTACTGCATTTTTAATGGAAGATGTACATGGTGTTGCGAACCGATTAAAGCAAAGAAAAGAGGGTGCATACAAAATTGATAAGTCAAAAAGTGCTTTGTCATTAGAACGAACAAAAGCATTTCCAAACAACGTTGAATTTGAAGCAATGCTCACTTTTAAAGGGCAACCAACAGGAAGAAACTTGCGAAGCGTTACACCTACATCATCTTTAGTAACTGTTGTACAGCACCATTCCTTCGTGAAATTACCAGATGATAAATACGAACCTCGAGTTTTTGATCCGCGTAGTGGAGCAATTTCGATGTCATATATGGATTATGCAGCACCAATACAAGAGGGTATGAATAAGCGATTTATAATAAGACACCGCTTAGAAAAAAAGAATCCTGAGCAAGTAATAAGTGAGGCTGTTGAGCCTATACTGTACTATTTAGACCCTGGTACACCAGAGCCAGTTCGATCTGCATTATTAGAAGGTGCAGGTTGGTGGAATGAAGGATATGAATCTATTGGCTTTAAAGATGCATTTCAAGTTAAAATGTTACCGGAAGATGCAGACCCGTTGGATTGTAGATATAATGTCATTCAATGGGTACACAGAAGTACAAGAGGGTGGAGTTATGGCGCTAGTGTTGTAGACCCTAGAACGGGTGAAATAATTAAAGGTCATGTAAGTTTAGGAAGTTTACGTATACGACAAGACTTTATGATAGCACAAGCCTTAATGAATAAGCCTTTTGCAGAACGAGACAATAATTATCAACCAATGTTAGAAATGGCATTAGCAAGAATTAGACAATTAAGCGCGCATGAAGTTGGACATACTTTAGGCTTTGCTCACAACTTTGCCGCAAGTACCAATAACAGAGCTTCCGTAATGGATTATCCGCATCCTAAACTAACTCTAAAAAATGGTGAGATAGATTTTAGTGAAGCTTATGATACAGGAATTGGTGTATGGGACAAAGTTACTGTAGCCTATAGTTATTCTGATTTTGATGATAACACAGATGAAAAAAAGGCTTTAAATACTATTCTCAAAGATGCTCAAGTTAATGGCTTACGTTTTATTTCTGACACTGATGCTCGAGCGACAGGAGGAGCACATGCTTTAGCACATTTGTGGGATAATGGAAAAACGGCATTTGATGAATTAAAATCTGTTTTAGAGTTACGACAACAAGCCATAGAAAACTTTTCAGTAGATAACATTAAAAGCTATGAGCCATATTCTGTATTAGAGGATGTCTTTGTACCGTTATACTTCTATCATCGCTACCAAACAGAAGCCACTTCTAAAATTATAGGTGGTTTAGATTACAATTACGCGGTAAAAAACGATGGTCAATTCACAACAAAATCTATAGATGTAAATGTTCAAAAAGAAGCCTTAAATATACTTTTGAGAACAATACACCCTCAAACTTTAGCTATTCCGAAGGACAAATTAGATTTATTCCCGCCACGAGCTTATCGTTACAATAGAACACGCGAATCCTTTAAAGGGATAACAGGTGTGGCATTCGACCCATTAAGTGCCGCAAATACAGCGAGTGATATGACATTGAAATATTTGTTGCATCCACAACGTGCTAATAGATTGATATTGCAAAAAAGTATAGACGAGAATCAATTGAGTCTTCAAGATGTTATTGATTCACTTTTAGATGAATCATTTAATAAAACACACTCAGACTCTTATTTTACTGAAATACAACATCAGATTAATGTGAATGTGCTGAAGTATATGATGAATTTGGCTGTGAGTGATCAATCATATTTTCAAACTAAGGCAATCGCTAACAAAACTATTTTTGATATTTCTAAAAGGAGTTTGAATATGGATGCTTATAGTATGCAATATGGAATAATGATTAAAGAGTTTTATGAGCACCCAGAAAAATTTAAAATAGAAGCTTCGCCTAAGATACCAGATGGTTCACCTATTGGAAGTGATATTTGTAATTATAACCTAAATTAAAAAATGATAATAGATTTAAGAAGTGATACTGTAACCAAGCCAACTAAAGGCATGTTAGAAGCTATGATGTCTGCAGAAGTTGGAGATGACGTATATAAAGAAGATCCATCTGTAAATGAATTAGAGAGACGATTAGCTGATATGTTTGGAATGGATAATGCCTTGTTTTTTCCCACGGGTAGTATGGCAAATCAAGCTGCATTGAAGCTACATACTAATCCAGGAGAACAGGTTATATGTGATAAATATGCGCATATCTACAATTACGAAGGTGGTGGTGCATCTTTTAATAGTGGTATTTCCTGCAAATTAATAGATGGCAATAGAGGTATGTTTACTGCAGATCAAGTTAAGGCTTCAATAAATCCGCCAGATTTTTATCATAGTCCGTTAACATCATTAATAGCAGTAGAAAACACAACTAATAAAGGAGGTGGAGCTTGTTGGGATTTCGAAGAATTAAGACGTATTAGAGAAGTAGCTAATGAACATCAATTAGGATATCATTTAGATGGAGCCAGATTATGGAATGCCTTAGCTTTCAGAAATGAAAAGCCTAAACAATATGGTGAATTATTTGATACGATTTCGGTGTGTTTGAGTAAAGGATTAGGTTGCCCTATGGGTTCTGTTCTAATAGGCAATAAAGACCTTATGAAAGGTGCGATACGAATAAGAAAGATTTTAGGTGGTGGAATGCGGCAAGTTGGTTTTGCAGCAGCGGGAGGACTATATGCATTAGATAATCACTTAGACCGTCTTCACGACGACCATAAAAAGGCTCTTGATTTAGGCAAAGCCTTATCACAGCATTCTTCAATTAAAAAAGTAGAACCAATAGAAACGAATATTATAATTTTTGAATTAAAACCTCATGTTGATGAGACACAATTTTTAAATGGCCTTAAAGAGCATAATATTCAAATTATAGGTATGGGAAGTAACAAGTTAAGAATGGTAACTCATTTAGATTATAGTGATGCTATACACCAAGGTGTATTAAATATTTTAAAGTCCCTGTGAATAAAGATTAAAAATTGCCCATTCCAGGTATATTTGGCATCCCTTCTTTGGCTACTGCTGCAATTTCTGTCTCATGGACATTGGTAGCGTTGTTAATAGCTTTATTTAATGTGAGTATTAAATAATCCTCAAGCATTTCTTTATCGCTTAGTAAGTCGTCATCAATTTCAATTTTCTTTATTTCTCTGTTAGCTGTAATAGTCACTTTTAGTTTATTATCACTACTAGATTCGTCAATTAATACAGTATTTAGACGTTCTTTAGTCACTTCTACTTTCTTTTGGGCTTCTTTTAATTTATTCATCATTCCCATCATATCTCCAAACATAATATCATCGTTTAAATTATTACGGTGTAAAATTACTAAATTGCTCCTCGTTTTAAATTAAATTTTTCTTAAAACAAAAGATGAACAAAACAAGGGTAAAGCCTCCAGTAGCAAAAAAAAATCCACATGAACTGGAAATGCACGGAGACGTGCGAATCGACGATTATTTTTGGATGAAAGATAGAGAACATCCAGAAGTCATTAAATACTTGGATGATGAAAATAAGTATTGTGATGCTAAGATGGCTCATACAGAAGATTTTCAAAAGGATTTATTTGAAGAAATGAAGGCTAGAATAAAAGAAGATGATTCTTCGGTGCCTTACAAATACAATGGCTATTGGTATATAACTAAATTTGAAAAAGGGAAAGATTACCCTATTTACACCAGAAAAAAAGAGTCCTTAGACAATCCTGAAGAGTTACTTTTTGATTGTAATCAAATGGCCAAAGGGGAAAATTATTTTAAGTTGGTTGGGCTTAGTATTAGTCCTGATAACAAACAAGTTTCTTTCGGTTTAGATACTACAGGGAGACGACAATATACCATTCAGATTAAAAATCTTGAAACCAATGAAATATTAAAAGACAGAATTGAAAACACAACAGGATCATCTAGTTGGGCCAATGATAACAAGACCTTGTTCTATACAAAAAAAGATGCAGTCACCCTTAGAGCTTATCAGATTTATAAACATATATTAGGGCAATCTGAAGATAAATTAATTTTTGAAGAAGGTGACGAAACCTTTGGAGCTACAGTCTACAAATCAAAATCCAGAAAATATATCATAATAGCATGTTATAGTACACTGACTAATGAGTATCATATTATAGATGCTGATAAGCCAGATGGTAAATTCAAGCTTTTTCAGCAGAGAATTCGAGGCTTAGAATATAGTATTTCACACTATAATGATAAATTCTACATACTTACAAATAAAGATAAAGCCACAAATTTTAAACTAATGTCTACACCAGAAGTCAATACTCAAATTGATTATTGGGAAGATGTCATTCCGCATCGTAAGAATGTCTTAATAGAAAACATAGATATATTTAAGGAGTACTTAGTTGTAAGTGAACGTTCTAATGGTTTAAATCAAATAAGAATTAAACGATGGGACGAAACTCAAGATTACTATTTACCGTTTGATAACGAAACATACACTTGTTTTACTACAACAAATATTGATTTTGATACGAAACTATTACGATATGGTTATAACGCATTAACAACTCCATCGTCAATAATAGAGTTTGACATGCGAAATAAAATAAAAAGAGTCCTTAAAGAACAAGAGGTTTTAGGTGGAAAGTTTAAAAAAGAAAATTATACATCTGAACGTATTTGGGCTACTGCAGAAGATGGTACAAAAATTCCGATGTCAGTTGTATCTAAAAAAGGTTTAGAGAAGAATGGTAAAAATCCATTGCTGCTTTATGCTTATGGAAGCTATGGCTCAACAGTAGATCCCTATTTTTCAACAATAAGATTGAGCCTCTTAGATCGCGGATTTATATTTGTTATCGCTCATGTTAGAGGTGGTGAATATCTTGGTCGTACTTGGTATGAGAATGGAAAACTATTGAATAAGAAAAATACATTCAGTGATTTTGTCTCTTGTTCTATACATTTAATAAAAGAACGCTACACATCCTCAAAGCATTTATACGCAATGGGTGGGAGTGCTGGTGGATTATTAATGGGAGCAATTATCAATGAAGCACCAGAGTTGTATAATGGAATAATAGCAGCCGTGCCTTTTGTAGATGTAGTTTCAACCATGTTAGACGATTCAATACCACTAACTACTGGCGAGTATGATGAATGGGGAAACCCAAATGATATTTTGTATTATAATTACATGAAATCATATTCACCTTATGATAATGTAGAAGCCAAAGCCTATCCAAATATGTTAGTAACATCTGGATTACATGATTCACAAGTACAATATTGGGAGCCCACAAAATGGGTTGCAAAATTGAGAGATTTAAAAACAGATTCTAATAAGCTCTTTTTAAAAACAAATATGGATGCAGGACATGGTGGTGCATCAGGTCGATTTGAAAGCTTAAAGGAAGATGCCATGGAATATGTGTTTCTATTAGACTTAGAGGGGATTTCCGAGTAAGTAAAAAAAAAATGTTACTTTTGCAGGGTTTTAGGTGTCAAATAGATAAATTGGTTACCGAAAAATAGCATTTATGAACAAAAACAAAAATGTTTTTGATAATGTATTACAACTTGTAGGTAATACACCATTAATCAAATTAAACCGAATGACTGCCGATTTTGACGGCGATTTTTATGCTAAAGTTGAAGCATTTAATCCAGGCCATTCTTCTAAGGATAGAATTGCTCTGCATATAATAGAAGAAGCAGAACGCCAAGGTATTTTAACACCAGGTGACACTATTATAGAAACTACATCTGGTAATACTGGATTTAGTATTGCTATGGTAAGTATCATTAAAGGATATGAGTGTATTTTAGCTGTAAGCTCAAAGTCTTCTGCAGATAAAATAGACATGCTTAAGTCTATGGGTGCTAAGGTATACGTTTGTCCTGCACATGTCAACGCAGACGATCCAAGGTCTTATTATCAGGTTGCAAAACGTTTACATGAAGAAATTAAAGGGTCAATTTATATCAATCAATATTTTAATCAATTAAATATTGATGCACACTATAATACAACTGGCAGAGAAATTTGGGATCAGACCGATGGCGAAATCACACATTTAGTGGCTTGTAGTGGAACTGGAGGTACCATTTCTGGTATTGCTAAGTACATAAAAGAGCAAAATCCTGATGTAAAAGTTATAGGAGTTGACGCCTATGGATCAGTACTTAAGAAATATCATGAAACTCGTGAGTTTGACGATAAAGAAATATATCCTTACAGAATCGAAGGTTTAGGAAAGAATTTAATTCCAACAGCAACTGATTTTGATCTTATTGACAAGTTCATTAAAGTTACTGATGAAGAAAGTGCGCACACTGCTCGAGAAATTTCAAATACAGAAGGACTTTTTGTTGGTTACACTAGTGGTGCAGCTATGCAAGCTTTAAAACAACTAAATAAAGCAGGTGAGTTTAGAAAAGGTGATAAAGTTGTTGTTGTATTTCCAGATCATGGATCAAGATATATGAGTAAAGTTTATAGCGATAAATGGATGCAAGATCAAGGGTTTTTTGATAGTAAAAGTATTACACCAGCATCTATCGAATATATAAAGTAATTAAAATAGAAAATAGAAAATAGAAAATACCTGTTATGTTTAATTTTAACAGGTATTTTTATGTTTAAAACTTAGTTAATAGCTTAATTAAATAAATTATGCAGTCATAATATTATTGCCTAATTTTGCTGCTACTAACAAGATTAAATTAACTAAAATTAAGAGTTTATTATTTATTTATTTTGGTGAATATAAACGGTTAATAGCAACGAATACGCATGAAGGATTTATTTGAAAAGATTTATAGAGACAAAGGACCACTAGGAAAATGGGCTTCGCAGGCAGAAGGGTATTTTGTGTTTCCTAAACTTGAAGGTCAAATTTCTAATAGAATGAAATTTCAAGGAAAGGAAGTGATTACATGGAGTATTAATGATTATCTGGGTTTAGCAAATCATCCTGAGGTTAGAAAAGTTGATGCTGAAGCAGCAAAAGAATATGGTTCTGCTTATCCTATGGGTGCGCGTATGATGTCTGGTCATACAGAACTGCACGAACAATTACAAAATGAACTTGCGAAATTTGTAAATAAAGAAGCTGCATATTTATTAAACTTTGGTTATCAAGGAATTATGTCTACGATTGATGCTTTAGTTGGTAAAGATGATATTATTGTTTACGATGTGGATTCTCACGCTTGTATTATTGATGGTGTACGTTTACATATGGGTAAACGATTTACTTATAAGCATAACGATATAGTCAGTCTAGAAAAGAATTTAGAGCGTGCTACTAAAATGGCAGAACAAACAGGTGGAGGAATCCTTGTTATTTCTGAAGGTGTTTTTGGAATGCGTGGTGAACAAGGTAGGCTTAAAGAAATTGTAGAATTGAAGAAGAAATTCAATTTTAGATTTTTAGTTGATGATGCTCATGGTTTTGGTACTTTAGGTGCTACAGGTGCTGGTGCAGGAGAGGAGCAAGGAGTGCAAGATGATATAGATGTTTACTTTGCAACATTTGCTAAATCTATGGCAAGTACAGGTGCATTTATTGCTGGCGATCAGGAAATAATCGATTATTTAAAATATAACTTACGTTCTCAGATGTTTGCAAAATCTCTGCAAATGACATTGACTAAAGGCGCTTTAAAACGCTTGGATATGTTAAGAACAATGCCAGAGCTAAAAGAGAATCTTTGGAAAATTGTAAATGCTTTACAATCAGGTTTAAAAGAAAGAGGATTTGATATTGGTACAACGCAAAGTTGTGTAACACCAGTATATCTTAAAGGAAGCATACCAGAGGCTATGGCCTTAGTAAGAGACTTACGTGAAAATCATGGTATTTTCTGTTCTATTGTTGTTTATCCTGTAATTCCAAAAGGATTGATTTTGTTAAGGATGATTCCTACAGCAACACACACATTAGAAGATGTTAAGGAAACTTTAGATGCTTTTGATGCCATTAGAGAGCGACTTGTAAATGGAACTTATAAAAAAATGTCTGCAGCATTAATGGCAGCAATGGGAGAATAAATATTATAAGATGAATAAATAAAAAAGCCACTTCTAAAGTGGCTTTTTTTATATAATATCTTTTTTAAAAGTTTTTCGTCTTTTATAAACTTTAGAGTCAAAGTGCTTCCAAATCTTGTGAATAGCTTCGTTATTTTCTAATTCTGGTGTTCTATAACACGTTTGTATACTTTTTTCTTTAAAGGTTTCGTAGTATTCATTAAAAATTACAGCATGTACTCCTTTATTTTGATAATCAGGATGCACACCAATAAGATAAAAAATTACGTCTTTACTGTGTTTTTTGGCTTTCAATATGTGATTAATTCCAAAAGGAAAAAGCCTTCCGTTAGCCTTTTGCAAAGCTTCAGAGAATTTTGGCATTACAATAGCAAAAGCCACTAAATTGTCGTCAGCATCAGTAACAAACTTAATATATTCAGGATTAACAAAACTTATGAATTTCTTTTTAAAATATTCTTTTTGTATATCTGTAATTTCTACAAAAGAAGAAAGGTTCGCATAGCTTTCATTAAACAAATCAAACATTCGGTCAGCGTAGGGCATAACCTCACTAGTCTTTTTAAATTTTAATGCGTTTAGTTTATAACGCCTTTTTATAAGTTCTTGTGCTTTTTTAAAGAATTCTGGTTTTACATTTTCAAAAGGAAATACACTTTCTGAATATTCTTTTTCTATAGAATATCCATGTTTCTTATAATGATTAACGTAATAAGGATGATTATACCAAGTAACCATAGGTGCTATACTATCAAAGCCTTCTGTCATAACACCAACCTTATCTAAATTAGAAAAACCAACAGGACCTTCTGTATATTCTAGCTTGTTAGCAAAAGCGATTTCTTCTATTTGTTTAAGAAGTGTTGCACTAACCTCATAATCATCAATAAAATCAAACCAACCAAAACGCATCTTCTTAATGTTTTGTTTGTTGACTTCGAGCCAATTAATAATGGCAGCTATTCTACCTACGAGTTCACCATTTTTATATGCTACAAAAAAACGTGCTTCGGCATCTTTAAATATTGGATTTTTATCTTTATTAAATGTGGCTAATTCTTGCTTAATTATTGGTGGAACCCAATAAGGAGAATCAGCATAAAGTTTAAATGGAAACTTTACAAAAGTCTTAAGTTCTTTTTTAGTACGTACTTCTTTTACTGTAATCATTTGGCCTTTGTAAAAGATTAAGATTCAAAATCGTCTGATTTCTTTTTTTTGTTTTTTCGTTTCCTTTTCCTTTTAAAGTTTCCGTCATTTCCATTTCCATTATCAATTTTTTTATCCTTATGAAAATCTAAGCGATATGAAGCACCAAATGCTATATTAAAAACAGATGGAGTATCTTTAGTGTTAAAGGCAATATTTGCATCTAGCTGAAAATCTGGTGTCCATAAATAAGCACCACCAACTCTAAAAATATTATCTGCATAAAAATCACTATTTATACCTTGTGCTTCACCAAAAATCACCCATTGTGGAGTAAATGAATGTGTAAGAGTTAATATATATTGAAACTCTGAAAAATCAGAACCAATGCGATCTTTTATCAAATTCATTACAAATACCCAACCACCATTAAAATTGTTTTGTGTGGCTATCATCACTTTAGGACTAAACCCTTCTACATCTGGTGCCGTAAATGGATTGTCTGCTGTATCAAAATTAGCCCCAACATAAACTGCCACTGCTGGTATTAATGATTTCCATTGAAATTTTTTATTGGCATGATAGCTGTATAAATTTGGCTTAGCTTCTTCTGCATTCTTGTATGGATCGTAGACTAAATATTTAGCACCAATAGTCAAATTCTTAAAATTTGCACGCTTATCTTCAATAGGAATAGCAGCATTATTAAAGGTTATTTTATCATTCTGATAGATGCCATCTAGCGAAAACTCTAATTGTTCAAATAAGACACCGTATCTAACTGAAAAGTCTAGTCCAAAACCAGAAACATCATAATTTAAAGGAGTATGTTCTTCTTTTACGGTAAATGCTCCTGCTTCAAATTGGACAATTCCAGTACCAACAGAAAATGCACTTTCAGAAACACCAGGTCTGTTAGAGTTGATTACTTCTGTATATTGAGCGTAGGCTGATGTAAAAGAAAAAGAAATGAATAAAACGAAAATTGATTTGAGTATTCGCATTAGCTAAGTGTTTAGATTCAAATATAGATATTTTATAGATTTTTTAAGGAATATTAACCGATTATAAATGACTATAATTGTATTTTTGAGTATTGATTATAAGTTATGATACAAGAAGCTTCGGCAATGGGATTACTGAGAACCATATTAATAATACTTCTTATTTACTTCGGTTTTAAGATCTTGGCGCGCATTTTTGCACCTCTAATATTACGTTTTGTTACAAAGAAAGCTGAACAAAAATTTGGGCAACAATTCGGTGAGTTTGAGAATCAAAGCAATCAAAGACAACAGCACAAACGTAAAGAAGGAGAAACTGTTATTGACAAAATGCCAAATGAGAATAAAAAATCAAATGAAAAGGTAGGAGAATACATCGATTACGAAGAAATTGATTAATTTTCAGCATAATTGATTTAAGTCAACTTTCATGTCAATCTTTCTTAAACGGTTCTTACCACACATTCTAGTTATAATTGGTTTTATTGCTTTATCCTTAGCCTATTTTAGTCCTGTATTACAAGGAAAAAAGATATTTCAAAGTGATATTATGCATTATATTGGTATGGCTCAACAACAAAAGGAGTTTGCCAAAGTTACAGGTAAAGAAACATACTGGACAAATAGTGCTTTCGGTGGTATGCCAACCTATCAATTAGGCGCTAAATATCCGCATAACTATATAAAAAAACTAGATCTCTCGTTACGTTTTCTGCCAAGACCAGCAGACTATTTATTCCTTTACTTTTTAGGGTTTTATATCTTACTATGTGCTCTAAAAGTGGACTTTAAACTTGCCGCTCTGGGTGCACTTGCTTTTGGGTTTTCGACATATTTAATTATAATACTAGGTGTTGGGCACAATTCCAAAGCACATGCTATTGCTTATATGCCAATGGTTCTCGCAGGTATTGTTTTAACCTTTCAAAAAAAATATATACTCGGATTTCTGCTGACTTCCATTGCTTTAGGTTTAGAAATAGTAGCTAATCATTTTCAAATGACCTATTACTTATTGTTACTAGTTCTCATACTCGGTTTAGCTTATTTAATTGATGCCTATAAAAAAAAGGTATTGCCGCATTTTTTTAAATCTCTTGGGATATTGTCAATTGCTGCACTTTTAGCAGTTGGTCTGAATGCTACTAATATCATGGCTACTCAGGAGTATGTAAAAGAAAGTACACGAGGAAAAAGTGAGTTAACTATAAATCCAGATGGTTCGGAAAAAGAAGTGACCTCTGGTTTAGATAAAGATTACATTACTGAATATAGCTACGGAATTTTAGAAACCTTCAATTTATACATTCCCAAGTTTATGGGAGGTGGTAATTCTGAAGATGTTGGTAGAGATTCTGAAACGTATAAGGCCTATATTAATTTAGGTGCGTCACCTATTGAAGCATTAGAAGCGTCCAGAAATGCACCAATGTATTGGGGAGATCAGCCAATTGTCGAAGCACCAGCTTATGTCGGAGCTGTTGTTATATTTTTATGTGTTTTAGGATTGTTTTTAGTTAAAGGACGATTAAAGTGGTGGTTATTAGGTGGTACTATACTCTCATTATTACTATCGTATGGTAAAAACCTTGGATTTCTTACTGATTTTTTCATTGATCATGTACCATTGTATGATAAATTTAGAGCTGTTAGTTCTATTCAAGTGATATTAGAATTATGTATTCCTGTATTAGCCGTTTTTGCATTAGTAAGACTTTTTAATGATTTTTTGAAAGATGAAGAAAAACTAAAAGCTTTAAAATATACAGTAGGAATTACTGCAGGTTTAGCCATTATCTTTTTATTATTTAAATCAGTGCTATTTGATTTTGAAAGCTATAGAGATGATGGTTACATTGAAGCTTATGGACAAGGATTTATCGATTCGGTAATTGAAGATAGAAAGGCGCTTTTTACTGCAGATACTATAAGAACGCTAATACTTATTTTACTTTCATCTGGCACGATATATTTATTTTTACAAAAGAAGTTATCAGAAAAGTTAGTGTTAGTTGTTTTTGCAATATTAATTCTGTTTGATTTAGTAACCATAGACAGACAGTATGTAAATAATGACAATTTTAAACCAGCGAGATTGGTAGACATGCCATATCAGGCAAATGAGGCAGATAAAGAAATTTTAAAAGATAAAGGTCATTTTAGAGTATTGGATGCGTCTAGAATAGGACAAAGTCAGCCAGCAAGAGCAGCATACTTTCACAATTCATTATTTGGTTATCATGCTGCTAAATTAGGTCGATACAACGAGTTAATGGAATTTCATGTTTATAAGAATAACGTCAACGTGCTTAATATGCTTAATACAAAGTATATTATAGACCAAGACCAACAAGGAAGCCCTATTCCAGTGACTTATTATACAGAACCAAATGGAAATGCCTGGTTTATCAATGAGTTAAGAAGTCTTAATTCTGCCAATGACGAAATAAGAGCTTTAGATAGTATAGACACAAAGTCTGTAGCTGTTACAACAGCATCAGGATTTAGTATCAAATCAGATGTATTAAAGTTCGAAGTAGATTCTACAGCAACGATTCAGTTAAAAGAATTTCAGCCAAATTATCTTAGGTATGAGTCATCAAATAAAAATGATGGATTTGCCGTATTTTCTGAAATCTATTATCAACATGGTTGGAATGCCTACTTAGATGGTGAATTGATGCCTCATCAACGTGTAAATTATGTTCTACGAGGTATGAAGATTTCACAAGGAAGTCACACTATTGAGTTTAAGTTTGAACCAGAGGTTGTAAAAACAGGTAGCTCTATTGCACTAGCAAGTTCAGCGATTTTAGGTGTACTACTATTACTAGGTATATTTTATCAATTCAAACAACGAAAAGCGGAAGCTTAAGCGTTATTATGAATTTAAAAAAAGTTCTCATAGTTCTATATTATTGGCCGCCAGCAGGAGGACCAGGAGTTCAACGATGGTTAAAGTTTGTTAAGTATCTACCACAATTTGGTATAGAACCAATTGTTTACTGTCCGGAAAATCCACATTACCCAATAACAGATGAAAGTTTACTAAAGGAAGTTCCTGATGGAATTACAGTTATTAAACGACCAATCAAAGAACCCTATACAATTGCGAAGCTCTTTTCTAAGGGCAGCACCAAGGCTATTAGTTCTGGAGTCATTCCTCAGAAAAGAAAACAATCCATAACCGAAAAGTTACTGCTTTATATTCGTGGTAATTATTTTATTCCAGATGCACGTATAGGTTGGGTAAAACCTTCCGTTTCTTTTTTGAGTTCTTATATAGAAAAGAATAATATTGAAACTATAATTACAACAGGCCCACCACATAGTTTACATTTAATAGGCTTACAATTAAAGCAAAAGTTAGACTTAAAATGGTTCGCGGATTTTAGAGATCCTTGGACAACAATAGGCTATCATAAAGCTTTGAACTTAACTAATTCCGCTCATTCTAAACACAATAATTTAGAGCAAAAGGTTCTAAGTACAGCAGACCATTTAATTGTTACGAGTCAACACACTAAAAATGAGTTTAATACAAAAACAAAAGTTCCTACAACGGTAATAACAAATGGTTATGATTCTCATTCCGTAAGAGTTAAAGAGAAAGACAAAATGTTCACCTTGTCTCATATAGGTTCATTATTATCCGAAAGAAATCCAGTTGTCTTATGGGAAGTTATTCATGAACTAATCAATGAAAATAAAGCATTTTCAGAATCTTTTGAGTTACAATTAATTGGTGTCGTTAGTAAAGATGTTTTAGAATCAATACATGCACATGGACTTAAATCTCATACCAATGTAGTTGGGTATGTAAATCATAATGAAGCTATAAAATATCAACTGGCATCACGATTACTATTATTAGTAGAAATAGATTCTGAAGATACTAAGGCTATTATACCAGGTAAAATATTTGAATATCTGATTTCAGAAACGCCAATATTAGCAATTGGTCCAGAGGATTCCGATATAGAAAGTATCATAAAATCCACCAACACTGGATCATATTTTAATTATCAGGATAAAGCAATTCTTAAAACTAAACTATTAGCTTATTTTGAAGCGTATCAAGATGATTCCTTGCGAGTTAATGCCATAGGTTTGAAGCCATACAGCCGCAAATCTCTGACAAAGAAACTATCTGAGCTAATTACAAACGCATAATTCTGTTTTGTGTTAAATAAATTGATATTTTGTAGCGATAATCTTTGCCTTAATGGGAATAGTAATAAACCAATCTTTTAAAAACACAGTAAGTACTTACTTAGGGTTTGGTATTGGTGCTATTAATACACTTTTTCTTTACACTAATTTTTTAACGGATCGATATTACGGTCTTGTTGCTTTTTTATTATCTACGGCTAACTTAATGATGCCATTTATGGCATTTGGTGTTCATAATGCCATAATAAAGTTTTATTCCTCATTTAAATCAAAGAATGGTATTAATAGTTTTTTAACGTTGATGCTGTTCCTCCCTATTGTATTTGTTATTCCTGCTGGATTGTTGGGCTATATCGCTTATGAAACTATTGGTGATTTGCTATCTAAAGAGAATGATATAGTTGGCGACTATGTTTGGCATATTTTTATTCTTGCCATTGCTATGGCTTATTTTGAAATTTTCTTTGCCTGGTCTAAAGTACAAATGCAAACCGTTTTCGGGAATATTATGAAAGAGGTCTTTCATCGAGTTTGTATAATGCTTTTATTATTTGCTGTGTACTTTAATTGGATAACAGTAGATGAATTTATTGTCGCTCTTGTTGCAGTTTATGTATTACGAATGCTTATCATGAAATTATATGCCTATTCAGTTAGGTTTCCTAAAATACGATTTTATAAAATTGAGAATTTACCTTCAATATTAAGCTATGCCTTTTTAATCATTATTGCTGGATCTGTCGCTACGCTAATTCTTGATATTGATAAATTTATGATAGGCAGAATTTTAAAGATTGAAGAAGTAGCGTATTACAGTGTCGCCATTTTTATTGCTACAGTTATTGCTGTACCACAGAGAGCCATGCACCAGATAATGTTACCATTAACAGCAAAATATCTTAACGAAAATGACAATCCAGCACTCGAGGATTTATATAAACGTAGTTCTTTAAGTTTACTAGTAATAAGTGGATTAATATTTCTATTCATCATATTAAATATTAACGAGTTATATGAAATTCTACCAGCTGAATTTAGAGGAGGCTTGTTTGTCGTTTTCATAGTTAGTATCGCTAAGTTGTACGATAATAGTATTGGAAACAATAATGCGATTTTATTTAATAGCAATTATTATAAAATGGTGTTGGTATTTGGTGTATTACTGGCGATTATGGCTATAGTGTTAAATGCTATTTTCATACCAATATATGGTATAGAGGGTTCAGCATTCGCAACGTTTTTAGCTGTATTCATTTATAATACGATTAAGATCCTTTATGTAAAGCAGAAATTTAAAATGCAGCCTTTTACAATGGCTTCTTTTAAGATTGTTGCGTTATTGTGTCTGTTTTTAATTGGGTTTTACTTTTGGGATTTTCCATTTCATCCCATAATTAATATTACACTAAAATCAATATTAATTACATTGCTATATGTCATATCAGTTTATAAACTACAGGTATCTAAAGACATATCACAACAAATAAAAAAGTATCTAAAAATATAGATACTTTTTAAAACGAGAAATCCCGTAAGGTGCTTTAAGGCATACATCATACGGGATTTCTACTAACCAACCAAAAAAATCATTTTATCCTCTAGATCGTCTAGAACTAGATCTTGTAGAACTTTGATTACTTCTTCTACTTGTATTAGATCTTGTCATTGTTGACGATGACTTTGTTTTCTTTTGAGAAACACTTCTTTGTTTAGAGCTCTGCGATTTTGCTTTACTATATGTACGAGATTTTGCCGCTCTTGGTTTTCTCGTAGACGTATTTCTTGTTCTCTCTACTTTTTTAGACCCACCACTTCGGGTTTTGGTCACATTTTGTTTTGTATTTCTTGTCCTAACTGTTGTACTATTTCGAGTTGACCTATTAGGCTTAGTAACTCTGGTATTAGAACGTGTTTTTACAGCTTTACCATTTCTTACTGAAGTAGCTCTCGTCGGACTTTTTACTCGTGTATTACCGCGAGTGGTTGTTGCCTTTTTTGTTCTACTTGTATTTGTTCGTGTTGTAGTTTCGTTACTACGCGTTGTTCTTGTTCTCGTTGTATTATCAGAACCACTTAACCGTGTCGCTCTGGTTCTTGTAATAGAAGCATTATTTCGCTCTACACGTTTTTTAATATTTCTTTCTCTTTTATTTCTTGGAGTTTGAGCATACCTATCACTAATTCTAGCTGCACTACCACGTCTTCCTGCTTGATTGCCGTTTCTTCTGCCGTTAATGTTATAGTGTCTTACGTTATTAGTGTAAGGTCTATAGTAAATATGTCTTACTGGTGAATAGAACTGTCTATATGGGTTTACATTTACAATACAATAGTTAACAGGTGGTATTGCATAAAATCGGTGCCATGGTCTGTATATATAAGCTCTGTTATAGATATTAATAAAACCATCATATCTGTGAAAAACATTATTTCTATAATAAACGTTCAAGCCACCAATTCTACTGATGCGACCAAAACCATTATAGTTGATAAAGATGTTTCCTATTTGATTTACACGACCATAGAAATCATAATAGATTGGTGTATTTTCTATTTGAATAATTGCACCAAAGCTATCATACTGAATATATGGACTGTAGTTATAACCAGAATTAAAACTCAGCGTAAAACCAGGTGTGTCAATGCCAACACTAACATCTGGTCCATATTGAGGAATATAAAAATCGAATTGACCGTCTCTATATACCGAAAATTCAATTCCAGCCTCATTAAATATGAAAGAATTACTGTAACCTCTCACATAATTATTAATTGAAGTTTCTGCTTCCGTTGTTGCGGTGGTTGTTGCGTGTGCAGAATAGCTTAAAGCTAATAAACCTGCAAAGAAAAATATAATCCGTTTCATAGGTAAAGTGTTTTAAAATTAAATTCATTAATAATAAAACAAACAACGTGCCAAAGATTATAACACCTTGTTTTTCAGAATAATAACGTATTTTAGGTGAGTTTAACCCAAAAGTTATAAATTAGTATCAATCAACACATGTTTAATGCATACTACTAACAAGAATGAAATTGGCTTTTCTCGTGTAATTAATTTTAAATCTATATTACTGAAAATTTTAGGCGTTTTAGCCGCTACAATTGCTATTAAGGGGTTTATGATACCAAATCATTTCTTAGATGGCGGATTACTTGGTATTGCAATTTTAATTCATGAATTCTACCATATTGATGTATGGATTCCATTATTACTATTAAATCTTCCGTTCGTAATTATTAGCTTCAAAAAAATAGATAAATCGTTTGCCTTACATTCACTTCTAGCTTTGATATTACTAGGTACATATCTTTATGTCTTACCCATACCAGAAATTACAAAAGATCATTTTTTAGTAGCTGCTTTTGGCGGAGTATTTGTAGGTTTAGGTATTGGATTTGTAATACGTAGTGGTGGTGTCATCGATGGATTAGAAGTTATAGCTGAGTTTACCAATAAGAAATTTGGTCTAACGACATCAGAAATAATTATGGCGATAAATACAATCGTTTTTCTCATAATAGCTTTCTTTCTTGGATTAGAAAAAGCCATGTATTCTATTATTACTTTTTTTACAGCAATTAAAGTCTCAGATTACGTGGTTGATGGATTTGAAAAATTGATTTGCTTAACCATAATCTCACCAAATGATCAAGTTATTAAAGATATTATTGTCAATAAATTTGATAAGCCTATAACAGTTTATAAAGGTCAACGCGGTAATCTACCAGGTAGTTTCACTATAAGTCACGACTGTGATATAGTAGCTACTGTTGTTACCAGATTAGAAGTTCATAATATTAAAAAAGCAATTGCCCATGCCGACCCAAAAGCCTTTATGTTTGTACAAAATATAAATGAAGTTAAAGGTGGTTTAGTAAGTCGAGAATCCCATCATTAATGAAAACAAAATTTAATACTATTCTTGAGGATGTTATAAAACTACTTAACGAGAACCTCCCCACTTATTTAACTTATCACAATGCGCGTCATACACTTTATGTTGTAGACAAGGCTGAATATATTGCAAAAAAGGAGGGTGTTTCAGAACATGATTTATTATTAATTAAAATTGCCGCATTGTATCATGATATAGGATTTATAAACTCTCATATAAATCACGAAGAAGAAGGCTGTAAAATTGCCAAGCCCCAATTACAATCTTATGGATATTCAAATAAAGATATTGAAAAAATATGCGGTATGATTATGGCAACTAAAATTCCTCAAAATCCAAAAAATTTGTTAAAAAAAATTCTAGCAGATGCAGACTTAGAATATATAGCAACTAATCGATTTGAACCTGTAGGTGAATTATTGTATGAAGAATTAGACCATATAAGAAATGGCCTAACCAAAAAAGAGTGGAAGCAAATTCAAATTGAATTCTTATTAAGTCACAATTTGCATACTAATTATTGCAAACGTTATAAATCTTTTAGAAAGAAACGAAATTTGGAAGCTTTAAAAGGATAAAACCCTGAAGTACTTGGGGAAGTATTCAGGGTTTCTATTAGCCATTAAGGATACTTAATGGTAAACAAAAGCAATTATTTTTTTAAAGAGTTTTATTCTTTTGTTTTTTCATATTTCCATTCTTTCTGTAGTAATAGAAATCATCGTCATCGTCCCAATCACCCTGCCAATCATCGTGTTGAGATTGATGACCGAGATGATCTGCTGTACATCCATTTATTCCACAGAAACCACAACCTTGATTGCTAAGGTTAACCTGACCTCTAGTGCCAATAACCTCTCCATATCTATTATAAAGTATGCGTAAACCTCCGACTTGTTTCAACTGGCTTCTGCGGTAACTCATATATACTGAACCTGCACGTTTAATTCGTCCTTGCCTGTCATAGTTTATAAATACATTTCCTATTCTTCGCACACGACCAAGTCTATCATGAGTTACTAATACGCCTCTTTCAGGATAGGCATAAGTATATCCTGGTGCACCATGAGTTCGATTTGTAATACGTCTTGTTCTTGGGTTTGTACGTCTGTAGTAATAATTGTCATTGTCTGGTACTGTAGAAGATAAATCCGTATTAAAATCAAAGCTACCATCAGCAAAGATTAAGAATTCTACACCACGCTCTACAAACAAAATAGGTCGTGCATAACGATAGCGTGATGTAAGATCTAAATCTGTGCTTTGTAATGCAGAATGAGTTTCTGCAGCTGTTACAGTTGTTAATCCCATTAACAAACCTGTAAAAAGTAAAACTATTTTTTTCATAGTTATATAATTTAGATTATGCCTACTCATATTTAGCTTTTCGGCTTACGCTATTTGGTCTAAGAATTTCAATTAGTGTGCCATAATGTTTAACTTATAGTTATTCAACACATTAAGCCTATTAGTTCTGATTAATTTTATTAACTATGTCTTTTATTCCTTATATTTAAGCAGCTATTAATTAAAACTCTCTATTAGAATGAAAAATTTCATTTTGTTCGTTTTCTTATGTCTCTATTCAATCAATGGTTTTTCTCAAAAGGACAATAAAAATTATGAAGAAGCATTTAAAATTATTGAGGTTTGGTTAGAGGCTCAAAAAGATTTTGAAGCCTTACCAGGTATTTCAGCTGCAATTGTGAAGGATCAAGACATATTATGGAGTGGTGCATTCGGAAAATCTAATGTTGAAGATAATATTGATGCCACTGCGAGTACATTATGCAGTATTTGTTCAATTTCAAAATTGTTTACATCAGTAGCCATTATGAAATTATATGATGATGGTAAGTTGCGTCTAGATGATGAATTAAAAGATGTGTTACCATGGTTTAATTTAGAGCAGCAATTTTCTGATAGTGGTCCCATCACTATACGTTCCTTATTAACACATTCTTCTGGATTACCAAGACAATCTGAAGTAGCTTACTGGACCGCTCCAGATTTTTCTTTTCCGACAATGGAAGAGATGAAGGAAGCAATGAAAAGTCAAGAAACACTTTATCCAGCCTCATATAATTTTCAATACAGTAATTTAGCTTTAGCACTTTTAGGTGAAGTTGTTGCAGAAGTATCTGGCTTGCCATATGAAGATTTTGTTTCTAAACATATTTTAAAACCTTTGAAACTTAACGATACAAGAGCGAATATGCCAAAAGCGCTTCATGGTAAAGAATTGGCAATAGGCTATACTGCCTTAAACAGGAATTTAGAACGCGAAGAAGTACCATTATTTGATGCTAAGGGTGTGACGCCTGCGGCAGGTTTTTCGTCTAATGTATTAGATTTAGCAAAATTTGCATCTTGGCAATTTCGATTAAGAGATACAATAGCAAAGGAAATTCTTAAATCTTCTACTTTAAAAAATATGCACAATGTACATTGGACAGACCCAAATTTTGACTTAACTTGGGGTTTAGGCTTTTCTGTTTATAAAGGAGATGATGGTAATAAATGGGTAGGACATGGCGGAAGTTGTCCAGATTACAGAAGCACTTTGCAGTTGAATTTAAAATCAAAAATGGCATATTCTGTAATGATCAATGCTGGTGGAACGAATCCTGGTAAGTATTTAGGAGCCATTCATGCTATAATAGGTAAGACTGAGGTCATCTCAGAACCAAATTTAGATGTTGATTTGAATGATTATGTAGGTTTTTATAATGGGCAACCATGGGGAAGCGAGAGTTATATAGGAACTTGGAATGGGAAATTAGTGGTTTTAAGACTACCAACGGATTACCCTGTAAACGCCATAAGAATGTATAAGCATATTGAAGGTGATACATTTAAAAGAATGAAAAGCAATGGTGAATTAGGAGAGACAATGGTGTTTGAAAGAGATGAAGGTGGAAATGTAATTAGACTGAAATCTCATCAGAACTACACTTTAAAGATGAATTAATTATAAAGAATTAAAAATTTAACCTCTATCTAATGGAAACCAACCAGGTGAATTGTACGAATTGTGAACAGCCTTATAAAAAAGGCTTTAAGTTTTGTCCACATTGTGGTCAAAAGACCAACGATGAGCTAACCATTGGAGTACTATTCTACAATACAATAAGTAATTATTTTTCTTTTGATGCTCGTTTTTTTAAGAGCTTTTTTCCTTTAATGTTTCGACCAGGATATTTGGCATCTGAGTTTATTAAAGGAAAGCGTCTTTTGTATTTACATCCGGCTCAGATGTACTTATTTGTGGCTGTAATCTTCTTTTTTATTTTTAATTTTTATGTAAGAGAAGGAAGGGAAGAGCTGGATAAGAATATGGAGCGTGTGTTGGCCAATCGCAAGGAACAAGTCAAAGTTAAAGATAGTATACCAAAAGATTCTATAGAAGTAATAGAGTTTGTAAATCCATTAAAAGATAAAGGAGTTACTATTGGCTTAAACGACGAGGATTTAAAAGCTTTGGACTCATTATCTAATATTAAGATCCCTAAGAAAAACATTGGAACTTCCTATACTTTTAATGAACGCAATATAGACTCTCTCATTTCTATCGGATCTTCTGATGAGGAAATTTATAAATCTATGGGAATGGATGATGATGCTGGTTTCTTTCAGCGAAAATTCTATTCTCAAATATTAAAATTCTATAAAACTATGGGATTAGGTCAGGTTTATCAAACGTTCATTGATAGTATTCCATTAGCCATGTTTTTCCTATTACCAATATTTGCCTTGCTTTTAAAGATTTTCTTTTTTAATAAAGGCCGATATTCACACCACTTGGTATTCAGTTTCTATTATTTTTCATTTTTATTTACTGTATTTAGCATTGTTTTTGCGGTGAACAGGTGGGTGATGGATATTCCAAATTGGATTGATTGGTTAATTATTCTATCAACTTTGTTTTATTTGTTGATTGCCATAGTCAAATTCTATAGACAGAATTGGTTTTTATCTTTTATTAAAAGTGGATTGGTAAGCTTTTTATTTTTACTATTAGTACTGCCGTTAGCATTTACAATACTTGGTTTTATGGCATTTTTATTTTATTGATTTACAATTTTTCTTGAAGATACTTTCCGGTTATAGAATTTTTATCTGCAGCAATCTCTTCAGGTGTTCCAGAGGCACTTAAATGGCCTCCATTTTTTCCACCTTCAGGTCCCAAATCGATAATATAGTCAGCACATTTTATTAAATCTATATTGTGTTCTATTACAATTATTGAATGCTCTTTACTTATCAATGCCTGAAATGATTTTAATAGCTTCTGAATATCATGAAAATGTAAGCCAGTAGTAGGCTCATCGAAAATAAATAAGGCATTATCACTTTTACTACCTTTTCCTAAAAATGTTGCCAACTTAATACGCTGAGCTTCCCCACCAGAAAGGGTAGAAGAGGACTGACCTAAGGTTACATAACCGAGACCGACGTCTTTTAAAGGCTGTAATTTATTCTGAATTTTGGTTTGCTTATAAGTAGTGAAAAAATCAATGGCATCATCAATCGTCATATTTAAAATATCATCTATCGATTTACCTTCAAAATGTACTTCTAAAACTTCCTTCTTAAAACGTTTTCCACCGCAGTTATCACAGGTTAAATGGACATCGGCCATAAACTGCATTTCAATAGTCACTTCTCCTTCTCCTTTGCAAGTTTCGCACCGACCACCATCAACATTAAAACTAAAATGCTTAGCAGCATAGTTTCTTATTTTACTGAGCTTTTGAGAGGCAAATAAAGCTCTAATATCATCATAAGCTTTAATATAAGTAACTGGGTTAGATCGCGATGATCGACCAATAGGATTCTGATCTACGAACTCTACATGTTGAACGATACTGTGATTTCCTTTCAACTCAGAAAACTGTCCTGCTTTATCACTAAACCCAGTTAATTTCTTTTGAATTGCAGGAAAAAGGATCTTTTTAACCAGTGTACTCTTTCCACTTCCTGAAACTCCAGTAACAACTGTTAACATTTGAAGCGGAAACGTAACATCAATATTCTTTAGATTATTCTCACGAGCACCAATTATATTTAACTGATATTTTGATGTTCTTCGTTTTTCAGGGATTTTAATATTTAATTGACCATTTAAATATTTCGCAGTCAAGGTATCAGAAACTAAGATGTCTTTAAATTCTCCAACAGCAACAACTTCACCACCAAAAGTACCAGCTTCTGGTCCTATGTCTATAATCTCGTCTGCAGCTCTCATAATATCTTCATCATGTTCTACTACGATAACGGTATTACCGAGGTCCCTCAAGGATTTTAATACGCTTATTAAACGTTCTGTGTCTTTTGGATGGAGACCAATACTAGGCTCATCTAAGATATACATAGAGCCTATCAGACTACTTCCTAGCGATGTTGCTAAATTTATCCTTTGACTCTCACCACCAGACAACGTATTAGATTTTCTATTTAATGTTAAATAATCTAATCCTACATTTGATAAAAACTCCAATCTTGTATTTATCTCAGTCAGCAAGCGTTTGGCTATTTTAGTATCGTATTTATTTAGTTTTAAAGCCTTAAAAAAAGAGATAAGATCTTTTATTGGTAAATCTACGAGACTTGTTATTGTAGCATTCTTTATTTTTACATAGTCGGCTTCTTCTCTCAATCGTTTACCTCTACAGACGCTACATTTTGTTTTTCCTCTGTAGCGCGATAGCATTACACGATTCTGAATTTTATAGGCCTTGGACTCTAGTTCTGTAAAAAATGTGTTTAGACCTTCAAAATACTCATTACCTTTCCAAATCAATGCTTTTTGCTCATCACTAAGTTCAAAGAATGGTTTATGAATAGGAAAATTGAATTTATGCGAGTTATTTACCAACTGGTCTCTATACCAACTCATGCTTTCACCTCTCCAAGGAAAAATAGCATTTTCATAAACAGATAGAGCGGTGTTTGGTATCACTAGATCTTCGTCAATGCCAATAACATCACTGTAGCCTTCACATTTAGGGCAAGCACCATATGGATTATTAAAACTAAATAAATGTGCATTAGGCTCTAAAAATGTAATTCCATCGAGCTCAAATTTATTATTGAAAGTGATTTTTTTATTATCTGATAATGATTCTATAATACATGTACCTACACCTTCAAAAAATGCTGTTTCAATGGCATCTGCTAGCCTGTTTAGAAAATCTTCATCATCTTTAAAAACGATTCTGTCAACAACTAAAAAAAGATTTTTATCAGATTTAATATTTAGCTTTAAGGCATCATCTATGCGTAGAACGTCTTCTTTATATTTAATTCTGGCATACCCTTGTTGTTGCAGAGTTTGAAGCTTATTTTCAGCCGTTCTTCCTTCTTCTAAAATGATTGGCGATAAGAGTAGGAGTTTTGAACCTTCATCGAAGGTTGAAATATGACTTATCACATCAGTAACCGTATGCTTCTTTACTTCATTACCAGAAACAGGTGAGTAGGTTTTACCTATTCTAGCAAACAAAAGCTTTAAGTAATCGTAAATCTCAGTTGTTGTACCAACGGTAGAGCGAGGGTTTGTAGAGTTCACTTTTTGCTCTATTGCAATTGCTGGCGCAATACCTTTTATGTAATCTACTTTGGGTTTGTTTAATCGTCCTAGGAACTGACGCGCATAACTAGAAAGACTTTCTACATAGCGCCTTTGGCCTTCTGCATATAGTGTGTCAAACGCCAAACTAGACTTTCCGGAGCCTGATAAACCAGTAATTACAACTAATTTATTTCTGGGAATAACAACATCAATATTTTTAAGATTATGCAGTTTTGCACCTTTTATAATGATATTTTCTTTCGGATTTACGTCTAGAGTAGCAGTATTCATAGGTTTTTTAGGCATGTGATTTTGCAAAGATACGTTAAGTATTTCAGGTGATAAAGTGTGAAAATGTTAGATTTAATGTTAAAATTTCGCCTTAAGTTTTGTTTTTTCGGAATGATTGTTGTTATATTTGAAACTTATTCATTTAATAAAACAACTGCGTATAGCATAATATTACTTTAAGAAAACAGCTAAAACCCCAAGCTTAGAAGGTGTTTCTAGGTTTTAAAGTAATAATTATGAAGAAAGAACTTATCCAAGACGCAGAGTTGGTTAGCAACTACATTAAAGGAGATGAAAACGCACTTGCAATTTTAATAGGGCGCCACAAACAGAAAATTTACAGTTTTATATATTCTAAGCTTTACGATAGAGACATTACTGAAGATGTTTTTCAGGATACCTTTATTAAAGTTATTAGAAACTTAAAACGTGGTAAATATAACGAAGAAGGTAAATTTTTACCTTGGGTAATGCGTATTGCACATAACTTGGTTATTGATCATTTTAGAAAGAATAGTCGTATGCCTAAATTTGATAATGCAGGCGAGTTTAGTATTTTTTCGGTATTAAGTGATAGTAGTTTAAATGCTGAAAAGACTCTTATTAAAGAACAAGTAGAATCTGATGTTAGGCGTGTTATTGAAGAGCTTCCCGAAGACCAGAAGCAAGTCCTTATGATGCGTATGTACCAGGATATGAGTTTTAAAGAAATTTCTGAACGTACTGGTGTGAGTATAAACACAGCATTAGGCAGAATGCGTTACGCGCTAATTAACATGCGTAAAGTAATTGAGCAAAATAATATTGTTTTAACAAATTAATACAATAAATAAATATTAGAAGCGTTTATTCCATACAATAACTCCTAAATTATTAAAATGGAAAAAATTTACTCTAATACTTCCCCTAAAAACAACAACCTAAAACCAAAAGATGAAACAATTAGTTTTCTTTTGAATTATTCAAAGGCTTTAAGTGTTATAAATTATAATAAATTGAAGTTTGAAGCACTTCTAAATTAAGTTGGTAAAAAATCCTGAATCACAAGATTCAGGATTTTTTTGTACTTATTTTTTTGTTTTGTAGTAGTCTTTTAAAACTGACTTCCTGCCAATGGTTTTTGTAATAATATCTTTCTCTATATCCCAGCCGCGTGCTGGTGAATATTCTCTTCCATACCAAATAATTTGAAGATGAAGATCATTCCATAGATCTTTAGGGAATAAACGTTTTGCATCTTTCTCAGTTTGCACTACATTTTTTCCAGTAGTTAAATTCCAACGATACATTAAACGATGTATATGTGTATCTACAGGAAAAGCAGGAATATCAAATGCTTGGGATAAGACGACAGCTGCAGTTTTATGGCCAACAGCTGGTAAGGCCTCCAACTCTTCATATGTCCTTGGTACTTTGCCATTATGCTTATCAATTAATATATGAGATAATCCATATATACCTTTACTTTTCATTGGGGATAATCCAACCGGTTTTATAATATCTCGTATTTCTTCAACACTCAACTTTATCATGTCGTAAGGATTATCTGCTCGTTCAAATAATAGTGGAGTTATTTGATTTACACGTACATCGGTACTTTGAGCAGACATTAATACGGCAATTAATAAAGTGTATGGATCTTTATGCTCTAGTGGAATAGGTATTTCCGGATAGAGTTGATTTAACGTATTTATAACAAAATGTACCTTTTCTTGCTTAGTCATTCATTGTATTTTTACATAAACACAAATTTAAGCAATATGACACACTTAAAAGTAGGAGATAAGGCTCCAGATTTTTCAGCTCAGGATGAACAAGGCAATACGATTTCATTATCTGATTATAAAGGGAAAAAACTCGTGGTATTCTTTTATCCAAAAGCTAGTACACCTGGCTGTACTGCCGAGGCCTGTAATTTAAATGATAACTACGATCGATTTAAAGCTCAAGGTTATGAAATTTTAGGCGTTAGTGCTGATAGTGCTAAACGTCAATCTAATTTCAAAAATAAATATGGTTTTCAATATCCATTATTGGCAGATGAAGATAAATCTGTGATTAATGCCTTTGGAGTTTGGGGACCAAAGAAATTTATGGGCAAAGAATATGACGGCATACATAGAACCACATTTGTTATTGATGAAAACGGTATTTTAGAAGATATTATAACTAAAGTTAAAACCAAGGCTCATACAGACCAAATTCTTACAGATTAAGAGCTATTATAAAACAGAAAAAGCGACATATTAGGTCGCTTTTTTTTATAGTTTATGTTTACATATTAATTCTTATGCATTACTTCTTCAGATTCACAGCCAAACAGACTTTTCTCTTTAATTAGTTTTGCAACACCTTCTGGCAGCATGTTTTCCCAACCATCGTCACCATTCACTATCATTTTCAGAACTTTTCTAGAGAATACAGAAAGGTTTGAGGAATTAAAGTCGGCAATATCTACTACTTTACCGTTGTATTTGAAGAATTTATAAAGTTCCTTCATTCTTGGGTGTACTTTTAGGTTTTCACTATTAGTAATAGAGCCATCATCATTTTGCATTGGATATAAATATACTCGCAAGTCTTTGTAGAATAATTTTCCAAAAGCCTCTAATATACCACCACTTAAATGACGATAGTACTTTTCATCAAAAATATCAACCAAGTTATTTACACCCATAGCTAATCCCATTCTACTTTTAGTATATTGAGAGAAATATTCTACCAGTCTATAAAACTCCTGGAAGTTTGAAATAAGCACTGTTTGCCCTAAAGAACACAATAAACGTGCTCTATCCATAAAATCTTGTTCGTCTATTTCACCTTCGGCACGCAAATTTGATAAAGTGATTTCAAAAATAACCTGCGTTTTTTCTTTATCGACTTTATTCTCTTTTATGAACATCTCGTAAGATTTCTCAAACATATCCATATTAACCTTAGTAACAGGCCTAAAACTACCTCTTAAGGCGAGAATGTTCTTTTTATATAATACTCGTGCTGGTAATACATTATTCCCATCTGGTGCAAACATTACGGCATCAGTCATGCCATTTTTTACCAGTTGAAGACTCATAAGTCTATTATCTACATTTTCGTAAATAGGGCCAGAGAAATTTATAGTATCAATTTCCAGTTGATCCTTATCTAAGTGATCGTATAAATAACGAAGTAATTTTCGAGGTTGGTTATACTTATAAAAAGCACCGTAAATTAAATTTGTTCCTAATTTACCTAGTGTTTCTTGTTGTAGTCTGGCATCATTTTCTTTAAAACGGATATGTAGAATGATATCATTATATTCTCGATCTGGTGCGACTTGATATTTAATACCTACCCAACCATGACCTTTGTATTTTTTAGCAAAATCTATAGTAGCTACGGTATTTGCATAGGCGAAGAATATTTTATTAGGATGCTTTTCTCTAACAATACGCTGCTCAATAAGATCAACTTCATGATTAAGCATTTTTCTTAGCCTGGCTTCGGTAACATACCTTTTATCGTCTTCTATTCCGTAAATGGCGTCACTAAAGTCTTTATCATAGGCAGACATAGTCTTTGCAATAGTACCAGAAGCACCGCCAGCTCTAAAAAATTGACGAACTGTTTCTTGTCCTGCTCCAATTTCTGCAAATGTGCCGTATATATCTTTATTTAGATTTATACGTAAGGCTTTATCTTTTAAAGATGGAATATTTTCAAATTCCGAATCGCCTTTATACCTTATGTCTTCCATGGATTTATTGGATTTACATCAATGTAGCAAAGGTATCAATTTACTATCGCAAACAAAAAAATAAGCTTATTTTTGTTTTAAACTTAACAGTATTGAAAATTACATTTTTAGGTACAGGAACCTCGCAGGGAATTCCAATTATAGGAAGTAATCACCCTGTTTGTTTAAGTGATAATCCAAAGGATAAAAGACTTCGAGTATCAGTGCTTGTAGAATGGGATAATTATAGTTTTGTAGTGGATTGTGGGCCTGATTTCAGACAGCAAATGCTAAGATCAAATTGCACGAAAATTGACGGAATTATTTTCACCCATGAGCATGCAGATCACACCATGGGTTTAGATGATATAAGACCTTTCTTTTTTAAGCAAGGTGATATTCCTATTTACGCTCATAAAAGAGTTTTAAAGGCATTACGTAACCGATTTGATTATATTTTTGAAACGAAAAATAAATATCCTGGAGCACCGAGTGTTACTCAAATTGAGATTGATAATCAACCATTTAGTGTTGGTAACATACAAGTAATTCCCGTTGATGGTTTACATAACAAACTACAAGTATTTGGATTTAGATTTAAGGATTTTGCTTATTTAACTGATATGAAAACCATAGAGGATAAAGAGGTTGACAAATTGAAGAATTTAGACGTTCTGGTAGTAAATGCCCTAAGAGAAGAACCACATATTTCACATTTTAACCTTAAAGAAGCCTTAAGTTTTATAAATTATGTTAAGCCAAAGCGCGCTTATTTAACTCATATTAGTCATCACTTGGGGTTTCATGACGAGGTACAACAAAAATTACCTAAAAACGTTTTTTTAGCATACGATAACTTACAAATTACCATTTAGTATTATGAAGAGTAAAATATTTATGTACTTATTTATTTTTTCGATTTTATTAATCATTTTTCAATATGTTAATTCAAAAAATATAATTGATAAATACGAAAAAGACATTTCCATTTACAAAACAAAACTTGCTGAAACTAAAAAAACTATAACTACTTTGGAAGATGAAATGTTTGAGTTAAATTACTTTAATATCAATGGAAATGAAGATGCGTTGACGTATTTTGAGGCTCAGGGTTATGATACTGAGCAATTGATTCCCGCGATTATAGATGGTTTATATGACATGAATAATTATGAAGGTGAAGACCATCCTATTGTTCCCTACGTATCTATGACCGACTCTAAGTTGCTCATTAATAAAATTAGAGTTTTAAATCACAAATGGATTGTAGCCAACTTTACAGATGGTGAATTTTGGGGTGAAATATTTTTGACCTATTCTATTGATGAGAATAATGATCTAAAATATAAATTGGTCGAGTACTTCTTATATCCAAAGATCAGTTAGATATATTTCTTTAACCAGTCTTTAAAGTCATAGAAGTTTTGTGGAGCAACGCCATGTCCCACTGGATATTCAAAATAAACATGATTAACACCTAATCTATTTAGTACTTCTGGAGTTTTTCTTGCCCAGTCAACTGGTATCACCTGATCTACAGAACCATGTGAGCAGAAAAAATTCAAATGAGAAACATCCGATTCCTGAAAGTTATCAGGTAATAAATCTACATTAATGTATCCACTAAGTGCTACTATATTCTTTACTTTTTTTGGGTAATTTAAAGCAACAGCATAACTCAATATAGTACCTTGGCTAAACCCCAATAGTGTTACATTATTTGAATCAACTGGGTAAGTTTCACAAGCATAATCAATAAATTGTGATATGAGATCTAATGACTGCTTGGCTTGTACATTGTCACTCCATTTGCCTTTATCGGCATCAAAATTAATTGCATACCATGCATTTCCAAAGGGTTGCATTGGGTATGGTGCACGAAGAGAAATAATAAATAATTCCTCTGGTAATTCTGATACAAACGAAAATAAATCATTTTCATCACTACCATATCCATGACACATAATTAGTAGCGGAGCATCTTTTTGAAGTGCTGACGGTCTTTTAATGTAATGTAATGATGTTGTCATAAATTTACTAACCTATAGATTGAAACCATTTCTGAAATAAATCTCCTAACATGGGAATTTTATTAAGCTGGCCTGTAATTGCGCCATATATTCCATAAAGAAAAAGTACAGAGAAAAATATCCAAAACGACGTACTTACCATCATACTATCTAAACTGCTGACAATATATCCTATAGCAATATATAAAAGCCCTAAACCTAACCCTTGTCTTACATGAAACGAGGTAAACGGATTACGTTTTTCCTGATTCATAAAAAAGGCAATCAATGTTCCAATTAAAGTGAGATAGGCAATAAGGGCAAAAGTTTTACCTTCATTGATAGTATTCTGATCCATTATTTAAGTGAAATTTTATTGTTAGATATCACACCATAAACCTGACCTTTTAAATTAGTATTTAAAAATGCACTGTTCTTAGATTTAGATAAAATGTGTGAAGTATTAAATGTATATATCACGTCAGGATTAAAAAGACTTAAGTCAGCTTTTGCTCCTTCAGTGATGGTATGTGCTTCTATACCAAACCTGGTTTTTCCTTGCGTTAATAAAGCTATTACTTTTTTAGTGGTAAATATATTTTGAAGGGCTCCAAATGCAGACTCCAAACCAATTGTTCCATACTTTGCAAAATCAAATTCAATTTTTTTATCTTCAATATCAATAGGGTTATGATCGGAAGTCACCATATCTATTGTACCGTCTTTTAAACCTTCAATAAGAGCTTCACAGTCTTTTTGTGTTCTTAGCGGTGGCAACACCTTAAAATTGGTATCAAAGGATTGTAAAACGTCGTCTGTAAATACTAGATTGTGAATAGCGACACTACAACTGACATTAAGTTTTTTAGCTTTAGCGGCTCTAATGAGTTCAACGGATTTTGCCGTAGAAATTGTTGGTATGTGAAGTTTTCCCTCTGTATATTCCAATAAAAACAGATCTCTAGCCACTTGTAATTCTTCGGCAAGCGCAGGATTTCCCTTTAAACCTAGTTTAGTACTATTAATATGTTCATTGGCAACTCCAAGTCCAGATATTTTAGATTCTTGTGGAAACGAACAAACTAATCCATCAAAATTACTTGCATATTGCAAAGCAATTTTCATGAGATTTGGATTAGAAATTGGTTGCTGGTAATCATAAAAAGCAACAGCACCAGCATTTTTCATATCATACAGTTCTGCTAAATCTTTTCCAGAACTAGACCTTGTTAGAGCACCAATAGGATAGAGGTTTACAACATTATCAGTTGCTTTAGATTTTACAAACGTAATGTCTGCGTAACTATCTATAACCGGATTAGAATTCGCATTTAATACGGCAGAAGTAAAGCCAGATTTTGCGGCGGTCTTAAGACCGTTACTTATCGTTTCTCGTTCTTCATAGCCTGGTTCGCCAAAAGACACACTGCTGTCAAACCAGCCCTGAGAAACATGTAAATTTTCGAGCTTTATCTCTCGGTATTTATTAGGATTAGCAATGCGTTTAGAAATCTTAGAAATACGACCTTTTTCAATTAAAATATCAACCGTTTCATTGTGAAAATCACTTTTAGAATCAACGATGGTAGCAGATTTTATGAGTGCGTTCATTTAAGATATTTTAGAATGAGTATTTCTATAATTAAAAATACTAGTGCAAAAATAACAAACCATTTCCATAGCGCATTAACATTTGTATTACTTTTTATGGTGTCTATTGTAGATGCAACACTAGTATTTATGGAAGTAAAATTAATATTGGTCAAATTATGATAAGCGAGTTTGCTTTCATCTCTGGTATAATTGAAACTTATATTTTGCAATATCTCGTCTTTATTTTTTACATTGAAAATACCAGCTTCACTAGGATATTCTTCTGTTTTTATTTCTACCACCTTGCTAAATGTTTTTTGTAATGGAATGACAGCTTTATCATTTACTTCTAAGGTTAAAATGTCATCCTGTCCTAATATAGCATTAACATCAACAGTATTTGGTAGTCCTACGTGATAGTATAATTGTGATAACTTTAAACTTTGTTTTCCTAAGTTGTATAGTACTGGAACAATTAGCGGTGAACTTTTAAAATTGGAATTTGTAGTATTTATTGCTGCGGAAAAGATATACACATTACCGTTTCCTTTTAAAAAAGCAGTGCCATCTTCATAGGACAACACGCTATTGGAATTAGAACTAAATCGAAACGACTCATTAACTTTTGGGTATTGAAAATTAGTGACTCTAGAGTAAAACGCATCCTTCAATAAAGGGTGATCATAGTTAATTGTAGTTATGCGTTTTTCACCTAAAAACAGATTCGTATAATTAGAAATATTTAATTCTATAAACAATTGATTATATGAATTTAATATAATATTACCTGAAGGTATAATTACAATCATACCACCATCATTTACGAAGGCTTTTATAGCCATAATCAAGGCATTCGATATGTCATCAATTTCATTTAAGACAATTAAATTCTGATCTGGAATTAGATTAAAATTTAGTGCGTCAATTGAGAAGCTACTATAGGAGAATTCATCACGAGTATAAATGCGTTTTAAAAATGAATCGTCACTAGTAGAACCATTTATGCTTAATACATTAATTTTTGGTTTAGAATTAATATTGAAATAAAACGTATTGTCATATTGCAATGATGCATCTTCTACCACTAATTTTCCATTAATGATTGTATTATTTGGAAATGTAAAAACCGTTTCTGCTTGTTCATTAATGTCTACAGCACTTTTAGATATTAAAACGTCATCATTAAAAAGTGATACAGACACATTTTCCAATTTGTCATTTCCACTAGATAACTTGACTGTAAGATCTAAAGTTTCAGCTTGAGTATTAGAAATAAATAGACTATCGATAGTTAAATTAGTTGTTAGCAATGGTTTAGGCTGTACCAGTTTTAATTGTACTACACTATCGTTTTCAAAATTCAAAGGATTTTCTTTTTGTTGAAAATCTGAAATTAAAACTAAATTTTGTGTGGCAGAATTATGATTAGAAAATAACTGTCTTCCTTTCACATATGCAGCTTCATAATTAAGCTGTTTAGGAGAATAGGATAAATTTATTAAATCGTTTTTTAAGGCTTTTAATGTTGTATTTCTGTAGGTGTCCGTATTTGTGTATAAGCTAAACTTTTCATTCTCAGGTATACTATTTATGAGGTCTTGAATAGCTTCATTTAATAGTGAACCGTTACTTCCTTTAGCTTGCATACTATAGGAATTGTCTAAATAAATAACAGTTTCTTGTTCTTCATTAAACTCTTCTGTATTTGGTATAAATGGTTGCGCAAATGCAATTACAGCACACGTTAGTAATAACATTCTGGTTATTAAGGTTAACCATTTTTTTAATTGCGAACTCTTTCTGGTTTGCAGTTTAATTGTTTTAAGGAATTTTACGTTGGTAAACTTTACTTTTTGAAACCGACGTAATTGAAATAGATGAATGAGAATAGGGATTATCAGTAAAAATAAGGCGTAAAGTAATTCTGGGTATTTAAACTGCATTCCTGTGTCGTCGCTTTAAGTTAAATCAAATATAGAAAATGCCAAGGGATAACAGCATTTTGCTTTTGAGAAATTTAACAGAAAAAGAAATAATCTTTCATGGATTGCATATTCTGCTTTTCAAAATAAGCTTTTATTTCGCTCTGAGCAGTGTCATTGGCAACTGTCACAATACTTTGCGGATTTCTCAACTCCTTTAAGTAATTAAAATTCAATAATTCCTGATCGTATATATGTTTACCAATTTTTTCAGGGTTATCACAAATCCAATAAAAAGGGATATCATCATTTAGTAACAATTTAGCCATATTCTTGCCTTTTGCACCTGCTCCCCAAATCGTTAGAGGTCTTGACTTGTCGTATTCTAATTCTAAGAAATAATGCACTTTAATATCTAAAAAATAATTTTGAGCGTAATGCTCATGTGTTCTGGACGTGCGTGTGATATAATCTCTCCAATGTAGCAACACTTTATCACATGGAATACAGGTGAATCCTGCTTTATAAAATCTAAACGCAAGGTCATAATCTTCTGGATAACGACTTGGTTCAAATCCTTCACAGGCAACAAAATCTTCACGGTGAATCATCCAACAAGGTGAAGGAATAACACATTCTTTATAAATTTCAGAATAATTGCTACCAGTTTCTGTGAGTCTATTTAGCCATTGCTCATAGCGCATAAAGCCATCGTTGACTCCATCTTCTCTAAAGTATTTAACCTTACCAACAGCCAAATGCTTTTTGCCAAAATGGATTAAGCTATTATACATCACTTCTAATCGGTTTGTAGTCATTATGTCGTCACTATCCATGCGTGTAATATAGTCGCCATTACATTGTTTGTAGGCTGTTCTAAGTGCTTCAATAATACCATTTCCTGAGTTTGAAAATAGTTTTATACGGTCATCTTTTTCTGAAAAGGTTTTTATTATGGCATTACTATTATCAGAGGAATGATCATCGACAAAAATAGCTTCCCAATTAGTGTAAGATTGATTTATAATGGATTCCACACATTCTGAAATGTATATATCTGTGTTTTTAAAAGGAATAACAATACTTACGCTTACTCTAGACATGATGCGAATTTAACAAAACCTTTAGGTTTTTCATGGTAACAGATTGTAGTTTTGTGCGACTTGTTAAAAAACTAAAAATTTAAACATGAAGAATTACATAGACATATTAGGCTTAAGTGCAATTTTGGTTGGTTGTGGAGCTGCCAAACCAAAGGTAGACGATTTAGCCATAAGTAATCCAATAGAAACAGCATTAGATTTAACGGCTGTTGTAGATGATAAAGTTCCAGTAACGATTAATCCTGGACGTTTTACTAAAGAAACTGTGACTTACAGATTACCACGTGTAGTCCAAGGCACATATTCTGTAAGTGATTTTGGGAAATATATAGACGACTTTAAAGCTTACGATTATGAAGGCAATGAGTTAAGTGTATCAAAAGAAGATACAAATACTTGGGTTATCAACGATGCCAAAAAATTAGATAAACTCCAGTATTACGTCAATGATACTTTTGATATAGAAGGAAATCGTGGTGGTATGCAAGGAGAACAACCTTTTTCGCCTTCAGGAACTAATATTGATGAAGAAAATTATGTACTAAATCTTCATGGATTTATAGGGTATTTCGATTCATTAAAGAATAACCAATATGCTTTAGATGTTACTGCACCAGCAACATTTGTAAGAACCTCTGCTTTAGAAGATAAAGGAATGAAGTCTAGTGCAGATGGCAGAGCCATTACCAGCAGTTATTTTGCACAGCGTTATTTTGATATTACAGATAACCCAATGATGTATGGAAAGTTAGATGTAGAAGAATTTATGGTTGGTGATATTAAAATTGTTTTAAGTGTATATTCACCAAATAAAGTCCATACGGCTGCTAGCATGAAGGAAACTGTATTCCAAATGATGGAGGCGCAAAAAGCGTATTTAGGAGATGTTAATACGACACCACGTTATGATATTTATTTATACTTATCCGATGGAAGTGAAACCGCACCTAAAGGCATGGGAGCCTTAGAACACCATACATCAACGGTTGTGGTACTACCTGAAGCTTCAAGCAAAGAAGGTTTAGCAGCATCGATTATAGATGTAGTTGCACACGAGTTTTTTCATATAGTTACTCCACTTTCAGTACATTCTGAAGATGTACATTATTTTGATTATAACCAGCCAACATTTTCAAAGCATTTATGGATGTATGAAGGTGTAACGGAATATTTTGCTCAGCATTTTCAAGTGTATGAAGATTTAATAGAATCTGATGCATTTTACAATGTTATGATGTCTAAAATCGCAACGTCTAAGCGTTGGGATGATGCCATGAGTTTTACCATAATGAGCGAAAATATATTAGACGATCCTTATGCACCTAACTATGGTAATGTATATATGAAAGGTGCCTTAATTGGTATGTGTATAGATATATTAATGCGAAAAGAAAGTGACAGTAACAGAAGTATGTTGTCACTCATGAAAGAGTTATCTGCCAAGTATGGAAAAGAGAAACCGTTTGAAGATGATAAAATTATTGCTGAAATAACGGCAATGACATACCCTAGCGTTGGTAAGTTTTTGAAAACCCATGTTGAAGGTGATGTACCAATCAATTATGACGAGTATTTTGCTATGGTAGGATTAAAAAAGGGTGAAACTGAAGTAGAAACCAATTACATTTTTGCAGGAGGACAAAACATCATTTTTGATGGAGACCAAGCAAAAGGAACTATATTTTTCTCTTCAATGGCTGAAAAGAATTCTTTTTGGGAGTCACAGGGAGTAAAAGCAGGTGACGTTATTAAGAAAGTAGATGGCGCAGAATTAACTATGATGAATGCACAACAAGTGATAGGTGGTATGTTTGCATGGCAACCAGGAAAAGAAATTACAATGGATTTAGAACGCGATGGAGAGCCAGTGCATATAGAAGCAACACTAACTAAAGCTTATGCAATAGATGAATCTTTGGTTGAAGATGAAAACGCTACTGAGGCTCAAAAGGCGCTTAGAGATGCTTGGTTAAAAGGGTGATTATATTTTATAGTATAGATTAAAAGGCTTCCAATTTGGAAGCCTTTTTAGTTGGTGATTCTGAATTTAATTCAGCATCTACTCATGTTTTATAATTATTAACAAATCAATCTGAAGTTAATATTTCGCCGATTTACCATTTGAAGTGGAGTTTTCAATAAACTCACGTAAATCATCGTTGGCTTGTATAAGATCTTCATTTCGTAAATACATCATATGCCCACTTCTATAACCTTTAAAAGACATTCGTTTTTTTAGTTTACCACTAGGATCTATTTGCCATTGTGAGTATTTGGCAGAAAAATACGTTGTCGCTCCATCATAATATCCTGACTGGGTTAATATATTCAAATAAGGATTTTGTGCCATGGCTTGTCTCAGGTTTTCACGCGTACTGTCATTGGTTCTGTCCCAATCGCCAACATTGCCAAATACGTTATATTTTACATCGGTATCAAAGCCTAATTCATTTTTAATGTAATAATTGATAGCGGGAGTAAAACTATGTAACCAAGAGGTCAATTCAGCACTATAATCCGGACTTATTCCTGTTTCAACTTTATCAATTCCTTTGTATCTAGAATCTAATCGACCGATTGTTTCACCGGTTTTGTCTCTAAGTAGTTCTTTCCAGAAATAACGATTAGGCACATCCAAATTCATTTGAAGTATCACTTTTTCTGATAAGCCAGAATAATAGCTCATTTGCTTAGCGACAGCTTGTTTTTTAGGTTCTGAAATAAATCCACCTTTTGCAATGGCTGGTATGAGTTTGTTAATAGCAAATTCTTCGGCTTCAGGAAGTATTTCTAATAAATCTTTATTCTGAAGTTCTGGTGATAAGGCCTTATGATACCATGCTGCTGCAGTATAGTATGGTAAATTTAAGCTCGATGATAATGGACCACCAACTCGCAATACTTTATAATCAGCAGGGGACACCAATATCACACCGTTTAAATACATCCATTGACTGTTTTGAAGTTCTAGAGATAATCCCATAACACGTGTTCCTCCGTAGCTTTCACCTATAATATATTTTGGAGATTCCCAGCGGTTATGACGTGTTGTGAAGGTATTCATCCAACTTGCCAAGTATTTGATATCCGCGTTTACTCCAAAAAACAGTTTATCCTCTGGCATCTTACCGTCTTTATCAGCTACTTTTCTTGAGAAACCTGTATTCACAGGGTTTATATACACTATATCTGCTACATCCAAAATTGAATTAGGATTGTCCTTTACGCCATAAGGCTGTACAGGATAACCTTCATCATCAATATTTAAAACTCTTGGACCAGTATAAGCAATATGCATCCAAACAGAAGCAGAACCAGGACCACCATTAAATGAATAGATGATTGGTCGTTTATTGTCTTTGCTATCATTAGTTCGTTTGTAATAGGTGTAATAAAGTGAAGCTATTATCTTTCCGTCATCATCCCAAACAGGTTGAAAGCCAGTTTCAGCTTTATAATTAATTTGTTTTCCTTTAATTGTGATTGAATTGGTAGTCACAATCGTTGTGTCTATAGGAATTTTTAAATTTTGAGAAAAGCTAAGGCTCACAAAGGCAAGTAAAAGAAATGTTAGTTTTAGTTTCATATATAAGAAATGATTTTATGAGATACTGAAACAAGTTCAGCATGACAATTGATTGTTATTTTAAATAGTCAGACTGAGCTTGTCGAAGGCACGTTCTGGAATCTACTTTTAAAATTTAAAGATACTAAGAAAACCTTACAGTTAGAAGCCTTCAAAAACACCTAAACCAAACAAAGCAAAATCATATTTAACAGGATCGTTTGCGTCTAATCGTCTTAACGCTTTATCCAATTCCGCTAATGCCTTAGCATCGTTTTGCTTTCGCTTTAATAAGCCTAGTTTTCTGGCGACATTACCAGAATGTACATCTAAAGGACAACTCAATTGAGTAGGAGAGAGGCTGTTCCAAATACCAAAGTCTACACCAGCATTATCATTTCTCACCATCCAACGCAAAAACATATTAATCCTTTTGGCTGCTGAGTTTTTAAGTGGATCACTGACGTGTTTCATCGTACGTTCTAGATGCGGAATTTCAAAAAAGATGTGCTTAAATTGATGAATACTTTGTTGTAAAGAGTCTTTGTTAGCATTCCTATTAAACACGGCTTCCAATCCATTATGATACTGGTAAATGTGTTTGAGACTCTTTATAAATTGTATAAAATCATTCTGATTAAAAGTGCGATGTACAAATCCACTAAGCTGATCTAAATCTTGTTTGGAATGCTGTGTCACAAATTGAAATGGAGCGTAATCCAGCATCTCCATCATTCTATTGGCATTATTAATAATGCTTTTTCGATTTCCCCAAGCAATGGTAGCTGTTAAAAATCCAGCGATTTCAATATCTTCTTTTCTAGAAAATTGATGTGGAATTTGAATTGGATCACTCTCAATAAACTTAGGATTATTGTAAAGTTCTACCTTACTATCTAAGAAGTCTTTAAGTTCTGCTTTTTTGAGTTTCAATTTTAAACTAAATTTGAAAACAAAAGTACATTAACTTTTAATTTAACTCAGCATTAAGCGCGCTAATGATTTTATCATACGGATTAAAAAAATGACCAAAAAAGGCATAAAGCAAGACATTATAAAACTTCTTAATGCTGGTGCTGAAAAATCAGAATTGTATGATAGATTTTAAAATCATTTAGACGATGATAAATTAAGAACTATTCTATCCTCAAGACCAGCTTACAAACATTGGAAAAAATATAAGACATTACACTTGTTACTTTCGGTAATTTGGGGAATATTTATCCTTCTTGAATTAACATCAATTTTTGATTTGGTAAACACATTCAATCTTAAAGTGGTTGTATCTTTGGCAATTTCAATGTACATCAGCATAAATATCTGGCGTTTTGATGGTCGCTTTTTACTTCCTGGAATTATATGGTTTTCGTTTACTATGCTCTTTCTGTTTTTTGAGTTTCAGTCTGAGTTAATTTCTGATGCAGACTTAAAGTTTATTTATATAGTTTTAGCTTTATATGTGCTTCTTTTGGGTTCAGGAATCTATCTTATGTATTACTTAAAAAAGAAAGTTTTTAAATATATAAAATGGTTTAAATCTGTTGCAAATGAAGATAATAAGATAAAATTTGAATAACAATCATAATTTTTAATTTTCATCCGGTAGGAAAAATATTAACTTAGTTATTCTATAAAAAAAAGCAATTATGAAAAAACTTATTTCACCCTTCCTCTTAGTATTGTTATTACCTTTTATGACAAGTTGTTCTGATGATGACAATAACTCAGATGAAGAACCAACTACAGTAACCGACATTGATGGTAATGTATACAACACTATTACTTTAGGTGGCCAAACCTGGATGTTAGAGAATCTTAAAGTTACAACGTTTAATGATGGCACACCGATAACACTATATGAATTCCCAATGGATTGGGTAAATTTCAATGAACCTATGGCATTGTATCAGTTTGCTAGTACCAATGATCTAAACGATGTTGTAGACATTGAAATGCCTTTTGATTATTATGGTGCTTTATACAATCATTATGCCTTAGAATCTGGTAAACTAGCACCAGAAGGATGGCGAATTCCATCTGTGCAAGATTTTATGGAATTAGAAGCCTATCTCAGTGCTAATGGTTTCGATGGTATGGAAGCTGGAGCTTTAAAATCTGATTCTGGTTGGTTACCATCTAGTGGTAATGGTACCGATGCTATTGGTTTTACAGGCTTACCAAATGGTTATTCAAGTACTTTTGGAACGTCTACGTTTACCGAAGGTGTTTGTACTTGGGCAACAACAGATGTTAATATTGATATTCCTTTGGGCTCTAGACCTAGAGTTATGGTGCAACTTTTTGATAATACTGACATTAATTTTGTAGATAATTCTGTAAGAATAGGAGCAGGAGTACGCTGTATAAAGAATGAATAGTGTAAATTCTATTTATTATAAAAATTTATAGAAACCTTATGCTATGTACCTCATAAGGTTTTTTGTCTTATAAATTTACGTAGTTCTACGTATTGCCATTTTAACTCAAAACAACTAACTTGCTAACGACTGATATAAGTCATTAAAACGGACTCATATCCCTTAAGTTGTAGCACATTTAACGAACCTATGAGAAAGCATTTCATTATTGTAAGTTTAGTTTCCTTCTTTCTATTTGGATGTAATGACCAATCTGAAAAAAATAAAACTCAGAAAGAAAAAAATGAAAACATTCAAAAAGATAGTATTGCTAAAATAAAAGCTAAAGAATTAATAATAAAAAAAAGAAAAAAAGATAGCATAACTACTATTGAGCAAGGAAAAGTAATAGGCGAAATTCGATTTGGAATGAATAAAAACATAGCCAAATCAAAAATCAATAAATTCAAAAAAGAAAATAGGAAACCATACAAAATAATGAACAAAACTTTCTATGACCATTTCATTGGAAATTTTGAGTTTTCTTTTATTCGTGACTTCTATTATGAAAATGAACTTTACAAAATAAAAATTATCGGAAAACCCATTCTTTGGGAAAATTTTGAATCAGAAGCCACTAAAGAAATTAAAGCAATATCAAATGTTTTGAAAACTAAATATGGTAATCCAAATTTACACTATGATTTAGAGCCGAGATATAAACTTAAGAAAAATTACACTTACCTTATTAATTCTTGGAAAATTGGTACAAAAGAAATTCAAGTAAGAATATCTGACAAAGGAACTTCTTATAATGTGATTTTAATCATCACAAAACCAAATGTAGAGAACAAAATTAAACGAGAAATTAGAGATAAAGAAAAACAAGAAACATTAAAAGGTTCAGAAGTTTTTTAAAAAATGATTAATAAAATAAAAGTACGAACGCACAACACCGGTAACCGTTGCACAACGCGCTAAAAATTTATGTCCAAAACACATTTAAGCCCTTTTTAGGGCTTTTTTAATTTTTTATATCTGCCATTTAGTTAAATTTTGGCTGGCGCAAATTGGTGATTATTAGGTTTTGGAGTCCATTTATTTTAGAAAATATAAGACCAAGTGCTTTTGCCTTGGTTTTTGACAGTTTCTGTGTAAACTTCAAGTACTTTTTAAGGTTGTATGCCATGGCTGCTAAATGCATGACCTTATTTGCCTGTTTTATTCCTATGGTATTTATTTTCCTTAAACCCATAAATTGGGTGAGTGTTCCAAAAACGGGTTCTACAGTACTTTGTCGTTTGCCTTTCATATAGCTTCCTTGAGGACTATTTACACGTTTAATATTACGCTGATATTCTGCTTTGTAATACGTTACAGAAAACTTTTTCTCTTTGGCTGTTTTACCCAAACAGCGCAACTTTATTGGGCAGTCCTTACATTGATGTGTTGTGCCGCGATA
>NZ_CBFHMI010000001.1:0-258061 GCF_965656915.1 Winogradskyella sp. | reverse complement strand
ACTTACCTATATTTATTCTTGTTTTAAGGTAATATAAACTTTAAAGGCTTGATTACTTGCTATACTTTGAGTCCCATTATTTCTAAAAAATATATTCTCGGCTGAACTTTCAATACCTCCATAGATGTAACCAATTAGAGTTTTTTCTTGTTTTAAGGTGTTTAAATTAACAATGTCATTTTCTAAGTAAATAGTCTCATCTGATACAGGAATGAATTCTGCTCCAGACCCTAAAAAGGTGGGCATTTTTATTCCTAAATCTTTTTCTATCATTGATCCATCTAGATTTCTTGTAACCATACTTATTGTTTTAACAAATGGCACTTCATCATCTTTAATAAGCTTTCCATTTTTACCAAATTGATATTGGCTTAACCCACCAAAGAAGACAGTCATCATCTCTTTTGTTTCTGAGTTGTAAATAGGAACTTTAGCACTATGGTACTGACTTAGTAATTGATTAAATTCATTATTTACCTTGTAACCACTTTCTATTACATCTACCGTATTTAACCAAGGTATATTTGCATCGTATTGAAATACTCCGCTAAACATTGTAAACCCTTTTGAATTATCGGGAAAAATTTGAGGCACCATATTGTAATCTCTTCTATGTAGGTTTTGTTTATCTTGATTAGCAGAATAGTTGTTGATAGATAGATTATTACCATCATCAGTAATCTTAAATGTTCTAATTTCATTAGTATATTTTTGAGTAAATCCAGGACCGTGATTTGGACCCATCGGATTGTATCGACCTTCAAAATATTGTCCACCACATAAATAGAATATATCGTTTAAAAGTCCTAATTGTCCACCCGTAACCGCTAGCTTGTCATCAGTAATCTGTCTAAAATAGGCTGATATATTTTCTTTATTAATAATAGCATTTGCCAATCCATCTAAATCTATAGCGGTTAAATTAGGATATGTAATATGGTCTCTTTTAGATTCACTGTATCCATAACCACCTATTACATAAAGTGTATTTCCTCGTTGTTGAAACTCTTGATTTGTAGACTGTAATTGTTCAAAAATAGCAGCAGGAAGAATACTTAAATCTGTTACCCAAGTCTTACTGGCAACAGGATCTATTACAAATACTGAAGTGTTATTTTCTTTTTTTAAGAAAGCTTCAAATGGTCTTATTTTATGTAAGCCATCTATACGACCGCCTAATACTAGCCATTTACCATTACTAGTCTTGCCTAACGCATAAGATTGTATGCCTGGTGCTTCGCTAATAGAAAATGGCTCTATTTGAATTGTAAATTGTTCTTGTGTCGATGAATTACAGCTTGCTAGAGTAAAAGATATTAGAAAGGTAAAAATAATAGTTAGTTTCATTTATTTGTTTTAATGTGTATTTAATTGTGTTTTAGTTAATTATATTGTTCATTTTCAGAGTTTATAATTGTTGCTAACGTTTATGTATATGGTTTGTTGCGTGGTTTAGCACGTAATTTAGCAAATAAAAACCGAATAGAAAATCCGCGAGGATTTTCGTAAGTAGGCTAGAACTAGCAATAAATTATATACGTCTTTGTTGTAACACGTTTATTATTATAATTTGTATTTTTCATATTTTAAATCAATAGTATTATGAGGTTATTTCTTTTAATAATTGCTCTAATCATATTTGCTTCATGTTCAAGTACTGATTCAACGTCAGATCTATGCAGTAATCCAAATGGAATGTATGAAGGCGATTTACAATTTAGAAGCCAAGGTGAGTTAAATAACTTTGATTGGACTTGCTATTCAAGCATTAATGGAATCCTTAAAATAGGACCAGACTACCCTTCAATGTCTGATCCAATTACTGATTTAACAAGCTTAAGCCAACTTGAATATGTTAATGATATGGATGTTTTTAGTAATTCTTTGCTTTCAAGTTTAAGTGGCTTAGAAGACATAATAATTGAAAATTTATTTATATCCCATAACCCTAACTTAAACTCATTAGTTGGCCTTGGAAGCATTACTGGTTCTCTATCGATACGAGTATCTCCTGGATTAGAATCTTTAATTGGTCTAGAAAATGTTACAAATCTTTATTCGTTAGATGTTACCTTTAATGAGAACTTAACATCTTTAACAGGTCTTGATAATTTAAATAGCGTATCTCACGGTATATTTATTAATTTAAATGAAAGTTTACTTTCTTTAAATGGGCTAAATAGTTTAGGGTCAGTCAAAATTATGGATCTGAATGATAATGAAAGTCTAACAACTATAAATGCATTAAGTAATTTAACAACTATTTCTGGTGATGGATCATATTTTATAATACGTGGAAATCATAATTCTCTTGCTAGTTTACAAGGATTAGGAAATATAGAAACTGTTGGTGAATTAGTTATAGAGAATACAACATCTTTGACAAATTTGATAGGTATTTGTAGTTTAAATTCTATTCAAGGAAATTTAAGAATTATCAATAATGAAGGTTTAATAAACTTAGAAGGTGTATCAGGTACAGAATTAAATGGTAAATTAACTATTATTGGTAATTTGAATTTAAACTCTATATTGGGTTTATCAGGTTTAATGAGTACTAAACGAATAGATATTTCGAATAGTGCACTTACTACTCTAGATGGTCTTGAAGATTTAATATTGGTTGATGGACCTATACAAATACAAGTCAATTCAGTATTAATCGATTTCTGTGCATTAAATACTTTGTTCAGTAGTGGAACAATAAATGGCACCTTTGGTACCACTAATAATGCTTTCAATCCTACTCAAAGTATAATGGAATCAGGTAACTGTAGCAATTAACCTTTTTAGTTTTTTTTACAAGTATTTAAACCTTGCAGCTATATTTTAATCAGATGAATTAAAAAAAGTTAAGACAATTTCTAATGCTGATATTTTTTTCTTAATTCACTAAGCATAACTTTACTCATGGCATCTAGATCAAAACGATGTTGCCAATTCCAATCATTACGTGCTATAGAATCATCAATAGATGATGGCCAGCTCTCTGCAATAGCCTGTCTAAAATCAGGTTTATAAGTAATTTCAAAATCTGGCATTTCTGTTTTTATACTTTCAAAAATTTGTTTCGGAGTGAATGAAATTGCCGATAGGTTGTAAGACGATCGTATAGTTAAACTTTCAGCTGGCGCGCTCATTAAATCTATAGTTCCTTTTATAGCATCATCCATAAACATCATTGGTAGACTGGTGCTCTCAGATAAAAAACACTCATATTTACCATTTTTAATAGCTTCATGATATATTTCTACGGCATAATCTGTGGTTCCGCCGCCAGGCATTGCTTTATGACTTATAATTCCAGGATAGCGGATACTTCTAACATCAACTCCGTATTTTTTATGGTAATATTCACACCATCGTTCTCCAACTTGCTTAGTAATGCCATAAACTGTCGTTGGTTCGGAAATGGTATGTTGAGGTGTGTTTTCCCTTGGAGTTGTTGGTCCAAACACGGCAATACTACTAGGCCAATAGACTTTCTTTATAGTGCCTCCTTTTGCTAAATTTAGAACATGAAAAAGTGAATTCATGTTTAAATCCCATGCTTCCATAGGATACTTTTCTCCTGTCGCACTGAGTAATGCTGCCATAAGATAGATTGTGTCTATATTATGATTTTTACAGCAATCCTTTATAGCATTAAAATTTTTTGCATCAATAATTTCAAATGGACCAGCGTTCACTAAATCTAGTTTTCGGGTATTTATATCACTGGCTATGACATTATCTTTACCATGAATTTTCCTTAGCTTTGTCGTGAGTTCTGTACCTATTTGACCACAAGCACCGATGATTAAAATTTTAGAAGGCATTGGTTGATTTTAAAGTGTCATCAAAAATAGTGAGAATTACCTCTGATAAATATTAAAGTTTTCAGAAAATAGAAGTTTTCTTGATAATTTTAATATTACAAACACAATTTAATAGTTTAAGTATATTTACAATCAATTTAAGTCGTATATGAAAATAGGATTTGTCCTTTTAAATATTTGTTTTGTATTACTTATTTCTTGTGGTGAGGATAAAGGTCTTCAAGTCAATAATGATAAAAAGAGTGCTGCCAAGCAAACTATAATTAATGCTAAAGAGATTGAGAATTTTATATATACAGATTATGCTTTGAGTCCGGAAGGAGAAGATGCTGTTTCTCAATGGGAAAAATATAGGGAATTAGCAATTCAAATTACCTACCTAAAAAAAGCAGATTTATCATTTTTTAACGGTGATATTGAGCTTCTCAAAACATTTGTCACGGAATTAAAAGCTGGTATACCAGATCAATTACAAACCAATTCAATTAACTCTAGAGTCTTAGTTGTTGAAAACACATTGTTAAAACTTCACGATGACCTTACATTGAGCAATATTGATGTTAAGAAAAAAAGACTAAGTATACGCGATGTTTTAGTTGCTTTTTCAAATCTAAACCTACAAATAAACAGGAAGATAGAGTTTGATATTTACAACGAGATAAAACCAGAATAGAAAACTTTAACGCATTAAATGCCATTAAGTTGTAACATAAAATAGTTTTTTAAGTCTTATTTATAATTACTATTATTTCTAATTAACTAAAATCATATTATGAAAACCAATCTTAGTCGCGTTTTAGCGATATCAGGTTTGGCACTTTTTACTGTTTTAGCATGTAAAGAAGAAGCCAAAGAGACTGCAATGGCAGAAGAAAAGATTCCAGGTATTATTCTGGAGAATATGGATACCACTGCAGATCCAAAACAAGATTTTTACAGCTATGTAAATGGTAACTGGATGAAGACTACTAAAATTCCTGAAGAGGAAGCTAGTTGGGGAGGATTTGGTGTTTTACGTAAATCAACAAGAAATGACGTATTAGATATCGTGCGAACTTCGAAAGAGTTAGGTACTTATAAAGAAGGATCAGATCAGAAAAAAGCACTTTTATTTTTTGAATCTGAATTAGATACAATTGCACGAAATGAATTAGGTACAAAACCTTTACAGCCATTGTTAAAAACTATTGATGGAATAAATAGTATCTCAGATATGCAAGAAGTGTATGCAAAGACCACTGGCATTGGAGCGCCATTTTTTAATCTTGCCATATTTCCAGATATAAATGATAGTAGCATATATGCACCTTATATTACGCAAGGTGGATTAGGATTACCAGATAGAGATTATTACGTATTACAAGATGAAAAATCTAAACAGCGTCGTCAGCAATATGTAGACCATGTCACCAGAATGATGCAGTTTATTGATTACAATGAAGAAGAAGCAAAAAATGCAGCCGAAATGATTTTAGCGCTTGAGACCAAGTTAGCAGAACCTCAATTTGACAAGGTTGAAAGACGTAATTTCAATAACTTTAATAACCCAAGAAGTATAGAGCAATTAACAGAAATGACTACATCTGTAAATTGGAACAAGTTTCTCAAAGATTCTGGAGTAGAACAACAATTGGATACTGTGTTTGTAGTTGAAATTAGATATATGAAAGCTTTAGAAAATATATTAACTTCTACACCAATAGAAGACATTAAAACTATAATGAAATGGAACACCTTAAATGGTGCAACAGGTTTTTTAACTACCGAAATAGAAAAAGCTAATTGGGATTTTTACAGTAAAACTCTTAGGGGAACTGAAACACAAAGACCAGCACAAGACCGTGCTATGGATAATGTTACAGGGCGCGTTGGGGAGGCTATAGGTCAATTATATGTTGATGCAAAGTTTCCACCTGAAGCTAAAGAAAAAGCCGAAAAAATGATAGCCAATGTCATTACTGCATTTAAAGCTAGAATTGACAAGTTAGATTGGATGAGTGCAGAGACAAAAGCAAAAGCTATAGAAAAATTAGATAAGTTTACAGTTAAGATTGCTTATCCGGATGAATGGAGAGATTATTCAGAATTAATGATTAAAGAAGGAAATAGCTATGCAGATAATATGATGGCCTTTTCTGAATGGAATCTAAAAGAAACTCTTGCAGATTTGGGGCAAAAAGTAGATAAAAAGGAATGGAATATGCCGCCACAAATGGTAAATGCTTACTTTAATCCTTTAAATAATGAAATTGTTTTTCCAGCTGCAATCTTACAACCACCATTTTATAATTGGACAGCAGATGAAGCTGTAAATTATGGTGGAATAGGAGCTGTAATAGGACATGAGATTTCGCATGCTTTTGACGACCAAGGGTCTCAATTTGATAGTGATGGAAATTTAATTAACTGGTGGACGCCAGAAGATTTAGAAGAATTTAAGAAACGAGGTGATGCCTTAGTTGAACAATATTCAGCTATTCAAATGGGAGACAGCTTGTATGTTGATGGAAGAAACACCTTAGGTGAAAATATTGGAGATTTAGGAGGTGTATTAGGAGCTTATGACGGATTGCAACTGTACTTTAAAGAAAATGGTAGACCTGAAGATATTGATGGGTTTACAGCAGAACAACGATTTTTTATGTCATGGGCTACAGTATGGAGAACGTTAAGTAGACCAGACGCATTAGAAACGCAAATTAAAACAGATCCTCACTCTCCTGGAGTGGTTAGAGCAACACAGCCTCTTAAAAATATTGATGCTTTCTATGAAGCATTTGATATTAAAGAAGGTGACGCTATGTATTTACCACCGGAGCAAAGAGTTAGAATTTGGTAATTATAATTTTAAATAAAAAAAGCAGCTCATTGAGCTGCTTTTTTTATGGGTTATTATTACTTAGTTTTTTGTCTCTGTGGCATTTTGAGCCTTTTGAGATTCAAGTGCCTGACGGCTAATTTTAGCTAAATTAAACTTAGGATCAATAGCTAGTGCATCATTCATTAGTTTTAATGCAGCATCTATATTCGCTGTTTTATTTTCAGTAAATGTCATAAGACCTTTTAAGCACAAAAATGCAGCTTTCATAGAGGTTTCATAAGGCTGTTGCGTTTCGTAAAAAGCACGCTTCATGTCATCGGTTACATTGGCTAAGCCATATTCAATATTTTTTCTAGCGCCTTCAATATCGTTAATTTGTATTTTCATATCCGCCATTTCATAAGCTAAATACACATTTGGGTCGCGCTCAAATAGAACTTCATAATGCTCTAATGCCATTTTAGGCTGGTTAAGGTTTTTTAGTGCTAATGCTTTTACCTCAACATTCATATCAGAATCTGATGCGTTTTTCTCTATACCTATAGTATTCAGCGCTTGTCTGTATTGACCTTCTGAAAGGTATAAGTAAGCTAAGGTATCTTTTCTTGCCACATTTGGCTCTAAGATATTTAAATGTGTCATGGCATTAATAATACCACGTACATCACCTTGTTTTTTCATTTCTTTGTAATACGTTTCAAAGTGTTTTTTTAGCTCAGTATTTGTCTGTGCAAAAACACTAACTGAAAATAGCATAACAACTGCGATTGTAATCTGTTTCATTTGTTTTTAATTAATTATTTCTTAGTTATCGAATGATTTGTTTTTTCAAAATTCTAGGGCTTAAAACTATAAAAATTAATAGTAACTGGTCTTAAAAAACTATTAATTTCTAAGGTACTTCCTTAAACGTATAGCTCAAAAGCTGTATTAATTTTGTACTATCTACAATTTTACCTTTACTTTTCTCTGAAGTATTAAAACTCGGAACGTCTAAATTGTGCTGTTTACAATAGTCACTATAATAGAGTTGTTTCTCAGGATGAGCAGGGTAAACCGCATTAAGAGTAATATTCCAAGCTTCTTGTTTTAAAATTTCTGAAATAATTTCTATACAGTCGCTTTTATGAATAAGATTAATGGGAGCTTTAGGGTTGGCAATATTATTTTTGCCAGATAAATAGTTGGCAGGCTGCCTTTTGGAATCAAATAAACCGCCGAATCTGATAATAGTCGTATTAAGTTTAGCCTTTTCTCTAAGTAAATGTTCTATTTCAATAAGTTGTTTTGCTGCCTCTGAAGTTCCATTTGGGCGAGTTTTGTCAGTGATTATTGGAATTTCGGAATCATCCTCAAAAACTGAAGTAGAACTCACATAAATAATATTTTTAACTCTAGTCTTGGATACTTCCTTTAACAACAAGGTAATTTCAGCGACATGATTTTTATTCGTATTTTTTCTAAGTCCAGGAGGAATATTTATAATTACGGTATCGCTTTTATTTAAAAAATCAGCAATGTTTCCTTTAATACCAGTTTCATTGAGTTCAATTAAAAAAGGCAACATGCCATTGTTTTCAATTATAGCTAGTTTTTCTGGTGAAGTAGTGGAGCCATTAACCGTATGACCATTTTCAATCAATTCCTTTCCCAGTGGCAAGCCAAGCCATCCGCAACCTATAACACTTATTTGTGGTTTCAACATTATTAATATATACAGTTACAAAAATACGTCTTATTACACATTGAAAATTCTATTTTGCTAAACAATTAATTTTCAGTAACTTTAATTTAAACACTAAAATATAACGTTATGGGAATAAAGAGTTTTCAAGGTTCGCGTAAGCAACAAACCATTACAGAACCAGTAGCATTAAAAGTTAGAGATTACATGACAACGACGCTTATAACGTTTACGCCAAATCAGTCTGTACAAGAAGTTGTTGAATCTTTAATAAAACACAAAATATCTGGAGGGCCAGTTGTAAATAATAAACAAGAATTAGTAGGAATTATTTCTGAAGGTGATTGTTTAAAACAATTGAGTGAAAGCCGATATTATAATATGCCTTTAGAACATGATAATGTTGAAAAACGAATGGCAAAAGATGTTGAAACTATTGATGGCAACATGGATGTTTTTGATGCGGCAAATAAGTTTCTAAATTCTAAAAGACGAAGATTTCCAATAATTGAAAACGGAAAACTTGTTGGGCAAATTAGCCAGAAAGATATTCTTAAAGCAGCCTTACAACTTAAAGGAGAAAACTGGAACAGTACAACAAAGAGTAGTTCTTAATCGTCTCTTTTTACCAAGGCGTAATAATCTCCCTCTAAGGGTAAATACCCTTGATCATACACAAAGTAATAAACAGTACCAGCTTTGGTAGTGTATATGCTTGTAAAATAATTAAAGTCAAACCCTTTTTCAATTAATTTGGCTCGAGAGCATTTTGTCTTTTTGTTGGGATTGAGCACTTCTAAAATTCTATAATTTTTTCGCAGTCTATTGTTAGTGTTTCTAATGAGGTTCTTAGAATCTTTATTGACACGATTATTAAATGCATTTCTGCATCCATCGCTGCAGAATTTTTTGTCAATTCTACCGATAATTTTATCACCACATTCCGGACATTTTTTTTGCATAAGTTTTAATTAAATTTAAAAATATATTATAAGCCATTGGCAACAATTACAGTATTTGTGTTATTTACTTTTTCATAGACTGAAACATCGTAAACTTTTGATTTTAAAAAAGAAATAATTTCGTCTAACTTAGTATTTGATTTGTTATCAACTACGTCTGCATTAAATATGACATCACCTTTTGATGATTTTGATTTTAGAATCATTTTCCAAAAATCAACTCTTTGGAATTTATTAGGAACCGTTAAATCAATAAATAAATCAATAATAATGAGGTCAAAAAGTTCAGTATTAGTTTTAATAAAATCTATTGCGTCTAAACAATAAATTTTTAATTTTTCATTTTCCGTAATACCAAATTCAGTTTTGGCAATTTCTATAATTGAAGCATCTATTTCAACTGCAGTTATCTTTTGTTGAAAGTTAAAATCTTTACGTAGGGTTTCAATAACGCTTCCACCTCCCATACCTAAAACCAACACAGAATTTACTTTTTTAAGATCAATTTTTTCAATTCCAAACTTTAAAATACGTTGCAAAGACCCATAACTATAGTTAGCATTTTTAGAATTTAAATGCTTTTTACCATTATACCATGTAATTTCTAGCATACCACTATGTTGAGACTCAATAGTCTTTGTTACTGGGTAAATATAGCTAAGAAGTCTTTTCATTACTGTTGTTAGCGTATTTTAGTTCGACAAATATAGTCATTTACAAACGACTACAAACATTTACAAACGAATTTAAATAGGTAACAACCGAATAAAATTTGTGAGTCCTTACATCTTTGACATGTCGAAACATAAGAACTCGATAGTATTAACTGTTTAACATTAAAATTTAGAACACATGAACACATTAAGAAACAAAGTACAGTTGATTGGTAACTTAGGTAAAGATCCAGAAATCATCAATTTAGAATCAGGCAAGACCTTGGCAAAATTTGCAATAGCAACTAACGAGAGCTACAAGAATGCACAAGGTGAAAAAGTAACAGACACGCAATGGCACAACATTGTGGCTTGGGGAAAAACAGCACAGATCGTTGAGAAATATGTTGGCAAGGGAAAAGAAGTTGCTATAGAAGGTAAATTAACGACGCGTTCTTGGGAAGACAAAGATGGTATGAAACGTTACATTACTGAAGTGATTTGTAGTGAATTATTAATGTTAGGAAAGTAGATAATCCTAATCTATAAAAATTAAAAAAGGAGCAACTTTTTGGGTTGCTCCTTTTTATGTATTAGAGGGTTACCTTATTTAATTCTTAATTACTCTTTTAGTAATTGTTGCACCTGTAATATCATTTGTAATTTTTACAAAATAAAGTGCATTATCTAATTTATCTAAATTTGATAGTGTAATGGTATCGCTGTTAGCAGATTTATTTTCAGTCATGATCACTCTACCATTTATATCAATTAAATCTACGGTGTAGTCGTCGTTAAAACCATTCACCAGTTTTATACTTACAGAAGATGTAAATGGATTTGGACTAATTTCTATATCAGCTACTTCAAATTCATCTACGGTTAAAGAACCACCACAAATGGACCATCCCATATCTTCAAAAAAGCCCAAAGTGATATTACCTATATTATGATTTCCTTCACCTTGCGCTGCAGAAGGTGTCATTAACGCATTGAGGTCACCAGCCGGATAGATAAACTCATCCCAATGCGCATAACTTGAACCAGGTGTATAAGAAGCAGGTGCAAAAAATTCTGGTGGTACCCCACCATTTTGGCCAACTGCAATCGGACCATTACAAAACAAATCACCACTTGTGAATTCAACGTGTAAGTCTGTTGAAGGGTCAGTAAAAGATAGAATTGATGCTCCAATCCCATTTTCTACAAATTCGTCGTAAATGGTATTTCTTGTAGTGCCGTTTATAACTGTTCCTATTGTTCCGTCAGAAGATCTTCTCGAGGTAAACCCAAGACCATGACCTATCTCATGTAAAACAACTGTTACAAAATCTATTTGATTTGCAGGTGGATTAGCATCTAATCCAAAATAAAAATTAAAAGTACTACTGAAGCTAGCACTAATATCTGGTGTTTGCAAACCAAAATTATCCGTATCAGATCCTTCTAATTTTTCTACAAGCGCTTTAGGATACCATGTATTTGGCATGGCTTCTGGTGCAATATTTGTATCTACAGTGAAGTAGCCCAGAGGTCCTGCAGCACCTAATGTATTGCCACCTAAATCTTCAAAATTGGCATTGATAATGATATCTACAGAGGATTCAATTGAAAAGGACCAAATATCTACTGCAAATTGAAATGCGGTCTGAGCTTCTGGTGTAAAACCTGTATAATTTACCACAAAATTAGAACAAGGTGTGCCTCCACCACGCATTTTTTCTAAGACAGCTTCGTTTCTGAGTGAAGACGTTAATCCTGTGTATTCACCAGGTGGTAGCCTACATATTGGTCCATCAGGAATAAATTGTTGTCTAACAAATCCGTTGTCTTGAGCAGTTATGTTAAGAGAAAAAAACAAAACTCCTAAAAAGAAGGAGAGTTTAGTAATAGTATTCATTGTAAAAGTAGTTTTGTTCATAATTAGCAATTTTTTGCTTCTAAAATAAAACAAATATAGTTAATAGTAGGTATTTAGTTAATTAGCTGTTAATAGATAAGTAGCGTTAGGTAATATATTTAGGCAACTTTTTTTAGCAAATCAAAACAAGGACACTTTTTACAACGTTTATGTTCTGCTTTTTTATACTTTTTACATCATTTAGATTTAACTCCACTAAGACCTTCTGGACCTTGTGCTTTAAGAACTTTTATACGTTCCTTTTTTAGCTTTTTATTTTTCTTTTTGCCCATTTTTTGACTTAAAAAAAAGATGGTGTAAAAATAATTATTTTTATTTATTCTAAATATAATTTTAACGCTTTTAGAATAGTCGTAGAAAATAATAAACTGGTACCTCAAAGTTGAAATACCAGTCTTTAATTGTTAGTTTTTAACGTCTTATTCCTCAGGTGTATCTGCGGCAGAACTCACGGTAAGTTGTTGTATGTCTCTATCAAACAAATACAAGCCACCTTTATCATCACCAATCATATTTATTTTATCTAATATGGTTCTGGCCACGGCTTCTTCTTCTATTTGTTCAGCAACATACCACTGTAAGAAATTGTGAGTTGCATAGTCTTTTTCCTGTAAAGAGATATGGACTAATTCATTAATGCTTTCTGATACAAATATTTCGTGTTCTAAAAGTTTTTCAAACATTTCGCGAAACGAACTATATATAACATCTGGCGCGTTTAACTCTGAAATATGAGCATGTCCTCCACGTTCATTAACAAACTTTACGAGTTTAAGCATATGCTCACGTTCTTCATCGGACTGATCATACATAAAGTTAGAGATACCTTCTAATCCTTTTACTTCTGCCCAAACGGCCATTGCTAAATAGGTTTGAGATGATTCGGCCTCAATTCGTATTTGTTTATTTAATGCAGATTCTATGGTTTTTGATAACATAACTTCTTTGTTTTATACAAAGATAAACAGTTACTGGCACATTTTTTAGTTTCTTTATTAAAGCATTTGAGAAATTTTGTAAACCAAAAATTTGGTATTTAGATGTCTAATGTGGCATATTTGCATCACAAATGATTAAGACATTAGTACATAGAGCATCCAAATCACTGATGTGTCAGTGGGATTATCGAGGAAATAGTATAGAATTATTTCAACGACAAGGACGTCATGTATCTATTTTTAATCATTAATTGCAGATGATTTAAACACAAAATCTATAAATAGTACAAGCGTTCAAGAAATTGGGCGCTTTTTTTATGAAAAAAATTAAAAATTTTGAAACTAGACTTTAAAAAATAAAAAAACACGTATTGAAGACTAAGCAATTGGGATACAGACGCTTGCCAAAAACCTTCATTTATCTGCGTAAGGCGGACAGGAAGTCCCTTGCTTTAAAACAAACATAACAAATTGATAATCAATAAAATAAATTAAAATATTATTTGTTTTTTAAAAATAGTTTTCATCTTTGCATCGCAGAATTAACCAATTCTCATTAACATAATTAATAACAAAAACAAGAAGCCATGCTAAAATATATTGTAGCATTTCAAAATTTAAGTTATGACCTCGAGTCATTTACAAGGCTTCGGTATTTTCTGTAGATAATTTATTTCCCAGAGAAGAATCCGAAGCAAACAAACTGTTTCGGATTTTTTATTTCAAAAAATTAAAGAATACATCAATCTGAGCAGTTTTAAGAGCAGCACAAAACATGTTGCATTTTAAAACAGTAACAAACTATTGAATGAAAATATCATGGAGAATAATTTACATAACATCCACTTGTTTAGAGCTATAGAAGCCTATCCATGGGAATTAGAAAAAGCGGTTGAAGCCTTAAATTATGCTTTGTCTTACGACCCAGAAAATGTAAAAGCTTTGCATTTAATGGCAAAAGTTCACTACGAGCAATTAGGTGATAACGAAACGGCAAAATACTATTTTGAAAAAGCTATAGCTAGCAATTTTGAAACACAAGATATATACCCAGATTATATAAGGTTGTTGATTAACAACGAGGATTTTGAAGAAGCCCAAAAGTTAATTGACTTTGCTAAAACGCTAAAGGGTATTGGTAAGGCTGGCATTGCTTTGGCACAAGGACAACTATATGAAAGTATAGTTAAGTATGAAGATGCTGAAAAAGTTCTTAAAGACGCAAAGCAATTAGCATTGAATGATGATTTTATCAGTTTTGTTGATACTGTTTTATCTCGAGTAAAAAAGAAGAAAAAAGTACAGGCGAACGAAAATAGAATCATAGAAAATCAGGCTAAAATAGAAGCTGAAACAGAAACTAAAAACAGCTGGTTTCAGAATAGGCTGAATAATTTACTGTAATTAAAAAGAAAGGAGACTAAACAAAATCGGCAAGCTTTGGTTTGCCGATTTAATGGGAATGCGTCAACGTTGGAGAGTTGAGCCAATCTGTAAAATTGGTGCATAAGCTCAATAGGTTCGAATCCTATTAGGCTTATAATATTAACCTGTGGTGTAATGGCAGCACTCAAGACATTGACTCTTGAGGTAATGGTTCAAATCCATTCAGGTTATCAATAAAAGTATCTATAGTGTAATGGCTCGCACAGGAGGTATATCCTCTAGGATTAAGTTAAAATCTTGATAGGCACTTAAACTGGAACAGTAGTAAAGTTGGTCAATACACTGCACTGAAAATGCAGATATACAGGTTCAATTCCTGTCTGTTCCACTAAAGATTATTGAAAAGATTCCTGCCAACGCAGGTAGTGATATCAAGCTGGTCTTGTTGGGTGTTTCGGTATAACACTATTGTATAAAACGTTGCAGAGATGTATGATGTTTTTATATACAACTAGACTTGAAGGTGTTGACTGTTAACCAAAAAATAGTCACCGACTCTATAGGTCGTGGGTTCGATTCCCACTCTCAATTCGTTTGAGGTAGTTCAGTTTGGTTAGAACAATAGAAACGTAGGTGTTGTCGGTTCGAATCCGATCTCATTTAAGAATGAGTAGCTCAACGGTAGAGCACTGCACTGCACTTAAAATGCAGCTCAAGGGCAAAGAATGTCCACCAAAGCTTATCATCTTGTAAAACTGATAGAAAAGCAGTCCGTCACACTGCTCAATAAAAATGACGAAATAGTGGATTGTAAATTGGCTTTAGATTCCTGCCTGCGCAGGAATGAAAACACTGGAGCAATCTTAGATATACCTGAATTACTGATTTGTAATCTTAAAAGTGATTACTGTTTTGATTAAAAGTTAAAAGGCAAGAACACATGTTTTTCTTTTTTAACAGCTAGTCATTTCACTGATTATGGCTGATATTACTATGAGTAATTCCGTATGGAAGAGATGATTTGCAATCTACTATTTTTTAAAAATGATGATTTAAAACAAAAATATACTCTGATTATTACTAAGCTCGTCAGTAGTATTTAGAGTTGGTAATCCGTCCGTTACAAGTATTACCAAATCGCCTTAGTTGGCAAACACTAATGTTTAATTTAAAAACAAAAACAATGTTACGAGTAAGAATTAATGCAGGAAAAGTAGGTTTAGTATTCAAAAGAGGAGATTACGTAAAGGTAATAACCGAAGGTTTACACTGGTTAGGTTTCAATCAGCGCGTGTTAACGTTTGATTTAATTGCTATTTTCATGGCGCCAATAGCATTAGAAATCTTATTAAAAGATGAGGTTTTAGCTAACATGCTAGATGTTATTGAGGTTAAGGACGGAGAATTAGTTTTACTATATGAAAAAGGAAACTTTAAATCTGTTCTAACCCCTGGTCGTTATGTATACTGGAAAGGTCTAATTGAACGTGAGTATGTACGTGTGGGTTTAAGCAAAATCTATATTACAGAAAATCTGGATAAATCACTATTTAGCAAATTGGAAATCAGTAAATATATTAGAACATTTGAAGTTGCAACTTACGAGAAAGCTGTGCTTTTAGTAGATGATGTATATACAAAAACTTTAGAAGGTGGTACTTACCGTTTCTGGAGAAATGATACGTCAATTAAAATTGCTAAAGCAGATTTACGTCAGTTACAATTAGAAATTGCCGGACAAGAATTGTTAACTAAAGATAAAGCGGCTATCCGTATTAACTTTTATACACAGTACAAAGTTACAGATGTAGAAAAAGCGCTTTTAGAAAACAAGGATTACGAAAAGCAATTATACATTACAATGCAATTAGTTTTGCGTGCTTATGTTGGTGCTTACACTTTAGATGAATTGTTAGAACGTAAAGAAAACATTGCAGAAGCAGTGTTTGAAGATGTAAAAGCAAGTGCTTCTAAATTAGGTATAACCGTAATAAACTGCGGTATTAGAGATGTGATTTTAACAGGTGAAATGAAAGACATCATGAACCAGGTTTTAGTCGCTCAAAAGAAAGCACAAGCTAATGTAATTACCAGACGTGAAGAAACAGCTTCTACACGTAGCTTGCTAAATACAGCAAAGTTGATGGAAGAGAATGACATGCTTTACAAGCTAAAAGAAATGGAGTATGTTGAAAAAATCGCTGATAAAATCGGTGAGATTACCGTTTCTGGTAATGGAAATATGGTAACACAATTAAAGGAGATTTTCTCTGGAAAATAGGTGGGTGTCTAAATAAGCGTTAGTTAGTAAACTAGCGCTTTTTGTTTAAAAGAAAATTTCTTGTGCTAATCGGTAGGTGTTGGCATGTGCATCTACAATAGTTTTTATGTCTGCTGAGTATCCTCCTCCCATACTACACATAACAGGAATGTCTAGATCTTTGCAGGTTTGTAAAACAAATCGGTCACGCGCTTTACAGCCTTCTACACTCATACCGAGTTTTCCTAATTTATCTGAAGCAATAACATCTACACCAGACAAGTAATAGATAAAATCTGGTTGCTGCTCATCTATAAGTTTTGGAAGAGTTCTTTTCAGAATTCTGATATAAGTGTTATCGTCCGTATCATTATCTAACGCTATATCTAAATCGCTCTGTTCTTTTTTGAAAGGATAATTACTTTTTCCATGCATAGAAAAGGTATAGACTGTATCGTCATTCTGAAAAATTTCAGCAGTACCATTACCTTGATGTACATCTAAATCTACAATAAGCACTTTTTTTACTATACCTTTTTTCTGAAGATATCGTGCTCCAATAGCCTGGTCATTTAGTAAACAAAACGCTTCACCACGATTTGTATAGGCATGGTGTGTACCACCAGCAATATTCATTGCAATGCCATATTTTAAGGCAAAATCTGAAGATTTAATGGTGCCACCTGCGATTATAACTTCGCGCTCAACCAAAACTTCACTTAGCGGAAAACCAATTTTACGTGCTGCACGTTGGTCTAATGTTATATTGATTAAATCATAATAATATTCTGGTTCGTGAACCGCTAAAATATGTTTGTCATTTGGACGAATAGGTTCAAAAAAATTATTGCCACTGCAAGTACCTTCATAAAGTAGTTGCTGTGGCAATAAGTCATATTTTTCCATCGGGAAACGGTGTCCTTCTGGTAATGGATGTTTATAAATTGGATGATATGCTATTTTAAGCATACATTTTAGAAATTTTTAGTCTTCTAATTTAGTGATATCGTTTTTTCTTCGAAAATAAAACTATCATCATTTGCAATACCTTCAATAAATAAAGTGATTGGCACTTCTGGTTGTAGTATTTTTATACTTATGTTTCCATTATTATCTGCAGTAAGCACTGGTTTCCAATCTACGATACCATAGCCTTTGTAAAAGTCATCGTTATAGTATCTGTACTTTGGTGTATAATATTTTTTCTTAGTACTAAACGTTAAGGGTAAACTATAATATTGTGTAGATTGAGCATTTGCTTTACTACCTCTGTTAGTATAATCAGTGTAAATCTTTAAATACCCTGAATTTCCATTAATTGTACCTCCAACATTTACTCTGGCAGATTCAATATAGTCTACATTGTTCAGTGGAAAAAGATATAATAATGAAGTGTCTAAAACTAACATATCATCTAAATAAATTGTCGGTCTACCAGCACCCAACTGGTTAACAATAAGTCTTCCATTGACATCTGATGCTCGCATACGACTTCTAAAGTTCAAAAAGTTTGCTAATGTTTGAAATTGAATTCGATCATTTTCATCCACAACCTGAACTCTTCCTTGTCTTCCTTCACTAAGCATTCTGGCTCTTATCATTGTTCTTTCTAAAACAGTTTTTACAACGACTTCCTCAAGCTGTTGGACTTTATTTATATTCTCAAAAGAGATTTGTACATTTTTCAGACTAGCAAATATACCATATGGTGATTTAGGTTTTAAAATCTCGTTAGTAACATCTAATGATGGTATTGTACTTGGAAAGGCCTGTAAATATAGTTTTGCAGGTTCTAATTCATCTTTTTTATTAATTTTAGAAAGATGAATTTTATCTTTTTCATTTAAGAATACGTTGTTTACCGTAAATGCAGTTTCATTTTCATTGACTTCGATATACTGAGGTTCTTGGTTATCTAATGCATGTACCACGTATGTGCTTTCTTGCCCTGAGCTATCATTAATATTAGCTCTTAATCTAATGCCTTGCTCAAAGGCGTACATTGGTAGCGTAGCTGGTCTAAAAATATCTGTCCAGTTATAACTACTCCAGCCCTGAGTGACTAACAAATTATCAAGCTCTGCTTGTTTTTATTCGGTAATATCCACAAAATAGTATTTGGCCTGCTCAATAGAACCATTGACATAAGGCTGTAAATTGGTTTTTTAGAGTATATTGTGATGTCTGTTATAAGATTCTGTTTCTTGTGGTAATAGATACACGTAGATTATTAAATTTATTGGCTTCAATATGCTTAAAATTAAGCGTCATGGTAATAGAGTCGTTTGCTTTACTCGCCTTTAAGTCGCTTGATGCCAAAATATCAATACCATTATAATTGAAGAATAATCGTTCTATTACAGGCTTATTATTTTCATTAAACAAGGTAAGTACATTAACACCAGCAGGCATAGTCTCTAAATCGAATACTTTAACGATATTTAATTCGTCTTCAAAAACTACTTCTAAAGCTTCTATTTTATCACCATTGTGCACTGCAAGCTGATAAGGCTTGCCTTTAATAAGTTTTAAACTTTCTTTATTCGTAATTAAAGCAACCAACGCTTTATTTCTATAGTGAACTAAGGATAATGTTACACCAATAGATTCAATTTTTTGGTTTAAAGTGAAACTATAATCTTTATTTAATTTAGAGAATTTTATTTTGTAATCTTTACCTAATTCAGCAAGTAAAGGAAATTTACCTATACCAAATTTATTAACTTCAAATTCAGTTATTAAGTTATCAAACTGGTCATATACCGTTCCTTTTACAGATGCTACTCCATAACCTTTATGATCTTTTAATACAACACCCACGTTATTAACGACGCCGTTTAGTAAATGTCCTCCTTCTGGTAGGAATTGTGCATCTATGTCATTTTTAACAGATGCTGTTTCAATGTATTCCCCAACATCTGGATCTATAACTCTTACAGATTCCACAAAGTAGTTCGGTTCATTAAAATTACGCATCCAATTGGTATATGCCTTAAAGGTGTATTAGCCTGAAGTAAAGGTTGAGTCTAATGTAATTGCGTTAGTAGCAACACCATTTTCTACTTTCAGAAGTTTTTGTTTGAGAACTTTATTGTTCTCATCTTCTATGCTCACATAAAGATTGGTAGTAAGTTGAGATGTTTTTTTATTTTTTTTATCTAATACATAAGCTGTAAAGCCTAATATTTCACCTTTAATAAAAGTAGATTTATTCAGATGTACATAAACGACTTCTCTGGCATCTGAAGTATAATCTTCATAACTATTGATGATGTCAGTAGAATTCTACTGAGCACTTAGATCTTAGAAACTTAATAGGAAAGCAAATAAAACTAGTGTCGAAACACGACGAAAAATAGAGGTTTTCATAAGCGATGGTTTTAAAATTAATAATTGATAGCTTGTAGGTAAATTTACAAACACCGTGCCACAAGTCAAATTTTTATATCGCCAATGCCTAGTTTAGTGTTATTGATTTCTCTTCGAATACAAATGAACCATCATTAGAAATGCCTTCTACATAAAGTGTTATGGGAATTCTTGGACGAACTATTTTTACATTTAAAACACCATTGTCATCGACTTGTAAATTTGGTTTCCAATCGACGCTTCCATAAGCTTTATAGAATGCATCGCCGGTGTTTTGATATTTTGGTGCATAATATGTTTTCTCGGGACTAAACACTAATGGTAGCTCATATTCTTGTACGGTATCCCAATTATTATAGCTTTTAGAAATCTTGCTATTAGAGTAAATTCGTATTGTACCATTTCCACCACGTAGACCTTCGCCAAAGCCTCTTCGGTTAATTTCTATATAATCGATATTTGTAAGTGAATACTGAAAAAGTAATGCGGTATCTAGTATCTGTACATCATCTAGAAATATCACAGGACTTAAATTGCGAGAATCACTTTCTTCAAAGCCTGGTCGTGCACCACCAGAACTATAACGGTCGGTAATTACTAATCCACCGCTAGATTCATCTACATTAAATCCTTTTGCGATTAAATAATTAGTTAATGTATTATAGAGTAATCTATCCTCTTCTTCAACAACATCGACTTTACCATAACGTCCCTGACTTAATTTTTCTATACGCTGTCTTTTGCGGTCTAATCTAGACATTACTACAACTTCTTCAAGATTTTGAACTTCGTCCAATTTATTAAAGACTATTGAGTTTTGTTTCATTAAGGATTCTGAAACTTTGTAATCAGGTTTTGGTTTTAACACATTAAGTGGTGCTGTTAAGGTTGGGATAATACTCGGAAATGACTGTATATATAATGATGCTGGAATTAATCCATTAACCTTCGTCATTTTAGAGAAGTTAATCTTATTAGTACCAACTGGGAATAGATTGTCTATGTAAAAGCTTTTCTCTTCTTCTGCAACTTCAAAAATTCTTGGTTCTTCTTCACTAATGGCGTACATAAGATAAGAGTTATCCGATTTTCCTTTTAAATCTCTATTACTTAAATTAGCCTTAAGCCTAATGCCTTGTTCAAAGTTATAGTTTTGGTTATACTCGTCATTAAAAATATTATTCCAATTATAGCTACTCCATCCTTGTGTTATAAGAAGATTGTCTAGTTCGTATTGTTTTCTCTCAGTGATATCTGTAAAGTAATACTTGCCTTTTTCTACAGTACCTTTTATATAAGGTTGTATAAATGTATATGAAACAATATTATTGTGCCTGTCATAAGACTGTGTTTCTTGAGGTAAAACAGAAACACTTAGACTATTTAATTCGTTTTTATTAATAGCGTTGTAAGCTAATTTAATAGTTAGTGAGTCTCTTTTTCTCGTTGCGGATATATCATTAGATTTTATAAAATTAATACCTTCATAATTAAAGAATAATCGCTCGGAAACTGGGATATCATCTTCATTAAATAAGGTTAAAATATTGATACCAGATGGTGTGTTACTGTATTCTATCGCTTTGTTAACTGTGGTATTATCCGTAAAATACACATCCATTATTTCATAAGCATCACCATTATGAATCATCAATGTAAATCTTTGATTTTTTATAGATTCTAATGTTTCTGAATTGGTGATTATTGATGCAAACAGTTTAGTTTTCAATCGTTTTACTGATAGTACAACTCCATTTTTTTCTACACTATGCCCCAAATCAAAGCTAAAGTCTTTGTTCGCATGGTTGACATTAATTTTATAGTTGGTGCCAAATTCTGCTAAAAGCGGAAACTTTCCGATACCTAATTGATTGGTTTGAAAGGTTGAAATCACTTCATCGTTTTTCCCTACAACCTCACCAGAAACATTAGGAATACCAAATCCTAAATTGTCTTTTATGATAACACCAACATTATTTACAATACCATGAAGTAAATGCCCGCTTTCTGGTAAAAATTGAGCATCAATCTCATTATCTACAATGGCTTCCTCTACATATTCTTCTACTTCTGGATCTATAATTTTTACTGTCTCAGCATAATGGTTTTGCTCATTAAAATTAAGCATCCAATTGGTATATGCTTTTATATTATAATGTCCTGATGTAAAAAGTGAATCTATTGTAAATACGTTAGAAGCTACACCATCAAAAACACGTACAAGTTTTTTCTTTATAGTTTTTTGATTTTCATCCTCAATACTAACATACAAATTGGTAGTGAGCAAGGATGGCTTCTTGTCTTTCTTATCCATCACATAAGCTTTAAAACCTAAAGTCTCACCTTTTATAAATGTAGATTTATTTAAGTGTAAGTAAACAACTTCGCGGGCGGCTTCTGTATAATCTTCATAAGCTTCTACAATTTCAGATTCATCTTGAGCAGAAACTGAAGATATATTGAATAAAAAAAAGATGAAAAAAATGCCTAATGGTAGGTGTTTTGAACTAATTTTCATGATAGCTTATTTTTGGTAAAAATATCAAAAATCGAGCCATACTACAGCTACTTTAACTATAGTTTAATAGTGGTATCTAAAACCTAACAAGGTTATATTCACTCTCTTTAAGGTTAAAATATCCGAAGTAAAGTTTATCATTGAAATAGAATACATCTTCTGCAGTGATATATTTTATATTTTTTTTATAAGCAGAAACACGATCGAACATATTAGTTTCTACCTTTCCTTTAATGTGCTCAAATTCAAAATTTAGAATCGTATTGAAATATGTTGATTTAGTTGATGTGTAAGCCGTGTAACCTAAGAATGTAGGATTATATGATGTAAATCCATTCGACGACATGTTCGGATAACCCACCATTGGCACAGTATTAGCAACATATTTATAACCTCCTAACGTTATATAATATAAGCCATTAACCTTCTGAACATTTATACCTGGTTTGCCTGAAGATACTTTTCTTAAGTATTTGGTGGTTTGCTCTAATTTTCTGCTAGTTATAAAGGGCAATGCGGTTGTACCTTCTTGTATTATCGGTGAATTTTTAAAACTAATAGACATATCTCGGTTGACATAATAATCTTTTAGGAGATTACCTTCGTAATCTTCAATTACAAATGCCATTTCGTCTCTAGAACATGCTATTTGGAATATCTTATTCTCAAATATGAATGAATTGTATTTTTTATAATCGTCATTCATTTTAGCTTTAGGATAGGGAATTGAATTAACTTTTAAGCTGAGGAGATCTAAATTAATTGTGTATAGAATTGTAGCTTCTTTATTCACATCAAAACTAAAGATTAAAGTTTCTTTATCTTGATATAACTTATTAGCATTGGAAGCGCGTTCTATTGAATTTGGTACACGAGAATCTATTTTGGTAATATTTGATGATTCGGTGCCAGAAAGTGCAAATGAACCTAAGTTTATTTTGCTATTCACTAAGGCGGTATCTTCACCTATTTTATCTAAATGAAATGTCTTTAATAGTTCAAATTCGTTTTCTGAATTTAATAACCTAATGGAAAGCTCAGAATTGTTGTTGCCACTTAAAACATAAAGTGCATTATTGTAACTCACTGCGTCTAAAAACAATTCGTCATCAGTTAGGTTTAATTCAATTTCAATAATTTGACTGGTTTCTGAATTAAAATCAAATTGATGAAGCGCAAATTTAGTGCGTATATCATTAGTATAAACAACACTATACTTATTCTCTGTTATTTTATAACCAAGCACTTTATTAAATTTAATATTAGAGGTTTGAAATGCTGAGATATTATTGAAGTTCTCGTCAAAGAGATACGCAATTGCGTCTTTTCTCTCAATAATAATAAGTGCTACATTATTATTTTCTTCATTAATAATGGTGTACGAGTCTTTCTTAATGCGTCTGGAAAGCTTTTCATTTTTAAAACTCAGAACAACTTCTTGACATTGAAGATAAAGACTAAATACACAAAATAAAGAGAAGAATAATGATTTTATCATTAACTAATTTTTAAACCATTACTAACATCAGTATCAGGATTTACGAATACTAAATTACCAGAAACATCTTCAGTCATTAATATCATACCTTGACTTTCTACTCCGCGTAATGCTCTTGGTGCTAAATTGACTAAAACAGTGACACGTTTACCGATAACTTCTTCAGGCTTAAAGCTTTCAGCAATACCTGATACAATTGTACGTGTATCTATTCCGGTATCTACCTTTAAAACTAATAGCTTCTTAGTTTTTGGCATTTTTTCAGCTTCTAATATAGTACCGACTCTAATATCTAGTTTTGTAAAGTCATCAAATGTAATTTCATCCTTTTGAGGTTCAACCTTTTTCTTTGCAGTTTCATTAGCTTTTTTGCTAGCTTCTAACTTGTCTAGTTGTTTTTGGATTGTGGCGTCTTCAATTTTTGAAAACAAAAATTCAGCTTTACCAATCTGATGTGATGCTGGTAGTAAAGTCTTCTCTGAAGAGATATCATCCCAATTATTATCCATTTTATTCAGAATGCCTTTAAGCTTGTTGGATGTGAAAGGCAAAAATGGTTCAGATAAAACTGCTAAACCTGCTGCAATCTGTAACGCAATGAACATTACAGTTTTTGTACGCTCTTCATCCGTTTTAATAGTTTTCCAAGGCTCTTCATCTGCTAAGTACTTATTACCGAGTCTCGCTAAATTCATTAACTCTTGACTGGCTTCTCTAAATCGGTAACGCTCAATGGAACTAGAAATAACTGCAGGATAAGCTTTTAATGCAGCTATGGTTTCTTTGTCAATATCCGTGTAATCTGATGGTTGAGGTACAACGCCATCATAATATTTATTGGTTAGAACAACAACACGATTTATAAAGTTACCAAATATGGCAACTAATTCGTTGTTGTTTCTAGCTTGAAAATCTTTCCACGTAAAATCGTTATCCTTCGTTTCTGGTGCATTAGCTGTTAAAGCATAACGTAATACATCTTGCTGATTTGGAAAATCTTCTAAATACTCGGGCAACCATACAGCCCAATTCTTAGAGGTTGATAACTTATTGCCTTCTAAATTTAGAAACTCATTGGCAGGTACATTTTCTGGTAAAATATAAGATCCTTCTGCCTTTAGCATAGACGGAAAAATGATACAGTGAAAAACGATATTGTCCTTGCCAATAAAGTGTACTAAAGTTGTGTTTTCATCCTTCCAATAGTCTTCCCAATTTTTTCCTTCACGTTCTGCCCACTCCTTGGTTGCTGAGATATAGCCAATAGGAGCATCAAACCATACGTAGAGCACTTTTCCTTCTCCACCTTCTACAGGTACAGGAATTCCCCAATCTAAATCTCTGGTTACAGCACGTGGTCTTAATCCATCATCAACCCAAGATTTTACTTGGCCATATACATTTGGTTTCCAATCTTTTTTATGTCCCTTCAGAATCCATTCTCTCAGAAAATCTTCGTGTTTATTTAATGGTAGGAACCAGTGTTTTGTTTCTTTTAGTGTTGGTTTGTTACCTGTTATTGCAGATTTTGGATTAATTAAATCTGTAGCATTAAGGCTAGAGCCACAGTTTTCGCACTGATCACCATAAGCATCGTCATAGCCACATTTAGGGCATGTGCCAGTCACAAAACGATCAGCTAAAAACTGATTAGCTTCAGCATCATACAGTTGTTCTGAAACTTCTTCAACAAATTCATTTTTATCATATAAAGTCTTAAAGAATTCAGAAGCAGTATCATGATGAATTTTTGCTGAGGTTCTGGAATAGTTGTCAAAAGAAATACCAAAATCTTCAAATGATGTTTTAATAATAGTATGGTATTTATCTACGATATCCTGAGGTGTTACACCCTCTTTCTTTGCTTTTATTGTAATAGGCACTCCATGCTCATCACTTCCGCATATAAAAGCAACATCATTACCGGTTAACCTTAAGTATCTTGAGTATATATCTGCAGGTACATAAACACCAGCCAAATGGCCAATATGTATTGGTCCATTTGTATATGGTAATGCTGCTGTTATGGTATATCGTTTAGACATTTTCTGTGTTTTAAAGCCACAAAAGTACGCAATATATAAGGGATTTAGAAAAAAAATGTACATTTACAGAAAGCAGATTCATGGCCTTGAAATCATTTTTCGTATTCGTAATTTTTAATGTAATCTTAATGATTAATGTGACGCTTTTTTCACAAAATAAATTCAATAATTCTACCGAAATGACATCAGAATTAATAAGACCTCCGTATTTAAAAGCTGGTGACACTGTTGCGATAGTTGCTCCTTCTGGGATTCTAAAGAATCGCGAACGTGAAGTACAACAGGCTAAAGACTTAGTGAAAAGTTGGGGATTATTTGCTATAGTTGGTGACCATGTGTTTAGTAAGGCCGATCATTTTGCAGGTACCGATTATGAAAGATGTGAGGATATACAAAATGCTATGGACGACCCTAAAATTAGTGCCATTTGGTGCGCAAGAGGTGGGTATGGAACCGTTAGAATTTTGGACAAACTCGATTATACTGAGTTTAAGAAAAACCCAAAATGGATTATAGGATATAGCGATATTACGGCCTTACATAACCAAGTGCATAACGAAGGTTTTGAATCGATGCATGCTTTAATGTGTGTTAGTTTAAAAGAAGATTTAAGCGAAGTTCAAAATTCAATAGATACGTTTAAATCAGCCCTATTTGGAAAGCCTCAAAACTATAAACTAGAAGGATCTGAGTATAATAGAGTAGGTGAAGCATCTGGTCCTTTGGTTGGCGGAAATTTAACAATGCTCCATACTATGCTTGGTTCTGATGAAAGTATTGATACGTCTGGCAAGATTTTATTTATTGAAGAGATTGGGGAATATAAATATCATATAGATCGTATGCTTCAAAGTATGAAACGTGCAGGCTATTTTGATAATTGTGCAGGGTTGATAGTTGGTGACATGTCTAAACTTAGAAAGAATACAACCCTTTGGGGAACATCTGTAGAACAACTTATACTTGATGCGCTTTCAGAATATAACTTCCCTATTGCTTTTAATATGCCTGCTGGCCACGAAAAGGACAATAGAGCTTTAGTTTTAGGAAGAATCATAGATATAAACGTTTCTAAAGAGACCACTTCAATTATTTTTGAAGATTGAAACAGTCTTTAATTAATTGTCTCTAACACTTCACGAGACAATTCTTTACCGTTTTTATCAATAGAAACAAACCAAACATTGGTTGTACATTCTCTATTTAAAACATCTGAATTAGAAGTGCAATTTTGAATAGTTCCTTTTATTAAATAACCTGTTTCCGTTTTTTCAACAGAATAACCGTATTCATTGTAAAAGTCACCATAAGTATTCTGCCATTGTTTGTTTCCTTTTTTATCAGTTTTAATAACAAACATGTCGTAGTTGCCATTTCCGTAGGAGCTAGTAGAACCAATAATAAGGTAACCATCATCCGTAGCTAAAATAGAACTCGCTTTATCATAACTGCTACCTCCAAATTGTTGCGACCAAATTTCATTACCATTTGAATAGTTTTTAGTTAATAGAATGTCTGAAGCATCGCCATTTACAGACTCAATGGTTGTAACCTGTATGTATCCATTTTTAGTTTCAATTTTAGGTTGATATTTTAGATTTGTGTTTTTTTCAAAAGCCATATTTAGGGCTCTGCCATAAGTAAATGAAATGCCAATCACTCTATTAAAGCTATCTCTTTTTGTCTTTAAAAAATAGTTATCTGCTAATAGGTATGTCTTATTATAAACCGTTACATCTTCGAAATTTTCATCACTATCAAGCTTAAATTTTAATATGTTTCCATCTGTGAGTTTTAATTTAAAACTGACATCTATGTCTTTGTTGTGGTAAGTGCCTTCTAATCCTTCTAAATCAGTTAATGATACAGGTGCTTCATTTTGTCTTTTATAACTCATGGTTTTTCCAGATGGGTAAAATTCGACCATCTTGCTATGGTAAAAAGCAACTTTTAACTTTGGATTATTAACAAACGCATAGCTATTATTTGTTTCAGAAATCATCTCTACGGTAAAGTTTTTTTCTTTCCAATAAAGTTTAACGTCTTTTTTAAGGATTTCTACAATAGAATTTTCGTTAGGATAGGTATATTTTCCAAAGATGCTTATGGTTTCATCACCCGCTTTTAAATCATAATATTTGTTGTTATACGTATCGCTTTTTGTTGATTTTGGGAGTAAAATTTTTGCTATCTCTTTTGAGATTAAATTAGTACTAATATTACCATTGTTGCTCATAGCAAATATTGTTATACCGTGTTCAGTATACCTATCAACTTGTGAGTTATAACCATACGTGCCTCCAGAATGATATACAGAGGTATGACCTAATTGATTATTGAGTTCTAGCCCAAAGCCATAGGTGTTTATTTCGCTATTAGGGATAGTTTGTTGACTTTTTATTAGTAACGTGTTATTAGCTGAAATGGCATTCTGAACGGCTTGTTCATAAATAAGTTGGTCCTTTAACGTAGTAAATAAAAAACCTTCACCACTGGTTTTGGTCACGGTTGGTGTTTGAAACCATTCGCCATAACCCCAATCATTATAGGGTTCTGCTCTATTTGGAATGACGCCCATATAACGTTCAGCAAATGCTGTTTCATTCATGCCTAAATTAACAAAGAATTGTTTTGAATAATCCGTAAATTTTTTGCCAGTAACGGCCTCGATAAGTTTTGCAAGAATATTATAGTTGGAATTACTATATGAATATCGTGACCCAGCTTTAAACCCTAAGTCATTTTGTTTTTCTATCAAAGCCATAACATCATCGTTATCTAAACCAAATTGTTTCCACCAGATATTTCCTTGTAAACTGAGTAACTCAACATAATCTCTAATACCACTGGTATGATTGATTAGGTGTCTTATCTTGATGCTATCTTCAACTTTCTTATACAGTTTTGGTAGATATTTTCTAATATCATCGTCTAAGCTAAGTGTTTCATTTAACGCTAAGTCTAGCACCATTAATGCTGTAAATTGTTTCGCTGTAGAAGCAATATTAGAGCGAGTTTTTTTAGTAATTTTAACTTGATGTTGAAGGTTGGCTAAACCTCGGTATTTTTCGAAGATAACTTTTCCATTTTGTACAATCCCAACCATTATTCCTGGGTCGCTTTCTTTTATTTTTGAATCTATAATAGAGTCAATAATTTTTAATTGGTGTTGCGCAGGTGCTATAACTGAAATAAGTAAACTAAATAGAATACAGATTTTTTTCATGATGAATTATTGTTTGAAGCAAATTTCAATTAAAAAGCCATATCAAACGCTTCAAATCTTGATTTGAGACCTATTCTTTTGTTAATTTTTCTAAATAATCTTTAGGTGATAAAGAGGTGCTTTTTTTAAAAGCTCTATTGAAGGTAGCTTTACTATTAAAGCCACAATCCAAAGCAATTCCTAATAGTGTAGATGTCGTTTGTTCGCCTTTATATAATTTTTCTTTAACTGCTTCAATTCTATAATGGTTTACAAAATCGTTAAAGTTCATATTAAAACCAGAATTTACAATTGAAGACACAGTCTTTGTAGTCGTATCCAATTCATTCGCAACATCAGAGAGTGTTAATCTTGGATTTTCAAATAAATACTGTTCTATCATTAATTTTGAAAGCTTGTCTTTCCATTTTGAAGTGTCCGGTTCAGAAGGGTTTGACTTGGGTTCAGTTTTCAAGGCTAAATTTTCATCTTCAAAAACATTGACTACTTTTAGTTTTTCGCTCCTCAGAGTCGTTTGTTTTATAACATTACTGTATCCTGTAACAGCGATATAATAAAAAACAAACGAGAATGCTATGTAGTGCCAAAATTGGCTTCCAAATTCGCCCCATTCTGGATTAAGTATAAAAAATAACACTCTTAGAATTAGAATACTTAGAAAGGCAATCATAAAATTCCTAATCCATCCAAACAAAACGGTTTCGGCATAACTGACTTTATCAAAAACTAGTTTTTTATAGTTGAAATAATAGCGAAGGCTTAACACCAAATAAAATGCCATAGAGATGAGTCCTGTTCCTTGATACCAATTTGCTAAATCCTTGTCTCTACCATCTGCGTAAAAGTAAAATTCGTCTAAGATGAGCTTATCCGAAACAAAAATAATCAGGCTATAAATAAGATAAGCTATTGCTGGTACAAAATGCCAATAATCTTTCTTTGAAAGTTTAAAACTAGAATTCAGTAGACTTTTGGTATAAAAATAAACCACGGGACCAATTAGTAACACCTGCATGAATGGTACAAAGAATAGAATTTCTCGGGTTAATTCATTGGAATACCAATTAGCATAACCCAACATATATGGCGAAATATACATCGCATATAAAAACAGCAAAAGACTAAGCCATTTACTTGCTTTATTGTTATGGAAAATTCCTTTTCGTAATAATAAAAAAGAGAATACAATGCCATGAAAAAAGAATATCAGTAGTAGCGAACTCTTTTGGCCGAAAGAAAATGGAAAGTCAAATATTAAATTGATGTGTATAGGTATTTGTTTTATTACTTAAAAGTAAGACTAATTTTCTATTTTAGTAAAATGGCACAACATAATGAGCTAGGTAAAAAAGGAGAACAACTTGCTGTAGATTTTTTATTAAAAGAAAATTACAAAATCGTAGAACGTAATTATAGATTTGATAAGGCAGAAGTAGATATTATTGCCAAGAAGGATAATATTTTAGCAATTATAGAGGTTAAAACACGGTCAACTAAAGACTTTGGTAATCCGCAAGACTTTGTAAAACCTAAGCAAATAAAAAATTTAGTAAAAGCAGTTAATGAGTATGTAATTGAAAATGATCTTGAATCTGAAGTTCGATTCGATATAATTGCTGTAGTAAAAGAAAACAATGGATTTAGTATAGAGCATTTACCAAATGCTTTCTATCACTTCTAAATATAAAGATTTGTTACAATAATAAGCAGGCTGTAGAATAATACATTAACTACTCGATCTTTAGTTTCTAATGCCATAAATCTTTTAAATTCTCTTTTAATGACACTGTAAGATAAAATTGAACTCGATGAGACAACTCCTAAAGCTATAAACCAATAAAGTGATTGTGGATAAGGTAATGTGGCATTTGTGATTAAAAATAACACTATGAGAGACCCTGTAATTAATAATCGTTTTTCATTTTTGGAGTCTAAATTATTTCTTAGGATAATAGTTCTTGTTTTTGATATGATTAAAGCAATAATTGCCGTCAAAAAAACTATAGTGAATGTCATTTTTTAAAATTTGAATAAAATTAATAATTCTAATTAAATAAGATAAGCTTTTTACGTTAAAATTATTTGTAGAAATTCATCTCATCTAAATATTCCCAAACATGTTCTGGTAACATTGGCCTTATATTTTTACCAGCTTTTATTTCTTGTCTTATAAACGTTGAAGACAATCCCATTATTGGGGCAGAAATGTTAAAAATTTTAGGATGATCCTTAAATTGACTAGCAGTTTTAACTTTAGTTAATCTTGGATACACATAAATATAGTGATTTTCTAGGATTATTTCATAATTTTTCCATTTATGAAAGCTTTTTAAGTTGTCTTCTCCCATAATTAGAGCAAATTCATGATTAGGAAATTTTTCGTGTAGGTATGTTAGTGTATCAATCGTATAATTAGGCTGATTTAAACCAAACTCAATATCACTAGGTCTTAATTTATCATAATCTTTAGTAGCTCTATAAACCATTTCTAGCCTTTGGTGATTATCTAATAAACTACTTTTCTTTTTAAAAGGACTTTGAGGAGTCACTACAAACCAAACCTGGTCTAGATTGCTATGTTCTGCGATATGATTTGCCAAAGTCAGATGACCAACGTGTATTGGATTAAAAGTACCAAAATACAGTCCAATCTTCATAATTAATTATTTATAAAATCAGATACTAATGTATAGGCATCTTGCAATGCATCTTCTAAATTAGAATTAACAACAGTGGTGTCAAACAAAGGTGCAGTAGCTAATTCTGCAGGTGCTTTTGCTACTCGCATATTTATTTTGTCTTCACTTTCTTCTCCGCGATCTTTTAATCGTCTTACCAATTCGTTTAAATCAGGTGGTTTCACAAAAATAGCTATGGTTTCCTTTGGAAATTTTCGTTTAATACGAAGTCCGCCAGATACATCAATATCAAAAATTACGTGTTTACCTTTTGCCCAAATACGTTCTACTTCTTCCTTTAAAGTTCCGTAAAAATTATCTCTATAGACTTCTTCCCATTCTAAGAATTCATCATTTTTAATTTTATTCTTAAACTCTTTGAGAGATAAGTAATAATAGTCTTTACCGTGTTCTTCTGTACCACGTTTTTCTCTGGATGTTGCAGAAATAGAAAATTCTAAATTTAACTCGGGTTGTTTTAAAAGATGACGCACAATGGTGGTTTTACCAGATCCAGAAGGAGCTGAAAACACTATGAGTTTACCTTGTTTTTTATTTTTTATTTCTGACATTAGTTATTTTCTAAATACTACTACTGCGACTAAAAACTACTTAAAGCACATTCAATAATTGTTCCTTAATTTTTTCCAGTTCATCTTTCATTTGGACTACAAGCTTTTGCATAGGTGCATAATTAGATTTAGAACCTATGGTATTGATTTCTCTGCCAATTTCCTGAGAAATAAATCCTAATTTTTTACCGTTTGAATCATCTGAGTTAAGGGCTTTCATGAAATAATCTAAGTGATTATCTAGTCGTACTTTTTCTTCAGTGATATCAAATTTCTCTATATAGTAAACCAATTCTTGTTCAAATCGGTTTTCATCTACCTTTTCTTTAATATCAGATATTCCTCTTTCTAATCGTGCTCTAACACCATCAATACGGTCAGGATCCATTGTTATAACTTCTTGTAATAAACGTTTTAGAGAAGTAACTCTATCCTTAAAATCTTGTTTTAAAGTCGCTCCTTCATCTTTTCTATAAGCAACTATTTTGCTAATGGCTTTATTAATTCCATCCGCAATTTGTGTCCATTCCTCTTCATCAATATCATCACGCTCTGTAGTTACTGCATCTGGTAATCTTATGGCCATTTTTAAAAGTTCAGTAGAATCACCATCCACGACATCTCTTAGTTGCTTAATGTATTCGTTAACAACGGTTTTATTTATTTTAGAACTTGTGTCTTCGCCTGTAATTTCTACATAAAGAGAAAAGTCTACTTTCCCTCTTATAAGATTTTTAGCAATGCGTTTTCTAATTTCTAATTCTTTTGCACGATACATAGAAGGCATACGCGCATTGAGATCTAAACTCTTACTGTTAAGTGATTTTAACTCTATAGATATTTTTTTTGTTGGGAGCTGTAAAACAGATTTCCCATAACCTGTCATGGATTGTATCATTAAAAAGCTTTAATTAAAGTTGAGCAAAGGTACAAAATTGAATGGTTATATAAGGTTATGAAAATGTTTGAATAGTATGTTTAGTAGACCACATACTTTTTTAACTTTGTGATTCTTTTTTTAAGATAAAACTATGTACAAAAAACAATTTGAAATTCGTTGGAGTGATGTTGATGCCAATGGACATCTGGCAAATTCTGCCTACACTAATTTTATGAGTCACGCACGAATGTCTTTTTTTAATGAGCAGGGATTTTCTATGAAGGAAATACATAAATACAATGTTGGTCCAGTCGTGTTTTATGAGCATATGTACTATTTTAAAGAATCCTTTATTGGCACACCAATTACCGTGACTATTGAAGTTTCTGGGCTAAGTGAAGATGGCATGCTATTTATGTTTGAGCATAATTTTTATAATCATAAAGGAGAAAACTTAGCCTATTGTGAAATGCAAGGTGCATGGATAGATTTGAAAGTTCGAAAGCTTACAGAGTTACCTAAAGAGATGCTAGAATTAGCAGAGAAATTCCCGAAGTCTGAAAATTTTAAAGTGCTAACCAAAGAAGATACACGCAAGTATGGTGTTAGACCAAAACCAATGATGTTATAGATTTATTTGAAAGGTCGATGTTGTCTGTAAGATTTAATTTGCACATTTTTTATAAATGGCTTTAGAATCTGATTTGGCAAATATAGTTTGTGTTTGCAGTAGCAGGTTAATGCTCTAGGTTGTGCACCCAGAGTGCTTTTTATTTCAGAAGCAGTTCTACCTAAGTTGATCTGGTCAGATTTGGTCTCTATTCCAAGCCTTACATAATCATTCAATATTCGAGGATAAATGGCATATTCTTTATTGTTAGAATAATCTATACCAATGAAATGCGCATCGAGATGAGTACCGTTTTGCATTGCAGATAGAAAACCAACTAACAGATCATTTAAAAAATAGCCTTTAACAATAAATTTTTCTTTGAATAATTTTTTAAGTTCAATATAGGTATCAAGATTTAATATTTGTGCATTAAAATCAGCATTATCAATGGTGTTTTGATATAATTCTTGTAAGGCTTTTTTATGTTTCTTAATGTCTTTTTCTGAGAAAATTTTTGTTGCTAAAGATTCGCTTTTAGAATCTGCCTTGTTTGCTTTAACGCGATACCTAGACCTTAATGCGTTTTTAAAATCATTAAATGAACACCACTCTGGTTTCAAACTAATAATCATATTAGGTTCTACTTGCATTGATGCATAGTCAAAGGATTTTAAGTGTTCTGTAATGTGTAAAGAATCATCTTCAAAATCTTTAATAAAGATGGCGTTTAGTTTTTTTGTGACTTTAGATAACTTTCTTACTCCGTTAGCTATCGCCTTAAAAGTGGCTATTTTATCTTCACCATCCTTTAAATAGGTACCATATTCTCCACTCAAAAAAACGTTGCCACAAAACAAAACACGTAGATGATTTCTGCAAAATATCTTATTTACAAATCGTCTGATTCTATCAGACATTGTTATATTCTTTGTAATGGTTTCAATACCTATTGAAACGATTTGAGTATTCGCAAAAGCTATTGCTTCTTTATTTTTTAAAATAAATATATAATTGAAGTCTATATCTGTGTTTGAAATTTCAAATGCTTTTAAAAATTCAGGTGAATAGTAAATACTGGTACAACAATTTATACTATCCCAATACGATTTAGGAATGTCATCTACAGATTTAAATATTTTAGATTTTAGTTTCAGTCTAATTTGACAATTTTGGTTTTTTAATTACAAGATATACACCTATAAAAATCAGTAACATAGCCGATATTTTTAAAGAATCTATGAAATCCGCACCAATATAAAGCGCAAAAAGCCCAGCAATAACCGGCTGAAGATAAATAAATATCCCAACAGTAGACGCTTTTAGCTTATTTAAAGCCAGTGGGTTGAACACATAAGTGCCAAAAGTGGCACCGACAATTACGAACAATACAGAGAAGGTTATGTGTGGTGTAAATGATTTCCACTGCACTTCTAAAAATTCATTATAACCAAACGGAATTAGAATGATTAAACCAAACAAAAACAACCATTTTATAAATGAAAATGGATGGTATTTTGCAGTTAATTTTTTAATTAGTATTACGTAAATACTATAAGATATTGCATTTAAAAAAATCAGTAAATTTCCAAGAGGCACATTGTCGCCTGCTCGTGCAGATTTACCGTAAATAGTAAGAATTAAAGCTCCTGTAAGTCCTAAAGCAACACCAATTATTTTGAGTGTTGTAACTTTTTCTTTAAGAATATAGGCAGAGAGAATTAGTATAATGATTGGTGTGATGGTCATTATAGCAGAAGCATGTATGGGCGATGTAAATTCTAAACCTTTAAAAAAGAATAACATATTTATAACTACACCAAAAAGTGCTGCAACAAAAAGCTTAATAAAATCTCTCTTTTCAATCTTTTGTTGAGGTACAAATAAACTTACAATCCAGAATAAAAGGGTTGCACCTGCAACTCTCAGTAACACAAATCCAAAGGGTTTTATATAGCTTTCATTCATTACCACTTTTGCGATGGTATAATTGAGACCATATAATAATTGCACCATAAATAATGCAAAAATGGCAAAGCGTCTACTTTCCATGTATGGCTTGTTTAGCAGCTGCTACAGTTTTCTTTGAATTACCAATAAAAATTTGATTGTTGTATATAACTACTGGGCGTTTTAAAAATGTGTAATGTTCTAAAATATAATATTTGTAATCTTCTTCAGAAAGTGATTTATCTTTTAAACCAAGTTCTTTATATAATCTGGCACGTTTGCTAAATAAACTCTCATAGTTGCCAGACAAGGATTTCATGCCTTCAACTTGTGACTTTGTGATGGGCTCTGTTTTAATGTCTTGAAGATAAAAATTCTCAGGCAAATTCAATTCAGTAATAATACGAGTGCACGTATTGCAAGTACTTAAAAAGTATATTTTATTCATATCCGAAATGTATATATTTTTGAGATTGCAAAGTAACCTTATTTAAAGGTAATTTTAATTACATTTAAGAAATTTATAATTATATGGATTGGGCATTTGATATTACTTTAAAAAATAGACAACTTTTAAAGAGTTTTATAGAGAACCTATCGCTAAAACAACTCAATACAATTCCTGAAGGATTTAAAAATAATATCATATGGAATATAGCACACGTGATAGTAACACAGCAATTATTAGTTTATAATCTATCTGGTCTTAAAACAATTGTTTCTGAAGAGATGATAGCATCTTATAGAAAAGGTACAAAGCCAAAAAGAGACTTAACGGAAGCAGAAATAGACGCAGTAAAAAACCTTTTGTTTTCAACGATTGAAAAAACGAAAGAGGATTATAAAGCAAAATTATTTCAAACTTATAATCAATATACTGTAACAACTAAGAGCACTTTAAGTAATGTTGAAGAAGCCATAGAGTTTAATAATTTTCACGAAGGCATACATTTAGGTTATATTTTAGCATTAAGAAAATCACTGTAAAACAATGGAATATTACTCAATAGCAACAATTTTAATTGTACTGTCTGGCATATTTGGATATATCAATGTAAAATTTTTAAAACTGCCAATAACCATTGGTTTAATGCTTATTACCATAGTGTTTACAGCTATTGTAATAGTAATTGCTCAGTTTGATGATACACTTTTAGTTAGAGAAAAAGAATTCATTTCCAGTATAGATTTTGAAACAGTTTTACTAGATATTATCCTGAGTTTTTTGCTATTTGCAGGAGCTTTACATACAAACTTTAATCAACTAAAAGTACAACGATGGCCTATATTGGCATTCGCTACGTTTGGTGTTTCGGTGTCCACTTTTCTGGTGGGTACTATCATGTTTTATGTTTTACAACTCTTTGGTTTACAGATTAGTTTTATTAATTGTCTACTTTTTGGTGCTTTAATATCTCCTACAGACCCAATAGCTGTGTTAGGAATTTTAAAAGATGCAGGAGCTCCTAAAAAACTTGAAACAAAAATTGTAGGCGAATCTCTGTTTAATGATGGAGTGGGTGTTGTGGTGTTTTTAACCATTTTTGCAATTGCTGCAAAACCAGATGCTGCTATTGAATTCTCTGAAATTGCAACATTATTTGGGCAAGAGGTTATTGGTGGAATTGGACTAGGATTAGTAATTGGTTGGATTACATATCGATTAATGAAATCTATAGATAATTATGATGTAGAAGTCATTTTAACTATTGCTACAGTAATGGGTGGTACAATGCTTGCTCATAAGTATCATCTTTCTGCACCTTTAGCTATGGTGACCGCAGGATTGATAGTGGGTAATGACACTGTGCGGGACTCAGCAATGTCAGAAACGACAGAGACATATGTAGATAAATTTTGGGAATTAATAGATGTACTTCTTAACACAGTGCTTTTTGTGATGATTGGTATGGAAATGTTAGTGTTAACTCTTAAAGGTGATTATATATATGCAGGTTTGCTTGCAATTCCTATAATACTATTATGTAGATATGTGTCATTGTGGTTACCTATTAAGTTTTTTGCAAAACGCCTAGATTTTGTTCCAAAAACTACTTTGATTATGACTTGGGGAGGTTTACGTGGAGGTATCTCTATTGCATTAGCACTAAGTTTAACCCAAGAAATGCATAGAGAATTGTTTTTAGTAATTACTTATGTTGTCGTTGTAGTCTCAATTGTAGGGCAAGGTCTAACGGTAGAACCAATAATTAAGAAGTTAAGTAAACAAGTCAGTTAATAGCGTTTTAAAAAAGACTCAACCTTTTCAAAAGGAATAACAAATTCAGTATATCCTTGAGCATAAGATGAGACTTCGTATACATTGTAAAGTAAAATTAAGCCTTCATCACATAATCCCATGTTTTCTGGTAAGTGAAATGATTTTCCGAAGAAATAATCTTCCATTTTTAAATTAGTATCATTTTCGTTTAAATTTTTGATGAAATAAGATTTAGCTAGCTTAATAAATGAGTTGTTAATTTCAATAAAATCATTCAAGGCTAATATATTACCGGTTTTTGCATCTAAATTGAGGAATCTAATCTGGTCATTACCATGCGCACCTCCTTTATATTCATAAATACTTATTGGAATTGAAATGATATTGTCAGATTGATAACTTATTTCAGATTCGATACTTAATTCCCATACAGGTTGAGCAGCCTCCGGAAAATCTTCCTTAAACTCTAAATATTCTAAGTTAAACTCATTTAAAACGTCTAATAATTCTGTTTTATCATTAGCACCGTTGAGAGTGCTAATAATGGTATTTTTAATATTGGTATTAATAGTTTCACTTAAAGTATTGTGTCCAGTGGCTTCATTATAATTAGTTTCAATATCTGTTTCAAAAGTATTATCTATGGACACAGACTTAAATGAAACGGGTTGATAATCTGTATTACAAGAGCTGAAAAAAATAAGACTCAAAAGAAAAAATAAATAGCGTTTCAATACAAAAGAGTTATGTTAAACATACAATAAAGGTATTGTATAGATTTCAATAGAACGAATTATACTATAAATTTGTTATGTTTTTAAATGCATTGTTGTAATCAACATTCTACTAAGTTATTCTAACTAAAATAATAACATGAAATTTAATACAAAAACAATACATGGTGGTCAAAAACATGATCCTGCATATGGTTCTGTGATGCCACCGATTTATCAAACATCAACATATGCTCAATCTACACCCGGAGGACATAAAGGTTACGAATATTCAAGAACGCACAACCCAACTCGAAATGCTTTAGAAAATGCATTTGCAAGTATAGAGAATGGTAATTATGGTCTTGCCTTTGCTTCTGGATTGGCTGCCATAGATGCAGTTTTAAAGCTTTTAAAACCAGGTGATGAGGTTGTTTCAACGAATGACTTGTATGGCGGAACGTATAGATTATTTACAAGAATCTACGAAGATTTCGGAATTAATTTTCACTTTATTGGTATGAAGAATGCTGAACGTATTGAGGAGTATATCAATAAAAAAACTAAATTAATTTGGGTAGAAACACCAACTAACCCAATGATGAATGTCATAGATATTAAAGCTGCATCTACTATTGCTAAGAAGCACAATGTATTATTAGCAGTAGATAATACTTTTGCTACTCCTTATTTACAAAGACCACTAGATTTGGGTGCTGATATCGTAATGCATTCTGCTACTAAATACCTTGGCGGCCATAGCGATTTGGTTATGGGAGCCTTAATTGTAAAAAATAAAGCTTTAGCAGATAAATTATATTTTATTCAGAATGCAAGTGGAGCAATTTGTGGACCACAAGATGCGTTTTTAGCATTACGTGGTATTAAAACGTTGCACATACGTATGCAAAGACATTGTGAAAATGGTAGAGCCGTAGCAGAGTATTTAAATAACCATTCAAAGATTGAGAATGTGTATTGGTCTGGTTTTGAAAATCATCCAAATCACCACATTGCAAAATCTCAAATGGATGATTTTGGTGGTATGGTGTCCTTTACAACAAAAGGAAATAACTACGAGGAAGCTATTAAAATTCTAGAGAATTTAAAGATATTCACACTTGCAGAATCCTTAGGTGGAGTTGAGTCTTTAGCAGGTCATCCAGCAAGTATGACACATGCGAGTATTCCAAAAGAGGAACGCGAAAAAATAGGTGTTGTAGATTCATTAATTAGATTAAGCGTTGGTATAGAAGATGAAGAAGATCTAATTGCAGACTTAAAACAAGCCATTGAGTAACTGAACTAATCATAAATAAAAAAAGACCAAACACGTGGTCTGTTTTTTTATTTATATCATGTTTTTTTAATCTAAATAATAGATGTAACCAAAGTTGAGCCAAACAAGCCAATCATTAGCTTTATTTGAGTCGAGTTGATGATTTAAGCCGTCTGTCCAATTGCTGAAAAAGTATTGAAACCTTAAATCGACCATTAAATCTGATAATATGGTTAACTTATATCGTGTTCCTACACTTGTAACTACAGACCACGTTGAGCCACTTTCATTACTAACAGATCCTGGTTCCCATCCTGAATAAAAATTACTCGCATTGGCAATATTCATATCACCATAACTTGTTTCTACACTAGGATTATAAGACACATAGTGTGCTCCTAAACTCACAAAAGGTGCAAATGAATAAACGCCTGCCGAAAAAGCTCTAATACTTCTAGGAAAATATTCTAACTGCATACCAATATCCCAATTTTGTGCTTCACCAGAATGAGCCCTTAATCTATCGGCATCTGCACTTGTTCTATCACTATCTACCCATTTTCCGAAGTGATTTAATGATGTTTTATTCCAGGCAATCTCACTTCTTAATTTAAAGTGATCATTAAAATAAGTATCTGTAGAATAACAATTACAATCTGCTCTATAGGCAAAGTTTATGTAATGTACAATACCGATTCCAAATCCAGTATTCCCAGAATTTGTTTCAAAATCGTAACGAAGACCAAAATCAGATTGATATGCTATAGGACCAGTAATAACGCCTATTTCGTGAGAGAAGCCTAATTGAGAAAAACTAAGCTGCATTGCTAAAAGCAATATAAGCGTAACGAAAACTTTCTTTATGTTTCTTGCCATATAATTCTAAAATTGAGGCTCTTGCCGAACAAATATATTAAAACCCGACGAACTACCAAATAAAACGGATAAAATGCAGTTTTCTTGTTAGGGATAAGAATTTTATCGCAAATTGAAAGATTGAAAAAATAATTGAGAATATAAAAAAAATATGTAGTTATTTTTAAAGATAACGTATCTTTACGCCCGATAAATCACAATTTCTTAACAAATATATAAATGAAAGATAAAATTGATGCATTTTTAGATCTTGTAAAGGAACGTAATGGTCATGAACCAGAGTTTTTACAAGCGGTACAAGAGGTTGCAGAAACAGTTATACCTTATATTGTACAGCACGACATTTACCACGGGAAGAACATTCTTTTAAGAATGGCAGAACCAGAACGGTTAATTTCTTTTAGAGTTTGCTGGGTAGATGATTCTGGTGAAATACAAGTAAATAGAGGTTATAGAATTCAAATGAATTCTGCTATTGGGCCTTATAAAGGTGGATTGCGATTTCATCCAACAGTAAATGCTAGTATTTTAAAATTCTTAGCTTTTGAGCAAGTATTTAAAAACGCTTTAACCACACTTCCAATGGGGGGTGGTAAAGGTGGTTCTGATTTTGACCCAAAAGGAAAATCAGATAATGAGATTATGCGTTTTTGTCATGCCTTTATGAGTGAATTATTCAGACATATTGGTCATAATACTGATGTGCCAGCTGGTGATATAGGTGTTGGTGCAAGAGAAATAGGTTTTATGTTTGGTATGTATAAGAAGTTAAAAAACAGCTTTACAGGTGTATTAACAGGTAAAGGACAATCTTGGGGAGGATCTTTAATTAGACCAGAAGCCACAGGATACGGAAACGTATACTTTGCCCAATATATGTTAAAAACTAAAGACGATTCATTTGAGGGTAAAAAAGTAGTAATCTCAGGTTCTGGAAATGTTGCACAGTATGCTGCAGAAAAATCTATTGAACTGGGTGCTAAAGTGTTAACGCTATCAGATTCTGGTGGTTATATTGTTGATGAAGATGGCATAGATACTGACAAACTAAAGTTTGTTATGGATTTAAAGAATGAGAGAAGAGGAAGAATTAGCGAATATGTAGAAAAGTATCCTAATGCAAATTATTTTAAAGGAGCACGTCCTTGGTCAGTTAAATGCGACATAGCACTGCCTTGTGCCACTCAAAATGAACTAAATGGAGAGGAAGCAAAACAACTCATCGATAATGGTTGCATTTGTGTTTCTGAAGGTGCAAATATGCCATCTACACCAGAGGCAATTCACGAATTCCAAAAAGCTAAAATATTATTTGCGCCTGGAAAAGCATCAAATGCTGGTGGTGTAGCAACGTCTGGTTTAGAGATGAGTCAAAATTCATTACGATTAAGTTGGACTAGACAAGAAGTTGATGATAAGTTAAAGGATATTATGGAAGATATTCACGACTCTTGTGTTGAGTATGGTAAAAATGATGATGGATCAATAGATTATATCAGAGGAGCTAACATTGCTGGATTTGTGAAAGTAGCAGACGCGATGCTAGCACAGGGCATAGTTTAAAATACATTTTATTGAACTAAAAAAGCTTTGACGATATTCTTGAAGGCTTTTTTTGTTACATATTATATGATTAACGATTTAATATCGTTAGTATTAAATATATTTGAAGAAACATTTTTTAATGATTAAAACGGTTTTTAGAACACTATTAATTAGTCTTTATTTTTCAGTCTTTGGATACAGTCAAGATTTTTCTGTCCTATGGGAATCGCACTATTCATATAACGACATAGTTGATGTTGTGAGTGCTGAAAATAGAATATACGCAGCGGCTGAAAATGCCGTGTTTGAGTATAACACTTTTGACGGTGAATTAAGAACCATAACTACTGTCGAAGGACTTTCTGGTCAGGAGATTACATCAATATATTATAGTGCAATCTATCAGTATTTATTAATAGGTTATGAAACAGGTTTAATCGAAGTCTATTCTGAAACCGATAGATCCGTGCTTACGGTTGTAGATATACTTGACAAACAGAATATCACTCCAGAAAATAAAAGAATAAATCATTTTTATGAGAATAATGGCTTTATATATATATCTACAGATTATGGTGTGTCAGTTTATGACTTAGAAAGGCTAGAATTCGGTGATACTTATTTTATAGGTAATGGAGGTTCACAGATAAAAGTAGAGCAAGTGACTATTAATAACAATGAAATATTTGTGGCTTGCCAGGATAACAACGGAATTAAAAAAGCAGATTTAAGTAACCCAAATCTTATAGATTATCAACAATGGACTACATTAATAGGTGGTAATCACGTCACTATGAGTACTATTAACAATAAAGTCTATTCAGTTAGGTCTAATAGAGCTTTATATGAAATTGATGGTGTTAGTCTTACACCAATTCTAACGCTTCCTTCACTCCCGGTTGATGCAGAAGTGTCGAATTCTAACTTAATTTTTTCAGCAACAAACGCGGTTTATGTCTATGATGAAAATATTCAATTAGTGAGTTCTTATGTGCCAAATGAAGATTTTACCACAAACTTTTCTTCTGCAACTCAGGTTAATGATTTCGTATATATTGGCACTACAGATTTTGGAGTGCTGGGAATTTTACTTTCGGAAGTTAACAGTTTTACACAGATAAAACCCAATGGACCATCGCGTAATGGTATTTTTAGAATAAACGCCACAACTGGCAATGCATATGCTACTTATGGTGAATTTACACAAGCATTAAATCCATTTCCATTAACCTCAAGAGGTATAAGTTATTATAGAGATGAGGTATGGGAAAATGTCCCATTTGATAGTTTACTGGGCGCTAGAGAATTAAATGAAATTACTCCGAATATATTTAATCCTAACCAAGTTTTTATAAGTTCTTACAAGGATGGGATTTTAGAACTTAATGATTTTGAACCAACGATTGTATATAATCAAACTAATAGTGGACTAGAATCTTTAATACTACCAAATAATCCAAATTTTGTGGGTATAAGAGTTTCCGGAGCAGAATTTGATTCCAGCGGATTGCTTTGGTCATTAACAAGTAGGGTAGATAGAGCATTAAAATCTTTTAACCCAATGACTGGAGCCTGGCAAGGTTATAGTTTTGCTAGTTTAATTGACAATGCATTGTCGGATGAAGTTGGATTTTTTGATATGGAAATAGATAATAATGGTACAAAGTGGATTGGTTCATACACCAATGGTTTAATTGCGTATAATGAAAACAAACCTAGTCCTATTAAAAATTTAAGTACAGAAGAGCAGAATTTACCTGCGCTCGGTAGAGTGCAATCTTTAGCACTTGACGATAGAAATCAGTTATGGGTTGGTACAACTTTAGGGCTTAGAGTTCTGTTTAATACAAGCGGGTTTTTTGAAGCTCCAAACCCAACGTTAAGTCAAATTATAATTTTGGAAGATGGTATTCCAAAGGAATTATTAGAAGACCAATCGATTACTGATATTGATGTAGATGGGTCTAATAATAAATGGGTTGGTACTGCAGATTCTGGTGTATTTTATTTTTCCCCAGATGGACAAACGACTATTTATCATTTTACAGTAGATAACTCCCCATTACCATCTAATACAGTTAATGACATATCTATTGATGCAGATAATGGAATAGTTTATATAGCCACTATTAAAGGGCTTTTAGCTTTTAATTCTGGCGGTTCAAAACCAGAGGAAACATTAGACAATGCATTTGTTTACCCAAATCCGGTAAGACCTGAGTATGATATATTAGGTTATGGAGATTTAAATGATATAAACAAAGGCATTAAAATAAGTGAATTGACGGAAAATGTAAATATTAAAATCACTGATATTGAAGGTAATTTAGTTGCAGAAGCGCAATCTAATGTTAATCTAAGATCGTCTAGTGCCAATTATAATTTTGCCATTGATGGCGGAACAGCTATTTGGAATGGTAAGAACCTAGGGAATTCAGTGGTGAGATCTGGTGTCTATTTAATACTTATTTCAGATTTAGACTCGTTTGAAACCAAAGTACTTAAGGTTCTTATAGTAAGATGATAAGCCATGCTTACAAAAAACAATAGTATTGTTCTTTCAAAATTAAAATACAAAGATTACGATCTTATTGTAAAGTGTTACACCCAAGAACGTGGAGTAGTAAGTTATATATTAAGAGGTGTATTAAAATCAAAAAAAAGTCAAACAAAAACGGTTTATTTTCAGGTACTTTCACAGCTTCAAATCGTTGAGACTTATAAGCCCAATCAATCTTTGCATAGCATAAAAGAAGTTAGGTTAAATTACATCTATAAAACACTTCACACTAATATCTATAAAAGTGCTTTAGTTTTATTTTTATCTGAGGTGTTATCTAATGTCTTGAAAGAAGAAGAAAAGAATGAAGATCTATTTAATTACATTCAAATTTCTTTACAATATTTAGACAATGAAGATAAGTTCTCAAACTTTCATTTATTATTTCTCCTCAAACTAACGCGCTATCTTGGGTTTCAACCCGAAAATCTAAAAATGGAATATCCTTATTTTAATTTAGAAACTGGTGTTTTTGAAGCTTCTAATCATGGAGTATATTCCATTTCTGGAGAAAATTTAACACTGCTAAAATTGTTGTTAGGCATAAATTTTGATGCCTTGGATACTGTGAGAATTAATGCAAAACAAAGACGGGAGTTTTTAAATATGTTATTGTATTATTTTGAATTACATTTAGGGGGTTTTAATAAACCTAAGTCATTAAAAGTGCTTAACGAAGTGTTTAATTAAGCGAGTTTTACAATCGGATTAAAGGCAGATTAGTTTCAATGAGGTATAGTTTCCTATTTATTTTTTGTGTTATCTTTTTTCAGTTGTCTTTTGGGCAAACAATTACAGTTTTAGAAGAAGGTACAGATGAACCTATTCCTGGAGTTGCGATATTTAATTCAAAAAAAACTAAAACTGGTATTACAGATTTAAATGGTAAAGTCCTTATTGACCATTTTTATAAAGATGAAATTCTTTTTTTTCAAAATTTTCTATACGAAAAAGTACAAACGACTAAAGAGGATCTTAAAGCTACAAACTATATCTTATATCTAAAACCTAAAGTTGAAGATTTAAAACAAATAGTACTTTCAGCTTCTAAATTTGAACAAAGAAAACGTGATATACCAAGACGTATAATTAGTCTAAATGCAAAAGATATTGTTTTAGCAAACCCACAAACCAGTGCAGACTTATTGGAAAACTCGGGTAATATTTTTATACAGAAGAGTCAGCTTGGTGGTGGTAGCCCAATGATTCGAGGATTTTCAGCCAACCGTTTATTAATAACAGTAGATGGTGTAAGAATGAACAATGCTATTTTTAGAGGAGGAAATTTACAAAATGTCATTTCTATAGATCCACTATCCATTCAAAATACCGAGATAATACTAGGTTCGGGCTCTGTTGTTTATGGTAGTGATGCTATTGGAGGAGTTATGAGTTTTTATACTAAAAAACCTCAATTATCATATAAAGACGAAATCTATATAAATGGTAATTCTTTAGTGAGATATGGTAGTGCTAATACTGAAAAAACAGGTCATTTCGATTTTAATGTTGGCTTTAAGAAATGGGCTTTTTTAACTAACGTGAGTTATACGGATTTTGATGATTTAAGATTGGGAAGTCATGGACCAGAAGAGTATCTAAGGAATGAATACGTTGTAAGAGAAAATGGGGAAGATATAATAGTACAAAATTCTAATCCTCAAATACAAAAACCGACGGCATATAGCCAATTAAATCTAATGCAAAAAGTTAGGTATGAGCCGTCCGATAATCTCAATTTTGATTTTGGACTTTATTTTACAAGAACATCTGATTATCCAAGATATGATCGATTAATTAGACCGAGAGAGGAAACACTTCGTTCAGCCGAATGGCAATATGGTCCTCAGCAATGGTTTATGGCTAACTTTCAAGCTACAAAATTAAGTAGCAGTTCTAATTTATATGATAAAATACAATCAACATTAGCCTATCAGAACTTTAAAGAAAGCCGGAGTGATAGAGACTTCCAATCACCATTGAGAGAAGTGCGTGAAGAAAATGTAGATGCATTATCCTTTAATTTAGATATAGAGAAACGGCTAAGTTCAAAAACTACGATTTCGTATGGTTTGGAATATTTATTCAATAAAGTTGGATCTACAGGAGAGGAAGAGAATATAGATACTAATGCCATTGTGCCCAATGTAACCCGCTATCCTAATGGTGCAACTTGGCAGTCAGTAGCTGGTTATGCTAGTTTAAAATATAAACCGATTAGTAAATTTATTTTTCAAACAGGACTTCGCTATAATCAAGTTTTGGTTAGGGCTGATTTTACCGAAAACAATGAATTTTTGAACTTACCCTTTAGTGACACACAGATCAATAATGGTGCGTTAACGGGTACTGCTGGTTTTACATGGTTGCCAAGTCAAAGGATGCAATGGAATTTAAATTTTTCAACTGCTTTTAGAGCACCAAATATTGATGACATAGGTAAAGTGTTTGATTCTGAGCCTGGATCTGTTGTGGTACCAAATAATGATTTAAGGCCAGAATATGCTTATGGTGGTGAGTTAGGTTTTAAATATAATTTAGAAAATAAGTTTGTTATTGATTTATCGACGTATTATACATTTTTAGATAATGCACTTATTCGACGAGATTTTGAATTAAATGGTGAATCTGAAATTATTTATGATGGTGAAGAAAGTAATATTCAAGCCATTCAAAACGCATCTAAAGCTTGGATTTATGGATTTGAAATTGGTTTAGAATATTATTTCAATGAGCGATTAAAACTTAGATCTCAATATAATGTTATAGGAGGTACGGAAGATAATAATGGTGTCGAAGTACCGATTAGACACGTGGCACCAAATTTTGGAAGAACACATTTAATATGGAAAAATGAAAAGTTGTTGTTTGATGCCTTTTTAGTCTACAATAATGAATTGTCGTTTAGTCAATTGGCACCTTCAGAATTATCTAAGGATTATTTGTACGCTAAAGATAGTAACGGTAATCCGTATGCTCCGTCGTGGCATACTATTAATATCAGAACACAATATAGGTGGAATGATAAATTGACTTTAACAGCAAGTTTAGAGAATATAACAGACCAGCGATACAGACCATATTCTTCTGGTATTTCAGCAGCTGGTAGAAATTTGATATTAGCTTTAAAGTACAGCTTATAAATAAGCCTCATCTTGTAATAAAATGAGGCTATGATTTATTGTAATTAGTAAAACTAAACTAGTTTTTAATAGCTTTTTTACTTATCACTTGTCCATTAGATAAAGTCACTTTCGCAACGTATGGTGCCCTGCTCAGTTTAGATAGGTTATAGACTTCTACAGAACTATTGCCTTTGAAATTATAAATTTGGCGACCTAAAACATCTAATATTTCTACTTTAGTAATTGTAAATTGAGAACCAACCTTAAATTGAACATCTCCATTATCATTTAGTTCTATAATAGAAAGTTCGTTTGCACCAATAATATTATCATCTATTGAAAGTGCGTCCGCTCTAAATACAATTTCAAAACGGTCATTAAATTCTCCGGCTTCTGATGTAAAAGTATAAGGTGAATTATTAAGGTTATGAGTGATTTCTAAAAGATTATCCTTTAAGTAAATGGTCTTATTTTCATTTTCAAACAAACCGTCTACAGCATAAATTGCTATAGTATAATTACCCGAAGTCGCAATATTTACACCTAAAGGGATAAGATCGCTATCAACAAATGGTAAAGCTCTGCCTTGTATTAAAAAGGCCTTATCATCTATAAGTGAATAAAAGCGTTGTTCGGTTTCGTCACCAATCCATTCGGCATCAAAAAGCCTGTCTTGCTGCATAGTAGCGTTAGCAACATAACCAACTAGTATTCTATCGGCAGTCGTAGAATTATCTGATCCTAAATCTAACCATATTCTGTGTTTACCACTCATTGATGGATTTGGTCTATAGAAATTAGAATTGTTATAATCTTTTTGTCTCATAGAGTTATCAAATGAGATTGGTATAGTGGCTGAAGCGGCTCCATCTGCAGTATTCACCATAAAACTCTGACCAGCGGCAATAAATCCACTAAAACCACCAGGCCCATTCACTGTACCAGTATTATTATAGGTAATATAATCATCTTCATCATAGTTAAAACCATTATTATTTTCATAAAAAGGATCTGGTTCAGCTGCATTTGGATCAGCACCATGGGTCCACAGATTTACAAAACCATCTAGATTTGTATTAGCTGTTAGAAATGCTATTGCAGAAATTGAAGATGGATAAGGATTTCCGACTAAATTCCAATCATCATCGTCACTTAAATTATCTGTACCTCTTGATAAATTTAGATTAACATCACCATTGTTTGGAACTCCATTTTGAAATATCATAGTATCTGGTGTTCCAGAAGGTACTCTTGCAATATAACCAGCGCCTTCTAACATGGTTTGTGAAGCTGCAGATTCCCAATTCCCTTGTCCAGTACCTGTATTTGGTGCTGTAGGATTCCAAGTATAAATATGGTTACCACCTATTGGAAGGTCATCTGTATTAAAACCGGTAATCGGTGACGACCAATACACATAATCGAATTCACTATCTACTACATAATCACGATTCATAGTTAAATTACCTACGTTAGTGACGTCATTAACTTGGATTAATGAAGCACTGTCTTGTAAATTAAACGTGCCTAAATTGGTCACAACATTACCTACTTGTATAAATTGATCAGATTGAACATTTAGTGTTCTGCCACTACTTATAGTTAAATTACCATCCATAATAAAAGTACGATCTGTTGTACCAATATCAAAATCATTATCAAGCACTACATTGTAGAATGTTTCAGATTCAAAAGGTCCTGGTGGTGTTGGCGGACCACCAAAAGTAATAGTTTGTGTGTTACTTCCTCTAAATATAACCGTTCCATTTCCTTCTAGAAATGCAGCCTCTGTTAATTCATTAGACCAATTACCGCTTAAAAAGAGTTGACCATCATCAGTAGCATTATTCCCGTCATCCATATCCAGATAACCAGTACCCATCCCATCGATAATTAAATTTCCGTTTACTTCCAAAATGTTTGCATTATTACCAGAGAGATCTACACGACTTCCAGATATGATTAAATTATTACAAGTCGCAATATCGCTAAAGTCATTAGAAAAACTTGCTGTATAATCTATTCGAGCAATATTCAGTGCTGTATTATCTATTTGTACATTAGTGTCAGTTTTTGGCACGGCAAGACCTTCCCAATTTGCACAATTGAACCAGTTAGTATCTACATCTCCAACCCATTGACCAGCAGGATTACTAGGATTAATTAAAAATGTTTTACCTCCACTAGAAGCTGTATTATCAGTTGGGTAGAAATTATAAGAGCCTAAAGTCCAATTACCTAAATTGTCAGAAATATTATTTATAATTTGTCTTATCGTAGCTAAACCGTGTTCTTTGTCGTTTTCATAATAACCCCTTATGTCAAATTCGCTTTCAACATTAAAACATCTTAATTCTGCCGGTAAACGAGATTCTCTTGTTGTAGTGCCGCTGCAAGCATCAGTTAATGGGACCCAAGGTGTATCTATTGTAATACCGTGCAACAAGGTTCCTGTGAATAAATAATTAGCTTCATTAGCGTCTATAATACCATCTGAAATAAAGTCTCCCTGCATTAAATATAACTGATCTGAACCAGAAGTAGAGATATTAGCATACAATCCAGCATTTACCACATTGGCTGTAAAATCACTTGTTCTTGTCGTTGTTGTGGTACCTTCTGTTACTGTTGCAAATACTATAAAAGCATTAGAGGTTGTAACTTCAAGACTTAGCACAGCACCTGCTGAAATTATAGAACTACCAGTATATGTTATTTTAGTTTCAAATGGTGGTTGACTCGGATCATTACTACCACCTCCCCATTTTTCAGTTCTAACATTAGCTGCAGCACCAGCTTCATACCTTGAGTTTACAATTGAGAATTCAGTACCTGGCGTAATATCTACAAGCGTTGCAATTAAAAATTCGTCATTGGCTCCAGATCCATTGACTTGACCATCAAAACCTACAAAAACAAGCTCACCTGGATTAAAGATAGTGGATGCCGTTACGGTAAGTGTTGCAGCATTTGATGTAGTCGTGCCACATGCATTGGTAATAATAACTTGATACAAATTACCATCATCAGTAAGTTGTACATTAGTAATTGTAAGCGCACTATTATCTGTTCCAATATTAGACCAAGAAGTTCCACCATCTGTTGAGACCTGCCATTGATAGCTTGATGCGTTATGACTTACTACTGTAAAAAAAGCCGATCCGCCAACGACAGCTGAAACATCATTAGGTTGCGAGTTTATTATAGTTGCAACAGTCGTTACAGAAACCGAATATGGTCCAACCTCACCATCTGACCAGCACCCTTCTACCGTATTGTAAGCTCTTACATAATAATCACCAGAAGTTGTTACTGTTAAATCACTCGCAGCATCATTGGTTTGGTCTTCACCGAGTGACGTTGATTGCCAATAATAGACAACATCTGTCGGTGCAGATCCAGAGAAACTAAGAGATGTACTAACCGCACATACAGGTGTTGCTCCAGAAATAGTACCAATAGGATCTGCAGGTGCTGTACAGGCCGAATAACAAGTCCATTCAATATCATCAACTATTACTTGGTTGCCAGTGATATTTCTTATTTCTATAGTAACATCACCTGAAATATTAATTCCTGTTACAGAAAATGTCTGTTCTGAAAAATTGTCAAATGGAGTAGATGTTCCTTGCGAAATACCATTAACAAATAATTCTACTTGTCTATTTCCACTACCTGTGAATCCTTTATAAAGTTTTACTGTAAAATCACCGATTCCATTTGGGACTAAACTAGATGTAACACTACTATTGTCAGAGCTTCTTCTCAACATAAGTGCATTACCATTAATTCCAGAGCCATTTGCGTCTCCATTTTCATCTCTAGATTCAATATAAGTCCATGTTACACCATTATCACCTACGAAACTGTTGTTTCCATAAGAAGCTGTGGCGTTAGAATTATCAAATGTCTCGAATGCACAATTTGTAATTGGAGTAGAAGAACAAGATGCAACAGCAGAACCTACTACAGTTTCTGTATAATTACATGTAGTTTCAGCACTGAATTCAGCACTTATTTCAACATCACTGCTATTGGATGCTAATTGTACACCTGTAATAGTTTGAGGCGAAGTTGCAATAGCAACTGAAGTTGTACCACCTACAACTCCTGCGCCTGTTAAATCAATATTACCAGATGTAGGTGGGTTTGCATAGGTTATTGTAACGTCTGCTATATAGTAATCATCACTAGCGTCTGAAGTTGTACCGTTATCATTACAAGAGCCGGAATTTGAAATGGAAATATCGGTAATTGAGCATGATGGTGAGCCACCACAATCAGAAATTGAGAAACTACTTGTAAAATCTTGTACAGTAGAATTATTACCAATCCAGTTGGTATTATCATGAATTTCAGATTTGAGAGTAGCAATATCACCTGTAAGAACACCATTATACATTGCATTATCTATCTCGTTTAAAGCAACTGCATTTGTTCCATTTGTTAAACCAGTTGGCAACGCTGAGGTGTTTGCGTTAGTTGCATTTGCTTGCCATATACCTGCACCTTCAGAGTTAATGGCAGTAATAAAAGTTGCCCCTTGATATACTATAAGCTGGTCTCCACTACCAGAAAGTGCAACTCCAGATAAATCTATTGTAATAATATCACCACAAGTGTGACCACTAACTGGAACAGTATATGTAAAAGTTCCTTCTCCACCTCTAAATGAACCTGTGTTTAACCAGCCATTATCAGTTATATCAAAAGTTTCACCAGCTGCTATATCAGCAAATGCTAATAGTTTTATTATTTCGGCACCGTCAGAATTATATTGGACAAAGGCAACGTCGCCTGTATTTATTTGTCCATAACCGAAGTTTATAAAGCATAGGAACGCTATTAAGATAAGGGAGTATTTCTTTTTCATAGGGACTAATTATCTATTAATCAGTTATAAAGATACGTTAAAATCATTCTAAATCAGCACTTTGTAAGATACGGTTTTATTAACAAAATGTTATATTTTCGCTGTATGAACCTACAAAAAACGTATAGTGTCAATGAAGCGCAAAAAAAGTTAGAAGCCTATTGCGCATATCAGGAACGTTGCCATAAAGAAGTACGGAATAAATTAAAAGAAATGAAAATGATTCCACAAGCTGTGGATAAAATAATGGTTCATCTTATTCAACAAAACTATTTAAATGAAGAACGTTTTGCTAAAGCCTTTGTAAGAGGAAAATTCAGAATAAAAAAATGGGGTAAAAATAGATTATTTAGAGAGTTAAAAATTAGAGAGATTTCAAAATATAGCATTGACTCGGCACTAAAGGAAATTGAGGAAGATGACTATTATAAAACACTAGACGAATTAGTACTAAAAAGAATAGATCAGGTTAAGGAAAAGAATTTCTACAAGAAAAAGAAGAAAGTCGCAGACTACTTACTCTATCGTGGTTGGGAGTCTCATTTAATTTATGAGAAACTCAATGAATACTTAAAAAAATAAAAAAAGCCCTTCAATTTCGCGAAGGGCTTTTTTAATATGTTAGTTCTTATTACTACAGGTTAAACGATGCACTAATATTTAGAGCAAATTGATTATTGAGGTAATAACCAATATCTGTTTTGTCATTGCTGTGTTTTGCAAGTGGAAATGTTGCTTCTAAAAAGACACCAAATCCATCAGAAAAAAATAACGTGCGCCTGTATGACCGCCAAAGTTCTTTAGGCTTAAACTTAAACCAGGATAAAAATCAAAATTCTCATCAATATTTAAGACGTTCCCAAGATTGGCATTAAACCTTGCTTTTAAATCAAAGCGATCACCGAAGTCTGCATCTAAGCGGTCATCAATACTTAATGCATAAGAAGATGATAATCCAACGGAAATGTTCTGTCCCAAACCATAGTCATAAGTAACATTGATGCCTGTAGCTTCGTCTTGAATGTTTGCACTAACCTGAAATTTTTGATCTCCCTTTCCTTCAAATGCCTGAGCATTAACAAAGGATATTGAAATTAATGCAATAATAAAAAGTACTTTTTTCATAATTTTTCTTTTCTAAAAATTGAAGTGACAAATATATTTTAAGTTTTTAAAATATTTAGATTTCCTGTAAACTCTTATGAGTGTTAATAATCGCCTTTTCATTTTTCCAATCGATCCATTTTTGACCCTTAAATCGTCTCATAAGATTATCGTAATTACGCATTAAAAAAACATTGTATAAGGCCTTACTTAAGTTTTTTGGATTTCTTGCAATTGCTCTTAAACTCATCGAAAATCCAGGAGTTATGTAACGCATATAATGCCAATAACCTTCTGGCATGTAAAGTATTTCACCATGATTTAAATCGCAGATCCAACCATTGGCATGCTGTAATGCTGGCCATTTTTTAAAATCAGGATTGGCAAAATCAATATCTTCTCTTGTTATTAAAGAATGAGGAATTTTATATAAGTATTTATTTTGGTTTTGATCAAAAAGAATGCATTGTTTTTTACCTTCAAAATGAAAGTGAAAAATGTTTGCTAAATCTATATCATAATGCATAAAGGTGTGCGAACCTCTACCTCCAAAAAACAACATAGGCAGCCCTTTCATCAGTCGAAGTCCGAAGTCAGGATACTTAAAATCATTTTGTAGTTGAGGTACTTCTTTTAAGATATTCCAAAGAAAGATTCTATACTTTGTTGGCTCGCGCTTTAGCAAATCTACATAATAACTCATTTTCATGGAGGCATGTGCCTCATTAAAACCATCTTTATAATCTACAGGTCTGTCGTCGTAAAGCGGAACCGTTTTGTCACCTGCAACAGATTTAATATAATCTAAATTCCATTTAGAGTATGCAGGCCAATCCTCTATAAAACGCTCAATAACCACAGGTTTTTGTGGTTTAAAGTAGTGTTTTATGAAATCGGTTTTCGTGATGGTTTCAACACGAGGAATCTGTTGTAGATTTAAATCCAATACCCAAATGTTTAGAGTATCAAAGTTAATAAAATGATACTAAAATTTTATTATTGCTTTATTGAAGTTTGAGTGCTTTGTGCATCAAAGCCATTTAGATTCACGTTCTGTAGCGTCAAGAATATCTACATTTAATATTGAAGCAATCTCTTTAGCTTTTGTAAAAGCGTCATCAATATCATAGGTGTTATAGGCTTCTATTTTTTTATTCCTATCATAAAATAAATTCAGTACTATAATTTCATTTGAAACATTTGCTTCTGCTGTTAATTGTCTCAGTGTAGTAGTTTCGTTTGTTCTAAAAACAGAAACATATTCTATTTCTGGTATTGGTTTCCATTTGCCAATAGAAATTCCAAGGATTGATTTAATCTCACGATAGGTTTGATTTTTAAAATTAAATTCCGACCCTTCTACAAGCAGAAGAAAAACTCCGACACCTATAGATATAAAACCTTGATAACTTGAGAATAAGGAAATGACACCAATAACTAAAGCAATAGTGCCTAAAATTAGTTTCCATATCGGAAGCTTTCTCTTAAATGTAAATGTATCCATATAACGCATAAATGTGCAAAGTCCACTTTAATTTAAAGTGGACTTTGCATTTTAATGACTATTCTTCAGACTTTTCAATTTTGGCATCTTCTGCGTCAATTTCTTTTTTGTCTTTACCTTTTAAATATTCTGGTAAATCCATACCTGCCATGTTGAACATTTCTTGTAATGGTGGAACAGATTTATACATTCCTGATATAAAATTAGAGGTTGATGATTTCCCATCTTTTCCTCGACCATTTTCCCAAACGGTTACTTTATCTATCTTAATGTTCTTAATAGCGTCGGCTTGAGTTTTAACCAACTCAGGTAATTTGTCCGCGATTAATAAAAGTACCGCATCTTTAGAATTATTACCAGCAGCTTTCACAATTTCATCTAAACCAGCAGCTTGCTTGGTTAAGACTTCATATAAACCTTTTGCTTCAGCTTGTGCTTTAAATAGTATCGCATCTGCTTCACCTTTTGCACGTCTTCTAATACGCTCAGCTTCCGCTTCTGCATCAATCTCCACTTTACGTTTGTCAATTTCTGCTGGAACAATAACATCAGCCATTTGAGACGAACGCTCACGTTCTGCTCTTGCAGATTCTGCTTGTTGTTCTGCGGCATAAGACTCTTCTAACGCTTTTGCAGCTTGTACTTTTTCTGATGCAATAGCTACACGCTCAGCTTCTGCTTCTCTTTGACGACGTAAGGAATCTGAATTTGCGACAGAAATCTTAGCTGAGTTTTCTCCTTCTACAGCCTGAGCATTAGCAGCAGCAACTTGTGTTCTTTCGTCTTGTACTGCGTTGGCTTCACCAATAGATCCATCTCTGGTTTTTTCTGCAACTGATTTACGTGCAGCGTTGATAGCATGTGCCGCTGCTTCTTTACCAAGTGCTTCGATATAACCAGACTCATCAACAATATCTGTGATGTTTACGTTGATTAGTTTTAAACCTACTTTCTTTAATTCAGTTTCAACACTCTGAGAAATGTTAGTTAAGAATTTATCACGATCGTTATTGATCTCTTCAATGTCCATAGACGCTACAACTAAACGCAATTGACCAAAAATGATTTCTTTGGCTAATTCTTGAATATCTTGTAATCCCAGTCCTAAAAGACGTTCAGCAGCGTTTTGCATAACACCAGGCTCAGTAGAAACACCAATAGTGAAACGCGATGGTACATTAACCCTAATGTTTTGTTTAGATAAGGCATTGACTAAGTTAACTTCAATTGAAATTGGTGTTAAATCCAGGAATTCATAATCTTGAATTACAGGCATTATAAAGGCAGCACCACCATGAATACATTTTGCCGATTGGCCACCGCCAACTTTACCATAAACGACTAAGATGCGGTCAGACGGACAACGTTTATAGCGTTTTATTAATATGATTATTGTGAGTACAATAAACAGGGCGACAAAAATAAGAAGCATTGGTCCACCAAAGCCTTCCATATTTATACTTTCTTGAATGAGTAATTTCATAGAACAATTTTTTTAATGGTTAGTATTTATTTTTATTCGTTACTTATCAGGTGGTTTCCACCAGAATCTAGTTCTTTATTATTTGATATTGAAGGCTCTATGGGTTTACGAGTGTGATCCACGATTAGTATACCATTAGAAGTTACATCAACAACTTTAATTATAGTGCCAGACGTTAGATCAGATAATGAATCGGTTAAAGCATCTAGTTCTCGTACTGTTCCTTGAACATTGACACTAACCTTACCCATACTGGATCTATCTGCGCCAATAGTGAGATAAACCTCTCCGACAGCGTCTAATGCGTTTTTATATTTTAATGTACCGCTATCTGATAGTTTGCTTATGAAATAAAATAGTGTTGCCATAACCAGCATCATTAATAATCCACTAACCACGGAAATAATTATAGTAAGTGGTTTAGATAAACCAGCATCAATACAGGCAATTCCGCTCCAGCCAAAGATGGTAAAAAAGCCGACTAGATTTTTAAAGCTAATAAATTGAAAACTTGCACCGACATCTCCATCAAAATCAGTGTCAACATCTCCTAAATCGTCAGCGTCACCTCCTGCAAAAGCCATTATCATCACTACGGTAAATATTAGTGAGCCTATAATAGCAACTGCCCAATATATCTTAGCTAAAAAATCCAAATTCGAAAACCAATCTGCCATAACTTCTAAATTTAAAATGCGTTAATAAATATACAATCATTGCGTGACTATTTCATCTTTATTTTGAAAGTAAATTAGACACAAAATCACCACCAAATTAGACGTTACCAGTCTTGGTCTTTTGAAATCTTTTTTTGGATATGAATTATCCAAATTAGGAATGTCAATTTTAATATGATGGTTAGTGTAGGTAAGGTCATTAATGTAATGCTCAAAAGTATTGAGTACTGACCTACTTTCTATATATCAGTAGTAAATGACAGAATTTTGTTACAAATTCTTCAAAATATTTTTTATTTGAAGTGATAGCGAAGCCCAAACAAAACGTTACTTGGTGGCATTGGAGTAAAGCCTGTCTCTATATAATCTGCATTAAAAATATTGCTAGCAGTTACTGTTAATTCTACTTGTTTTAGTCTGTAAACCAACGAAGCATCCCAAACATTATAGGTTTGACCAGTTGTACGTTCTGCGTACTTATAAACAATGTTTTGGCTTATGTTTTTAAATAACTTAGTACTTAAGCGCGTTGTATATTGATGCTTTAATGTATTTAAAGAGTAACGCGATAATTCTTCATTTTGTTCTAAAATATTATCATCTAAATACGCGTATCCAAATGCTAAAGTTTGCGCATAGTTATTTATGGTAAAATTGTATGCTGTATCAACCTCTAAACCTTTTGTGTTTACTTCTGTAATATTAGTAGCGGTAAATATTTCTTCTGTAGTATTTTGTCTAATATAGTCAATTAGGTTTTCGGCATCTCTATTAAAAACGGCTAAAGATGCTCTAAATTTTCGCGTGATGTACTTTATACCTAATTCTTGGGCAAATGCTTCTTCTGGCTCTAAGTCTTCATTACCGTTTGTTCTTGGATCACTGTAGTATAAATCGGTATAGGTAGGAATTCTATAGGTATATCCTATATTACCATAAGCCCTTAAATTATCTGTTATTGCAAATCCTATATCTAAACCAGGAAATGCATGAAATTTAAAATCTGAAAAATAGGTGAGAGCCACACCTCGAGTTATATCTAAACGGTCTTGAGCTAATTTAAATCGATGTTCTAAAAATACATTAGTCATAAATCGGTTGCGATTTCCTAGATTATTACTTCTCAAATAGATTTTAGACATATCTATTCCAAATCCGGTTATACCTATTTTAGAGACATATGAGGCATTAGCTTCTGCTCCAATTTTATCTGAAATGTGAAAGTTTCTAAAGAAATCAGGTTCATTACGACGTAGTAAAAATATATCTTGATTTCTCTTCCAGTACACACGTGGTTGAATTTTAAGATTGTTCTTCCTTAACGTTGTTGTAAAAGCAATTAAACTATTTTGTGTTTCCTCATATTCATTAAATGAAGGGTTAGTTGTATAGAAATTTTCTGCACCGAACTTACGATCAAAAAACGTCGCAATCATTTCTATAGGTTGCTTTTTTTTATTGAATACACTTTTAAGAAAATAATTAGAATTATCGTAGTCTGAATTAACTCTATAACCTTCTGAAGTAACTTTACCTGCATGAACAATATGCGACGAATTGTCAAGTTCACCGCCAACCGTTACAGAGCCATTTAATTGACCAAAAGAACCAGTTTCTAAATTTGTAGAAATGGTGTTGTTTAGTGATTTTTTAGTCACAATATTAATGGCACCTGTAAAGGCATTTTGACCAAAAATACGTGCAGCAGGTCCTTTAATAATCTCTATACGTTCAATAACTTCAATAGGCAATGCGGCATTCATAGTGTGATGTCCAGTTTGTGCATCATCCATTTTTATACCGTCAATAAGCAAAAGGGTCTGATCAAAACCTCCACCTCTAATGTATAAATCCGCCTGACTGCCGCCAGTACCACGCCTTCTAATATCTACACCAGCAATTTGTTGTAGTAGGTCAGCAACATTTACCGCAGCACTATTTTTAATATCTGATGCTGTAATAATATTTAATGTTCTTGAATTTTTTTTAAAAGGAATATCAATTCTAGCAGATTTGAGTGTTATTGAATCTAAATTTTGCTGAGGCATATTTTGAGCAATACTAGTGTATATTCCTAAAAGTGAGAACACTATTAAAAATAGCCTTTTCCTTGGGTTCATTAGTTAGTTAATTTTGGTGCAAGATAAAATTATTTTACGGGGAATTCAATCTTACAGTCCTCACATTTATATTGATATCTCGTGCTAAAGGGCAGTGTTCCGAAAAGAAATCCTATAAGAAAAGCCATAAAAGATTTAAAATCTGTGATAGTAGAATATAAGCTTACATGTTGGTTGTTACAATTTGGGCAAGTCACTGGTTGGCCATTATCATCTATAGAGTAAGATTGTATAGATTCGAGTATGTCTCGAGCCGCTTTTTCATCTTTAGCGAGTACTTTTAGTTTAACGCCACCAATGGCTTGACTTACTAGTGGATCTGTGTCTATAGTTATATTATCTCTTAAGAATACCTCAATTCCATCAGCTTCTAAACGACCTTTTACAATTTGGGCTTCAGTAGAGTACGGGTAGCGTGCTATGGTTACAAACGTGTCTTGCATGGTGTAAATATAGTAAAGACGGATTTGTTTATTAGTTAATTAAATTATCTTTTTTCAATAAAAAATTATTGTTTAACAATAATATTTATATATTTGTTATTGTTAAACAATAATTTTTTAAAATGAGAAAATTAATTATTCTTAAAAGTTTGATTGATTTTATATGGATTGTTATCTGTATTCCAATGCTATTATTACTGGCCTTTTTTGCAATTTATATGTTTATAGAGCCTGATACTTTAGATGTGGTCTTTAGTGAATTAACCTTTGGAAATAGGATACCGAATTACATCAAACAAATTTTTGGATTAGTATTTATAGGCATAACATCAGTTTCAATTTATTGCTTGTTCCTTTTCAGAAAAACAATCCGTTATTTTCAGCGAGTAAAACCATTTCATCATAATGTCATTAGTAATTTTTATAAAATTGGTTATTTACTTGTAGGCGTTGGCACTGGTGGAACTTTAGTATCATTTATATCTCGTTTATTATTTCGAGGGGAGTTAGTGATAAATTTAGGTATAACACCATATCTCGTTTTAATTTGTCTAGGTCTATTTTTCATGGTGCTAAGTGAAGTATTTAAGATAGCTAAACATGCTAAAGAAGAAAATGAACTAACCATATAATTATGACTAAAAATACACTTTTAAATATCGCTATTTTGGTAACAAGGCTATTAAAAATTATATTAATAATTGCCACAATAGCTCTCACAGGTTTATTTGTTTATGCTCAAATCGATGAAGATGCTTTCACAGATAAAGAGATTGTATTAAATGCTAACCCAAGCCTTACACGTATTTCATACTTAAAATCAACGGTTTGGAAGGAGGATACTGCGGATACTGAATTTGATTTGAAACCTTATACTTTTGAGAAACTAAATACAGTTTCGTTGTATATAAATTATTTTAAAATACTGATTATTGTAGTTTTAATCTATCTTATTATTAAGGCTTTTGAAACAATTATGCTATCTGTAAAAACATTGAATACCTTTAGTAGACGCAATGCGAAACTATTTAGGCAGATTGGTGTATATATTGTTTTTATAACAATTCTGACAAGTTATACCGTACTTCGCTTCGAAACTGGACATCAAACAATCACACATGTATCATTAACTCCAGTAATTTATTTGCTTTCGGCATTTATAATGGCAGAGATTTTTAAAGAAGGTGAGAACTTGAAAGAAGAAAACGACCTAACCATATAAGCATGCCAATAGTAGTTAACTTAGACATTATGTTAGTAAAGCGAGGCATGAAGAGTAAAGAACTCGCTGAAATTATTGGTATTACAACAGCTAATCTCTCAATATTAAAATCTGGAAAAGCAAAGGCAATTCGTTTTTCGACACTTGAGGCTATTTGCAAAGCTTTAGATTGTCAACCCAGTGATATTTTAGAATATGCCGAAGATTAATTACTGATGTCTATTAGCCAATAGTGGAGGAGGTTCGCCAGTAAAAGGGTTAAAACGACTAATGGTTTTAGCCTCCATTCCTGCAGCACTCATTACAACTCTATCTCCATAGCGTTCGCGCATCTTATCTATGGCTTTGCTAAGGTTAAGCTGTATTTCGTTATCCTCAAATAGATGTATTTGATGACCACCTTCTACTAAATGACTAAACCTAATACCAATAAGACGAACCAATAATCTACGATTATATAGATTTTTAAATAGGTCTAAAACAATAGGAATAATAGTATGGTCCATAGCACTATATGGTATGCGTTTTTGTTGGGTATAGGTTTGAAAATCTGAATACCGAATTTTAAAAGTAACACAAGCCGTTAGCTTATTACCACGACGTAATTGATAAGCTAAGTTCTCTGCCATGGCAATAACTAGTCCTCTTAGTTTATGAATATTAGTAGTGTCTTGACCAAACGTGCGCTCCGTAGAGATTGATTTGCGTTCGTGATATTGTATTACAGGACTGTTGTCTATACCATTAGCTTTTTTCCAGATTGAAAGTCCGTTTTTACCCAAAACCTTATGCATTAATTCCATGGGCATGTCTTGTACCGTTTTAATACGCTTTACTCCTAAATCACAAAGCGATTTATAAGTAACATTACCTACCATCGGAATTTTTTTTACGGATAGTGGAGCTAAAAATGGCTTTTCTGTTCCGGATAAGATTCTTATTTCATTATTAGGTTTAGCTTCGCCTGTAGCAATTTTTGAAACCGTTTTATTTAGCGATAAACCAAAAGAAATGGGTAAACCTGTTTCTTTAATAATACGTTGACGTAATTCTGAAGCCAGTTTGTGGCAACCAAAAAACTTATCCATTCCGGTAAGGTCTATATAAAATTCATCAATAGATGTCTTTTCATAAAGTGGTACACTTTCTTTTATAACTTCGGTAACGTTTTTAGAAAACTTAGTATAAATGCCAGAGTTTCCTCTTAGAATAATGGCCTCAGGGCATAATTGTTTTGCCATACGCATAGGCATGGCAGAATGGACACCAAACTTACGTGCCTCATAACTGCACGAGGCGACAACACCTCTGTCACTAGTACCACCAATGAGTACTGGTTTTCCGTTAAGACGGCTATCTAGCAAACGTTCGCAAGACACAAAAAAAGTGTCTAAATCCATATGTACTATAGAGCGGTTATTGTTCATATTGTGCTTTAAGATCTTTAAAACTTTTCTTCTTTTGAAATGTAGGATTTAAGGATTTTATAGAGTAACGAGGATCTTCAATAATAGCCAATCGCTCTAATTTTGAAACTTCTATAGTAACACAGTCAAATTCAACCATAACTTTTCCTATAATTTCATAAATTCCTTTTCCTCTAAATGGATATTTTGCTGCAACAGGAGGAAAATGAACCGTATCTATAAAATCACCATCACAATCTAAAAAGGTTCCAAAATACATTAGTTTTCTGTTAGCTGTTTTAGTGTTTTTTATAGTAATGAGATAACCTTCTATACGTATATATTTACCTTCTAACTGCTCTAAATATTTGGCGCGTAATCTACTTGTAGATGGTAGTTCTAACAATTGAAACGGATTACACAGCGGAAAGCCTAGTAATTCAATCTCGTCAAATGCGTTTTCTAATGCTGTACTTGGTAATTCTGGTGTATTGTAATTAATGCGCTGTGTTTTAAATAGTGTAATGACATGTTCTTCAATAATAGTTTTGCTAATCTTTAGGTGTGCTTCCCAAAGTAATTCGCGTTTATTGATTTTTGTAAACCTAAAAGCATTGATTTTTATTAAGATGCTAATTTGTTCTATTGATATTGGGACACGTTCTATAAAATCATCGAGCGAATTAAATTTTCCGTTTAGTTGACGCTCTTTAAGAATACACTCTGTAGTTTTAGACTCAAAAGATTGCAAAAACATAAATCCCAGATAAATAGTTTTACCTCTAATTATAGAATGGTTGTGTGAGTTGTTAATACAAGGTGATTCAATACGTCCATTATGCATTCTGGCTTCGTGTACATAGAGTTCTGTACTGTAAAATCCACCAAAATTATTGATAGTGGCTGTCATATATTCTAAAGGATAATAAGCTTTTAAAAATAGACTTTGATAGCTTTCTACAGCGTAAGAAGCTGAGTGTCCTTTGGCGAATGCATAACCAGCAAAGCTTTCTATCTGGCGCCAAATATCTGCAACAAGGTTATAGGATTTCCCTTCATTTTTACAATTTTCAAAGAACTTTTGCTTTACTTTTAAGAACTCTTCTCTGGAACGAAATTTACCAGACATACCACGTCTAAGCATGTCTGACTCACCTAAATCTAATCCACCAAAATGGTGAGCAACCTTAATAACATCTTCTTGATAAACCATAACTCCATAAGTCTCTGGCATTAATTTGGCTAATACAGGATGTGCTTCTTTTCGTTTTTCAGGATAACGACATCTTAAAATATACTGACGCATCATTCCGCTTTGAGCTACTCCAGGTCTAATTACAGAACTGGCAGCGACTAAGCCTAGATAATCATCAACCTGTAGTTTTTTTAAAAGCATACGCATGGCAGGAGATTCCACATAAAAGCAACCAATGGCTTCCGCATTTTTAAGCAAATACTTTATACGTTTGTCTTCTTTAAAGCCTTTAATATTATGAATATCAACAGGTGGTTGGTTTTGATAGTTTTGGTTAATAATATCTACAGTATCTTTTATTTTTCCTAAACCACGCTGACTTAAAATATCAAATTTATATAGACCAATGTCCTCTGCGACAACCATATCAAATTGTGTAGTAGGGAAACCTTTTGGAGGCATAAACGTAGCACAGTAATAATGAATGGGTTTTTCAGATATTAAAATACCACCAGCATGTATACCTAAGTAATTTGGAAATCCTTGAATATATTTAGCATATTTTATAACGAGTTGTGATAATCTATCGAGTTTTTGGATGTTGTATTTGCCTCTAGTAAGCATATCCATTTCAGACTTAGGTAAGCCAAAGACCTTGCCTAATTCACGTACTGATGCTCTGAATTTAAAGGTATTGTAGACTGTGATAAGTGCTGTATTTTTAAATGTTTTAAAGATAAATTTGGTAACATCATCTCTATCTTTCCACGAGAAATCAATATCAAAATCTGGTGGATTTTGCCTAAAGAGGTTAATGAAACGCTCAAAATACAAGTCGAGCTCAATAGGATCTACATCTGTAATGCGTAACAAGTAGGCGATAATGCTATTAGCGCCACTACCACGACCAACGTAATAATAGTCTTTACTACGAGCGTATTCTAAAATTTTCCAATTGATCAAAAAATAAGACACAAAGCCTTTTTGCTTTATGATACTGAGTTCTTTTTCTATACGACTGTATATTTTAGAATCTATAGTGTTTCCGTAACGATAGGGAATACCGTCATAGGTTAGTTTTTCTAAAAGCTGATAATCAGAATCGATGTTCTCTGTGAGAAATCGTTGGTTTTTAGGGATAGGGTTTTCAAAATCAAAATCTATCGAACAGTTATCTAAAAGTTGTTTGGTATTAGTGATGAGGTTTGGAAACTCACTATAAACATTACATAATTCATTATAAGGCAACATCACATCATGTTCACTACCCTCTTCAGACTTTGGCAGTTTACTCAATAAGGTATTATTATCAATGGCTCGCAGTAGACGATGTGTATTAAACCCTTTTTTATTTTGAAAAGACACTGTTTTTAATACCACTAATTTTTCTCTGTGTGTATTCCATTTTGAAAATTTTAGTTGATTGAGATCTTTGGGTGTAATGCCCAAAAACTCATTAGCTTTTAGTTTAAAATCTTTCCCTTTTTGGTAAGGATATACCACAAAACAGTCGTCTAAAATATGTTCTGGTCGCTCAGGAATTTTTAAATCGTGATTATGAAGAAATCTGGATAGATAATCATTTATATTTTGAAATCCATTGTTGTTTTTTGCAATTAAAATAAATTCTTGTTGCGCTTTGTTTCTAAAATCAACACCAAGAACCGGTTTTACTTTATATTTTTTTGATAGACGCACAATATCTAAGCATGCTGAGGTAGTATTAATATCTGTAAGTGCTAAAGTTTGAACGCCATTTTCTGAAGCAATAGCCAGTAATTGCTCAGGTTTTATGGTACCGTAACGTAAGCTATAATATGTGTGACAATTTAAATACATGGGACTAGCAAAATTAGCTACTATATGTAGTTTTTATTGCTTATATTTGTAGTAAATACTGTTAAAATTAATTAGATTGAAAGCTATACAAGCTAACATAAAGCACCTCAGGTCTTTAAAGAAAGTATCACAAGAACGCTTTGCAGATGATCTTGGCTGGACACGTTCTATGGTTGGTTCTTATGAAGAGGGAAGAAGCGAACCGCCTATTGAGCGCTTAATAGATTTATCTAACTATTTCAATATTCCTATTGATATTTTGGTGCGTAAAGATTTACGAATGGCCAAGGATACCTCATTTATAGAAGTGGGAAATAAGCGTGTGTTGTTTCCTGTTACCGTTAATGAAGATAATGAAGATCTTATTGAGATTATACCAGCAAAAGCTTCGGCTGGCTATTTGTCTGGGTATGATGATCCGGAATATATAGAACAGCTTCAAAAAATTAAGCTACCGTTTTTACCCACAGGAACACATCGTGCATTTCCGATAAAAGGTGATTCTATGTTGCCTGTTAAAGATGGTGCTTTTGTAGTGGCTAGATATGTTGAGGATATAAATCATATAAAAAATGGAAGAACTTATGTTGTATTGACTAAGGATGATGGTTTAGTATATAAGCGCATATATCTTCCTAAAGATAGTGATGAAGACTTATTATTGAGTTCTGATAATAAGACCTATCAGCCCTATTTAGTTTCTAAATCGGGAATTTTAGAATTGTGGGAATTTACATGTTGCATCAATACCCAAGAATATGATGAAAAAGAGCTTAAACTTAGCAGTATCATGACAATGTTTCAAGAGTTAAAAGTAGAGTTGGAAGCTGTAAGAAAAATATAAAAAACCCTGAAAATCAATTATATAGATTCTTAAAAGTTAAGGATATGTTAAAATAATTTAGTATATTAGAAGATAACTAACCAACACAATCATTTAAAATGGGTAAACTTAATCAAGATTTTCGCTATAACAGAGCCTTTGATTTAATTACGCTAATAGCATTTATTATATTTCTTGTCTTTTTTGCACAATCAGTTATTGCAGTAATGGGTGCATTTGAAACAGAAGTATATTCAAATACTATAGCCGATTTAGGTCAAATAAATAATTAACATTAAGTTTAATTATAGAAGAAATAAAAAAACGCGAAGTATTAGCTTCGCGTTTTTTATAGTATTATATTAAGATAATTAATCAGCTAAAACAATTAGCTTATTATCTTTCATTTCAATAGTACCAGAGTTAATAGCTAACCAAACACCTCTATCAGATTTTGTGAATTTGTCTTCAACTTCTTCTTCTAATTGAATATTACTTCCAGCAACTTTTACATTACCTTCTTTTAAAATTGACACTATAGGTGCGTGATCTTTTAACATTTCAAATTCACCTGTCACACCAGGAACAGTAACAGAATCTACTTCTCCACTAAATAGTGTTGCTTCAGGTGATACAATTTCTAAATACATAGTTTTAATGCTTTAGGCTTTAAGCTTACATTACAGCTTTAAGCAGTTATTAAGCTTCCGCTAACATTTTCTCTCCAGCTTCAACAGCTTCTTCAATAGACCCTTTAAGGTTAAATGCTGCTTCTGGTAAGTGATCTAATTCACCATCCATAATCATATTAAACCCTTTGATTGTTTCTTTAATATCTACTAATACACCTGGAATCCCTGTAAACTGTTCTGCTACGTGAAAAGGCTGAGATAAGAAACGCTGAACACGACGTGCACGTCCAACGGCTAATTTATCTTCTTCAGACAATTCTTCCATACCAAGGATAGCAATAATATCTTGTAATTCTTTATAGCGTTGTAATAACTCTTTTACGCGTTGCGCACAGTTATAGTGATCATCACCTAAAATATCAGCTGTTAAAATACGTGATGTAGAATCTAATGGATCTACCGCAGGATAAATACCTAACTCCGCAATCTTACGAGACAATACTGTTGTTGCATCTAAATGGGCAAACGTTGTAGCGGGAGCAGGATCCGTTAAATCATCCGCAGGTACATAAACCGCTTGTACAGATGTAATAGAACCTTTCTTAGTTGATGTAATACGCTCTTGCATCGCACCCATTTCAGTTGCTAATGTTGGTTGATAACCTACTGCAGATGGCATACGACCTAATAATGCAGACACCTCAGATCCAGCTTGTGTAAAACGGAAGATGTTATCTACGAAGAATAATACATCTTTTCCTTGTCCATCACCGGCACCATCACGGAAATATTCTGCTATAGTTAATCCTGAAAGTGCCACACGAGCACGAGCTCCAGGCGGCTCATTCATTTGTCCGAATACGAAAGTTGCTTTAGATTCTTTCATGATTGATTTATCAACCTTTTGAAGATCCCATCCGCCTTCTTCCATAGAATGCATAAAATCATCGCCGTACTTGATGATACCAGACTCTAACATCTCACGCAGTAAATCGTTTCCTTCACGTGTTCTTTCACCAACACCTGCGAATACAGAAAGACCACCGTGACCTTTCGCAATATTGTTAATCAACTCTTGAATCAATACTGTTTTACCTACACCAGCACCACCAAATAAACCAATCTTACCACCTTTTGCATAAGGCTCAATAAGATCAATTACTTTAATACCAGTAAATAAAACTTCTGTAGACGTTGATAAATCTTCAAATTTTGGAGCTTGTCTGTGAATAGGTAAACCTGCTTCACCAGCTTTAGGTAAATCACCTAATCCATCAATAGCATCGCCAATTACGTTGAAAAGACGTCCGTAAACATCTTCTCCAATAGGCATTTGGATAGGAGCACCAGTTGCAGTAACTTCAGTACCTCTGCTTAAACCATCGGATGAATCCATGGCTATAGTACGGACTGTATCTTCACCAATGTGAGACTGTACTTCTAGTACTAATATAGAACCATCAGGTCTTTTAATTTCTAACGAATCATAAATCTTTGGAAGTTCTGAACCAGCAGCGAATTCTACATCGATAACTGGGCCTACAATTTGTGCAACTTTACCTGTAACTTTTGACATTACTTATATGTTTTTGTTTTGCAATAATTTAAATATGAAAAACGAGCTGTTTTTTGCGCTGCAAAGATATAGTTTTATTTAAAAATAAAAGTCTTTTTTATTGGCTTTTTTCCATAAAAAAAGCGCATTCATTTCGAATGCACTTTTTCTATTTTATATTGTTTTTTAATTACTGTATTATTACAGGGTATGAGACAATAAAGTCATCTGCTTTAGCTAGATTACCAGATTCAACAAAGTTAGAACCATATGTGGCGTCTATTGCTTCTAAGAAAGCGTTAGCCATTAGCGCATAACCTCTTGCAGTTAAATGTACACCATCTAAACTTACTAATCCACCAAATACTAAATCTGTATTTAAATTATAGTCATCAAAGATAATACCTGTTGAAGAAGCCTCATCTAAAATAGCATTTAAATCCACTAAGGCCAGACCATTTGAACTGGCTGCTGTAGATAAACTAGCATTGTATGCCTGAGTAGCTATTTCAATATCATTTTGCTCTTCTGGTGTTAATACAAAGTTATCTGCTAATGGATAACTTACACCATTAACATTAACTGGAGCAGGAGGTCCTGGGACTGTTGTTGCAATAGCAGACGCTGCCGTTAAAAGTACTAAATCATCTGATGTTGCTTGACGCGCTTTACCAAAAATGGCACCAAATGCTCCTGCGGTTGGAGCACCTAACACTGGAGTAAGAGCCGCCGTAATTTCAGCAGAACGATCTACGGCATCTTCATCATTTATCAGTACTGGATTAGCAGATGTGCTAGATAAAAGATTCAATCTCTCTGGTTCACCAAAGGCTGTAAAAATATTGTCTAAAGGACCATATAACTGTGCGTTTAAAACCGCAATTTGAGGGGCTAAAGCCGGATTACTTGGGTCTAAAGCATCAAACGGGACAGTTGTAAAATATGATAAACTTGTAATGTTTGGTAAATTACCGATAGCTCCTTTTGCTCCATTAGCTGTTAAAGCACCTACCGTTGCGCTTAGGGCTGCATCAAAAGTTGCCGTTGGAGTAATAGGATTACTTCCGTCTCCTCCTGAAGTGGCGTATCCTAAAACATCATTTCCACCAAATTCTGATAGCGTAAAGAAAGTTGGGTTTTGAGCCACTGCCAATTCTACAATGGTAGCATTAGGTGCATTACCTGTTAAACGAACTGCATATGGATTAGCAGCAGCTGGGAAATTAGAAATGTTCCCATATCCAGGTGCCACTAAATGAAAGCTCTTTGCACCAGGAACACCCAAATTATTAAAAGGTCCTTCAGGGTTATTAAGAGCAATATCTGTTGCAACTGTAATTGGTCCAACTAAAGATTCTATCGGAACTGGTCCAGCTCCTCCGAAAACTAGTCTAGGGTCAGTTATACGATTGCCAGCAATAGCCAAACCACCAAAGTTATCACTCATTAATGGTTGTGTAAAGGTGCCTCCACCTGCAATAGCAAATTTGTTTGCTAATGTATTTGGGAATGAATTTTCTTGTGATGCTATAAATAATCCGTTATCAGCAAAACCAGCTGTAAATGATGCGCCTAATGCTACATAATTAGAGAAGTCAGCTGTACCAGCTGTTAGATCTGGCAATACAACAACTTCTTCACGATTCTTATCTCTTAGTTCATCTAATGCATCGTTTTCACATCCAAAAAAACATAATGTGAGCATTGATAAAATTATATACTTTATTTTTTTCATTGCTTTATTTTATTAAAGATTGTTTATTGTTAATGATACATAATATTGAGAACCTATAAACCCTGTTCCGAAGGCTGTAAAGTATTCATCCGCTAATAAATTAGTAGCACCAACTTTGATTGTCGATTTTATACTTGGGATTCTGTAGTTTACCTGGGCATCTAAAACATTAAATGCAGGTATTTCACCATCACCAAAAGAAGCTTCCCAGAAATAGTTGTCACTCCATCTCCAAGCAACATTAAAGCCAAAGTTTGTAAATAACTCAGTTTTTCCAAAGCCTAATTTTACTTTGTGCTCTGGTGTATTAAAATTAGTTCTGAAATCCGGATTTCCTGCCACATCAAAATCTAATTTAGACCAAGTGTAATTAGCGCTTAAATCAAATCCATCAAAAACTTTTGTTGAAACTCCGATAGCTGCACCATAAGAATTAACAGTTTCTTCTGAATTTGTATACGTTTGATATCTCGCAAAGTCATCATTTTGTAAAGCAGCTAAAATTTGCTGTGTGTCAGGATTAAGACCTGCTACTGTTGCTGGGTTGCTCGGATCATAACCTGTAAGATCAAAGTTAGAAACATCACCATAAAGAGGTGCAATTACAGTTTCATTTGCTAAAAAGTCATTATAGGTGTTATAATATGCTGAAGCATCTATTATGAAATCTTGAATTTTACCTCTATAACCAAGTTCAATAGAACTTACACGCTCTGGATCAACGAAATTAGAATTACCAATAAACTCACTACCATCTGTATTTAAATTAGGGTTCGATAACGCAGCACCGACAGATGAAAAAAGTGAATTAGTATAGGCAGCAGCTCCATTTTGAGCGATTGTAGAGGGTTGTCCGAGATTGTTCTGAGCAAATTGACTTACACCGTAATCTCTAGTATAACGATCTCCAATATCTGTTGCTCCACCAATCAATGTACCAAGAGCAGTCTCTAAACCAATGTAAAGTGACTGTGTATCTGGGTTTCTAAAACCTGTTTGAAAAGATGCTCTAAAGTTATGATTTTCATTCACAGTTAAACCAGCAGAAATTCTAGGTGAGAAGAATCCATCAAATAACTCAGATTTATCATATCTGATAGATCCAGTTAATTTAAGTTCTAAACTTTCATTTAACTCAAGAGAGCGTTGTAATTGTGTATATATACCTAATTCTGAGTAGGTAATTGGTCCATTAGCATCTGCATAGATTGTTCCAAAAGAATTTAATCTATACGTTCTGTAAGAACCGCCAACTTGTATCTCAGCAAATTCGACTAAGTCACCAAAATTATAATTAGCGTCACCATGATAAATTTTAGAATTATCTCTAAATGCAGAACCAGTTAAGAAATTAGTGTCAGATGTTACTGTGTCAAAAGCGCGTTGAAACTCTGGTGTGCCAGGCTCAAGTCTTCCTTGCTCAGCTACAGCTCTTGCCGCAGCATGTGCCTGTTCACTTGTCACGCCAGCTAAAGTTTGTCCGATGTATGTTCCAACGTATTCACCGAACCAAACATCGTGCGCTTTCCATGACTGAAGTAAATTAGGACCAGCAACATCCATTACATAAGTGTCTCCAGCTTTGTCAGATGTAATATATCCTCTTACAAAAAAGTTATCATTTCTTACTTCTATTTTATGCTGTTGTAGTGAGAATCCGTCAATTCTATAGCGTTGCGCACCTTGATAGATCGTAGATCCAGTACCGACTTTACCAACGTACTGAATTTCGAAGTCATCTCCCCAAGGACGGAAGTATAATCCCCAATCTGCTTTTATACTTTCTGCTTTATAATCTGTTAAATCTACTTCTCTATATCCTGTTCTACTAACAGCAACAGATGGCACCAATGAAGATGATCCTGCTGGAGCAAGTCCCAAGCCTTCTAAAGTCTGTGCAACATCATTGATGTTTGTAGTCACATTATCTCCGTACACATTAACACCATCATAATTTATATTAGTTTCACGTGTACCTCCTGGCATATCTTTATCATCATAGTTTGTAGCAAACCAATCTGTTCCATCTAAGTAAGCGAAATTGACTTTTGCAGCGAACTTATCACTAAATTTATATGCCATTCGTATACCAATATCGGTGTAGTCGTTATTACCCGCAGCTTCTTGCGAAGTTATACCACGTTTTACATAACCACTTATTCCAGGATAATCAAATGGATTTTTACTTTGCATAAATAGAATACCATTAAACGCATTTGCACCATATAGTGCAGAAGACGCACCTGGAAGTAGCTCAACATTTTGAACATCAGTTTCTGTCATACCCAATAAATTTCCTAAAGGAAAGTTAAGTGCAGGAGCAGAGTTGTCCATTCCATCTACTAATTGCATAAAACGGGTATTCGCAAACGTTGCAAAACCTCTAGTGTTAATAGATTTGAATGTTAAACTGTTTGTGTTAATATCAACACCTTTTAAATTTTCTAATCCACCGTAGAAATCTACAGATGCTGTATTTTTTATTGATTTTAAACCAAATCGTTCTACTGTTACAGGCGATTCAAAAATACGTTCTGGTGTACGAGAAGCAGAAATAACAACTTCGTCTAGTTCATTACCTTCTTCTAAAGTAACATTTATTGTTTGGTTGTTTGAAGTTACTTCGACAATTTGTTCTTTGAAACCTGTATAAGTCACTCGAAGTGAAAATGGTGGAGTTTGTTCTACTGTTAGGGAGTAGTTTCCATCAAAATCTGAAACAGTACCAGATGTTGTGCCCACTACGACAATGTTTGCACCAGGTAAGGGTAGTCCAGTATTGTCTGTAATTTTACCTTTTATTGTGGTTTGGTCAAAAGATACCACACAAAAAAGCATTGTGAAAAGCTTTAAGATTGTCTTCATTTTAGAGAATTAGTTAATTTATTAGATGAGCAATTTAAATAAATAAATGAAAAGTAGATAAGAAATCTGCAAAAAAGTATGCATTCATAGAAAGATTACAAAAAAATAAAGCCTAAAAAATGACAATCACGTAATTTTTAGGCTTTCCAAATTATTCTATAATAGTTATTTATTCTACGGTCACTGACTTTGCTAAATTTCTTGGTTGATCGACATTCTTATCTAACATAACTGCAATATGATAAGACAATAACTGTAGTGAAATGGTAGTTAAAAGTGGCGTCAAAGATTCTATTGTTTCAGGAACTTCAATGACATGATCTGCCAATTCTTTGACACTTTCATCTCCTTTTGTAACGATACCGATTATTTTACCTTTTCTAGATTTTATTTCCTGTATGTTACTAACAACTTTGTCATAGTGCCCTTTTTTAGTTGCAATTACTACAACTGGCATTTGTTCGTCAATTAAAGCAATAGGACCGTGCTTCATCTCTGCCGCAGGATAACCTTCAGCATGTATATATGATATTTCTTTTAATTTTAAAGCTCCTTCTAGGGCAACTGGGAAATTAAATCCTCGACCTAAATACAAGAAGTTTTTAGCATCCTTATATATATCTGCAATAGTTTCAATGTAGGCATCAGATTTTAAAGCTTCCTTAACTTTATCAGGTATTAGTTCTAATTCTATTAAATGATGTCTAAACTCAGAACTTGATATTGTACCTTTAGCTCTGGCTAATCTTAATGCCATCAGCGTTAATACTGTGATTTGAGTTGTAAATGCCTTTGTTGACGCTACTCCAATTTCTGGACCTGCATGAGTATATGCACCAGCATCAGATTCTCTAGCGATTGAAGAACCTACCACATTACATACACCAAAAACAAAAGCACCTTTAGATTTAGCTAACTTAATCGCAGCTAATGTATCTGCAGTTTCGCCAGATTGTGATATTGCAATAACAATGTCTTTTTCTGTAATTACTGGATTTCTGTATCTAAACTCAGATGCGTATTCCACTTCTACAGGAATTCTTGCTAAGTCTTCAAAAATATATTCTGAAACTAATCCTGCATGCCAAGATGTACCACAAGCCACAACTATAATTCTATCAGCAGCCAAGAATTTTTTCATATTATCCTCAACACCTGCTAGTTTTATTAGTGCTTCATTACTCAACAAACGCCCTCTGAATGTGTCTAAAATGGCACTTGGTTGTTCGTAAATTTCTTTAAGCATAAAATGGTCGTAACCACCTTTTTCTATTTGCTCTAAGTTTAATTGAAGTTCTTGTACATAAGGATCTACTAAACGGTCATCCTTAATCTTACGGACTTTAACACCTTTATTTCTTCGTATTATCGCCATTTCTTCATCTTCAAGATAAATGGCATTTTTTGTAAATTCTATAAATGGTGAAGCATCACTGGCAATAAAAAATTCGTCATCACCAATACCAATAGCCAATGGACTACCCAATCTAGCAACCACTATTTCATTTGGTTTATTCTTATCGAAAACAGCAATTGCATAGGCGCCTACAACTTGGTTAAGAGCAATTTGTACGGCTTTACCAAGTTTGGTGTTTTCATTTTTCTTTACGTCTTCAATGAGATTGACTAATACCTCTGTATCAGTATCTGATTTAAAGGTATAACCACGTTTTATCAGCTCCTTTTTAAGTGAGTCGTAATTTTCTATAATACCATTATGAATAATTACTAAATCTCCCGAATTTGAATAGTGTGGGTGAGAATTTACGTCATTAGGTACTCCATGTGTTGCCCAACGCGTATGACCAATTCCAAGGGAACCATCGGTTGAAATTTCGTTTTCTAACTTATCCTTAAGGTCTGAGACTTTACCTTTAGTTTTTGAAAGTTTAATGTTTTTTCCATCATAAAGCGCAATACCTGCACTATCGTAACCTCTATATTCTAATCTTTGAAGTCCTTTAATTACTATAGGATAAGCCTCTCGATGGCCAATATATCCAACAATTCCACACATAGGTTAATTTTTAGTTATTTGGTTCGGTGTAATATATTTCTAAATACACTCTTTTGGCTTCATCGTCAGTATTATTTCCATGTAATACTGTTCCTCGTGGTGTGATGATTGAACTTATTGGAGTTGTTGTATCAGCTTCATCTGTTGTTAATACATCTCTTTGTGGTAACAATTCTTCTAAATTAACATTTAAAGAAACTGATAAGCCTAAATCGACATTCGTAGAATCTCTTAACAATAAATTATTTATATGCTCAGTTACTAAGAGCTTATATTTTATACCTTCTCCATTTGGTTCATCATCAACCCGTTGTAAGGGACCTAGATGATTTGAAACCGAAATTGAAGGTACTGTATTATTAAGTCCGTCTAAAAAATAATCTACCAACGGTGATTTATTCTCTATGTCATACAAATAAATACGATTTGGCTCTTTTCCGTCTACAAAATTTTGATCTACATAAAACACCAAATTAGCTTCGTTAACAATACGCTTAGATCTTACAAAATTACCGTTGTCATCTGTATCAACGAAGTTAGTTTTCCAGTTTTCAAAGGTATTTAATTCGTCATTTTCCAATCTTATACCAAATTCGTTCTCAATATCTTCACCATTGAATAAAGAAATTTTTGCCAACGATCCTTCTCCCCCTTTAAGATATAATCTATCGTCTCCATTTATGTCATCACCATCAGTCAAAGCAATATTAAAATTATTATCAATAAAGTTAACTCTATTAGGACCGAAGTTAATGGTATATGTAGCTTGTTCTAATCCATCCTCATCATCTTCGTCATTAGAATCTCTTGTATAATACATAATGATGTTTGAATTAGGTGATCCAACGTTCAAGATCATAAAACTTCCGTCATCATTAATGGCTTCAGCTTTAAAATATAAGCCTCTAAAATATTCTGAAAAATTATTTTGGTTTGTTAAAACAGCATCGTCTTCTCTGTCAAAGATTTTCTCTTGCCAAAACTGAGTGTTTAATTTTAGTCTTATTCCTGGTGGTTGCCTTTGTGTAACCTGTGTTTCTCCTTCCGCATCTATAGTTGTTAAGATAAACCCGCTATCGCTTATCACTACATTGCCTATATCATCTAATGAGATATGACGTTCTTCATCTGGGTTTTGAATTAAATCTAATTCTTCTCCTTCTAGGACAGCATTAGAAATCATTTCTGAATTAGATGTCGATTTATTAGAATAATACGGTTGTATTTCGTTAAATTCTGCATTCGGATCAAAATCTCTAAGGAAATAATTACTTTCGAAAATACTCAGTTTAATTGGGTTTGAACCTATGACGCTATCTAATTGATAAAATATATTACCTTCTTCATCAATTTCTGTAATAGAGCCAAAAAATGGTAGCGAAAGAACAACGGAGTCTAGCACTACATTTTCACCAAATGATGGTGCAAAATTAGAAGGTGAAACCTGGGTTACAAACTCTGATGTAGTACTACCATAAGCATCTTTAAAAAATCCCAGTGTATTTAAACCTAAATTATTGGTTTGTACTGGCCCTATTACTTTGTTATATGTTATTATATCGTACTGGTCAGTTATGATATTGAAATTTGTGGCATTTTGATTGTTTATAATATCAGATTCTAGCGTTGCAAAATCTTTATCACATGCTGTAAAACTCATAACGATTAGGCCAAATGACATAATCTGTAGGGCAAACTTATTATTTTTCATAGGTAATATTAACCGTTTAAAACAGTATTTGTGTAAAATTCAGTGTATGGATCTGCAAATTCTTCAATAGAAAAATAGTCTAATACAGGTTTGGATAAATCACATATATATGTGTCTAGCTCTTTCGGCAATTCTTCCGAACCTCTTATAATAGCATCAGAGTTATCAATTGCAATTTTCATTAAATTGATATAATCTGGCTTTTCTAAAGCTTTTGCAGCGTCCTTGTCTATGCCGTCAAAGGCTACTTTATTTATCATCTTTTTATCTAACGTTCCTTCAAAACTTTGATTGTATACAGAAGTCACTATTTTACTCTCTGTAAATAAAGGTTCAGTTTTATAAAATTCTTTTAAATAGAGTGGAAGTAAGGATGCAAGCCAACCATTAACATGAATAATATCTGGAGCCCAGTTTAATTTTTTAACAGTTTCAATAACTCCTTTTGCAAAAAAGATAGCGCGCTCATCATTATCTTTAAAGAGATTTCCATCCTCATCTGTTAAGGTTGCCTTTCTCTTAAAATAATCTTCATTATCTATAAAGTAGACCTGTATACGTTCTTTTGGGATTGATGCCACTTTAATGATTAAAGGCATATCAAAATCATTAATTACCAGGTTAATTCCAGAGAGCCTTATCACTTCGTGTAATTGGTGTCTTCTTTCATTAATATTTCCAAAGCGTGGCATAAAAATGCGTATTTGACCTCCTTGTTTGTTTACCAATCTAGGTGCTTCAAACGACATTGAAGAAATTTCAGTTTCTGGTAAATAAGGAACTACTTCTGAGGACACATACAATATTCGTTTATCTTTCATATATCTGCTGCTTTTGAAAATTAAAAGTAAAAAACATGCAAAATTACAAAATTTTGGGCAGATTGCCAGTAAAATATTATGTTTGCACGCGTTAATTTTTTGTTACAGTAGTGATTATATTTCATAATAAATCGAAATTATCTCATCATATTGATGAATTAAAAGCAAAAGGTAACTCCATAGGGTTTGTACCTACTATGGGTGCGCTTCACAATGGGCATTTATCTTTGGTTAAAAAAGGCCTAAGTCAAAACGATATTGTTGTGGTTAGTATTTTTGTTAATCCGACCCAATTTGATAATAAAGAAGATTTAGAAAAATATCCTAGAACATTAGATGCAGATACAGCACTTTTAAAAACGGTTTGCGATAAGAAAATTATAGTCTATGCTCCAACTATAAAGGATATTTATCAAGATGCAATAGAATCTCAAAAATTTACGTTTAATGGTCTGGAACACGAAATGGAAGGTGCGTTTAGAGACGGACATTTTGATGGAGTTGGCACTATTGTAAAGCGTCTATTTGAAATTGTACAGCCAAATGCTGCTTATTTTGGTGAAAAAGATTTTCAACAATTACAGATTATTAAAAAATTAGTAGAACTACATAAAATTCCTGTAAAAATAATAGGCTGTGCTATTCATAGGGCTAAAGATGGTCTTGCTATGAGTTCTAGAAATACTAGACTGACAAAAGAACAACGCGATGTAGCGCCATTTATATATAAGACATTAAAAACTGCAAAAGCAAAGTTTGGCACAAAAAGTGCTAAATATGTAACGGAATGGGTTGAAAAGCAATTTAAAAAAGAACCACTTTTAGATTTGGAATATTTTATTATTGCAGATAAAACAACCTTAAAACCAGTAAAACGAAAATCAACAAAAAAGATATATAGAGCTTTTATAGCAGTATATGCTGGTGATATAAGACTAATAGATAATATCGCCTTAAATTAATTATCTTTGCCTCATGCAAATACAAGTTGTAAAATCGAAAATTCACCGCGTTAAATGTACAGGCGCTGAATTAAATTACATTGGTAGTATAACTATTGATGAAGATTTAATGGATGCTGCCAATATTATACAGGGAGAAAAAGTTCAGATTGTAAACAATAACAACGGAGAACGATTAGAGACCTATTGTATACCAGGACCAAGAAACAGTGGCGAAATTACTTTAAATGGAGCTGCTGCAAGAAAGGTTGCCGTTGGTGATATTCTAATTCTTATTACCTATGCTTTTATGGATATTAAAGACGCTAAAGGTTTTAAACCCTCTTTAGTGTTCCCAGATGAAGCTACAAATCTTCTAAAATAATTAATTGAACAATCCTAAAACCATCCTAAAAGTTGTTTTACCCTTACTCTTAGGAGTCGCTTTAGTATGGTATTCGTTATCTCAAATTTCTGTTACAACTTTAGTTCAATATTTTAAAGATGCAGATTACACCTGGATCCTACTAGGTTTAGTACTTGGCATTTTAAGTCATTCCTCCAGGGCCTATAGATGGTTATATATGGCAGAACCGTTGGGATTTAAACCCAAGTTTGCTAATAGCTTTATGGCGGTGTATTCAGCATACCTTATTAATTTTACAATTCCAAGAGCTGGTGAAATAGCCAGAGCATCCATTTTAACTAACTATGAGTCTATTCCCTTTGAAAAAGGATTTGGTACAATTGTAGCAGAGCGCGTGGCAGATACCATTATGCTATTGATTATTGTTCTCACAGCTCTTTTTTTAGAGTTTGAATTTATTTATGACTTCTTTATGAGAAAATTCAATCCGATTGCACTTGCAATTGGTGCTTCATTATTAGCTCTAATTACTATTACTTTGATTATCTTCATTAGAAGAAGCCAATCTAAATTTGCCTTAAAAGTAAAAACCTTTTTCAATGGATTAATTGAAGGTGCGTTAAGTATTTTTAAGATGAAAAATAAGTGGGCATTTATCGTTCATACTATTTTTATTTGGGTTATGTACGTATTAATGTTTTACGTGACGACATTTGCTTTACCAGAATTACAAAATATCTCTCTCGCAGCCATACTCATTGCATTTATATTAGCTAGTTTTAGTATAGCAGCAACTAATGGCGGTATTGGTTCCTTTCCAGAAGCCATAGTCATTGCATTTTTATTATTTAATATATCTGAAGATCCAAGTAGAGCATTTGGTTGGATTATGTGGACAACACAAACTTTAGCTATTGTTATTCTAGGTGGCTTATCTTTGATATACTTACCTATCTTTAATCGGAAGAAAATTTGAATTTAGAAATATTTTTTACCTTGCTACAACTTATTAAGTCAATTAACTGATGAAGAAATCATTAACACTATTATTACTCTGTTTTGTTGCTTTAGGATTGAATGCGCAAGCCATTTATGAAACGATTGATTCTTATAAGCTTGACGGCAAAAGAGATTTAAAAATTCAGTTGCCTAGAAATTATGATCCTGAATCTAAACGTTCCTACCCATTGGTTATAGTTTTAGATGGTGATTATCTTTTTGAGCCTGTCGCTGGCAATATCGATTATCAAGCCTACTGGGAGGATATTCCAGATTGTATTGTAGTTGGAATAAAACAAGGCAGTACTAGAGAAGATGATTTTTATTACGATGATGATGTCTACTTTCCGGCGCATGAAGGAGCAGACTTTTATGAGTTTATTTCCGCAGAATTAATACCATATATTGAAGGCACTTATAGCGCTTCAAATTTTAGAATTATAATAGGGCATGATTTAAGTGCCAATTTTATCAACTACTATTTATTTAAAGATGAGCCTTTATTTAGAGCTTACATGGCATTGAGTCCGGATTTAGCACCAGAAATGGTAAATAGATTATCAGAGCGATTAGCCTCTCTGCAACAGGAAACATTTTATTATATGGCTACAGCAGATGCTGATGTGAAAGTATTAAGAAATTCAATTAAAGAGTGTGATGCCAAATTAAAACCAATTGAAAATGCTAAGCTACATTACAAGTTTGATGTTTTTGAAGACGCAAATCATTATTCTCTTGTAGGTCGTGGTATTCCAAAAGCACTAAATGAAATATTTGCATTGTATAAACCTATTAATGGAAAAGAATACAACGAAAAAGTACTGACTTTTGAAGGCTCTCCATACGACTATCTGATTAAAAAGTATGAAGACATTGAATATTTTTATGGTTTCGAAAAAAAGTTAATTGAGAACGATATCAGAGCAATTGCTGCCGCCTGTAACAAAAAAGATAATTTAAAGGCATTAGAATCTTTGGCTAAATTAGTAAAGAAAGAGTTTCCAGAATCTATGTTAAGTGCTTATTACTTAGGTATGTACTATGAAAAAGAAGGCAACTTAAGAAAAGCGTTACAGCGCTATAAAGCAGGATTATTGTTAGAACCTTCCCAATACATTGACAAAGAAATAATGCTCGAAAAAATGTACGATGTACAAGATGCGCTAAACGATTAAGTGTATTTCATCGAAAAAAATTTACAACTTAACGATATTTTAGTATGTTTGGGTTCCCTTAACTAAACCTACTTACTAATGAGAAAGACTATTTTAATAGTTTTTGCATGTATCTTATGCATTCCTATTTGCGCTCAAACGAGTTATGACGAGATTAGATCCTCTAAGCTCAATGCTGTTAGACAATTAAAGATTAAACTTCCAAAAAATTACGATCCTTCATCAGATATTAAGTATCCATTAATTATTGTGTTTGATGGAGATTATTTATTTGAGCCAGTCGCTGGTCAAGTAGATTTTCAAACTTATTTTGACGATATGCCAGGCTCAATAGTTGTTGGTGTTGTGCAGGGTAATGAGCGTTTTTACGATGGTTATTGCGATGAGGTAAACGGTTTGCCAAAAGAATCAGGTTTAAGATTTCATGACTTTATTTCAGAAGAACTGATACCATATTTAGATAATAAATACAATACCAGTAAATTTAGAGTTGCTGTTGGGCATGATTTAATGGGTAATTTTATCAATTCTTATCTATTTAAAGAAGAACCAATGTTTAACGCCTATGTGTGTATCAGTCCTGACTTATCTGGAACTGTTAGAGATTATTTAGGAAAACGATTGGAGTTTTTTAAAGATGATATTTTTTATTATATGGCAACTTCTGACAAAGACTTGCCAGGAATAAGAGAAGCTGTACTGAACGCACACAGCCAAATATCTGAAGTAAAAAATCAATTTCTGACATATTATTTCGATGATTTTAAAAATGAATCTCACTACACGCTTGTTACAAGTGCAATTGCAAGATCTTTTGATAAAATTTTTGAACTCTATAAACCACTGCGAGAAAAAGAATTAGAAGAAAAGGTACTGCCATATGAAGATACTTTAGATAAATACTTAGTGGATAGGTATGAGAGAATCGAAGATTTTTTTGGAATTAAAAAGTCCATAACAAACGAAGAGATTGAAAAAGTAGTTAAAGTAGCAGAGCAACGTGAAGATTTAGAGTCATTAGAGCAAATTGGTAAACTTGCTAAAAAACTAGACCCAACCTCATTGCTTGGTACATATTATTTGGCGCAATATGCGGAACGAATCGGTAAAACAAAAAAAGCAAAAAAGCTATATGAATCTGCACTTACATTGAATGATGTTAGCCATATTAACAGAGATCTAATCTTTTCAAAAATTGAAGAATTAACTGTTGTAGAAACAGATGACGAAGGAGAGGAGGATGAAGATGAGGAAAATTAAAAAGAACGCACTGTCAACCGATTACTATTTTGAGAATCTATTTAGAAAAGTAAGGTCATTTTTGTTAACCAATCTACCTGCAAAACTGTCTGCCATAAAACTATTGACAATTGTAAGTTGGTTTAAAGACATCAATTAAAATTATCTTAATTTAGCAGTTCAATTTTAAAGCGATTCCATATTATTTTTGGGTCTGAACATGGCTAAAGTAAAAACAACATTTTTTTGTCAAAATTGTGGTGCTCAATATGCTAAATGGCAAGGGCAATGTACCTCCTGTAAGGAATGGAATACCATTGCGGAAGAGGTCATTCAAAAACCTGAAAAAAGCGATTGGAAAACCACCAGTAAAACCTCAAAACGTACCTCAAAACCATTAAAAATAAATGAGATTGATACCTCGCAAGAAGCACGATTAGATTTGCGAGATGCTGAGTTTAATCGCGTTCTTGGTGGCGGAATGGTTGCAGGTTCATTAACGCTCTTGGGCGGCGAACCAGGAATTGGAAAAAGTACGCTTTTACTTCAAATAGCATTACAAATCAACTACAAAACACTATATGTTTCTGGAGAAGAAAGTCAAAAACAAATAAAAATGCGTGCTGAGCGCATTAATCCTAATAGCAGTAACTGCTATATTCTTACAGAAACAAAGACTCAGAATATTTTTAAACAAATAACTACTTTGCAACCAGATATAGTAGTTATAGATTCTATACAAACACTTCACAGCGATTATATAGAATCATCTGCTGGCAGTATTTCTCAAATCAAAGAATGCACAACAGAGCTGATTAAATTTGCGAAAGAAACCGCAACACCTGTATTATTAATTGGTCATATTACAAAGGATGGACATATAGCTGGACCAAAGATTCTAGAGCATATGGTAGATACGGTGCTGCAGTTTGAAGGAGATCGTAATCATGTATTTAGAATACTAAGAGCAAATAAAAACAGATTCGGATCAACCAATGAATTAGGCATTTATGAAATGCAAGGCTCAGGATTACGCGAAGTATCTAATCCATCTGAAATACTAATTTCTGAAAAAGATGGAGAATTATCCGGAAACGCAGTGGCCGCAACAATAGAAGGTTTGAGACCTTTAATGATTGAAGTACAAGCATTAGTTAGCACTGCAGTTTATGGAACACCTCAACGATCAGCAACGGGATTTAATGCCAAGCGATTAAATATGTTATTAGCTGTTCTTGAAAAACGAGCTGGCTTTCGTTTAGGTGCAAAAGATGTCTTTTTAAACATAACAGGAGGTATTACGGTTGATGATCCAGCTATAGATTTAGCAGTTGTGGCTGCAATTTTATCATCTAATGAAGATATGGCATTACCGAGTGATTTTTGTTTTGCTGCAGAAATTGGTTTATCTGGTGAAATAAGACCTGTTCAACGTGTGGAACAACGTATTTTCGAAGCCGAGAAATTAGGATTTTCAACTATTTTTATATCTAAGTACAACAAGCTTTCATTAAAAACTACTAATATCAAAATTCAACTTATTTCAAAAGTTGAAGACTTAGTTGGTTTACTCGTTTAAGTTCAGTTTCATCTTTATAACTTTTTTATAATCAAATTACCATATATTTAATGACTAACACCTCAAAAACAGGGTGTTAGTCGACGATTTAATGTGTATTTTATATTTTTAAATATACACTTTATCGAATATAACATGCAGATTAACGAATAAAAGTAGCAGTTTCCTTGCTCAACTTGTTCTTATTAAGTATCCTTATGCGCTGTATGAGATAAATTTTAAACTCATACAAAACCCTTTCCCTCAAAGTATTATAATCCATTTAACATAAAACTTGATTTAAGTACATCAATTAATATAGTCCCAAACTATTAAAATTATGTATAAAAATCTACTTTCGCTCTTAATGTTATTTTCATGGTGTTTGATTTATGCGCAAACCAATGTTTCGAGTATACAATCGGGAGTTTCGTTTCAATGGAGCGATATTCAAACAGATCGAAAAGATCCTGCTACCATTGAAAGTATAACCGTTAACGGAAGTATTTTTTAATTTCGGTGCTCCTATTGGCTATGAAATGACACAATTAGGTCCTGCTGGGCATAATGCAAATAATATCAGACTTAATGGAACTATGGCAGAAAATAAAAGTTCAAATCCCATATGGGATACAACAGCTTTAGATGCATTTCAGTCCTTAAATCTTAATTATTATTTTGAATGTAATGGCAACGGAGATAATATTTGAGACGATTATTCAGCTGAGGAAACTACTGATTCACAAAGACAAACATTATTTTACGATGGAGGTATAGCGGCAAGTTCTAGCGGTGTAATTGCTGTGTGTGAACGAAATGCAAATAACTGTCTTCATATAGAATTTTTCGGTTATCTAGAAGATAGTACCGTTGAACAATCTTTAGGTGAAACATTTATAAATAATGCTGGTGGGTTATTTTCTGGATTCGGTGGTGCAGGCTTAGGTGGACCTAATAATTTAGGTATTCCAGGAACAGTAAACCCGCCACCAACAGGTTCAGATTATTGGTTAGGTGACAGAGTTATAGAAAATAGAGGAACTATTGGTATTACTCAGTTTTATTTAGATGATATTGCTCCTACAGGGTCTTTAAATTTCTAAAGCAACTATTACGGCCGCCTCAAACGATAATGGTGATGGTAAAATGTTCATACTAACGTTACCTGATTTTGATCAGGATAACATGAGTGATATCGATGATTTAGACGATGATAATGATGGTGTTAAAGATGTTGATGAACCTGGTTGAATAGATCCCTCTGCGGATCACGATGGAGATGAGACACCAAACTACATAGATGTAGATTTTTGCACCTTAAATGGATTAGGTGTTTGTGTAAATTTAGATTTCGATTCAGATGGTATGCCAAATCATTTTGATCTAGACAGCGATAATGATGGTATTACAGATGTTTTTGAATCTGGTGGTACAGATATAGAATCTAACGTTTTTCTTGCCGTTAGAGATGGATGTGCAGACGGAAAAGTAGGAAAAAATGGTGCTCAACTAGGAATCCCTGCTTCAGCAAATACAGGTACAGTAGCAATTAATACAGATGGAACTGGTAATTATGATTTCCTAGATATAGATTCTGATGATGATGGTATACCAGATAATGTAGAAGCGCATCCTACTATTGGTTACATAACACCAAGTCCTATAGCTTCGGCTTTTGTTGACGCTAATAAAGATGGGTATGATGATAACTACACAATGAACAACAAACCTGAAGACACAGATTACGATGGTATTTGTGATTATGTGGATTTAGATTCAGATAATGATGGTTTGCCAGATATAGAAGAAAATGGGATGGCTAATGCTATTGTCAGTTTTTCTGATACCGATAATGACGGTTTAGATCTATTATTTAAAGACTGTAACATCAATGATTCCTTCGATGTTAATGATCAAATCAATAACCCGAGCACATCAATATTACCCGATACGGATGGGGATTTATACTCAGGTGGTGATTTAGATTATCGCGATTTATTTAATACAAACCCACCGTTATTAGCTACTTTAGACTTTGATGGAGTAGACGATTATTTATCGACAGAAGGTTTTGTTGAAGGTTTAACACAAGCAACATTAATGGCTTGGATAAAGATAGATGTAGGTAATGCGTCAGAAACATTTACAACCATAGCAGGTGAGGATGTTGCCCTTAGATTACGTCTAAAATCTGGAGATGAGATAGAATTTGAAGTAAGAACTACCAATGGTGGTTATACCTTAAAAAGCGATGCTATAGCCTACAATGAGTGGCATAACGTTACCGGTGTATTTGATAATACTAACGGTGCCATGATTCTCTATATATTGATGGAAGAGAATTAGAATACTCCACAATATATAATATGATAGGGGAAACCTTGGAAAGAAATAGTTCAGCTAATGGTAATTTTGAGATCGGTAGAAAATCTACAGACAATACAAATAAAGAACATTTTGATGGAGCTATAGACGAAGTGCGTGTCTTTGATAGAGCCTTAACAGCAGATCAGATACAACGTATAGTTTATCAAGAGATAGAAAATAATGGTGGTAATGTAAGAGGTGCGGTGATTCCAAAAGATATTGTAGACATCAACACCTCAAGTACCATTCCATGGTCTAGTTTAATCGCGTATTACCCAATGACTGGTATAAAGAATAGCACTACGGATGACTATTCATCGAACACTAGATTTATAGGACGACTCTCAGTTAGTGCAGACCAAGGATAGTGATTTGGTCACTTCAGCCAATGGAAAGTTATTACGACGCCAGGAAGGGAACTCAAGCGTGTATTGGTATAACTATTGGGCTTCACCAGTAGGAAGTACAGGGGCTACAACCCTAACCGATAATAATACAACGACTAATAATGGTAATAACACGCCATTTACTGTAAGTATGCTAATGCAACCGAACGTTACAGACGTCTAAAAAAACAAATTCCAGATATTGATAATTTAATTCCTCAATATCAAATCGCCTCATACTTAAATATTTCACCCGTACAATTAAGTAGGATAAGAAAGACGCTTTAGGGATTTTAACATATGTTAATTAATACTAGGTTAATTCATGTTAATTCAGCTGTACGATTAATTTTTTACAAACCAAGATTAATTAATAACCCTAACAAGAAAAAGCAGACGAAATTCGTTTGTCTTTTTTGTCTTGTTTTCTGTTAATAAACAGATTACAGCGTAAAACTGAATATTACCTGAGATCATTTGCAGAAATAACTCATGCCATTAGTCTGATTATTTTGTACTTCATTTCTCAAAAATTACATTTTAGCCTTACTTCTTATAATTACAACGAAAACGAACCTATTTTTTTTCTAATTAGCAACCTAACACTATTATTGTAAGGTAGTTAGGTGAGTTAAACGAAATGATTCTAACTCAAGATTCCCTCTCAATACAATCCATTAGAATTAAGACTTTAAGTTAGTACATAGTAAATTTAGGAACCCAAACCTTATTAAAATTTAACCTATGAAAACAACACTACTTAAAAAAGAAAACATCTTATGTTTTATTGCATTTGCATTTTTATCAATGCAGTCTATTAGTGCACTTAAACCTCTTCAAAATTTACCAGACACTGATGAAGAACTCATGAAGCGTATATGTTTAGAATTCAATAGTGTAGATGGACCAGAAGCAAGACGAGTATTGCAACTTGCATTTAGTGAAAATACTTCAGATGATTTTGAAGTTGATTATGATATTAAAAATACAAATGTCGCAGAATATGATCTTAACATAGATTTTAATGGCGAACCAATGACCGAACAAGCATATGCCCAAATCACTGAGGATAAGGAAGTGAATCTATTATTTCAAACTTCAGGTAGCTTTTCCTTTACAATAAGACTTACTGCAACTGAAAATATGGAAGAAAATGATTTACACCTTAAAGATAATCTTTATGGAACATATTTTGATTTAAAGAGTGGCGAGGCTTACGAGTTTTACTCTGATGAAGGAAATTACCCAAACAGATTTCAAATTGTATTTAAACAACAATCAGAAACCTTGTCTCAAATAGATCAGACTTTAGATGGATTAGATGTCCGATATCTTACAAACACCAATACCTTATCAATTTCAAATCCTAATAATAAAAAAATCAAGAGTATTGAATTGTATGATATCTTAGGTAAATCTGTGTATAGTAATCGTATTTCAAATACTGAGAACACACAGGATATTCAACTTAATAATTTAGCCACAGGTGCTTACATTATAAGATTGATAACTGAAGAAAATGGAATTATTACAAAGAAAATTATTGCAAATTAAGTAGACTTAAAAACTCAATAATAATATTACAAAGGTCACTCTTCAAAATTTCAGAGTGACCTTTTGTTTTTTCAAAGACATACAGTATCGAATTTTATTAAAAATTCTTTAATTTCGCAGACTTATAAGATTTTATAAAAATGAGCACAAAGTTCCCTGAATATAAAGGACTTAACTTGTCTAAAGTTGCTACTGAAGTGAGTAACTATTGGCAAGCTAATAATATCTTCGAGAAGAGTGTTACGACTAGAGAAGGTAAACCACCCTATGTTTTTTTTGAAGGACCTCCTTCAGCAAATGGATTACCTGGTGTACACCATGTTTTAGCTCGTGCGATTAAGGATATCTTTCCACGTTATAAAACTATGAAAGGTTTTCAGGTAAAACGTAAGGCAGGTTGGGATACACATGGATTACCAGTAGAACTTGGAGTTGAAAAAGAACTAGGCATTACTAAAGAAGATATTGGTACTAAGATTTCTATAGAGGAGTATAACGAAGCTTGTAAAAAAGCTGTGATGCGTTATACAGATATTTGGAATGACCTTACCCAAAAAATGGGCTATTGGGTAGATATGGATAATCCATATGTGACTTACAAGTCTAAATATATGGAATCTGTATGGTGGTTACTAAAACAGATTTACGATAAAAATTTAATTTATAAAGGCTACACGATTCAGCCATATTCGCCTAAAGCAGGCACAGGGTTAAGCTCCCATGAATTGAATCAGCCTGGTACTTATCAAGACGTAACGGATACAACAGTTGTTGCGCAGTTTAAGGCAAATGAAGATTCATTGCCTGATTTTTTACAAAATGAAGGTGATATTTTCTTCTTAGCATGGACAACAACACCTTGGACTTTGCCGAGTAACACAGCACTTACTGTTGGTCCTAAAATCGATTATGTTTTAGTCGAAACTTACAATCAATACACCTTTAAACCAATGAATGTGGTATTGGCTAAGAATTTAGTGTCAAAACAATTCGATGGAAAGTATAAACAAGTTGAAAACAAGCCAGAATTAATAAGCTACAAAGAAGGAGATAAAAAAATTCCTTTTTATGTAGTTAAAGAGTTTAAAGGAAAAGATTTAGTTGGTATTACTTATGAGCAACTTCTAGATTATGCTACACCATATGATAATCCACAAAATGCATTTAGAATTATCTCCGGTGATTTTGTAACTACAGAAGATGGAACAGGTATCGTGCATACAGCACCAACATTTGGTGCAGATGATGCCTTAGTTGCTAAACAAGCAATTCCGGAAATACCACCTTTATTAGTTAAAGATGAAAACCACAATTTGGTGCCACTAGTTGATCTACAAGGACGATTTAGACCAGAACTTGGTGGGTTAGGTGGTAAATACGTTAAGAACGAATATTACGATGAAGGCGAAGCACCAGAGCGCTCGGTAGACGTTGAATTAGCAATTAAATTAAAGATTGAAAATAAAGCATTTAAGGTCGAAAAATATAAACACAGCTATCCCAATTGCTGGAGAACTGATAAGCCAATTTTATATTATCCATTAGATTCATGGTTCATAAAAATTACGGATGTAAAAGGGAGAATGCATGAGTTAAATACCACAATTAACTGGAAACCAAAATCAACAGGAGAAGGTCGTTTTGGTAATTGGTTGGCAAATGCTAATGACTGGAATTTATCGCGTTCGCGTTTTTGGGGAATTCCATTACCAATCTGGAGAACCGAAGATGGGAAAGAACAACTCTGTATTGGTTCTGTTGCCGAGTTAAAAGCTGAAATGACAAAATCTGTGGAAGCAGGTGTTATGTCTGAAGATATTTTTACTGATTTTGAAGTAGGCAATATGTCTGAAGACAACTATGAAACAATTGACTTGCATAAAAACATTGTCGATAAAATTGTTTTGATGTCGCCATCAGGTCAACCAATGAAACGCGAAAGTGATTTAATTGATGTTTGGTTCGATTCTGGCTCAATGCCTTATGCGCAATGGCACTATCCATTTGAGAATAAAAACCTAATTGATAATAATGAAGTTTTTCCGGCTGACTTTATTGCTGAAGGCGTAGATCAAACACGAGGTTGGTTTTACACACTTCATGCTATCGGAACCATGGTTTTTGACTCTGTGGCTTATAAAAACGTTGTTTCAAACGGATTGGTATTAGATAAAAATGGACAGAAGATGTCTAAGCGTTTAGGAAACGCTGTAGATCCTTTTGAAACCTTGTCTAAATATGGAGCTGATGCCACGCGATGGTACATGATTAGTAATGCTAATCCTTGGGATAATTTAAAATTTGATAGTGAAGGTATTGCTGAGGTCAGTCGTAAATTCTTTGGAACTTTATATAATACCTATTCATTTTTTACACTATATACGAATATTGACGGGTTTAATTATAGCGAAGATGATATCGCTATAAAAGATAGACCAGAAATAGACCGTTGGATTTTATCAGAATTAAATACACTTATTGAAAAAGTAGATAAGTTCTATGCTGAATATGAACCAACTAAAGCGGCAAGGGTAATATCAGACTTCACGCAAGACTATCTTAGTAACTGGTATGTAAGATTAAGCAGAAGACGTTTTTGGAAAGGTGATTATCAGTTAGATAAAATATCAGCATATCAAACACTTTATACTTGCATGGAGACCATTGCAAAATTAGGAGCACCAATAGCACCTTTCTTTATGGATCGATTGTATTTAGATTTAAATGCAGTTACAAATAAGGAAAGTTTTGAAAGTGTGCATTTAGCAGAATTTCCTAAGGCAGAATCTTCTTTAATCGATAAAGTTTTAGAGCGAAAAATGGAGAATGCACAAACAATATCTTCATTAGTACTATCGTTGAGAGCTAAAGAGAAAATTAAGGTGCGACAACCATTGCAAAAAATAATGATTCCTGTCGATAGTCAGCAACAAAAAGAAGAGATAGAAGCGGTATCAGACCTTATTAAGCATGAGGTAAATATTAAATCTATTGAGTTGCTAGAGGACGCTTCAGATATTTTGGTTAAACAAATTAAACCAAACTTTAAAGCATTAGGACCTAGATTTGGAAAAGATATGAAGCTGATTTCTAATGCTATAAGTGTTTTTTCGGCAGATGACATAAAAAATATCGAGCAAAATGGTAGTTTAGACGTTGAAGTTAACGGAAAAAATATTACTTTGGGTGTAGATGATGTAGAGATTACATCACAAGATATTGAAGGTTGGCTTGTTGCCAACGATGGCGCATTAACTGTAGCATTAGACGTTACAATAAGTGAAGAATTACGTAAGGAGGGTATTGCACGTGAGCTCGTAAACCGTATTCAAAATTTACGTAAAGATTCTGGTTTTGAAGTAACAGACAGAATAGATGTAAAGCTTCAGAATAATGCACAGATAGTAGCAGCAATCGCTTCAAATAAAGATTATATTAAATCAGAAACCTTAACTGAAGATTTACAAATTATGGATACAATAGATAATGGTATAGAAATTGCTTTTGATGACGTAAATACCAAGTTATCTATAAAAAAACACTAAAACCAATGGCAAAAGAAACAAATAATAGATACTCAGATAAACAATTAGAAGAATTCAGAGTATTAATTCAAGAAAAAATAGACAAAGCAGAGCACGATTTAGAATTAATCAAAAGTGCTTACATGAACGATCATGATAACGGAACAGATGATACATCTCCTACCTTTAAAGCTTTTGAAGAAGGGAGTGCTACGATGAGTAAAGAAGCAAATTCTGCTTTAGCTATTAGACAAGAGAAGTTTATTCGCGATTTAAAAAATGCATTAATAAGAATTGAAAACAAAACTTATGGTGTTTGTCGTGTTACAGGAAAACTTATTAATACTGAGCGTTTAAGGCTAGTGCCACATGCAACGTTGAGTATTGAAGCAAAAAATATGCAGAAATAATTGATTTCTAAGAAATAGAAATATCTCTAAACAACTTTACTTTTTGAATAATTTCAAAATCATAAAGCCTTGGGTTAAATACCTTAAGGCTTTTTTTGTGTTGTTTTCTGTAATGCTTCAAGCACAAAATTCAATATCATCAGAAATAAATGCACACGACGTAAATTCTATAAGTATTGATGGTAATCAAATTTTTAATATTAATGTTACCACATCAAAGACAGAATTTATTAAAATTTATTCTTTGGTAGATGGTGAGCATCAAGACCACTATCAAGTTGTAACTGAGCAAAAGGATGGTATACTTTATTTGAAATTAGAAAAATTGTCTTTAAGTATAATTCCAGACGATAAGCGCAATGCACATAAAATAGTAGCTGTTAACCTTAGTTTAGAAATACCTGAAAATATCAATTTAAGTATTGTTAGCGATATTGGTTTTGTCGATGTAAATGGTGATTTTGAATTACTTACTATTGAATTAATTAGAGGTAATTGTAAGGTCATAGGTACTGCTGCAAAAGCAATTATTAATACCATTGATGGACACATTACTATTGAAACTAAAAACGCTAAAGTAAATGCAACTTCTAATAATGGCAACGTGATTATAGATGATTTTAAGACCCTTGTATCTTCATGGAAATTACAATCCATTAATGGAGATATTACAGTACTTAAACAAGAATAAACTATTACTTTTACATAAAATTTTTGCATGTCTCTAAAGAAGGCCTCAATCTTAATAATCCTTATTTTACTAGCAGATCAAATCAGTAAAATTTATATTAAAACTCATTTTCAATTGCATGAGGATGTTGAGGTATTTTCTTGGTTTAAGATAGCATTTGTAGAAAATGATGGCATGGCTTGGGGTACAAAACTGAGCGATTTTGTATCTTTTATTTCAGATAAATCGGCAAAACTTATTTTAACATTATTTAGAATTGTTGCTGTAACATGCATTGGCTTTTGGTTAGTTGATGTTACAAAAAAGAAAAAGTCTAAAACACTAGTTTTTGCTATTGCCATAATCTTTGCGGGTGCACTTGGAAATATTATTGATTCAGTGTTTTATGGCATGTTATTTAGCGATAGTCATATGCAATTGGCGACATTTTTGCCAGAAGGAGGTGGTTATGCTGAGGTGTTTCATGGTAAGGTAGTTGATATGCTTCATTTCCCTTTATGGAGCGGGATTTTACCAGAATGGTTGCCAATTTTTGGTGGAAAATATTTCTCGTTTTTCGATCCGGTATTTAATGTAGCTGATGTAGCCATTAGTACAGGTATTGGGATACTTATTGTGTTTAATAAAAAGGCTTTTAAGGAAACTTCTAAAATTGAATCACCTGATTTGGAGTCACGCAATAATTTAGCTTAATATCACTATCAATAACTTCAAAATTTTTAGTTTCTGCTTCAAATAATGACAAACCAATTTTAGTGGTTTCTGGTTTGCATAGCTTCAAAAAGCGATCATAAAAACCTTTTCCGTAACCAACACGATTTCCTCTTTTGTCAAAAGCCAATAAGGGAACAAAGACCACATCGATTTGCGTAGGCTTTATTTCAATACCATCAATAGGTTCAGGAATATTATAACTATTTTTTTTAATCCTAGTGTTATCTGTGAGTAGATAATGCGTCATTCTGTAATCTTCAAAATCACTTTTTGAAATGACTATGTTTTTATCTTTTCCTGCAAGGATATTTAAAATATATTCTGTATTAATTTCTTTTTGTTCTTCAATAGTCAAGAAGATATGGTAAAAAGACCTATCCCAAATATTAAGTTTTAATAATTGATTAGCAATAGCCAGGCTAAAATCTTCGATTTGTTTTATAGAAAGTTCTTTCCGTAAGGTTTTATATTTTTTCCGAAGCTCTGGTTTTGTCATTATTTAAACTTTGTAGAGATATGAAAAATAGCATCACCTTGATAAATTATTGGTGATTCGTTAATATTAAAAATATAGCCGTCATTTGGTGCTTTTACAAAATGATTAAAGCTACCGTAAGGATCGGTAATATTACCAAGCACCTCTCCTTTTTTAACTTCAGAATTAATGGTAATTGTAGATTTAAACATGCCCGAATAATTGGCTCTAATCCATTTACTATTAGTTATATAAATACAAGCTTTTTTAGGCTTAGAAACTTTAAATTTTGAACCTAACATACCTAAATGATGCAGTACACGCTTAGCACCGTTAACACCTGTATTGGTTATGGTCTTGTCTATATGAAAAGATTTACCTCCCTCAAAAAGTAATACTGGAATACCAAGTTTGTAACAGGTATTTCTAAACGATTTTTTTAGATGTTTTGAATAGAGTACGAATGGTGCTCCAAAAACCTGTGCTAATTCATCTAGGTTGTCTTCATTTTTAATAATACGAATTTGTGCAGCATTAAACCTATCGGCACCTCCTGTGTGAAAATCGAGCACCAAATCAGCATGTGGTAAAATTTCCGTAACGAGCTTAAAAGCGACTCTGCTAGCTAAAGAACCACCTCTAATACCAGGAAACATTCTATTTAAATCCCTACCATCAGGAAACTCTCTATCCATATGTATAAAACCAAAAACATTAATTACCGGAACACAAATTATGGTTCCCTTTTTTGGCTTGTTTATGCCTTTAGCTATTATTTGACGTACTATTTCTACACCATTAACTTCGTCACCATGTATACCAGCAGTTATCAATACTGTTGGTCCAGGTTTTTTAGAACGTTCAATAATAACAGGGACATCAATTGTATTTTGCGTGTGTAGTTTAGCAACATTAAAGCTAACTTTGGCACTTTCTCCTAAAGCTACATCTTCTCCTAGTATGTGTAATACTTCTTTATCGCTCATTCTATTTTCTATTGCGTTCTATAAACGTAATAATTGCTCTAGCTATATTTTTTTGAGTTGCACCTTCTATGCCTTCTAATCCTGGTGTAGAATTCACTTCCATAATTAACGGTCCTCGAGAAGACTGCAGCATATCTACTCCGCAAACGGGAAGTTTTAATGCGCGAGCAGCTTTTATGGCTAGTTTTAATTCATCCTCAGAAAGCTTAACTAAATTCGCACTTCCTCCTCTATGCAAATTAGAACGAAATTCACCTTCTCGCCCTTGTCGTTTCATAGCTCCAACCACTTGTCCATCGACGATTAGCGCTCTTAAATCTGATCCTTTTGCTTCACCAATATATTCTTGTACCAAAGCCCTGGCTTGCAAACCATTAAAAGCTTCAAGTACAGATTCTGCTGCATTTTTAGATTCTGCTAAAACCACGCCTAATCCTTGTGTGCCTTCAAGTAATTTAATAATTACTGGTGGCCCACCAACGTGCTCTAGGACTTCTTCAACATCTCGTGAGTAGTTTGTAAAAACAGTTTTTGGCATACCAATTCCAGCCTTAGAAAGACGTTGAAAACTACGCAATTTATCTCGCGATCTTATGATAGCATCAGAAGAAACTGTTGTAAAGACGTTCATCATTTCAAACTGGCGCACAACAGCACAACCAAAAAAGGTAACTGAAGCACCAATCCTTGGTATAATAGCATCTACATAATCGAGATAGCGGTCTTTATAGTATATGGTTGGTTTTTCTTTTTCAATAATGATATCGCATTTTAAAGGATCAATAATTTCTACATCATGACCTCTATTTTCAGCTTCTTCAACAAGTCGTTTTGTAGAGTATAGATGAGGATTACGCGATAATACTACAATGTTCATTTACGGTGTTCTTAAAGGATTGGTTTTCTAAGTCAACATCGACTAAAAATTTTTGTGTAAGAAATTGACGACCAATTAATACTGGAAATTTCATGTCATCTCTTGTGCTTAAAGTTAAGTTAATCTTATAGATTTTGCCAAAGAATATGGCTGTTGTTTTAATTTTATAACGATTTTCCTTAAAGCCATTACTGCTCTTTACGTCTGTATACGAATAGTTTTGAAAGACAATCACTTCACTCTTAAAATTTGCATGTCCTTTGCTTTCAAATGTACAGTATAGCTTGTTGTTATCTTCTCTAACATTAGAGCAGTGTATGGCAGAGGTGTATGCGCCAGTATCAATTTTTACATTGACAGTTTTTAATTTTAATTCAGGAAAGTCAATCTTATCGACTCGTCCTAAAATCTTTTTTATCATTAAAAGGTTTTTATAAAAAGTGGCGCAAGATAGTTATAAAGTTTATTCAAAACACATAATTATTTTTATGAATTCTTACCTTTGGTTTAATGCCAAATACTGCCTTAGATATTCAGATTAAGACATTACCACATCAGCCAGGTGTATATCAATATTTTGATGCCGATGAAAAACTAATTTATGTTGGTAAAGCTAAGGATATAAAGAAGCGGGTGAGTAGTTATTTTACCAAGCATCACGACTATGGTAAGACACGAGTTTTAGTTAAAAATATTGCTTCTGTAAAACATATTGTTGTTGAGACTGAAAATGATGCACTACTATTAGAGAATAATCTTATAAAAAAATATCAGCCTAAGTACAATGTTATGCTTAAGGATGATAAGTCTTATCCATGGATATGTATTAAAAAAGAGCGTTTCCCTAGAGTCTTTTCTACGCGAAGAGTGTTTAAAGATGGCTCAGAATATTTTGGGCCTTACACAAGCATGAAAACCGTAAAAACCCTGTTGGGCTTAATTAAAGGGCTTTATCAACTACGTACCTGTAATTACGATTTATCTCAAGCCAAAATTGAAGCTGGAAAATATAAAGTTTGTTTAGAATATCATTTAGGAAATTGTAAAGGTGCATGTGAAGGTCATGAAACTGAAGAGGAATATCACGCAAACATTAAAGCTATACGAGAAATTTTAAAAGGAAATTTTAAAGATTCTTTACAACGGTTTAGAGCACAAATGAAGACTCATGCAGAACAAATGCATTTTGAAGATGCTCAGAAAATAAAAGAGAAATTAGAGATACTTGAGAATTACCAAGCAAAATCTACAATTGTAAATCCAAAAATTAGCAATGTTGATGTATTTTCAATAGTGAGTGATGAAACCTATGCCTACATTAATTTTTTACAATTAAGCTACGGGTCAATTATAAGATCACATACCTTAGAATTAAAGAAGAAACTTCAAGAGTCTGATAAAGAATTACTAGAAATAGCGATAACCGAAATTAGGCAAAGGTTTAATTCTAACTCTAAAGAAATTTATGTGCCTTTCAAAGTAAATCTAGGCGAAGATGTTAAAGTTACTGTACCAAAATTGGGTGATAAAAAAAGTATTGTTGATTTATCGAGAAGAAATGCTATGTACTATCGCATGGATAAACTTAAACAGATAAAAATTGTAGATCCAGACCGACATGCAAATCGTATTATGGCGCAAATGAAGGCTGACTTAAGATTATCTGAAGAACCTAGACATATTGAGTGTTTCGATAATTCAAATATTCAGGGAACAAACCCTGTCGCAGCATGTGTGGTTTTTAAAAACGGAAAACCGAGTAAAAAAGATTATAGACATTTTAACATAAAAACTGTAGAAGGGCCAGATGATTTTGCTTCTATGGAAGAAGTGGTTTATAGAAGATATAAACGCTTGCTAGAAGAAGACCAACCCTTACCTCAGCTTATTATAATAGATGGTGGTAAAGGTCAATTATCATCTTCTTTAAAAAGTTTAGATACCTTGGGGTTGAGAGGAAAAATTGCAATCATCGGAATTGCGAAACGTTTAGAAGAATTATTTTATCCAGATGATCCAATTCCCTTATATTTAGACAAGAAAAGTGAAACGCTCAAAATAATACAACAGCTTAGAAATGAAGCGCATAGATTTGGTATTGAGCATCATAGAAACAAACGAAGTAAGAGCGCATTAACCACGGAGTTAGAAAATATTCCTGGTGTAGGTGAACAAACTATTATAACTCTAATGAAGCAGTTTAAAACTATAAAGCGAATTGCTAATGCTAAGTTAGACGAATTAGAGGCGGTTGTTGGCGTGTCTAGAGCAAATAAAATATATAACTACTATCATAAAGAATAGCTTGATACATAGATTTACATATAACAATACATTTGATTATATTAAGATATTTTTCTTAACGCTCTTGATTTGTACCGGTATTAATATAACAAATGCACAAGAATCCAAAGAACCTAAAGTAGGATTGGTACTTAGTGGAGGTGGGGCTAAAGGATTTGCCCATATTGGCGTTTTAAAGGTTATAGATAGTTTAGGTGTAAAAATAGACTACATTTCTGGCACAAGCATGGGAGCGATTATCGGCTCTTTATACGCAACAGGTTATTCAGGTAAGCAACTTGAGGCCATGTTTAACAATCAAGATTTTAATGAATTAATTAATGACGCATTTCCAAGAGCGTCCAAACCATTCTACGAACGGGAAAATGCCGAAAAGTATGCAGTTAGTTTACCTTTTGATAATTTTAAAATTAGTCTACCGTCAGCATTATCAAGAGGACAAAATGTATATAATTTGTTATATCAATTAATGCTCCCTGTAGACGAAATACGAGATTTTGATAAGTTACCGATACCATTTTTTTGCATAGCTACAGACATAGAGACTGGTGAGTCTGTAATTATGGATAAAGGAAGATTGGCAGAAGCGGTTACTGCAAGTGGTGCTTTACCTTCTTTATTTCAACCCGTTGTTGTAGGTGATAGAATATTAATTGATGGAGGTGTAACCAATAATTTTCCAGTAGAAGAACTTCGGGATAAAGGTATGGACATAATAATAGGAGTAGATGTGCAAGATGCTTTAAGAGATAGAGGGTCATTAAAGTCGGCACCAGAGATCTTACTTCAAATTAATAATTTCCGTACTATAAATGCCATGAAGGATAAAGCCCCATTAACTGATGTCTATATAAAACCAGATATCACCGATTTTTCAGTGATTTCATTTGATGAAGGAAGAGATATCATTGCGAATGGTGAAGCTGCTGCACAAGTGAATTTAGATGCGCTTTTAGATATAAAAAATCAACAAATAGCCAATGTTGAAAGACCAGCGTTAAAAATTACGGATAGTATTACCATAAAGTCAGTTAATATAGATGGCAATGAAAGATATACCAGATCCTATTTGTTAGGTAAGTTAAAATTTAAAGATGAAAATAAAATAAGTTTCACTAAGTTTAGAAAAGGCATAAATAATCTTATTGCAACTAACAATTTTGATACGTTCAGATATTATCTTGAACCAAATTCTGAAGATTCTGGCTATAAACTCAAAGGAGACATACGAGAATCTGAAACTACAATATTTTTAAAACTTGGTGTTCATTATGACGATTTGTATAAGAGTGCTTTGTTAGCCAACATTACAAAAAAGCGTTTGTTGTTTAATAATGATATAGCGTTATTAGATGTAATTCTAGGCGATAATTCAAGATATAATTTTGATTATTTTATAGATAAAGGTTTTTATATCAGTATAGGAGTTAAATCGCGCTTTAATCAATTTAATAAAAACGTAAATCCATTGTTAGCTTTAGAAGAGGGCTCTCCGTTGTTAACAGGCTTAAACAGAATAGATGTGGAGCTAACAGATTTTACAAATCAGATATATCTACAAACTATTTTTAGAAAAGACTTTGCCTTGCGTGCAGGTGCAGAATACAAGCGACTTAAAATTACATCAGAGACTATAATTGATGAAGATCAGGAAGACGATATTACTTTTGAAAACACAGATTATTTTGGTCTGTTTGGAAATTTAATTTTTGATGATTACGACAATTCTTATTTTCCTAAAAATGGGTTTTACTTCAATGGGGATTTTCATTTGTATTTAAATGCATCAGGGTTTAATAGAGATTTTGAAGAATTTTCCATCGCTAAAGCAGATATTGGATATGCCTTTAGTTTCAGTAATAAATTAGCACTAAAATCTGAAGCGAATGGAGGGTTTAAAATTGGGGACAATTCTACAACTTCATTAGGTTTTGCTCTGGGTGGTTATGCTAATAATTTTATTAATAACTTTTATTCGTTTTATGGCTATGACTTTATAGCACTTTCTGGTGATAGTTTTATGAAAGCTACATTTACCTTAGATTACGAGCTATTTAAAAAGCATCATATTCTTATAGCCGCAAATTATGCAAATATAGAAGACGGCATATTTGAATCTGGTGAATGGTTAACAGCGCCAGACTATAGTGGTTATGCTTTAGGGTATTCATTAGAAACATTTTTAGGGCCATTAGAAGGAAAATATAACTACTCACCAGAAACAGGTGAAAGCTATTGGTTTTTTAACTTAGGGTTTTGGTTTTAATTTAAAAATTCACCAACTTTGTGTAACTATGATAGCATTCTGGAAAGATATTAAACAACACTTACACTTCCTTATCAAAAGGAATCCGGAATAAACACGCATTTTTTGTACCTTTAAATGTTGTTCGATTTATACCAAATAAACGAATAAACGAATAAACAATTCAACAGTTAAACAATACAACATATGCCATTTTATCATAAACTAGGAAAAATTCCACCAAAAAGACATACACAATTTAAAAAGCCAAACGGCGATTTTTATTATGAGCAATTATTCGGAACTATTGGTTTCGATGGGATGTCTACAAATAGTTATCACGAGCAACGACCAACTCAGGTTAAAGCTATAAAAAAACAATATAGTGTTGCCCCAAAAATAGCTAGGGCCAATAATATGCAATCGTATCGCCTTCATGGATTTAAAGTAAAACCAGAAAATGATTATTTAGATAGTAGAAAAATTGTATTGACTAATAGTGATTGTAATATCATATTAGCTGCACCGAAGGAATCCACAAATAATTATTTCTATAAAAACACTGATGCCGATGAATTAATTTTTATCCATAAAGGCACGGGAAAATTAAGAACCATGCTTGGTAATCTCGATTTTAAATATGGTGATTACTTGTTGATACCACGAGGAATTATCTATAAGCTAGATTTTGATACTGAAGATAATCGCTTATTCATTGTAGAATCGTACAGACCAATATATACCCCAAAACGCTATCGTAACTGGTTTGGCCAGTTATTAGAGTATTCACCTTTTTGTGAGCGCGATTTAAGACAGCCGCATGAATTAGAAACGTATAATGAATCTGGTGACTTTTTAATCAAAATTAAAAAACAAGACGAAATCATAGAAATGGTTTATGCATCACATCCTTTTGATGTTGTTGGTTATGATGGGTATAATTATCCGTACGCATTTTCAATACACGATTTTGAACCAATAACAGGTAGAGTTCATCAACCACCACCAGTGCATCAGACATTTGAAACAGATGCCTTTGTGGTTTGTAGTTTTGTGCCGCGCTTATATGATTATCATCCATTAGCAGTGCCAGCTCCTTATAACCATAGTAATATAGATAGTGATGAGGTTTTGTATTATGTAGATGGTGATTTTATGAGTAGAAATGATATTGATGCTGGTCATATTTCATTGCATCCAGCAGGTATTCCGCATGGACCACATCCAGGTGCAATGGAACGAAGTATTGGTAAAGTAAAAACAGATGAGCTTGCTGTTATGGTAGATACTTTTAAACCATTAAAAGTTACAGAAGAAGCGATAAAAATAGCAGATGAGGATTACTATAAGTCTTGGTTGGAGTAATCCATTATTCCTGGGTAGGCAGGAATATCATGAGTTTAAAAATAGATTTAAATTTAGATTCTTGCCTTCGCAGGAATGACAAAGTAAATAAAATATGTCAAAAGAAATAGAAAATGTAAACTACGGTTTAGAAAAAATATTTGAAGGAGCGCAAGACTTTCTACCGCTCTTAGGAACAGACTATGTAGAATTTTATGTTGGTAATGCCAAACAAGCTGCACACTTTTATAAAACAGCATTTGGTTTTCAATCGCATGCGTATCGTGGATTAGAAACTGGTGCTCAGGATTCTGTAAGTTATGTGTTAACACAAGATAAGATTAAGTTAATATTAACGACACCGTTAAGCAGTAAGTCACCAATAAACGATCATATCGTAAAACATGGAGATGGAGTTAAGATAATAGCTTTATGGGTAGAAGATGCCAGAAAGGCTTATGACGAAACAACATCTAGAGGAGCAAAATCTTATATGGAGCCTATAGTTGAAAAAGACGAACACGGCGAGGTTGTTAGAGCAGGAATTTACACCTACGGTGAAACCGTTCACATGTTTGTTGAACGTAAAAACTACAACGGTGCATTTTTACCAGGTTTTCAAAAATGGGAATCTGATTACAATCCACCTACAGCAGGATTAAAATATATCGACCATATGGTAGGGAATGTTGGCTGGAATCAAATGAATGTATGGGTAAAATGGTACGAAGATGTTATGGGGTTTGAAAACTTTTTATCATTTGATGACAAGCAAATCCATACCGAATATTCAGCATTAATGAGTAAAGTAATGTCTAATGGAAATGGTAGAATAAAATTTCCAATAAACGAGCCTGCAAAGGGGAAAAAACGTTCTCAAATCGAAGAGTATCTAGATTTTTATGAAGGTGCAGGTGTGCAACATATTGCCGTTGCAACGGACGATATTATTAAAACCGTATCACAACTACGAGCTAATGGAGTAGAGTTTTTATCTACACCACCAGATGCATATTATAGAGCAGTACCAGGACGATTAGAAGAATTTAGTCACGAGTTAAGAGAAGATATCGAAAAACTAAAGAGTCTAGGTATTATGATTGATGCCGACGAAGAAGGGTACTTATTACAGATTTTTACAAAACCTGTAGAAGACCGACCAACGTTGTTTTTTGAGATCATTCAACGCATGGGAGCACGTGGTTTTGGAGCTGGCAATTTCAAGGCATTATTTGAATCTATTGAAAGAGAACAAGCCAAAAGAGGAACCTTATAAAGCGTATGCGCGTTTAACTCCCTACAGTTAAACGCGCAAAAAACCAACTCTAAAATTTTAAACTTTACATAATCTTATTATAATTATGCGTTTTTTGGTTTGCTCTAACATAGTATCGTAGCAATACCGAAATGTGAGCATTTAACGAGAATATTTTAAAATTAGCCTTGTATTTTGGTTCGTATTTCAACGAATTAATACATTTGGAATAGTAATTGTATTTAAGATAATTGTAACACAAATAATGGGTTACATTTTTTACATTTACAATCTATAAGATATGAAGTACGTATTTACCATATTACTTTTTTTTACCGGACTTAACGCACCGAAAGCAAAGCAAGAGTCTGCTTTTCAGAATGGAGAGTGGTTTAAATTTGAGATGAGCTACAGTGGTTTTTTAAAAGCTGGTAATGCTACGTTGTCTTTAAAAGAATCTAACTTAGATGGAAAACCAGTTTATCATGTTGTTGGTAAAGGTTGGACAACAGGAGCTATAAAATTATTCTTTAAAGTAAAAGATCGTTACGAAAGTTATTTCGATAAAGAAACGGGCGTACCTTATAAATTTATACGAAAAATCGATGAAGGCGGCCATACAAAGGACATTGAAATTCAATTTGACCATAATAATAGAGAAGCTGTTGTTCATAACAAGAAGAAGAAAAAAGTAAAAACAGTAGCGACAGAGAAAGACGTACAAGATATGGTTTCTATGTACTATTATTTAAGAAACAAGATTGATATTTCATCCCTTACACAAGGCGATGAGATACAAACAAATATGTTTTTTGATGCAGAAAACTATGGTTTTAAACTAAAATATTTAGGTCGAGAAACTGTAAAGACTGAATTTGGTAAGGTAAAAACACTTAAGTTTAGACCTTATGTAATGGCAGGTCGAGTATTTAAAGAAGAAGAGAGTTTAACACTTTGGGTTAGTGCTGATAAAAACAAGATTCCATTAAAAATTCAAGCTGATTTGGCGGTAGGTTCTTTACGTGCAGATTTAATTGCATTCAAGGGATTAAAACACTATTTTCCGATAGAATTTGATAATTAATTTATGTCAGACCAACCAAATTACGACGAAATAGTAAAGGCTCTTCAAGAGAAGTACGAAAAAATAGATCAAGATACAGACGACCATTTATATGGCTTGCTTTATAGCAAGCCGATTACGTATTGGGATTATATACAAACCGATGCATTACTAAATCTTCAAATTCAACGTACAACGTTGCCAGATGAAATGGTGTTTATCGCCTATCATCAAATTAATGAACTTATCTTTAAAATGATACTTTGGGAGATTTCCCAAGTAGCAGAGAAAGAGAATTTAGACGTTACTTTTTTTGAAAGCAAGATAATGCGTGTTAGTCGTTATTTTGATATGCTTACAACCTCGTTTAATATAATGCGAGAAGGTATGGAAGTGGAGCAATACATGAAATTTAGATACACGCTGACTCCTGCAAGCGGATTTCAAAGTGCTCAATATAGATTGATAGAGTTTGCCTCTACAGAATTAATTAATTTAATAGACTACAGATTTAGAGCAGAAATAGATAGAAATACACCATATACGCATGCCTTTGAACATTTATATTGGCAAGCTGCAGGAAAAGATCATAAAACTGGCAAAAAATCAACGCTTTTAATTAATTTTGAAAAGCGTTATAAAGATGAGTTTTTAAGATTTATGGAGTCTTACAATACCAAAAATCTTTGGACACGTTTTAAGGAATTGCCTGAGGAAGATCAGAAAGGTATAGACTTAGTCAAGGCAATGCGACATTATGATTATACCGTTAATGTAACATGGGTGATGGCCCATTATAATGCGGCAAAACATTATATTGATAGTGGTATAGGAGATGGTGAAGCAACTGGTGGTAGTGATTGGAAAAAGTACATGCATCCTAAATATCAGAGACGTATTTTTTTTCCAGAATTATGGTCAGATGAAGAATTAAAAAATTGGGGAAATAACTTATAATTAGCATCATTAATGCGATTGAAACGATTAGTAGCAGCAGCTGTCATTGCAGTTAGTATTGTAACGTGTAAAGAAGAAAATCCAGAGAAGGAATATCAAAAGGAACTTGCGGAAATAGTTGAGGAAGAGAAAATCTATGAATTTGGTTTTGATTTAAAGGAATACGAATTTAAAAGAGATACAATAAGAAAAGGAGATACCTTTGGTATAATTCTAGAACGTAATAACATTGGTTATCCGCAAATATATCAGATTGCAGAGAAAGCCAAAGATACTTTCGATATTGCAACGAAATTACAAGTTGGTAAACCTTACACCTTGTTGTTTCCAAATGAAACCCTTAATGATAGTCTCAAAAAACCTTCAACGTTTATCTATCAGCAGAATCTGGAGGATTATGTTGTTATTGATTTTAAAGATTCAATTCAAGCCTATACCAGAACAAAACCCATAACCTATATCGAAAAAACAGCTACTGGTGTAATAGAAAATAATATTTCAGAAACATTAGAACAGAAAGGCTTAAGCCAGGTACTTGCTTATAAAATGGCAGATGATATTTATGCTTGGACTATAGATTTTAGAAGATTGCAACCTGGCGACCGTTTTAAAGTGATTTATACAGATAAGTATATCAATGATACAATCTATGCAGGAGTACACGATGTAAGAGCCGCCTACTTTGAGCATAACGGCGATTCGTTGTATGCATTTCAATTTCAAACAGATTCAATTAAAGGTATTAAAGACTATTTTAATGAAGAAGCAAAAAACTTAAGACGTGCATTTCTAAAAATGCCAGTAAAGTTTGGAAGACTATCTTCTCGCTATAATCTTAAACGACGCATTGCATATTACGGCTACAAGTTAAGACCGCATAAAGGAACTGATTTTGCAGCATCAGTCGGTACTCCAATAATGGCTACTGCTAATGGAACAGTTGTAGAGTCTACAAGGCGAGGAGGTAATGGTAAATATGTAAAAATTAGACATAATGCAACCTACAGCACACAATATCTGCATATGAGCAGACAAGCCGTAAAAAAAGGACAATTTGTAAAACAAGGTGATATCATAGGTTATGTTGGTATGACCGGTAATACTGGTGGACCACATGTTTGTTATCGTTTCTGGAAGAACGGAAAACAAGTAGATCCTTTTAAGCAAAAACTACCGGAAGCAGAACCTATTTCAGATAGTTTAAAAGTAAGATACTTAGATTATATTAAGCCAATAAAACAGCGCTTAGACAACATCTTCTTCCTCGAAGCAGATTCAAACAAAACAGAAAATTCTATAACTGAAGATCCAATTTCATAACCATTATAATGGCACTAAAAGCAACTAATCCGACGTCTACAAATGCATGGCAAAAACTGCAATCTCACTTTCATTCAATAAAAGACAAACATTTAAGAGAACTATTTACGGCAGATCCGGCTAGAGCAGAAAACTTAACAGTTAAATGGGACGATTTTTATGTAGATTTTTCAAAAAACAGGATTACAGAAGAAACTATAGATTTGTTGGTAAATCTTGCTGATGAGGTTAGCTTAAAAGATGCTATTTCAAAGTATTTCGAAGGAGATATAATTAATACAACAGAAGGTAGAGCAGTTTTACATACTGCCTTGAGAGCATCAAAAGCGAATGAAGTATTTGTTGACGGTATTAATGTTATACCGGAAGTGCAACAGGTAAAACAAAAGATAGAGGCTTTTACTAATGACGTAGTTTCTGGCAGTCATAAAGGATATAAAGGAAAAGTAATTACTGATGTTGTAAATATTGGTATTGGCGGTTCAGATTTGGGGCCAGCTATGGTTGTTGATTCACTGCAATACTACAAGAACCATTTAAACACACATTTTGTTAGTAACGTTGATGGTGATCACCATAAAGAAATCATTAAAAATTTAAATCCTGAAACTACCCTTTTTGTTATTGTATCAAAAACGTTTACAACTCAGGAAACGTTGTCTAATGCGAATTCTATCAGAACTTGGTTCTTAGAATCTCAGCCTAAAGAAGCGGTTTCTAAGCATTTTGTAGCGGTATCTACAAATATAGATAGTGTTAAAGCATTTGGTATCGATGAGAACAATATTTTCCCAATGAAAGATTGGGTTGGTGGTCGCTTTTCATTGTGGAGTGCCGTTGGTTTATCAATAAGTCTTGCCGTAGGATATGACAATTTTGAAGATTTGCTCTTGGGAGCACATAAAATGGATGAACACTTTAAAACCTCAGATTTCAATACTAATATTCCTGTTATTTCTGCGCTATTAACCATTTGGTATAATAATTTTTTTGATGCAGAAAGCGAGGCAATAATACCTTACACACAATATTTAAACCAATTTGCAACTTACTTGCAACAAGGAATAATGGAGAGTAATGGTAAAAGTGTTGATAGAGATGGAAAACGAGTTAATTACCAAACAGGTACAATAATTTGGGGAGAACCAGGTACTAATTCCCAACATGCATTTTTTCAACTAATACATCAAGGTACAAAGTTGATTCCAGCAGATTTTATTGGTTTTATTCAATCTTTGCATGGAGATACAGACCATCATGATAAACTAATGTCCAATTATTTTGCGCAAACGGAAGCTTTATTGAATGGTAAAACAAAAGCAGAAGTTTTGTCTGAATTGAAAGGACAGCATCTATCTGATGAAGCAATTAATAAGTTACTTCCATTTAAAATATTTGAAGGTAATAAACCAACAACTTCAATATTAATACAAAAATTATCACCAGAAAGCTTAGGTAAGCTAATCGCAATGTATGAGCATAAAATTTTTGTGCAAGGTGTTATTTGGAATATCTACAGTTATGATCAGTTTGGCGTAGAATTAGGCAAACATTTAGCCAAATCTATCTTAAATGAACTTACTGACCATAATGCTAAAGGAAATCACGATTCATCTACTCAAAATCTTATCAATTATTTTAGAAAAAATCGCTAAAATATTTCAAAAAGTTTGCGATAAATTAATTATGCATGCATATATATTGCGAATTACGTAATTAACTTTGTTGTGTTAAAATTCTTAACATTTAGGTAATGTAAATACCGCTGTTATAACTAATTTTGCTGTGATTTTTAAAACCAATTAACTTAAATTTTATATGAAAAAATTTAATCAATTTTTAATTGCAGCTGTATTAATGATATGCACTACGGCGGCATTTGCACAAAGCACTATTAAAGGTAAAGTAATAGATGCTGAAATGAATACACCACTTCCTGGTGCTAATATTTTAGAGAAAGGAACGACAAATGGTGCAACTACAGACTTTGACGGTAATTTCACTATTACTACGCAGTCGGATTCTGGTATTATTGTAATTTCTTATGTAGGGTTTTCTCCAAAAGAAATTGAATTTAATGGTAACGCTGATTTAGGAACTATTGTACTCTACACAGACAACACATTAGAAGAAGTGGTTGTTGTAGGAACAGGAGTGATTGATTTAGCTGAATCAAGAAGAACACCAGTTGCAGTGTCTACTATCAGAGGAAAAGACATTCAACTAAAAATTGCTGGTAACGCAGAATTTGGTGAATCGTTTAAAAACACCCCTTCGGTTTACGTTTCTAACCAAGCAGGTGGTTTTGGTGATAGCCAAATTTTCTTAAGAGGTTTTGATCAAACAAATACGGCATACTTGTTAAATGGTCAACCGATTAATGGAATGGAAGATGGCAGAATGTACTGGTCTAACTGGTCTGGTATGGCAGATGTTGCCAATGCAGTGCAAGTTCAAAGAGGTCTAGGTTCATCTAAACTAGCAATTTCATCGGTTGGTGGAACAGTAAATATTATTTCAAGAACTACCGATAAAACTCAAGGTGGATTTATTAGATTTACTGGAGGTAATGATAGCTATCTTAAAACAACGGCATCTTATAATACAGGTGTAAACGACAAAGGATGGGCGTTTTCATTTTTATTAGACCACTGGCAAGCACATAGAAAGTATTCAATTGGTACAGCAGGTCAAGGGCAGAATTACTTGTTTTCTGTAGGTTATAAGCCAAATGAAAAAAATACATTTAACCTCTTAATTACAGGTGCACCTCAATGGCATGATCAAAATTTCTCACAAAGCTTAGAGTTTTATGAGCAATATGGTGAAAAAGCAAATAGTAACAGTGGTTTTCTTGATGGTGAGCGTTTTACAGAAAGACGTAATTATTACCACAAACCAGTTGCTAACTTAAACTGGGATTTAGATATCAACGATAAATTAGATTTATCAACCGTATTATACGCATCATGGGGACGTGGTGGTGGAACTGGCGGTGTAGGTCGAGGTAGAATTAGAAATGAAGATATAGGAATTACAGGAAGAAACGAAAGAGAAATAAATTTTGATGCAATCGTAGAAAATAATATTGCTACGGCAACTACTATAGATGGTGGTCAATACGGTACGTTTGGTGATTCTTATTTAAGAAGATCATCTGTGAATAACCATAATTGGTATGGTTTACTTTCTAATCTACAATATGAAGCTAATGAAAATTGGTCAATGAATATTGGTGTAGATGGTAGAACTTATAATGGTTTTCACTTTAGACAATTGAACAATACACTTGGTTTAGATGGTTATAATGATAATTTCAGAACTGATCGTCCAAGTGATTATGTAATAACTGAAACTTATGAAGCTAACCCTTGGTCGGCGTTATTTGATTTTGCAGATAACGATCAAAGATATGATTACAATTACGAAGAAGTAATTCAATATTTAGGTGCTTTCGGTCAAGCAGAGTATGCAAATGAAAATTTCTCAGCATTTGTACAAGGTGCTGTATCTACACAATCATATCAGAGAGAAGGATTCTTTACAGGAAGAGGAAATGGATTAGGGAAATCTAAAAAAGTAAGCAAAGAAGGATACAATATAAAAGGTGGTGCAGCGTATATTTTTAATGAACAACATTCTATTTTTGCTAATGCAGGATTTTATTCTCGTCAACCATTCTTAGATAATATTTTTGCTGATATAAGATATGATAATAGATTAGCTGAACCTGAAGTTGATAATGAAGAAATTACAGGATTTGAAGGTGGATATCGATTTAAAAATAATACCTTAAGAATTAATATTGATGTTTATAGTACAGAATGGGGAAATAGATTTTTATCATTAAATGGTCCTGTACAAGCTGGTGACGATGGTATGCTAAATACATCAGATGATGAGTTCAGTACGTATCGATTAACAGATGTTACCCAAAGGCACAATGGAATTGAATTCGATTTAGAATATCGTCCTTTAGGTGCGACATGGTCATTAAGAGGTTACGGATCATTAGGTAATTGGAAATATGATGGTGAAACACCTTATACACTTCAAAACGATGATACAGGTGATTTCATTACTACAAACGGAAAAGCTGACTTAACAGATGTAAAAGTTGGTAACGCACCTCAGACATCTTTCGGTCTTGGATTTAGAGCAGATATCTGTGAAGGTCTTTCTGTAGATATGGATTATAACATTTATACCGATTTATATGAGTTTGTAGATCCTGCAGATGTAGCAGAGGCTGCTTTAGCTGGAGATAAATATGAGTCAGTTAGATTACCAGCTTATACTTTAGCCGATGCTGGTTTAACTTATAGATTTACTATAGGCGGTAATGCTATGACATTTAGAACTAATATTTATAACCTATTGAACGAGGCATATATTAACCAAAGAGACGCATTTGGTTACTACTTAGGTATAGGAAGAACGTGGAACGCTAGTTTACGTTACAATTTCTAATAGAAGAATGATATAATATAAAAAAAGCAGCCAATTGGCTGCTTTTTTTATACATCGAATTTGCTTATTTCTTTTGCCATCGAATAGATTCCATAATACGCTTAATGTCTTTTTTAAGATATTCTGAAGCAGGAAATATAGAATCGTAATTTGGTTTAGCATAGAAATATAGAGAACCACTTAAAAAATGATTTATACTATCGGTAACATAAAATTGAGATTGAGAAGCGGCATCACCACCAATTTCGTACAACATACCATAAACACGTGCTTCATCATTTTCAAATAGGTTACTAGATATTTCGTCTGCTTTAATGGTATGCTTTTGAGTTAAGTTTTGCGCATCTCTCAATAGACTATCTAAATTTCCTTCAGTTACTTCTTTATAGGTAAGATATATCGTTGCTTTTAGTGAAGGGTATTTTATATTAACTCCTTTAGTGCTGCCCGATGATTTTACGGTTTTTATTGGACTCGACAACTCGTTTTTGTCAAATGTAAATGGCAGTGGTACTGGAGCTGTTTTATAGTCTGCATTCGGATATTCTAATCGTAAAAAGGCATTAGGTTTTGGTAATGGGTCATCACCGCAACCAAGCAACACCAGGCTAAGTAAAAGAGCAATTAATCGCTTCATTTATTATGTTCTAATAAGGTTAGTTTTATTTGCTTTATACGTTTACGCTCTAAAGCTTCTACAGTAAAAACGTAATTTTTAAAATTTATTTTACTTCCAATCCTAGGGAATCCACCAGAAATTTCTAATACAAATCCTGCAAGAGTTTCTGCTTCACCTTTTCTGGCTTCAAAATCTTCGACATCATCTTCAATACCTACAATTTTGTAAACATCTTTTAGTGGTGTTTTACCTTCAAAACTATAATTGTTATCATCTAGTTTTGTATAAATCAAATCTTCATCATCGTACTCATCGCTAATATCGCCAACAATTTCTTCAATAATATCCTCTAAAGATACTAAGCCAGATGTACCTCCATATTCATCAACAACAACAGCAAGATGAACTTTTTTGGTTTGAAATTCTACCATTAAGTCGTCTAACTTTTTGTTTTCGGGAACAAAGAAGGGCTCTCTTAAGATGGTAGTCCAATTAAATTTTTTCTTATTCAGATGAGGTAAAAGGTCTTTAACATAAAGCACTCCTTTTACAGTATCTATATTTTCCTCATAAACCGGAATTCTGGAATAACCGTTGTCAATAATGTCTTTTATTATAGTTTCAAAGGGTGTATCTATATTTAATGTAAATAAATCCATTCTAGGACGCATTACTTGTTTGGTATCTGTGTTTCCGAACGATACTATACCTTGTAAGAGTTTTTGCTCTTCTTGTGTTGTTTCATCGTCATTTGTCAATTCTAATGCCTGTGATAATTGGTCTACACTCAGATTAGATCGCTGTTTACCTAACGTTTTTTGTAGCTTAATAGTAACATAACGCATAGGTAAACTTAATGGCGAAAAAAGTACATCTAAGACTTTTAATGGTCTTGCCATAAATGACGAGAACTTTACACTATTTCTACTGGCATAGATTTTAGGAATTATTTCTCCGAATAATAAGATTAAAAACGTAGCCGAAACGACTTCTAATAAGAATCTAAAAATATGATTTGTAATATTACTGAAGATGGTTTCACCTATATATGCAAATAATAAGACTATGGCGATATTTATAAAATTGTTAGCGACTAAAATAGTCGCTAATAATTTCTTAGGTCGCTCCAAAAGTTGAGCAATAATTTGCATAGCCTGAGATTTATTTTCTACACTGCCATCTATGTTAGATTTAGTTAAGGAAAATAGGGCAACTTCAGCACCAGAAATTAGTGCAGAACAAATCAGTAGTATAATAAGTAACACTACACTCGTTATAAATGAAGTACTAGAAACTAATAAATTTGAAAATAAAACCGTGGGTTCTGGGTCCAAGATAAAATTAGTTTAAAAGTTTAAAATGGTAAGTCATCATCACCATCAGGTACTACGGTATTAGTTGTAGATTGTTGTGGTTGTGGAGAATGACTAGGAGTATTTTGCTGCTGAGATTGTTGTTGCTCATTTTTATTGGTTAAAAATGTAAAATCAGTGCATTGAATTTCAGTAGAGTAGCGTTCCATGCCTTTATCGTCAGTCCATTTTCTGGTTTTAATACGACCTTCAATGTAGACTTTATCACCTTTGCTTAGATATTTTTCGCAAATTTCTGCTGCTTTATTTCTTACAACAATATTGTGCCATTCTGTATTAGAAACACGTTCGTTAGTTTGTTTGTTGGTATAAGTTTCATTAGTTGCCAATGGGAAGCGACCGACACAGTTTTTATCGTCGAAATAATGCATTTTTACTTCATCACCCAAATGCCCAATCAGCATTACTTTATTTAACGTTCCTGACATAATTATTTAATTTTAGAGTACAAATTTAAGTGTTTTATAGTCACTACTTTAAAAGTAATAAAAAAATGTGATTTCTATAAGCCTTCAAAGTTGAATTCCTCTATAAATTCACTGATTAAAACAGGTGCTGGATATTTTGTAAGACTTTTTATTGGTAGTGCTTCTTTGGGAAGTTGATCTGTTTCAATAATCCAGAATTTAGTATATAAATGTTGATGAGACAATTTATGAATCTTATCTTTTTCGTTATACAGAAAGTAATCAAAGTTTGAAGAATTAAAATTGATGCTTTCAAAATTTAGAAGATCAAATTCCTCTGAATTCAAGCTTCTTTCAGTTTCAATTAAAGGAAATTGATATAGATTTTGCCATATTCCGCGTTTCGTCCTTTTCTCAAAAAGCGTATATTTTTTAGAATCTACAAAAACTAAATAATTGAAATACTTAGTCGTTACTTTGGTCTTTTTCAGTTTTACTGGAAGTGTGTTTATTAAATTCTTCTGCAAGGCTACACAACTGTTTTGGAATGGGCAAATTAGACAATAAGGATTTTTAGGTTTGCATTGTGTAGCACCAAACTCCATAATGGCCTGATTAAATGTTGCTGGTCTGCTTTTATCAATAAGTGAAGTCGCTAGTTTTTTAAACTCCTTAATTCCTTTCGTTGAATTAATAGGAGTGTTTATACCAAAATAACGTGCTAAGACTCTATATACGTTGCCATCTACAACTGCTGCTGCTTCGTTAAACGCTATAGAGGCAATAGCACTAGCCGTGTAATCGCCAACACCTTTTAGTTTTATTAGTTCTTTATAAGTGTTAGGAAAGACACCGTTGAGATCATTTGCAATAAATTTAGCTGTAGTGTGTAAATTTCTTGCTCTGGAGTAATAACCCAGACCTTGCCATAGTTTTAAAACTTCTTCTTCAGATGCATTCGCTAGGTCAAAAACAGTTGGGTATTCTTTTAAAAAAGCTACATAATATGGCAAACCTTGTTTCACCTGAGTTTGCTGTAAAATAATTTCTGATAACCAAATATAGTATGGGTTTTTTGTTTGCCTCCATGGCAAATCTCGCTTATGATTTGAATACCAGTTAATTAGTTGACTTTTAAAATCCATGTGATTTTTTAATTGACGGAACAAAATTAAATCTTTATCCCGTTAAATTTTAATTAATTACGCTTGAAATATTGAATTTAAATTACATATATTTGCATCCCTTAGAAATAATAGTAACCCTAAAACTAATAACAATGACAAAAGCTGATTTAGTAGCTAAAATATCTGATAAATTAGGTATGGAGAAAGGAGATGTGCAAGCTACAGTGGAAACCTTTATGGAAGAAGTAAAAACATCTTTAGAGAGCGGAGATAACGTATATTTAAGAGGTTTCGGAAGTTTTATAATTAAAACAAGAGCTGAAAAAACAGGTCGTAATATTTCAAAAAATACTACAATAAAAATACCAGCTCACAACATTCCTGCTTTTAAACCTGCTAAAGTATTTTTAGAAGGTGTAAAATCTAATGTTGAAGTAAACTAAAAGCAATAAAAAAAAATATTAATTAAAAGCATTATTTATTATGCCAAGTGGTAAAAAAAGAAAAAGACACAAGGTAGCGACGCATAAGCGTAAGAAACGTAGACGCGCTAATCGTCACAAAAAGAAATAAATTGTTAAAAGTAGTTTTTCAACTACTTTTTTCAGTTTAAAGCGCATAATTACGATAGTTTTATATGCGTTAAAAAAAACGTTCTTTGATATAGAATTTAGATATATTTAATAGAGTGTATCTGAGTTTACTGGATATTACAATCCTGTGTCAAATAATTTAGTAAAATCCATCTATCTCAATGAAGAGCTAGATATAAATTAACATTATGAACAAAGAATTAATCGTAAGATCGAGTTCAGATATTGTTGATTTTGCACTATTAAAAGATGGAAAACTTATTGAATTACATAAAGATGAAGAGGATAATAACTTTGCAGTAGGCGATATATTTATTGCCAAAATCCGTAAAGTTATTCCTGGTTTAAATGCCGCGTTTGTTAACGTTGGCTATGAGAAAGATGGTTTTTTACACTATCATGATCTTGGACCACAATTACCTTCACTTTTAAAATTCATTAAACGTGTAAGCACAGGGAAATTAAGAGATTACAATCTTAAAGACTTTCCATTAGAAAAGGATTTAAATAAACATGGTAGTATTTCAAATGCTATTAAGTCTAATCAGTCCATTTTAGTACAAGTAGTAAAAGAACCTATTTCCACAAAAGGACCACGCATTAGTTCAGAATTGTCTATTGCCGGTAGATACATAGTCCTGGTACCTTTTTCTAACCGTATTTCAATTTCTCAAAAAATTGAATCGCAGGAAGAAAAAGACCGCTTAAAAAGACTTGTTAAAAGTATCACACCTAAGGGGTTTGGGGTTATTATACGTACTGTAGCAGACGGCAAGAAAGTTGCCGAGCTAGATAATGATTTACAAAATTTGCTGGGACGATGGACCGCAATGTGTAAAAAATTGTACAAAGCGCATCACCCAACTAAAGTATTGGGAGAAATGAACAAAGCATCCTCAATTTTGAGAGATATTTTTAATGACTCTTTCTCTAATATTATAGTAGATGATGAAGAATTGTACATACAAGTAAAAGATTATGTGCAACAGATTGCACCGAAAAAAGAGTCTATTGTAAAGTATTATAAAAACGGAGCACCAATTTTTGAGAAGTACGGCATTGAACGCCAAATAAAAACTTCATTTGGTAAAACCGTTTCTATGGCAAAAGGAGCTTATTTGGTTATAGAGCATACCGAAGCATTGCATGTTATAGATGTAAACAGTGGTAACCGTTCTAATAAAGAAAAAAACCAGGAAGATACAGCCTTAGAAGTTAACTTAATCTCTGCTACCGAATTAGCTCGCCAATTACGCTTACGTGATATGGGAGGCATTATTGTTGTTGATTTTATCGATATGGGACGTGCAGAGAACAGAAAGAAACTTTACAATCATCTTAGAGATGAGATGAAAGACGACAAAGCAAAACATAAAATATTGCCGCCGAGTAAGTTTGGTTTAGTGCAAATAACCAGACAGCGCGTTAGGCCAGAACGTAATATTAAAACAAAAGAAGAAAATCCTAATATAATAGGAGGAGACGAAATTGAAGCACCGATTAAAGTGGTAGAAAAAATTAGTCAAGACCTAGAGCGGATTTTCAAAAAAGACTATAAAAAGGTAACATTAAATGCACATCCTTTTATAGCAGCCTTTTTAACCAAAGGGTTTCCATCAGTTCGTTCAAAGTGGTTTTTTGAACATAAAAAATGGGTAAAAGTTTTACCTAGAGATGCTTACACTTATCTTGAATATCATTTTTTTGATAAAAATGGTAACAAAATCAAATAATATCTATTAGAAAAAAGCCCTTCCAATTATGGAAGGGCTTTTTGTTTTTAAATACTAGTCATAGGAAGTTTCAAAGACAGATTTTCTACAAATTACTTCCCATTTATCTATATTCTTTTTTGCTATAATAATGACATCACCATTCAAACTACTTCTTTTTACAATTGCTAAATCTCTAATAATAATAGGTTTTGAAATTATAGATACAGCATTGTATGTTTCATCTGAATTAAGGAGATTATCTACTAATATAAAACTGCTATCTAGTTTGTCTGAATTCAAATAAACAGGTTTAGAAGTAATAATTTCATCTTTAATTTTTTTAAAATCTGATTCAGAGAAAATGTCTTCCCATTTGATAACTTTTTCACCATTATTGCAAGGTGGACCTAATAAGTTGTCTAATTGAGTTGAGCTCATTAAATATGACCATGTCTTAGAAAAATCAGTTAAATAGTATAATTTGACATTAGTAGATTCATTTGTAAAAAGATTATTGATTACTCTATATTCTTCATCGTTTAAAATTGTTTCATTTAATTTTTTTTGAGAAAAAGATTTGCATGATGTAAGAAATATACAAGGCAATAAGATTAATGTTATAATATTTGTTTTCATTTAATTACAGTTTTTAGATCCTTTTGCAATATCAGCATTATATTCATTATCTGCTTGACCTTCAGCGATATTAGCACTAATAACGTTCTGTTGAAAAATAATTGGTTTATTATTAAAGGTGCTTGTTGAGGTTAATCCACCTGACCAACTAATATATTCATAATAATTCGAATCAGTGATACTGCTATTGTCCCAGTTTTCCAAAGAATAGGCAACTGCCGAAATAAAATAATCAACCATTAATTGATGTTGTGCAGGGTTTGTATCATCAGGCATACCTGCTTCTGAAAGCAATGTCATAAATGCCTGCGATAAATTGGAAAAAATATCAGTCTGATAAATATAAACAATGTATGCATGCAAAGATTCATGAATTATTGTCCTTGTAATTGCTAAATCGGTTGCATTTGCAATAAAGCTATTATTCAATGTAATATCAATAAAGAAATTACCTGGGTTTCCCGAGATTGGTCCTCTGTTTGTTGTTGCATTTACGATTTCCCCATTAGAATTTGGTGGAATATCTGCTGCTTTAAAAGTTAGTTGAAAATTGTCAGAATTATTAAATAATTCCAAAATAAAACCTGAAAGATTCAATTCTTGTTTTACTTCATCTGGCATATCTCCTAAATTCAAATGTGTATTATCGTTTATGAGTGCATTAATAATATTTTTTACACAATCTTCTATCGATGAATCCATAATAATTTCATGTTCAAAATCTATTTCTCCTCCTTCTTCTAATACATCAATTGCTAAGCTAGCAAATTCTATAGCTTCTTCACTATTTGCATTATCCTCTAAATATTCTATTATTTCATCAGAAACTACTGTATTTTCTAATACAAATGTTCTTTCTTCTTCATCAGTTATTGATAATCTGTCAATCAGAAGTTCATATGCATCGACAATACAATCTCCATTTAATGATAAAGGAGGTGGTTCGCTGCACGTTTCACCTGGTGGAACAAAGCCAGCTAAAGATTCAGACTCATTGTCATTACCCTCATTTCCGTTTGTATTGTCGCTAGGCCCTCCAGGGCCGTTTGTGTTAGTGTTTGTTGTATCATTAGGATTATTATTGTCATTCCATTCATTGCCGTAGACATCACAGTAATAGAAGGGGACTTGGTCGTAACCAGGCGATGTTCCATTTTCAAGAAGTTCACACCCACAACTTTCCCAAGGCATATGACTAGGGTTACAACTACAAGGGTACGGCACATCCTCTATTGTGATTATTACTACACCATCACAATCTGAAGGATAATATGGACTACCTTGTGGCGTGCTATAATCATTATATTGAGTATTATTTGTTTCAATTTCACCACCACCATCAGGTGGAAATTCTTGGGTAATTACATCAATACGTGCTGTTTTAATACTTCCTTCATAGGCTTTATTTTTATCATCTAACCATTCTTGGGTTGGTGTGTATTTGGTCATAAACATGCCTTCTTCACCGTTTTTATCTTCAATAGTTAAGTTATAAAATTTGGTACTGTCAGATTCTGGCAACGCAATTAACATGGTATACGATGTGTAATCATCTAGTGTTACTTCCTTTATGTCATCAGTGTAAATGGTTATTCCAAGTGTATCTATTGTGTTTCTAGACAACATATTATGCTCTAGATTAGATTGCAAAAAACCATCTAATTGATAACGGTTTTTAAGAGCATTAAATGTTTCACCAACCTCATTAAACGATACATTTTTTATAGTTGGTGTTTTTTGTTGGTCACTCACTCCAATAGGTTGCTGTTCTTTAATGAAAGCATCATCTTTTTCGCAAGCGAAATAAATGGCAAGCAACACTAAGCAGAGTGCTGCACTTAAAATTTTGTTTTTCATATTTATATAACGATTTAAAATTAGTTTCGTTTTAAATCGCTATTAATCAATCTTAGGAGGGAATACTCTAAAATTAAGTTTATAACTCATTTTAAAGAAATCCTTAAATGTTAAAATGTAAGAAAAAGCATGACTTTAATTACGGTTTTTCCGTAATTCAAAAAATAATAAGAATTATTAATAGGTTTTAAGGCGCAGGATTCGGAATCTCAGCATGCACCGCATTAATGGCGTTCATGACATCATCAGACAATGAAATATTAATACTATTTATATTATCTTCTAACTGTTCAAGATTAGTAGCACCAATAATATTACTGGTTAAAAAAGGTCGTTCATTCACAAAAGCTAATGACATTTGTGCTAATGACATGTTATTATCTTCGGCAATTTTTAAATAGCGCTTTGTAGCTTCTGTAGATTGTGCACTACTGTAACGGGCAAACCTTGGAAACGCTTTTAAACGTGCATTATCTCTTGCAGTTCCTTTAATATATTTACCAGATAACACACCAAATGCCATTGGTGAGTATGCTAATAAACCAATGTTTTCCCTGTGCGCAACTTCTGCAAGATCACCTTCAAAAGGTCTGCATAATAAAGAGTAGGCATTTTGTATAGTGATCATTCTTGGTAAATTATGTGTTTTAGATTCTTCAAGATAACGCATTGTTCCCCAGGCTTTTTCATTAGATAATCCCACTTGCCTAATTTTACCAGTTTTTATGATCTCATCTAGACTGTAAAGAATTTCATTGAAGTTATCTTCCCATTTGTCGTTAGGATTATGTGAATAATCTCTAACGCCAAAAGTGTTAGTTTGGCGTTCTGGCCAATGTAATTGGTATAAATCTATATAATCAGTTTGTAATCGCTTTAAACTATTGTCAACAGCCTCATTTAAAGCTTCTTTACTGAATCCTGTGGTTCTGATATGAGCTGTGTAATCGCCAGGACCAGCTATTTTTGTAGCTAACACAACCTTATCTCTGTTACCTGTTTTTGTAAACCAATTACCTATGATGCGTTCAGTTTCTGCATAAGTTTCAGCTGTTGCTGGTACAGGATACAATTCTGCAACATCAAAAAAGTTAACTCCTTTGTCTAAAGCTAAATCCATTTGAGCAAATCCTTCGTCTTGGGTATTTTGATTTCCCCAAGTCATGGTGCCTAAGCATATTTTACTCACTTTTATATCTGTGTTGGGTAAGGTTGTATATTTCATATTAACTTCCTGCAAAAGCAGGAATCTATTTAAATTAAACTTGAGTTATTATCAAGAGATTACCACGCTTTGCTCGCAATGACACTCCTGCTGAACAAAAATAAGAAGACCTTTCACATTCCTAAAACGAGAAAGGTCTAAATCTATGTTAAGGTTTTAAAATAATCAGATTCTTCGCTTCGCTCTGAATGAGAATTACATCTCATTCAACAGCTTAGAGATCTCATCTAACTTTGGTGTTAAAATGACTTCTATACGTCTGTTTTTAGCTTTTCCTTCTGTCGTTTCATTTGAGGCAATAGGTGCATATTCACCTCTTCCAGCTGCCGTTAAATTTTCAGGGTTTATGGATGCATTTTCTCTTAAAATATTTACAATTGCAGTGGCACGTTTTGTTGATAAATCCCAATTACCACTTATTTGTCCATTACCTTTATAAGGATCGTCATCAGTATGCCCTTCTATTAAAATGGCAATATCTGGGTTATCCGCTAATACGCTACCTAATTGTTGTACTGCTTTACGTCCTTCTGTACCTACAGACCAACTTCCAGATTGAAACAATAGTTTGTTTTCCATTGAGATATAAACTTTTCCGTTTCGTTGTTCTACCGTTAATCCTTTGCCTTCAAAATTGGTGAGTGCTTTAGATATGGCATCTTTTAGTGCGCGCATACTCGCATCTTTTGAAGCAATAACATTTTCCAGTTCTGCAACACGTTTAGAACGATTTTCTAATTCCTTTTTAAGGGTATTTAAACGTTCATTTTCTGTGGCTAACGCTTGCTCTTTTGCCTCTAACTGAGTTAATAATTCCCTGTTTTTTTGAGCGTTTGCAGCAATCGCAGCAGAGCTATTCTCTTCCAAGGCTTTATAAGATGCTTTTAAGTTATCTAGGTTACTCTTAGCAGTAGCATAATCTGAGCGTAATTGATCTCTTTCTTTTATAGCATTTTCGTAAGCTGCTTGTAATGCATTTAAATCGTTGGTTAATTTAGTTTTATCATTAGATAATTCGTTTACTTCATCATTGAGACTTCTATTTTCCTTTTTTAGATTAGCGTATTTATCTTCTAATTCTGTGTAAATCTTTTTAGACACACAAGAAGTTAATAAAGTCAGTGTTAGTGCTATTAACGAAATTTTTTTAATCATGATTTAGTTTTTAAAATTCTAGTTCTAATAAAATTGGACAATGATCGCTGTGAACAGCTTCAGTGAGAATAACGCTTCGTTTTATGTTTTCTTGTAATGGTTGACTAACCATTGCATAATCTAGCCGCCATCCTTTATTATTTGCTCTGGCATTTGCTCTATAGCTCCACCACGAATACTCCTGGCGCTCAGGATGCAAAAATCTAAAACTATCTATAAATCCGCTATCTATGAAATTACCTAACCATTCGCGTTCTTCTGGTAAAAATCCAGATACACCTTTCATTTTTGGATTATGAATATCTATAGCTTCGTGACAAATATTATAATCTCCGCACACTACTAAATTTGGCTTTTCTTTTTGTAATGTATTTAAGTAATCATGAATTAAATCCATGTATTCAAACTTATGGTCTAATCTGGCATCATTTGTTCCTGATGGTAAATACATACTCATTACAGAAACATTGTCGTAGTCTACTCTAATATTTCTACCTTCAAAATCCATAGATTCTATACCTGTTCCAAATTCAATATGATTAGGTTTAGATTTACATAAAATGGCAACACCACTGTACCCTTTTTTTTGGGCGCTAAACCAATAGTTGTAATTATAGCCAGCATCGGTGAACAAATTTAGGTCTAATTGCTCTTCCATAGCTTTAATTTCTTGCAGACAAATCACATCAGGATCTGTCGCTTTTAACCAATCTATAAAACCTTTATTTATGGCTGCTCTAATGCCATTTACGTTATAAGATACAATTTTCATAAGTCAATTCTTCGGTTTTAGCTAAAATAAATAATACCCTACTTTTACACTATTATTTTGAGTCTATTTTAACAACAAAATAATTTACTTGTAAAGCAGTTATTATTCTACATGAGAAATCTGTTACTTTTCCTATTATTTCTATATTCTTTGAGCGGAATAGCTCAGGAGAATAAGAATAATTATAAAACGAAAAGAGTAGCAGTTAAGGATTCCATTGTTATAGATTCCGTAAGTATAAATCCAAATAAATTTGTGGTTAGGACCAAGGACAATAGTGTTATTGATTCTTCATTATATGTTATAGATTTTTCTAAAGCTATTTTAAAGTTTAAAAAGCGCATAGATTTAGATACAATTCAGATTGAATATCTGCGCTATCCTGAATTTTTAACCAAAGTTTACAGACAACTTGATGATAAAGTTATTGTCGATAAAACTTCTGGTTTAGAAAAGCTTTACAGGCTTGAAGATACCAGAACCAAAAATAGCTTTACTCCCTTTGATGGTTTAACAACATCTGGTAGTATCTCTAGAGGTGTAACCATTGGTAACAATCAAAACTCGGTTTTAAATAGTGAATTAGATTTACAGATATCAGGCAAACTAAGTGATAAAGTGTCACTCCGTGCTTCAATCCAAGATGCTAATATACCTTTACAAGAAAGTGGATATTCTCAGCGATTAGATGAGTTTGATCAGGTGTTTATAGAACTCTTCAGTGACAATTGGAATATACGTGCAGGTGATATAGATTTAGTAAATACTAGCAGTTACTTTGCTAACTTCTCTAAGCGAGTGCAAGGTTTGCTGGTTAGTGCTAATCTTAGTGATAAAACTACAGTTTTTGCCTCTGGAGCATTAGTAAGAGGTCAGTTTACAACAACACAGTTTACCGCTCAAGAAGGTAACCAAGGACCATATAAGTTGCGCGGTCCTAATAATGAATTGTTTGTGCTCATAGTTTCAGGTAGTGAAACCGTTTACGTTAATGGTGTACCGTTAGAACGCGGTGAGAACAGAGATTATATTATAGACTATAATGCAGGAGAGATTATTTTTAACTCTACGTTTCCGATTACTTCTGAGATGCGTATTACTGTAGATTATCAATTTAGCGAACGCAATTACTCAAGATTTACAGTTTTTGGTGGTGGTAGTTATACTACTGAGAAACTGAATTTAAATGTCTCCGTGTATTCAGAAAGTGATGCTAAAAATCAACCCTTGCAGCAAAATCTATCAACGGATCAAACACAAATTTTAGCAGATGCAGGTGATGATAAAGATCTAATGGTGGCATCGTCTGCAACACCTGAGTCTTTCTCCGAAAATAGAATTTTATATAAACAAGAAATTATTGGTGGAGTAGAAGTCTTTGTGTTTTCTCAAGATCCGGAAGACGAATTATTTAGTGTTCGCTTTACACTAGTTGGTGCAAATCAGGGAAATTATGTATTAAGTAATGATAATGCTGTTAGTAATATTTTTGAGTATGTGGCTCCTATAGGTGGAGTTCCACAAGGTAATTACGAACCTATAACGCAATTAGTAGCACCAGAACGTTTGCAAATAGCCGTTTTAAACGGTCAATACAAACCAACTGAAAAAACAGATATGTATTTTGAATTAGCAGGAAGTAAAAATGATGTCAATTTATTTTCGGGTTTAGATGATGATGACAACGATGGTTATGCCGCAAAATTAAAATTGAATCAAAACATCATACAGAATGATAGTCTTTGGAATTTATCGGCACTTGTTGATGCAGATTTTATTCAGAAGAATTTTAGAACTATTCAACGACTTTACCGAGCTGAGTTTAATAGAGATTGGAATTTAGAGGATAATCGTGATGATCAGGGTAATTTTAATTTTGGTAATCAATTGTTACTTACTTCAGGTTTACGATTGTCGCATTCAAAAAAAGGACTTGTAGCTTACAATTTTGAATATTTAGATTACGCCAATAATTTTAATGGGAATAGACATAATCTAACTGCTAACTTAACATTAGGCGATTTTAATCTATTCTCTAAGTCTAGTTATTTAGAAAGTGAAAGCACTATAAATAAATCAACCTTTTTAAGGTCTTTTAATCGTACAGTTTACGGCAAAGACAAAAAATGGGCAGGAATAAAACTAGCGATTGAAGATAACGAACAGACTGTGATTGCAACGGATTCGTTAACACCTTTAAGTCAAAAACTTAAAGCCTACGAAGCCTTTATAGGTATAGGTGATAGTACCAAAGTATTTGCTGAGGTTGGTTATATCAAACGCTTTAATGATAGTTTGCGTAACAATAGGTTAGAGCGTGTCAATAGCTCTAACACTTACTATTTAAAATCTAGATTAATACAAAATAAGTTCACCAACCTTCAATTGTTTGTAAACTACAGAGATTTAAAGGCTGAGAACGAATCTACCCAAGATGAACAAAGTCTTAATAGCAGATTGAATTATAATCAAAAGTTATTCAATAATCTCATTGTTTTAAATACAAGTTTTGAAACTAATTCAGGAACCTTACCACAACAAGATTTTACTTACGTAGAGGTAGAGGCTGGACAAGGTGCTTACACCTGGATAGATTATAATGAAAATGGGATACAGGAATTAAACGAATTTGAAATTGCACAGTTTGCAGATCAGGGAAATTATATCAGAGTTCTTTTGCCAAATCAGGTGTTTGTAAGAACGCATCAAAATCGCTTAAGTCAAACCTTAACTTTTAATCCGCAACCATGGAGTAAATCAGAGAATAAGACAAAAAAGTTAATCTCACATTTTTATAATCAAACATCGTATTTAATAGATCGTAAAATTAAGCGCGAAGGCAATAATTTTAATCTTAATCCTTTTAATGATGATGAAGAAAATCAATTGGCTTTAAATAATAGTGTTAGAAACGTATTGTTTTACAACAGAGGTAAACAGCGTTATACAACATCCTATACGTTTTTAACCAATACGATTAGAAATCTGTTATCAATTGGTTTTCAGGAAAATCGATTAACCAGTCATCAGTTTAATTTTAACCATAAGTTTGCGACTAATTGGTTAGCAAACGCTTTGGGAAGTTTTGGAAATGATGAAAGCATAAGCGAGAATTTTAATAATAGAAATTTTAATATCGATGAATTAAAGTTTCAACCTAAGTTGTCTTATTTGTTTAACGAAAATGCACAATTCGACGTGTTCTATCAGTACACCTCAAAAGATAATACAATTGGCAGTTTAGAATCTCTAGTACAAAATAATTATGGTATTTCATTCACCTATAATAATTCTCAAAAAATAGCCTTAACAGGTGAATTTAATTTTTTTCAAAACGAATTTGAAGGTAATGCTAATACACCTGTCGCCTACCAAATGCTAGAAGGCTTACAGCCTGGTAAAAATTTTACGTGGAGCCTTTTAGCGCAAAAAAAGCTCACTAAATTTTTAGACCTTAATCTTAATTATTTTGGACGTAAAACAGAGACTTCAAAAACGATCCATACAGGTACTATTCAATTGAAGGCTTATTTTTAATTTTATACATATTTTATGCAACCATTTCAATAGTTTTGTATCTCTGTTGTATAACTTAGACTAATTACTACAATAACAATCAATTAACATAAGTATGAAAAAATCAATTTTAACATTTTTATTATTGACTGCTATTTTAGTAGTAAATGGACAAGCGCTAGACAATACAAACGATTCAAATAGTAATAAAAATGAAATTAAAGCTAATGGATTATATTTAGTAATTGGAATTGTAGATTTCACCTATGAGCGTCTTTTAAATGAAGAATCAGCTATTGGATTAAATATTGCAGTTCCTTACGACAAGGAAATTAAAGACGATCTTCAATATTATGTTTCACCATATTATAGGTTCTATTTTGGTAAAAAGTATGCAGCTGGTTTCTTTCTTGAGGGCTTTGGAATGTTAAATTCAACAGATATAGATTTTAATTTCTTCGTTTCAGATGATGACAGAGAATATGTCACCGATTTTGCATTAGGAATTGGTTTAGGCGGAAAATGGGTAACTAACGGAGGTTTTATTGGTGAAGTGAATTTTGGTGTTAGTAGAAATTTATTTAAATCAGAAGAAACAGATTTTGACTTTATAAGTAAGTTTGGAATTTCTTTAGGTTATAGGTTCCAAGGCGATATATAATATAAAACACCCAAACTGTAGCGGTTTGGGTGTTTTGTTGGTTTTTAGAGATTTTTATTTTTGAGAGAAAATTTTACTTCATTTTCATCAGCCAGTGCTTAACGTCAACTTCAGCTTTAATTAAATCTTTTAGATCTTCAATCTTAACGCGTTTCTGATCCATAGTATCTCTATGACGGATGGTTACTGTATGGTCTTCAATAGTATCGTGATCTACAGTAATGCAGAATGGAGTTCCATTTGCATCTTGCCTTCTGTAACGTCTACCTACAGCATCTTTTTCGTCGTAAGCGACATTAAAGTCCCATTTTAGATCCTCAACAATTTGTTTAGCAATTTCTGGCAAACCATCTTTTTTAACTAAAGGTAAAATAGCAGCTTTAGTCGGTGCTAAAACAGCAGGTAATTTTAATACCGTACGTGTGGTATTGTTCTCTAATTCCTCCTCAACTAACGAATTTGAAAATACGGCCAAAAACATGCGGTCTAAACCTATAGAGGTTTCTAAAACGTAAGGCGTATAGCTAGCGTTTTCTTCATGGTCAAAATACTGTAGCTTTTTACCAGAGTATTCTTCGTGTTGTTTTAAATCGAAATCAGTACGTGAATGAATTCCTTCCAATTCTTTAAAGCCAAATGGAAAATTAAATTCTATATCAGTTGCAGCATCGGCATAATGCGCCAATTTTTCATGGTCATGAAAACGATAATTATCTTCTCCTAACCCTAAAGATTTATGCCACTTTAAACGCGTCTCTTTCCAATAGTCAAACCACTCTTTTTGTGTTCCTGGTTTTATAAAGAACTGCATCTCCATTTGCTCAAACTCGCGCATTCTAAAAATAAACTGTCTTGCGACAATTTCATTTCTAAAGGCCTTACCAGTTTGTGCAATTCCAAAAGGAATTTTCATTCTCCCGGTTTTCTGAACATTTAAAAAGTTAACAAAAATACCTTGTGCAGTTTCTGGTCTAAGGTATAGATCCATAGCAGATTCTGCAGAAGCACCAAGCTTTGTACCAAACATTAAGTTAAATTGCTTTACGTCTGTCCAATTCTTACTACCTGAAACAGGACAAGCAATGCCTAAATCTAAAATTAGTTGTTTAAAACCTTCTAAATCTCCGTCCTCTTGTACCTTGGTTAATCGCTCAGTAATATCATCTATTTGTTTTTGACGACGAAGAACGTTTCCGTTTGTAGTTCTAAACTCGGTTTCATCAAAAGCGTCTCCAAATCGCTTTTTGGCTTTAGCAACATCTTTATTTATTTTTTGTAGAATCTTCTCTCTAAAATCTTCTACCAAAACATCAGCTCTATAACGTTTTTTAGAATCCTTATTGTCAATTAAAGGATCATTAAATGCATCTACGTGACCTGAGGCTTTCCATGTGGTAGGATGCATAAATATTGCGGCATCTATACCTACAATATTATCATGCATTTGTACCATGGCTTTCCACCAATAGTCTCTAATATTCTTTTTTAATTCTGCACCGTTTTGAGCATAGTCATAAACTGCGCTAAGTCCATCGTAGATTTCACTACTCTGAAACACGTAACCATACTCTTTTGCATGAGAGATTACTTTTTTGAATTTGTCGTCATTTGCCATGCTGCAAAAATAAAAAACCGCTCAAACTAATAGAGCGGTTTTTAAAAAATTATGTAGTTAGTATTATTTTAATTGAATAGACGTACTGCCTAATTTTCTATTTTTATGGAAAACATTAATGAAATAATAGCCTTTAAGCAATGGTTGATCTTCAACTGGTGCCTCAATAGCTGTGCATATCTCTAAGTTTTGATTATCGTAGTTTATAAGTTCTCTGGAACTATATATTAATGAGTTATCTCCGAAAACTGCCTCTCCTTTATCTGCAACAACATTGTTGTTTGGTCCTACAATTTGTATAAAAATTTCTTTTTCTCCTTTTTTAGTTAATGAGTTTTCAGAAAGCAAAATGCATACGTCGATAGCATTAGCACTCTTTGCTCTTGCTGTAAAACGTTTCTTCCCAGATCTCAATTTGTAGGCTTGTGCGTCAATTCGGTTTGCTTTAAGAAGAGCAGCTTTATCTATAGTCTTATGAAGTGACGCATTAGTTTCTTCTAGATCATTAATTACATTAGTTTTCTTTTCAATAGTATTTAGCGCATAACGATTTTCCTTTTCTAATTTGAGATTAGCGGAATTGAGAGAATCAATAGTGCCAAGAAGCACTCTATTCTTAGATTTTAGAACTATAAGCTGATCTTTAAACTTAGTGATTATTGATAAATCACTTTTTAATAATCTTAAAGAATCTAAGGCATTCTTAGTTTCTAATTTTGCCTCTTGGAGCTGTGAAGCCATAAGATCATAGTCTTGGCTTAAATCATTAGAGCTATTCAACATTTCAGAGAGTTCAACTTCAATGAGATGTTTTTCTTGTTTTAGGAAGTCTTCGTAGGATTTAACGGATTGATAATTTGTAAAGCTAAATATGCCTAAAACAGCTAAAACGACAAGTAAAGAACCTATAATTAATCTATAGTTAAATAATTGAGGGTTAACTATCATAATTAATTTCTTAATTTGAGGTGAAATTAGAGTTTCTATAGGTGTAATTTTATTTTAATCGATTAAGTGGTAAAATATTTGTTAAACTTGTTTTTTCCGTCAGTATGTGAGGCGTGTAATAATCTTTTAGGTGATGGAGAGTTGGTTTTATGTCTTTCTTGCAGACATCAATTACCTGTTACAAATCATCATTTTGAAAATTCTGAAGTAGTTAAAAAAATAGTCTATGGTAGAGTGCAACTCGAAAATGCAACAGCACTTTTACATTTTTCTAAAAAAGGCATTGTACAGCAAATACTTCATAATTTGAAATACAGAGGACACAAGCAGATTAGCGGGTTTTTTGGGAAATGGCTCGGTAATGAATTGGCTCAGATTTCCGCATACAATTCCATAGATGTGGTGGTGCCAGTGCCTCTATATAAAACCAGATTGCGTCAACGTGGCTATAATCAGGTTGAAGATTTTGGACGTGAAATTGCCAAAGCCATAAATGCTGAATATTGTGATACTGTTCTCATAAAAACTAAGTCGACCAAAACTCAAGTGTTCAAAGAACGACTTACACGTTGGAGCGATGAAGGATCAATATTTAATATTACAGAAAGTAACTCTTTAGAAGGTAAACACATTCTTTTAGTTGACGATATTATTACTACAGGTGCAACGGTTGAGTCTTGCGCATCAGTTTTGTTAAAAATTGATAATATTAAGTTAAGTTTAGCAACTATGGCAATTGCAGATTGAATTTTTCGTTTCTTACTATTAATATTGTTTCTTTGTCAAAAGTTTTAAAATTACATGCATTTTAATTTTCTGAGGGTCTTACTTAGTGTTGCTTTAGCCATGACTATATTTAGTTGTGCTAATAGAGGTACACCAACGGGAGGTGAAAAAGATATAGAGCCACCATTAATTATAAAGGAAGTGCCAGAAAATTTTTCAACTAACTTTAAAGGTGATGAGATTAAAATTTATTTTGATGAATACGTCAAGATTAAAAACCTCAGAAAACAATTAATTATTTCACCACCTATGGAGACAGAACCTACCATTTACCCAATGGGAGGTGCGAGTAAGTATATTTCCATAAAAATTAAAGATACCTTAGAATCCAATACAACTTATGCGTTTAACTTTGGTGAAAGTATAGTTGATAATAATGAGGAAAACCCTTATCCATACTATCGTTACGTGTTTTCAACTGGTGAAACGATTGATTCCCTATCTGTAAACGGTTATATTGTAGATGCTTTGCAAGAAGAGCCAGATACTTTTGTTTCGGTGATGTTATATTCTGTAGATTCGACTTATACAGATTCTATAGTTTACAAAGAAAAGCCAAGATATATTACGAATACTTTAGATAGTGTTACCACATTTAATATTGAAAACATAAAAGCTGGAACATATAAATTGATTGCCTTAAAGGATAAAAACTCCAATTTCACATTTGATCAGAAGGATGATAAAATTGGGTTTAAAGAAGGTTTTATAACTGTGCCAACAGATTCATCCTTTAAGTTGAAACTATTTAAAGAAAAGGTTAATTATAAAGCGTTTAAGCCCAAACAAGTGGCTAAGAATCAACTTATTTTTCCTTATGAAGGAGATTACGAGAATATTCGGATTAATGTGCTAGGAGAGACACCAGAAAATTATCAATATCGTGTTGTAAAAGAAGCGGATACGGATACACTAAATTACTGGTATAAACCAGGTTTTGAAGTAGATACCACCTTTTTTGTCGTTAATAATGACAAAGAAATAGACACGTTTAAGCATCGCTTTAGAAATTTAGAAGTTGATTCATTACGCATTAAAGCGCTCATAACAGGAACTTTAAATTTCAATCAGGACTTTTCTATTGAAGCCAACTTGCCTTTATCTAGTGTTGATAAGAGTAAAATTAAGCTTATTGATAAAGATTCCGTTGAAGTTGATTTTGAGGTGAAATATGATTCTCTACTGAATCAATATACTTTCCCAGTACAAAAAGTGGAAGGGCAAAAGTACTTTTTCACCATGTTCCCAGGAACGTTTACCGATTTTTATGATGGTGTTAATACAGATACCTTAGAGTATGCTACACGAACTAAGATGAAGTCTGAATATGGTAATGTTCGAGTTAACTTAAAAAATGCAGAATTTCCATTAATAGTTCAGTTAGTGAATCAGAATGGAGATGTCTTATATGAACAATATACTACAGAATCACCTGTTGTTGATTTTAATGATGTTTCTCCAAGATTATATGGTTTGCGTGTCATATTTGATTCTAATGGCAATGGTAAATATGATACCGGAAATTATTTACTAGGCATTCAGCCAGAACGTGTGAGTTACTCTCCGCCAATTGAAGAAGTGCGATCTAGTTTCGATTTTATAATTGACTTTATACTTCTAGATTAAAATTGTCTCTATCATTAAGAAAATTGAGCCTGTTTCTATATTTCTGAATATGATCTTTTTGCAAAGTAATAATTTCTGTCATTTCTTTATTCGGCTCAAAATCATCTATTCTGTTACCTAAAACATCATAAACTCCAGAATGCCCTGGATATTCATACTTAGAACCGTCTAAACCAACTCTATTTACACCAATACAGTAACTCATATTTTCAATAGCACGAGCTTTTAATAATGCATCCCAGGCACTAATTCTCGGTTTAGGCCAGTTTGCCACATAAAATAATAAATCGTAACCATCTGTATTTCTTCCCCAAACAGGAAACCTCAAATCATAACAAATAAGAGGGCAGATTCTCCAACCTTTATATTCAAGCGTGATTTTTTTTGTGCCTGCAGTATACACCTTATGTTCTCCAGCTAATGTGAAGGTATGTCGTTTATCGTATTGTGTGAGCTTGCCAGATGGTTCTATAAAAACAAGTCGATTATAATAATTTCCGTCTTCATTAATTACTAAACTGCCAGTTATTGCACATTCTTTTTGTTTGGCGTGTTGTTTGAGCCAAGAGATGGTTTTGCCATTCATAGTCTCGGCAATATCAGTTGCATTCATTGTAAAACCAGACGTAAACATTTCTGGTAAAATAATAAGGTCAACACTAGTCTTAATAGCATTGATTTTATCATCAAGATTCTTTCTATTTGCTTCTGGATTTTCCCAGATTAAATCCGTTTGTATGACAGCAATATTTAGCGAGTTTGCCATTATGATTCTCTTTTAACTCTCTTTTGAGCTTTTTCTAACCTCTCTGTTAGTTTCGCTATTTTTTCAAGCCATTTTCCTTCATCTACTGGAGAAAGTTTACCTTTCTTTTTTAAACGCTCATATTTTTTTTGTGCCTTTTCTAAATTGCTTTTCGCTTTGTCAAAATTTCTCTGGAGTTTTTCTTTTTTCTTTAATTCCTTTTCGGCTCTTTTTTGGGCTTTTTCGGCTTTTTTCTTTTCTTTTTCGAGCTTTTTTGCTTCTTTTTCGGCTTTTTGTTGCATTTTCATTTTGTTAGAAATTGCAGTTACCTCTTTCAAAACATACTCCTTTATTTCGGCATCAAGTGTCTCTGTAACACCTTCACCGTTAAGAAAAACCTTTTCTTTTTTTACTTCATAGACTTTTCCATCCTTCTCTACTTTTTGAGCAAATGAGTTAAGTGAAACACTTAAGAATAAAAGTGTAATGTAATATTTCATGTGGTTTATTTATTTGTTCAGGTATTGGACACAGAAATGTACAAAAAGTAACAACTATTATTGATATTTCTCTAGTTTAACTTTTGCCTTTTCACTTCTTTAGTTAATTTTTTTAGATTATCCTCCCACTCTTTAATTTCAGCCTTAGAAAGCGTTCCATGTTTCTTTAATTTTTCAAACTCCTTTTGTTCTTCCTTGAGTTCGGTTTTTATTTTGGCATAATCATCTCTTGCATTTTCGTGTTCTTTAATTTTATTTTCAATGTCATCAAGCTGCTTTTTAAGTTCACGTTGTGTTTCTTTTACCGCTTTTTCAATGTCTTCCTTTTCTTTAATAGCAGCTTCTAGTTCATCTATTTTTTCCTTTTCTTCTTCTCTTCTTTTTTCTTTTTCTTTTAGAAGTTGATTTATAGTCTTCTTTTCGCTTTCGTTTAATTGATTTGTAACTTCCTTACCATTGCGTTCAATATTTTTTCCATCTATATTATACAACTTGCCATTGTCAGTAATAATCCGTTCGTTGCTTCCACAAGACAGAATACAACTTGCAATAATAGTTGAGAGAAGCGTATTTGTTGAAATTTTTTTCATGTCTAGCATATTATATAATAAATAGAAAAAATGATAAACAAACGAGTAATTAAAATAGTTTTAACAAACTAGATGTTATTTAAAATTTCGGCTGCTTTAATTAAGGTATCTTCAGTTTTCGCAAAACAAAATCGAAGGACTTTGTCATCCTTTCCTTTTTCGTTAAAAACAGAAAGTGGAATGGCAGCAATTTTATAGTCTTTAGTTAATCGCTTGGCGAAATCGACATCGTGTTCATTTGTAATATTAGAATAATCTAATACCTGAAAATAGGTGCCTTTAGATGGCTTAAATTCAAACCTGGATTCAGAAATCAGATTTAAAAACAAATCGCGTTTGTGTTGAAAAAATTCATTTAAATTTAGATAAGTATTAGCATCTTGCATAAAATCTGCGATGCCTTTTTGCGCAGGATGATTAACAGAAAACACATTAAATTGATGTACTTTTCTAAATTCGAGCATTAATTCTTCTGGAGCACAACAATAACCAATTTTCCATCCCGTATTATGAAATGTTTTACCAAATGATGCCGTTATAAAACTGCGCTGTTTTAAATCACTAAAAAGACAGACGCTTTGATGTCTTTCGTTATCGAATACAATATGTTCATAGACTTCATCACTTAGTACAATGATATTAGTGTTTTTAGTTAGCTTTTCTAGTACTTGCATATCTGCTTTAGACCAAATCGTGCCACTCGGATTATGAGGTGAGTTTATGATAATCATCTTGGTTTTAGATGATATTTTTGATGCAACTTCTTCCCAATTAATTTTATAATTTGGTGCAGATAATTGCATCGGAATTATTATTCCTCCATTAACTTCTACAGCTGGTTGATAACAATCATAAGCTGGTTTAAAAATGATGACTTCATCCTTAGGTCTTATAAATGCAGAAATGATTGTGTAGATTGCTTGTGTTGCTCCGGCTGTAACCGTTATTTCTTTTTCTGGATGGTAAGTGGATTTATAAAGTAGCTGATATTTATTAGCAATTGCTAATCTTAAATCTAAATTCCCTGCCATAGGCGCATATTGATTGCAGCCATTATTCATAGCGTTTGTTACCAAGTCATTTAACTTTTGAGAACTCGGATAATTAGGAAAACCTTGAGATAAATTAAGTGCTTTATGTTCATTAGCCAAAGCGCTCATTATGGTAAAAATTGTAGTTTCTATTTCAGGTAATTTAGATGTTATATGCATTTTTAAATATACAAAATGAAGATGAAAGACCGGTTTTAAAGTTAATTTATAGTAAACTTTAAAACAATGTTAAATTATTATAAAAAGTGATTAAAAAGCTATGAAATGTAAAGATATCATAAAGTACAGTTAATTTAATTGATGGTGGTAATGTTTTAATTAGTGGTGAATTAATTAACCAAATTATTAAAATGAAAAATCATTACATTATTACTTTATGTCTCTTTTTATTGAGTCTATTTTCTTTTGCTCAAGATGGAAATATAAAAGGGGTTATTTCAGATGAACAAGGCCTGTTAGTGCCTTACGCAACCATCACTATTTCAGAAACAAACAAAGGCACTGTTTCTGATATTGAAGGTGAATTTTTACTTTTAAATGTTCCTGTTGGTAAGCAAACTCTAATTATTAGATATTTAGGTTATGCAGACCAAACTGTTGAGGTTGAAGTTTTAGAAGACGAAACTGTCGAAGTAAAAGTACTTCTAAAAAGTCAGGCTGAGCAATTAGATGGTGTTTTACTCACTGGATTTAGTGGTGGACAAGCTAAGGCTTTAAATACCCAAAAAAACAAACAGAACATTACTAATATTGTTTCTGCGGATCAGGTCGGTAAGTTTCCTGATGCTAATATTGGAGATGCCGTAAAACGTATACCTGGTATTACTATGCAAGTAGATCAAGGAGAAGCAAGAAACGTTATTGTAAGAGGTTTAGCACCTCAATTAAACTCAGTAACATTAAATGGATCTCGTATTCCATCTGCTGAAGGAGATAATAGAAACATTCAAATGGATTTAATCCCTGCAGATATGATTCAGACGATTGAAGTGAATAAAGCCGTAACGCCAGATATGGATGGTGATGCTTTAGGAGGTTCTGTAAACCTTGTTACACGTGCTGCACCTGAAGGATTTAGATTGTCAGCTACTTTAGGGTCAGGTGTAAGCTTTATTTCCGATAAGCGCATATTAAATGGAACTTTTTTATTAGGAGACCGTTCTAATAATGGAAAATTTGGATGGATGGTTTCTGCTTCTGTTTTTGATAATGACTTTGGTTCCGATAATATAGAAGCCGAGTGGACGGATGAATTCGAGTTTTTTGACGGCACTGATGTCGTTGAGGCAGATGTTAATCCATATACTAATGTTTTTGAACAACGAACGTATATCGTACAGCGTGTGAGAAGAAGTTTCTCAGCCAATTTTGATTATAGATTTGATGCTAATAATAAAATTGAATTAAGAACTATGTACAATTGGCGAGATGATCGCGAGAACCGTTACCGTTTAGAGCACGAGATTTTAGATGGTGAAGATATTGAACAAGGTGACTTTTCAATTGATGGTAATGGTAACCTAACGCAATTTCCTGTTGAAGTGGCAAGGCAAACTAAGGCAGGTATAGATAATGATAGAAATCAAAACGCACGTCTAGAAGATCAGCGCATGCAAAATTATTCCCTATCAGGTGAGCACTTATTAGGTGAACTAAAATTAGATTGGATGACGTCTTATGCAAAAGCTTCAGAAGAACGTTTAAATGAGCGTTATGCACAGTTTAATTCTAAATATCTTATTAATAACACTTTAGATTCTGAATTTCCATTATTTATACCAGTAAATTCTGCTGATGGTGATAATTTGTCTGGTTTTGAATTTGATGAAATAACAGAAGAAAATCAGTACACAGAAGAAGAGGATATTAATCTATTCTTAAATGCTCAGTTACCTGCAGACTTTTTTAATCAAGGCGATGGTTTTGTTAAGTTTGGTTTAAGAGGAAGACTAAAAAACAAATTTAGAGATAATAACTTTTTTGAATTCGATTTAGAAGATCAGTTTCCTACACTTGATGACTTACCAACTAGAGATTTTTCAGACCCTGATTATTTAGCCGGTAGCCAATATCAAACCGGTTTTTTTGCATCACCTGAGTGGTTGGGTGGACTTAGTCTGGTAGATGGAGAGCCTGTACTAGATGAATTCCTTAGAGCTAACTACGATGTTGAAGAAAATGTATTTGCAGCTTATGCAATGGCCAATCAACAATTATCAGAAAAGTTTAGTATTCTGGCAGGTCTAAGAGTAGAAAATACATCTATAAAAGCTACTGGTAACCAAATTGAAGATGAAGAAGAACTTGTGGGTACTATAACAGAAGAAAGTAATTATACCAATGTGATGCCGAGTGTTCATTTAAAATATGATTTAACAGATAATACAATTTTTAGATTTGCATGGACCAATACTTTAGCAAGACCAAATTATGAAAATTTAGTACCAACCGTTGATATAGTTTCCTCTGACGAAGAGATTTTTTTAGGAAACCCAGAGCTGGAAGCGACAACATCTATGGCTTTTGATTTGATGGCAGAGCATTATTTTGAAAGTGTAGGAATTCTCTCTGGTGGTCTTTTTTACAAGGACATTCGCGATTTTATTTATGTCTTGCAGAGCGAAGATGATGCAACAGGGTTTCAGGTCTTTCAACCACAAAATGGTGAAGGTGCTTCCATTTTTGGTGCTGAATTCGCATTTCAACGCCAACTGGATTTCTTACCTGGCTTTGCTAAAAATTTCAGTATTTATTTAAATTATACATATTTAACATCTTCTACAGATGGTGTTTTTACAGAAGACGGTGATGAACGAAACGATTTAGATTTGCCAGGCACAGCACCTAATATGTTTAACGGTTCTTTAGCCTATAATGATAAAAAATTTAATGTAAGATTCTCTGTAAATTACTCAGACGCTTATATCGATGAAATTGGAGGAAATGCCTTTGACGATCGTTATTATGATGAGCAGTTTTTAGTAGATTTTAATGTTAATTATGCAGTAACACCTAATCTGAGAGTTTATTTGGATTTATTGAATATTACAGACCAGCCATTACGTTATTACCAAGGAGTAAGAAACAGAACAATGCAGGCAGAATATTATGGACAACGTTTAACCTTTGGATTAAAGTATGACTTATTTAAAAGAAAATAGTATTTGTTGTTTCTTTATTTTGTTCTTAGCTGTTATAGGCTGTAAGCAAAATAATCTACGAGTTATTGAACCTGTGTTGAGAACAGAAAAAACACCAAACGACACAGATGATCCCGCCATTTGGATTAACAAATCTAATACAGAAGAAAGTATTGTTTTTGGCACAGATAAAGATGAAGTTAATGGTGGTGTCTATGCATTTGACTTAAACGGAAAAATCATAAAAGAGAAATCTTTAATGGGTAAAAGCTACCCTAATAATGTTGATATTTCTTATGATTTTAAATTAAATGACTCAACAACCATTGATTTATTAGCATTTACAGAACGAGAAAAAAATCAAATACGATTATTTTCTGTTCCAAATATGGAAATGTTAGATAAAGGTGGGCTTAAGGTGTTTGAAGATGAATCTGAAATTGCAAACCGTAGACCAATGGGCATTGCTTTTTATAGAGATTTTGCAGCATCAGTAACATATATTATTGTAAGCAGAAAAGAAGGGCCAATTAATAATTATTTATATCAATACCAATTAATTTCAGACAGTTTAGGTATTAGCACTAGGCTTGTAAGAAAGTTTGGGCAATTTAGCAGAAAGAAAGAAATAGAAGCTATTGCGGTAGATAACGAATTAGGTTTTATATACTATTCAGATGAAGATCATTGTATTAGAAAATACTATGCAGATCCCAAAAAGGGAAATGAAGAATTGTCTTGTTTTGGGTCCGACTATTTTAATAGGGATATAGAAGGAATAGCAATTGCTAAATACCAAAACAATTCTGGTTTTTTGATAGTATCTAATCAGCAATCACATAGTTTTTGTGTCTTTGACAGAAAAACAAATGACTTTATTAAAGAAGTAAATCTTGGAACTTTAGAAACAGATGGTTGCGAAGTTACAACCATACCGTTGGGTAGAAAATTTCCTGAAGGTTTGTTTGTGTCAATGACAGATTCTAAAGAGTTTTTATTTCATAATCTTGGAAGTCTTAATCTAAAAAAAGATTAACCTTCATAATTTTTAAAGTTGATTGAGCCCTTTCTAGAAATAGAAGGGGTTTATTTATAATTAAAAGTGAGTTTTAATGTTTTACCAGTAATGAAAAAAGCACTATTTATTCTATTATTGGTTTTCTTGTTTGGATGTAAGCCTGAATTAAAAGAAAATGATAAGCCTATTTCTGAAATTGCAGATGTTATTATAAATGAAGAATCAGTAGCATTGTCATTTGATTCCACAAAACTAAGTATCAACTTTAAGCCCAAAGGCAACTATAATTCTATCATCACAAAGATTAAAGCAGATAAATTTTATTTTAAAAACTTATATCAAACTAATAACAACAAGGCAATTGATAGTGCTTCAAAATATATCTATTAAAAGCTATTAAATGATATTGTGCCACATTGGTATGACACACCTTGGGATTTTAATGGCCATACCAATAGTCCTAATGATGGCGAAATTGCTTGTGGTTATTTTGTTTCGACCACTTTAAAACATTTAGGGTTTAATCTCAATCGTTATAAAATGGCACAAGCGGCTGGTTGTGATGAATCCAAACTTTTACAGTCTAAAACTGAGCTTAAGATGTATTCAAATCTATCTTTTGAGGAACTAAAGACTGAAGTTAATGCTGTTTATTCTGATGGTGTTTATTTTGTTGGTTTAGATAATCATGTGGGCTATGTTTTGATTAAAAATAAGGAACTTTATTTTTTGCGTTCTAATTATTGCTATGATAAAGTGGTTATTGAGTTGGTAGAAACCTCACCTTGTTTTCAATCAAATTTATATGTATTTACTGAGGTTACAACTAATAAAATTTTATTTAAACATTAGATTCTGAACGAGCGATTAGTTATTCTAACTAATTAGTTTTTCAAAATATCGTCAATAATCTTAAGATGATGTTTGGTGTGTACTTCTAAAAAACGATAGACGCTTTTGGTATTTATATTGCCAAATAAAGGGTGCTTAAAAAAAGAATTCTTATCTAAACTAGCTAATGCTTCAATATTAGATTTAGCAGCTTCAATTTGTGCTATTAAATCGTCTTCTAAAATTATTTCGGGAGGTTTTACATGTTTAGGAGCTTTTACTTTCCCTCTCGGAAAATAACCAAGAGTTAAAAATATACGTCCTAAAAAGCTAAAATTATTTTTATACAAAGTAGGATCGGAAGCTTCTATTGCTTTAGTAACATTATTAATTACTTTAAGACTATGATCTATCTGCCAGCCAATTGTACTTTTAGAGACTTTGGTATTACTTTCTAAATACTTAGAAATATAAGATTCTAACTTAATAACATATTCGGAAAGTTTTTGTGTACGTTTCATGGATGCCTAAAAATAACAAAACCCTTACAGAAATGTAAGGGTTTGATTTTATTTATTTAAAAGCATGGTACTTTTAAAAATCAATATTTCTAGTATCGATAATGCTCAGGCTTGTAAGGACCTTCAACAGTTACACCAATATAATCTGCTTGGTACTCCTTAAGCTCAGTTAATTCGACACCAATTTTTTCTAAATGAAGTTTTGCAACTTTTTCATCTAAATGCTTAGGTAACATATAAACTTCGTTTTTATAATTTTCAGAATTATTCCAAAGTTCTATTTGTGCTAAAGTCTGATTTGTAAATGAATTACTCATAACAAAACTTGGATGACCAGTTGCACAGCCTAAATTAACTAAACGACCTTCTGCTAATACAATAATGTCCTTACCATCAATAGTGTATTTATCTACTTGTGGTTTAATGGTGTTTTTTGTGTTTCCGTAATTGTCGTTTAACCAAGCCATCTGGATTTCATTATCAAAATGCCCAATGTTACACACTATGGTTTTGTCTTTCATTGCATTAAAGTGCTCTGCTCTAACGATATCTTTGTTTCCTGTAGTCGTAATAACAATATCAGAATTACCAACTACGGTTTCCAATTTCTTAACTTCAAAACCATCCATTGCAGCTTGTAATGCACATATAGGGTCAATTTCAGTAACGGTTACAATACTACCTGCACCTTTAAAAGAAGCCGCAGTTCCTTTACCAACATCACCATATCCACAAACCGTTACTCTTTTACCAGCTAACATTACATCTGTTGCTCTTCTAATCGCATCAACTGCAGATTCTTTACAACCATATTTATTATCAAACTTAGATTTGGTTACAGAGTCATTTACATTTATTGCAGGCATTGGTAAAGTACCATTTTTTACGCGCTCATAAAGTCTATGTACACCAGTTGTTGTTTCTTCCGAAAGACCTTTAATGTCTTTTGCTAAATGCGGATATTTATCTAATACCATATTAGTTAAATCCCCACCATCATCAAGAATCATATTTAACGGTTGTCTGTTTTCACCAAAAAATAACGTTTGCTCAATGCACCAATCAAATTCCTCTTCAGTCATATCTTTCCAGGCATAAACTGCAGTTCCTGCAGCTGCAATAGCGGCTGCTGCTTGATCTTGCGTTGAAAAAATATTACAAGAACTCCAAGTTACCTCAGCACCTAAAGCCTGTAAAGTTTCAATTAATACGGCAGTTTGTATGGTCATATGCAGACAACCAGCAATACGCGCACCTTTTAATGGTTGCTCGTCTTTGTATTCTTCACGTAGACTCATTAATCCAGGCATCTCTGCCTCAGCGAGTTCTATTTCTTTTCTTCCCCATTCTGCAAGATCAATGTTCTTTACTTTAAAGGGTACGTAAGCAATTGTTTTTGTACTCATATTCTTTTTTACTTTCTATTTTTAAATTAATTGCCTTTGGGATTTAGTGCTTAAAATGGTTAAATTCGCTTACCAAAAAAAGCTAAATCTGCCTTAGGCAGTGCAAAGATAATCATTAGGTTTCACAATATTAAATGCCACTGTACAAATCCATTAACGTAAACTCACAAACTGCTGTTAAAATCTGGAAGATTGAAGAGCTTTATGATGATTTATTGAGGCCATTAGATTTAAAGCCTAATAGCCTTGAGCGTGTTTTAGGCATGAAAAGTGAAATTCACCAACGCGGTTTTTTAAGTGTACGCCATTTACTTAGAGAATTTGGGTATACAGATCAGGAATTGTTTTACGATGACAATGGCAAACCTCATCTAAAAGACGGTAAATACATTTCAATAACACATTCCTTTACCTATTCAGGTGTGATTGTTAGTGATAAGGAAGTCGGAATTGATATAGAAAAACAGCGTTTTAAAATAGGCGTTATTGCTAAAAAATTTATTGATTACGAGTTTAGTTATCTCAATGCTTCTGCGAATGATTACATTAGAAAACTTACCGTTATTTGGGGAATTAAAGAATCGCTATATAAGCTTTTTGCAACTCCAGGAATGCTATTTAAAGAGCACTTTTTAGTTATACCATTTATGCTCAAAGATAAAGAAACCGTCGCTTGGATAGATTATAAAAATAAAAAATACAGATACAATACAGCTTTCTTAGAATTTGATGGTTTTACCTGTGCTTACGTTGTTCCAGAATGAAGAATATCTATCGAAATATAGTCGTATCTAGTAAATCTTCAAAACGCCTTTTAGCTGTTTTAATTGATCCTGATAAAATGAAGGTTGAAAATGTTTCAAACTTTATCACTAAAGTCAACACCTCTATTGCTACTCATATTTTTGTTGGTGGTAGTGAGGTAAATAATGGAGCTACAGACGTTTTAGTTGAAGAGATTAAAAAGCATACTAATTTGCCTGTCGTATTGTTTCCTGGAGATATTATTCAAATCACAGACAAAGCGGATGCACTTTTGTTTTTGTCTTTAATTTCTGGTCGCAATCCTGATTATTTAATAGGAAAACATGTAGAGGCGGCATCAAAGCTAAATTCAATTGACTTAGAAATAATGCCAACTGGTTATATTCTTTTAGAAAACGGCAAGCAAACCTCAGTAGAGCGCGTTAGTAAAACCCAACCACTTAAACGAAGCGATCTAAAAACCATATTACATACGGCAAAAGCAGGAGAGTTGTTAGGCATGAAATTGATTTATTTAGAGGCAGGAAGTGGTGCAACGCACCCAATAGAAACAGATATCATTTCAAAAGTCAAACAACAACTACATATTCCTTTAATTGTTGGTGGTGGAATCAGATCTGTAAATGAACTAGAATCTGCATACATAGCAGGTGCTAATTTGGTAGTCATTGGTACTGCTTTTGAAAATGACGAAACATTCTTTAATCAATTAAAAAAATAAAATGAATATATCTGTTGAGTTAACCTTGTCTCCATTACAAAACAACTATGAAGCGCATATCATTACTTTCATTAAAAAGTTAAGAGCCTCTGAATTTACGGTGTTGGAGAATCCATTAAGTACTCAAATATATGGTGACTATGATACATTAATGCCATTCCTAAACAAAGAGATAAAACAATCATTTTTAGAAGTAGATATTGCAGTATTACAAATGAAAATTGTAAAAACAGATAGGAGCGATTATGAGCCAGATTTTTGATTTTTTATTTGGGCAATATTCAGATTATCAAACTATAGATATTGTTTTAGAAATTATAGCTGTATTATTTGGATTTTTGTCGGTTTGGTTTTCAAAACAGAACAATATTTTTGTATTTCCAACAGGCATGATAAGCACTGCAATTTTTGTCTATTTATTATTAAAGTGGGAATTGTTAGGTGATATGATGATTAACGCCTACTATTTTATAATGAGTATGTATGGATGGTATGTCTGGACCAAAAAAGTAGACGCAACGCATGTAACACCAATATCAATTACATCAAAAAAAGAAAGATTTATTAGCCTGTTTATTTTTGTAGCAACTTTATTATTTGTTTTTCTAGTTTACAAAACATTTGACAAATGGACAAGTTGGGTGGCTTATGTAGATACCTTAACAACAGCCATATTTTTTGTTGGTATGTGGCTGATGGCAAGGCGAAAAATTGAAAACTGGATATTTTGGATTATAGGTGACGTCATATCTGTACCTTTGTATTTGTATAAAGGATTTACATTTACTAGTTTTCAGTATTTAGGATTTACAGTAATTGCCATATTTGGTTATTTAGCATGGAAGAAGTACTTAAACAACAACCTTCAAACTGCATAAAAGTAGTATTATTTGGTCCAGAATCGACTGGTAAGACAACGCTATCAAGACAATTGGCAAGATATTATAATTCGGTTTGGGTACCAGAATATGCTCGTGAATATCTTCAGAATAAATGGAATAATGAGCGAAAAATCTGTGAGCCAAAGGATTTGCTACCAATTGCAATTGGGCAAATGAAGTTGGAGAATGAATTGGCTCAAAAAACGGATAATGTATTAATTTGCGATACCGATTTGTTAGAGACAAAGGTGTATAGTGAAGCTTATTACAGTGGTAGTTGCAACCCTATACTAGATAAATATGCGACTGAAAATACCTACGATTTATATTTTTTAACATATATTGATACACCTTGGGAAGCTGATGACCTCAGAGACAAACCAAAAGAAAGAGAAGCTATGTTTTTAGCTTTTAAGAATACTTTAATTAAACATTCCAAACCATTTGTGTTGCTTAAAGGAGATAAAAAAGAACGCTTAGCTTTAGCAGTAAAACATATTGATAAATTACTAGAACAGCGTAGATGAAATTTTCAGAAGAGGATATAGAACAAATAGAAAAAAAAGGATTAACAGTAAAAGATGTAGAATCTCAATTGGCCATATTTAAATCTGGTATTCCATTCACTAATATTGCTGAAGTTGCAACTAAAGATCATGGTATTATTGTTTTAAATCAGAAAATTATAGACGAATCCGTTTCAGCATTCGAAACAAGGAAAAATAACTTATCGCTTGTAAAATTTGTGCCAGCATCTGGAGCAGCGTCTCGAATGTTTAAATTCTTGTTTAAGTTTATTAAAAAATACAATCCTGAAAAGGAGTCAATAAACTCTTATATAAATAAGGAAAAACTAAAGGATTTATCCTTGTTTTCAGTTGGTTTAGAGAAGTTTCCGTTTTATAATATAGTTATAGACCATTTAAACAACAAGGGTATAGATTTTAATGAATTACCTACTAGTAGAAAATTATGGCATTTTGTTCAAGCAATGTTAGATAAACAGCAACTAAATTTTGGGAATTATCCAAAAGGTCTGTTACCTTTTCATGAGTATAAGAACAATTATATATCCACTGCTTTTGAAGAACATCTCTATGAAGCAGCATTGTATGCGAGTAATAATAAAAATGCACAACTTCATTTTACAATATCAGAACGATTTAAAGATAAGTTTAATGAAGAGTTTAAGCGTATTGAAGAACATGTCGAACAAAAAACTGGTATTTCTTTTGAGATAGACTTTTCATATCAACATGAATCTACAGATACTATAGCAGTAACACTAAAAGATCAACCATTTAGAGAAAAAGATGGTAGCTTATTATTTAGACCATCAGGGCATGGAGCTTTATTAAAAAACCTTAACGAACTTGATGCAGATATTGTTTTTATAAAAAATATAGATAATGTTGTGGTAAAAAAATACAAGGAAGAAGTCGCCAAGTACAAAAAAGTTTTAGCTGGTATACTGCTTCAATTACAAACAAAAGTATTTGATAACTTAAATTACCTTGAGAATAATGATCTATCAGAAGAGAAATTAATTGAGATAGCAGAATTTTTAACGAGAGAATTAAGCGTAAAAATATCTTATGAGTTTGAAAAGTATTCAGACAAGTACAAAATAGAATATTTAAAAGAAAAGTTAAACAGACCAATTAGAGTATGTGGTATGGTAAAGAATGAAGGCGAGCCTGGTGGTGGTCCGTTTTGGGTAAAAGACCAAAATTGGAATTTATCCTTACAAATAGTAGAATCTGCTCAAATTAACTTAAAGGATAAGTCTCAAAAAGAAATCTTTAAAAAGGCAACACATTTTAATCCTGTAGATGTAGTTTGTGGAATAAAAAATTATAAGGGCGAAAAATTTGATTTAGAAAACTATGTTGACCAAAAGGCAGCTTTTATTACTATGAAAACTAAGGTGGGTAAAGATTTGAAAGCTCTAGAATTACCAGGACTTTGGAACGGTAGTATGGCGCACTGGAATACCATTTTTGTAGAAGTCCCAATTATAACCTTTAACCCTGTTAAAACAGTTAATGATCTTCTTAAACCGCCACACCAAATTAAAACGTAGTGGATGTGGATATTGACGCTCTAAAATCTGAATTTACTTATAAAGCTGTTAGAAGTTCTGGCAGTGGTGGCCAAAATGTAAATAAAGTGGCTAGTAAAGTAGAGCTCTACTTTAATGTATCAGAATCTAATGTATTTGATGATGCGCAAAAGGATAAACTAGCCAAAGTTTTAAAAAAACGCATAAATAAAGATGGAATATTAAGTTTAAGCTCTGGTGAAAGTCGTAGTCAATTTAGAAATAAGACTTTAATTACAAATAGATGTATTGTGCTTATTAAAGAAGCATTAAAAGAAGAAAAAGTACGTAAAAAAACTAAGGTGCCAAAAGCAGTCAAGAAGAAACGTCTAGAGAAAAAGAAAAAAACATCTGAAAAAAAGGCGAATAGAAAACCTCCAAAACTCGATTAAAATTTTTCACATTTCTTTTCACTTCAAGAAAAATTAGTTGTTATCTTTGCATCGTTCTCAAAAAGGGGTGCCAAAAAGTGGCTGAGATCATACCCATTGAACCTAGAACAGGTAATGCTGTTTAGGAACCGAGCGTTAAGAAAATGTCCTGTGGATGTTTTTTGCAAGTGCGATTAGGTCATCAATGTTGGTTTTACTTCTGAATCTGATGATTTTTATTTTTTAATGTAAGGATTCAAAGTAGTAGCAATATTTTTCTAATCATATTTGTTATCGTTCAAATAATCAATTATTAACTAAGAATAATTACCTCTTTTTATTCGATTATAATTTACAGTCGTAATGAAAATTTTATTCAAAAATCTGTCAAAGATATTTAGGCAGAAATTAACACTTTTTATTTTATTATTTAGTCTTTGCTCTGTTAATGGGCAAGAAAAACAACAAGACACAAGCAAAGTAGAAAAACTTGATGAAATCTTGGTAAAATCAGTTCGTGTAGACGCAAAATCTCCTATCACACACTCTAATGTGTCTAAAGAAGAGCTTGCAAAGCGTAATTTAGGTCAGGATATACCAATCCTATTAAACTTTTTGCCTTCGGTAGTGACTACAACAGATGCAGGAGCAGGAGTCGGCTATACAGGTATTAGAGTTAGAGGAGTTAGCCCACAGTCTACTAATGTGACAATTAATGGAATACCTTATAATGATGCAGAATCATTAGGTACGTTTTGGGTGAATCTAGGTGATTTTGCGTCATCCGTAGAAAGTTTACAATTACAACGTGGTGTAGGAACATCGACTAACGGATCTGGTGCGTTTGGAGCGAGTATAAATGTACTCACTGATGCGGTTTCAAAAGAAGCATCTGGAGAAATTTCAAATTCATTCGGAAGTTTTAATACTAGAAAGCACACTGTTAAGTTTAGTACAGGTTTATTAAATGATCATTTTGAAATTGCAGGGCGCTTGTCTAACATTTCGTCAGATGGTTATATAGACAGAGCATCAGCGGATTTAAAATCCTATTTTTTACAAGCGTCTTACATAAACACCAATACCTTAATAAAAGCTATTGCTTTTGGCGGAAATGAAGTGACTTACCAATCTTGGTATGGTATTGATGCTGAAACCTTAAAGGAGGACAGAACCTTCAACTTTGCTGGAATATACACAGATGATAATGGCAATACTCAATTTTACGATAATGAAGTAGATAACTACAGTCAAGATCACTACCAATTACATTGGAATCAGCGTTATGACAATAATTGGTCAACAACATTGGGTCTTAACTATACTTATGGTCGTGGTTATTTTGAGCAGTTTAGAGAGGATGACGATTTTTCTACCTATGGTTTTGAAGAATTAACGGTTAATGGTGAATCTGTAAATACGACTGATTTAATTCGTCGTCGTTGGTTAGATAATGACTTCTATGTTGTAAATGCTAGCGTCAATTATAAGAATGATGAGATAGATATGATATTTGGTGGTTCTTACAGTCATTATGATGGTGATCACTTTGGTGAAGTTATTTGGGCAGAATTTGCCAGCCAAAGTGACATTAGAGATCGCTATTACGATGGAAATAGTTTAAAGAATGATTTATCAGTTTTCTATAAAGCTAACTACCAGTTAAACGACAAGGTGAGTTTATATGGAGATTTACAGGTTAGAAATGTTACCTATAAAACCTTCGGAAACACTTCAGATCTGGTAGATTTTGAAGTAGATAAGGAATTTACTTTTTTTAATCCTAAAGCAGGTGTAAGTTATGAATTAAACGATGCCAATAATTTTTATTTCTCTTATGCAAGAGCTAACCGAGAACCAAATAGAACAGATTTTGAAAGTAACCCTAATATTAAACCAGAAGAACTAAATGATTTTGAATTAGGCTGGAGACATAAGAAAGGCAATTTTAGCTTTAATGCCAACGCTTATTATATGATGTACAATCAGCAGTTAGTGTTATCTGGGCGTTTAGATGATGTTGGTAATCCTATTAGAACAAATAGTGGAGAAAGTTATCGATTAGGTGTAGAATTAGAAGCGATTATACCTGTGACGCCAAAATTAACTTTGCAACCTAACATGACTATTAGCTCTAATAAAAATAAAGAAACTAAGATATTTCGAGATGGTGAAACGGAACCTCGAAATTTAGGTAAAACAGATATTTCATTTTCACCAGATCTAGTGGCCGCAAATGCTATAGTTTTTCAACCGATTAAAGAACTACAAATGTCACTTTTAAGTAAGTTTGTTGGTGAACAATATATGAGCAATACCGAAGCTGAGTTGTCAAAATTAGATAGCTATTTCGTGAATGATTTTAATATTACATATACATTGTCCTTTAAAGTTAATGAGGAATCACAGAAAAAATCATTCTTCAAATCCATGGTATTTACAGGTTTAGTGAATAACATATTTAACGAAAAGTATGTGTCTAATGGCTATTATTTTACGTTTGATGATGATTTTTCTAATCCAGGAAGTGTCACCACTGTTGAGGGATCTGGGTTTTATCCTCAGGCGACCACAAACTTTTTAGTCGGAGTGACTTTAAACTTTTAGTTGCTAATCACATAGGTATTATCACCAATAAAATCAACCCTGTATGGCTTTAATGTGCAGGGTTGATTAGTATCACTAACCAATTGACCAGATACAAGACTATATTCATTGCCATCACCGCAATCACATACACCATTTAAACCTTCTATCCTAAGTGTAGAACATGCGGATGGTACATGATTTGGGTCTGCTCCGTCCCATGCAACAAGTGTAGACGAGTTTACTCTAACTAGTATTATACCTTCATTGCCAAAACCTTCTAACCTAACTGCATTTACAGGGAATTGTAATTGATTAAACTGCGGTAAGTTTAAGTTTACCGTGGCATTAACACCCACATTTAGTAAGAAGTTACAATTGTTATTATTGCTGTCTTTACTACAAGACAAGAACACAACACAAAACAGTAGTGAAAACAATTTTTTCATTAGTCAATTTTAAAGGGCAATTTACAATTATTTCAAGTATACTGTAAATATTTTATATATTTGCATAGTAATCTCGTCACAGCGAGATTTTTTCTTTAATCCCGAACTTGTTTCGGGATATTTTGAATATAGCAGGCAGAGATTACAAAGAATAAACGAAAGAATTATGAGTAAAGTATCTTACTATACAGCTGAAGGATTAAAAAAATTAAGAGAAGAGTTAAACCAGCTTAAGGATGTTGAGCGACCAAAAGCGTCACAAGCTATTGCAGAAGCAAGAGATAAAGGCGATTTGAGTGAAAATGCTGAATATGATGCAGCTAAAGAGGCTCAGGGAATGTTAGAAATGAAAATTTCTAAAATGGAAGAAACCCTTGCTAATGCTCGAGTAATAGACGAGTCACAATTAGACACTTCTAAAGTTTTAGCATTGTCAATTGTTAAGATTAAAAATCAAACCAATGGTATGGAAATGACATACACTTTGGTAGCAGAGAGTGAGGCAGATTTAGCTTCAGGTAAAATTTCTGTTAACTCGCCTATAGGTAAAGGCCTATTGGGTAAATCAGTTGGCGATACGGCTGAAATTCAAGTGCCAAATGGTATTATAAAATTTGATATATTAGAAATTTCGAGATAATAGTATTAGCACTGTCGTATTGATCATAGTCGAATTGCTTTTGAAATGATAACATATAAAAAAGATTCCTTTCTCAAGGAATCTTTTTATCTTTATGAGATATTCATTGATTTATGGCTACACTTTTTACAAAAATTATTAATGGTGAAATTCCATCATACAAAGTAGCTGAAACAGAAGATTTTTTTGCTTTTTTAGATATTAACCCTAATGCTAAAGGGCATACACTGTGTATTCCTAAAAAAGAAGTTGACAAAATCTTTGATTTAGATGAGATGTCTTATACAGCTTTGATGCAATTTTCGAGACGTGTGGCATTAGCTATAGAAAAAGCTGTGCCTTGCGAGCGCGTCGGTATGTCTGTTATTGGCTTAGAAGTGCCTCATGTACATGTGCATTTGATACCACTGCACACAATGGAAAATGCACGTTTTACGCATAAAGAAAAGTTGGAACCAGAGGAGTTTAAATCTATTGCGACTGCAATTGCTTCTAATTTCAAATAGCTTTTAGAGCGTCTTTAGCATAATTTGTATAGTTGTGCCTTTTTTAATTTCAGAAGTAAGTACTTTTATTTTGCCGTTATGGTAGTCTTCAATAATTCGTTTTGCTAAAGACAATCCAAGTCCCCACCCACGTTTTTTTGTCGTGTAACCTGGTTCAAAAATTTTAGTATATAGGTTTTTAGAAATACCTTTTCCAGTATCAGAAATATTAATAAACACTTGATTTTCTATTTGAGAAAGCTCTAATTTTAAATCACCTTTTCCCTTCATGGCATCGATAGCATTTTTTACCAGATTTTCTATAGTCCAACCAAAAAGTTGTGAGTTAAGGTTTACAAAGATTTCTGTTTCAGGAATAACAATATCAAAATTAATTAGCTTAGAAGATCTCGATTTTAAGTAATCATAAGATTGCTGTGTAATTTGGACAATATCTACGCGTTCTAATGTAGGTGCCGACCCGATCTTGCTAAAACGATCTGTAATGGTTTGTAATCTGTCAATATCTTTTTCAATTTCTATAATGTATTGAGGGTTTACATTTTCAGATTTTAATATCTCAGTCCAACCAACGAGAGAAGATAAAGGAGTTCCTATTTGATGCGCTGTTTCTTTGGCCATACCTGTCCAAAGTTTATTTTGTTCTGCATTTTTAGAACTACGGTAAAAGAAATATACTACTGCTGCAAAAAGAACAATAATTAGTATTAAGGCTAATGGATAATATTTTAATTTATTGAGTAAAGGGGAGTTTCCATAGTATAATTTACCAGGCTTATTATCTGGTAAAGTCACTTCAAGCGGATCATTTTGTGATATTAAATTATTTAAAAGATTAATTATTGATTTTGGACTATCTACAAGATTACTGTCAATATTTCTAAAATTTATAATCTTATTGTTTTCATCCACTAATAGCATTGGAATAGTAACAGTAGTATCAGTAACAACTCTATCGGCAACTTCGTTCATTTCAACATCGTCCTGGTAGAAAAACTTAGAATACTCAGGGTAGGCAAAAGTCCAATTCTTCATTTTATTTCGCTCTTCTAATTTAAAATTCTGAAAGAACACATAGGTATTCCATAGAATAAGAGAGATGATTATGAATGAAGACAATATTATAATCCAGCGGATTACATTTCGGTTTGAGCTAAACGTCATTGGTTAGTGCAATTTCTATTTCTAAATATAATGGAAAACTGTTAATAATATTGTACTTCAATGTGGATAAAATACTTTCACTAGCAAACCAATATAATTATATTTGTTGAAAATCAGAGAAGTACATGATTTCATTAAATCCTAAAGATCTTTCAACCGGTAAATTACATGGCTACCTTTTAAGTTCAGTTGCGCCAAGGCCTATTGCATTTGCCAGTACAATTGATGGAGATGGCAATCCTAATTTGTCACCGTTTAGTTTTTTTAATGTATTCAGTGCTAACCCTCCAATACTCATATTTTCACCTGCCAGGCGTGTTAGAGATAATACAACTAAGCACACCTTAGAAAATGTTGAAACAATTAAAGAAGTTGTCATCAATGTGGTGAATTATGACATTGTTCATCAAATGTCATTAACAAGTACAGAATATCCTGAAGGTGTTAACGAGTTTGAAAAAGCAGGATTAACCATGTTGCCATCAGAAGAGGTTAAACCTTTTAGAGTAGCAGAATCTCCTATTCAGTTTGAATGTAAAGTTAATGACGTTATGCATCTAGGAAAAGAAGGAGGAGCAGGGAATTTGGTGATTTGTGAAGTAGTTAAATTGCATATTACTGATGAGGTATTGAATGAAGATGAAACAATTAATCAAGAAGCATTGGATTTAGTAGCAAGAGCAGGAGGTAGTTATTACAGTAGAGCAAAAAAAGGATTTTTTGAAATACCGAAGCCACTAAGAAAGATGGGTATAGGTGTAGATAATATGCCAGATCATGTTAAAAATAGTATGATTTTAACGGGAAATAATTTAGGAATGCTGGCTAATGTTGAGGCTCTACCAAACAAAAATGAAGTGAATAAGTTTGTGGATGATATTAGTGAACGTTATCCTGATATTAAAACAGCTTCACATAGAGAAAAACATAAAATTGCTCAAAATTATTTGAGCTATGGAGACGTAAAAAGTGCATGGAAGTTATTACTTTCGTAGCCATAAAATAAATAGTAAAATAAAATTTAGATTAAGTAAAAATGGAAGTACAAGGACGTATTAAGGTGATTGGAGAGACACAAACATTTGGAAGTAACGGTTTTAGAAAAAGAGAGGTAGTAGTAACTACAGAAGAGCAATACCCACAGCATATTATGGTAGAGTTTGTTCAAGATAAAACAGACTTATTAAATAACTACCAGGTTGGTCAGCAGGTAAAAATTAATATAAACCTAAGAGGCAGAGAATGGGTGAACCCACAAGGTGAGACAAAATATTTCAATTCTATCCAAGGTTGGAGAATTGAAGCCTTACAACCAGAAGCGGCTAGTGGAGATATGCCTCCTGTACCACCAACAGAAGCTTTTGAGCCAGTTAATGACGTAAAGGATGGCGATCATGACGATTTACCATTCTAGAAATAAATAATATCGAATAATAAAAAAACTTGCTTTTATGAAGCAAGTTTTTTTTATTTAAACTAAAAAAGTCCCGATGGTTAGTCGGGACTTAATATTGTGGTTTTAGGTTTTGACCTTTACAAACAAACTTAAAAAAAAGCAATGATGAACAAAAATTTATTACATAAAGGTCAAGTCAAATATCAATAAAATTCTTATACTATCAAAACCAAATGCTGTATTTAACAGCAAAATTGTTAAAGAAATGTTATTTAAGCCTTGAAATATGCACTTTTTAACTCAAAAAATAGAATTCCCAGATGTCTCTAAAGCTACGTCAGACGGGCTTTTGGCGGTTGGTGGTGACTTGTCTTCAGAACGTTTATTGCATGCTTACAAAAATGGAATTTTTCCTTGGTTTGAAAATGAAGAACCTATCCTTTGGTGGTCTCCAGATCCTCGTTTTGTGTTATTTCCTCAAGATTTGAAGGTTTCAAAGAGTATGAAACAGATCTTTAAAAGACATACGTTTACCGTAACTACTAATAAAGCTTTTGAAGAAGTGATAAAAAACTGTGCTGCTATGAAACGCAAAGGACAACGTGGTACTTGGATAACAGATGAAATGGTTGAATCATATATAAAACTTTATAAAATAGGATATGCAAAGTCAGTCGAAGTTTGGCAAAAAGATGAACTTGTTGGTGGACTATATGGTATAGATATTGGAAACGGAGTGTTTTGTGGTGAAAGTATGTTTGCTAAACAAAGTAATGCCAGTAAAGTGGGATTTATATCTTTTGTTCAGAATTCAGAATACAAAGTAATAGATTGTCAGCTGCACACCAATCATCTAGAAAGCCTTGGGGCCAGAAACATTCCAAGAGCAGAATTTATAAAATTCCTCTAAACTTCATTATATCTAAAGCAAGTCACTTCATGGTCGTTAACCATGCCTGTTGCTTGCATATGTGCATAAATTACAGTAGATCCTACAAACTTAAAGCCGCGTTTTTTTAAATTTTTACTAATGGTATCACTTAAAGGCGTATTGGCAGGTGCTTTTTTATAATCTTCAAACTTGTTTTTAATGGGTTGACCATCCACAAATGCCCAGATGTATTTTGAAAATGAACCAAATTCTTCTTGTATATTCATAAAAGCTTGTGCATTAGAAATAGTAGCTTTAATCTTTAATTTATTTCTAATGATTCCTGCATTTTGCAAAAGTTCATCAATTTTAGGCTGTTGGTAAAGTGCGATTTTTTTATAATCAAAATTATCGAAGGCTTTTCTGAAACTTTCTCGTTTTTTAAGCACAGTGATCCAACTTAAACCAGCCTGAAATGTTTCTAGTATTAAAAATTCAAATAGTGTGGCATCATCATAAACAGGAACTCCCCATTCTTCGTCGTGATATACCTCGTATAAAGCATCGCCTTCACACCAACCGCATCTACTTCGATTCATCACTGTAAGTTTTTAAAATTTATGCTACTAATGTAACAACTGTTGCCTGAAAAATGGCAATATAACCTTAATTTTACACCATGGAAGTTTTACATACACCTATGATAAATACGATTATAGCTTCAAGTTTAAAGAAAAGTATAACCTATGCCGAGTATAGAGATTTAGTTTCGGCATTAGTTGAAAAACAATCAACCACGGGCAACGAAAAAACAGAAGCTCTTGCTAATTATACGATGCTAAATGACAGACGTATGAGGCGCTGGGACAAGACTGTTAAGGTGTCTGATGACATAATAAATCAGATTCGAATATTTAGTAAAAAAACAACATGGTTAGTTATTACTGAAAGTTGGTGTGGTGATGCAGCTCATATTATGCCTGTTATTAATAAAATTGCGGAGCTCAATGATAATATTGATTATAGAGTTGTCTTAAGAGATGAAAATGAAGCATTAATGAATGCGTTTTTAACAAATGGAGGCAAGTCAATTCCTAAACTTATTATGATAGATAATGAGACGAACGAGGTTTTGGATACTTTTGGACCGAGACCTTCAGTCGCTACAGCATTAGTAAATGACTATAAAGAAAAACATGGGCAATTAACACCAGAATTTAAGGAAGATCTACAACGTTGCTATAATAAAGATAAGGGCCAATCTACGATTCAAGATTTAGTTAAGCTTTTAAGTTAGTTTTTACTCTTAAATAAAAAGGTGATGGTACCTAATTGATCGTCACGGTTTGAACTATCGAACTGAACACTCATGGCATATTCAATAGCATGATCTATTAAACACTGATTATTAGAATTAGAGGAACCGTTGATATAAGCATCGAAAACATTACCAATTTCATTAACTCTGATATTTACGACAATCTTTCCTCCTCTTTCGCACAGATATCTAGGAGTAGTGTAATGAGCAAGTGTACGTCCTTTTAAAGAATAGGTTAACGTACTTCTGGATTTAGCATGCTCGTCTGCTTGCTTTTTGTTTTTCTGTCGTTTTTTTAATTCGTCCTGTAAACTTTTATAAGATTGTGATTCTTTAGTATTTATAGCATATTCCTTGTAATCTATATAGGATTTATTGAAGTCAGTTGGTTCACTCGTGTCGTCGGTAATGGTTTCATCTTCCTTAGCATTCGTAGTACGCTCAAAATCATCACTGCTAACTGTACGAAAGTTACGCATCATTTCTTTGTATTCCTGATCCTCGTTAAAAGCCTTGTTTGTTGAAGCAATATTAGGGTCTTCAGTTTTTTGAAGTTCTTCTCGCTTCTCTTCAGTCTCATCCTTTGGCTCTAGTTCATAATAGCTCTCAGTAATTAATTTCTGATGTTGCTTAATATGAATACTAAACATACCAAGGACTAATGTTCCTGCAATAAGGAATGTTAATATAGCTGCTTTATGTTGTTCAATTAACTTCAAGAATCTTTATTATTTCATCATCAATATATACGAATATAAGGCGGAAATAGTTTAAACTAAAAGTAAAAGCTAGAGTTTTAGTGCTTTTGAGGTGTAAGATTATTAATAAATTCTTCAGGAGTTAAGGCATTTTCGACTTTAAATTCGCCGATACGAGTTCGTCGTAATTCAGATAAATGAGCACCAGAATTTAATGCTATACCAAAGTCGTGTGCCAGAGATCTAATATAAGTGCCTTTACTACATACAACTCTAAATCTAATATTAAAATCTTTAATTTGTATGATTTCAAATTCAGTGATCTCTACCTTTCTCGACTTAATTTCAACAGCTTCACCAGCTCGTGCGAATTCATACAGGCGTTTACCTTCTTTTTTTATAGCAGAAAATATAGGAGGAAACTGATCTATAGTACCAATAAACCCCTTTGTAGCTTCACGAATCAGATCATTGGTAATATGCTCAGTTGGATAGGTTTTGTCTATTTCGGTTTCGAGATCATAAGATGGAGTCGTGCTACCTAATGAAAAAGTGCCTGTATATTCTTTTTCTTGGCCTTGAAATGTGTTTATTTGCTTAGTCATTTTACCTGTGCAAATCACAAGTAAACCTGTAGCTAATGGATCTAAAGTGCCTGCGTGCCCTACTTTAATTTTTTTAATATTAAAGGCCTGTCTAATAGACCATCGCAGTTTGTTGACCGCTTGAAAAGATGTCCAATTTAAAGGTTTGTCAATTAATAAAACCTGGCCATTTTTATAGTCTTCACCTGTAAGCATTATATCGTTTTCCAAATTATTGCAGTTAGACCAACAACAACGCAATAGATAGCGAAGTAGGTCAATTTACTTTGTTTAACGAGTTTTATCATCCAGGTACAAGCAAATAAACCTGAAATGAAAGCTGCAATAAACCCTACACTTAAATAAGTAAAATTAGAGCTTGTATAATCTATTTGACCCTCTAAAACGTCTTTCGCAATTTTACCAAAAATTAATGGTACAACCATTAAAAACGAGAACCGCGCCGCTTTAGACTTATCTATACCAAGCAAAACAGAAGTGGATATAGTAGCTCCAGATCTTGAGATACCTGGTAGCATAGCAACACCTTGTGCTAATCCAATTATAAATCCATCAAGTAATGACACTTTTTTATGGGTCTTTTTCGCTCTATCTGCGAGAAATAGCAAAATTGCAGTAACTATTAACATGCAACCCACTAAAAAGATACTATTGCCAAAAAGCTCTTCAAACTCATGTTCAAATTTATAACCTATGATTACCGCTGGTATCATAGATACAATGATTTTAGTAGAAAATTTAACCTCTTCCGTCCAAGTCAGTGTTGTAATTCCTTTAATGACTCCCTTAATGATAATGGCAACGTCTTTTCTAAAGATTACGATGGTACTCAAAGCGGTTGCGAAATGAAGAACTACGGTGAAAAGCAGACTTTCTTGTGGTAAAGAATTATTGCCTAATATTGCTTTTCCTAATTCTAAATGACCACTGGAAGAAACTGGCAAAAACTCAGTAAGTCCTTGTATTATTCCTAAAACAATAGCATCAATAAATTCCATTAGGCAAAAGTATCAATTACAGTGAAGATACACTTTAAAGCTATGTAAATTCAATGTTATTTTTTAGAATGCTTATTAGGGTTAAGTAGAATGGCATAAATTTGAATACCAAAGCCTATTAAAACCAAGGTTGGAGCAAGTCTAATTCGTCTCCAACTGAAGATAGAAGAGTCAAATACGTTTGGATCATCACTGCCACCACCAGCCATAAGAATAAATCCAATAGCGATAAAGGCTAAGCCAATAAATAACCATTTATAATTTTTCTTACCGAAAATAAATTCGGGTTTAGTGTCTTTTTTTCTTTTTTGTTCTCCCATCAGTCTTTAAATTCCGTGTAAATAACTTCGTCTTTCAATGCTAGCTGTGCTATATGTTTAGAAGGACCGTAAATCATTTTTGGTAAGTGCAAAGTAACAGTTTTATTTAAAACTTTTGCGTTAAGAGAATCTAAATTTAAGCCCGACTCTATACCTCTATTGATGTAAAAGGTTTGACCGTTCGCTGCTTTAAACTGAATATCATAGGTTGGTCCTTCACGTAATTCCGCGATTTTTACAGTCACCGTTTCACACTCTGAAGGCTTAGGATGATATATCACACATGCTTTAAAAAACAGAAAAACTAGTAAAACTAATGTAGCTATTACAATGATTGAAGTTTTGGCTGGGTTTTTCATGATGAGTTGTTTTAAAAATATAACGAACTATAAAAAAGATTATTTTATGAATTACAAACACGTCAAACCCTCTTTTAATAATACAACTGATCTGTCTTTAGATTCAAGAAACGTTGTGTAGCAATAAATGTACTGATCCACGTAATAACTATACCTAAAACGAATACACCTACGAAAAGTGCAATAATCATTACAGTGTTTCTCAATAATTCCAACTCCGGGAAGGTTTGGTCTAAGTAATATAAGACCACGGCCATACCAGCTAAAGCTACTAAAGCACCAACTATTCCTAATTGAACACTTTTCCAGATAAATGGTCTGCGAATAAAGCTTTTTGTAGCACCTACCATTTGCATGGTTTTGATAATAAAACGCTTAGAATATACGGCTAATCGAATAGAGCTGTTAATTAAAAGTACTGCAATGAGTGTAAATAAACCACTGATTATTAAAACCCAAAACGTAATTTTTTTAACGTTTTCGTTCATTAATTCTACCAAGTCATTGTCATATCTTACTTCCTCAATAAAGGCTTTATTAGAGAGACTCTCAGTGATTTCAGTGAGTTGTTCGGTTGTTACATAATCTGCTTTCAGGTATACGTCAATAGAGTTTTTTAAAGGATTATAGCCCATAAAATCCATGAAGTCATCACCATTTTGAGTTTTCATATACTCAGCAGCTTCTTCTTTAGAAACGTATTTAGCTTCTTTTGTATAATCAGCCATCGCTAAACTCTTTTTGAGTTGATTAACTTCAACTTCTTTGGCTGTATCATTCAAATGAATGGTCATTACCACTTGTTCTTTAAAATGATCCGCTATTTTTTTAGAGTTGATAACCAGTAATCCTAAGCAACCTAATAGGAATAAAACCAAAGCAATACTAATAACCACAGAGATGTAGGACGATATCAGTTTTCGTTTTTGGTACTTGTCAAAGGATGATGCCATATATAACGGATTAATACTGTAAAAATAAAAAAGAATTTGCTTCTTCAGACTATTACAACGTTTAGTTTTTTATTGTGTTGTAATACCATTAAATTTGCTCCTTATTTCAAGGAAAATAACGATGAGGTACGATTTCAATCAAATCGAAAAAAAGTGGCAAGACCATTGGGCTAAGAACGAAACTTTTAAAGCGTCTAATAATAGCGATAAACCTAAATATTATGTTTTGGATATGTTTCCTTACCCAAGTGGTGCAGGATTGCATGTTGGTCACCCATTAGGATATATAGCATCTGATATTTATGCACGTTACAAGCGTCATAAAGGCTTCAATGTGTTGCATCCACAAGGTTATGATAGCTTTGGTTTACCTGCAGAACAATATGCCATACAAACCGGTCAGCATCCTGCAGTCACTACTGAGACGAATATCAAAACGTATCGTCGGCAGTTAGACCAAATTGGGTTTTCTTTTGATTGGAGTAGAGAAGTACGAACATCTAATCCTGAATATTATAAGTGGACACAATGGATTTTTATTCAGTTGTTTGAATCTTGGTACAACTATGATTCTGATAAAGCCGAGTCCATCGATATTTTGACTGAACTATTTAAAACTGAAGGAAACACAACAGTCAATGCTGCTTGTGATGATAATATAGACCCTTTTACCGCTGAAGAATGGAACGCATTTTCAGATATTGAAAAACAAGAAATTCTTCTTAAATACAGATTAACCTATTTGGCTGAAACAGAAGTCAACTGGTGTCCAGCTTTAGGAACCGTTTTAGCCAATGACGAAATAGTAAACGGAGTTTCAGAACGTGGTGGTCATCCTGTAGTTCGCAAAAAGATGACCCAATGGAGCATGCGAATTTCTGCGTATGCAGAACGTTTGTTACAAGGATTAGAGACTATAGACTGGACAGATTCACTAAAAGAAAGCCAGCGTAATTGGATCGGGAAATCTGTTGGTGCTTCTGTGACTTTTAATGTGAACGGTCATGATAAAAAGATAGACGTTTTTACAACAAGACCTGATACAATTTACGGTGTTAGTTTTATGACCTTAGCACCAGAACATGAATATGTTTCCCAAATAACAACACCAGAACAAGAAGAAGCTGTTAATACCTATGTCGAAGCGACTGCAAAACGAAGCGAACGCGACCGAATGGCGGATGTAAAAACGATTTCTGGAGTATTTACTGGTGCTTACGCCGAGCATCCGTTTACGAAAGAGCCAATTCCGATTTGGATTGGTGATTACGTATTAGCAAGCTACGGAACAGGAGCTGTGATGGCAGTTCCATGTGGTGATCAGCGCGATTATGACTTTGCGAAGCATTTTAATATTCCGATTCCTAATATTTTTGAAGGCATTGATATTTCTGAAGAAGCTTTTGCATCAAAAGACAATGTAAAAATTGCAAATAGCGATTTCCTAAACGGAATGAACTATAAAAAAGCAAGCAAAAGTGCGATATACGAATTAGAGCAACTAGGGCAAGGTGAAGGTAAAATCAATTACCGTTTGCGTGATGCCGTATTTTCACGTCAGCGTTATTGGGGAGAACCTTTCCCAGTGTATTATGTGAATGGTATGCCACAAATGATAGATGTTAAGCACTTACCATTGACGCTTCCAGAAGTTGAAAAATATTTACCAACCGAAGAAGGAGAACCACCTTTGGGACGCGCAGAATACTGGGCTTGGGATACCAATGCAAATGCTGTAGTCTCCAATGACAAAATTGATAATGTAACAGTTTTTCCACTTGAGTTGAATACCATGCCAGGTTGGGCAGGTAGTTCTTGGTATTTCTTCCGCTATATGGAAGATGCGATGAGAGATGAAAAATTTGCCAGTGAAGACGCACTCAACTATTGGGAAAATGTAGACTTATATATTGGTGGTTCTGAACATGCGACAGGACACTTGTTATACTCACGTTTTTGGGTAAAATTTATGAAAGACAGAGGTTTTGTAGGTGTTGATGAACCTTTTAAAAAGTTGATTAATCAAGGTATGATACTTGGAACAAGTGCATTTGTAACGAGAGTTCATCAAATTAAATTTAGTAAAGGAAAGTTGAATTCAGATAAACATCACTCTGGTTCTATTGAAATAGAAGAAAAGGTTTTATTATCTGCAGACTTTTGGGATGAAGACGTTGTTAAAAATTTTGCAAAGAAAGTAACACCTAAGACTAAATATCAAAAGCTTATAGATGGTTATAAAACGATGTTGCAAAATATTGATGAATATGAACTAAACCTTGTTGTTGATAATATTCATGCAGATGTTTCCTTCGTGAATTCATCTGATGAATTGGATATTGAAGCGTTTAAAAACTGGAGAGCAGAATTTAAAAATGCTGAATTCATAACTGAAAAAGACGGAACGTTTAAAGTAAAGCGTGACGTCGAAAAAATGTCCAAATCCAAATACAATGTCGTTAATCCTGATGATATTGTAGCAAATTATGGCGCAGATAGTTTAAGACTATACGAAATGTTTTTAGGACCATTAGAGCAATACAAACCTTGGAATACGGCTGGTATTACTGGTGTCCATAGCTTCCTTAAAAAACTTTGGAAACTTTATGTAGGTCAAGAGGGTTTAAATGTAAATGATCCAGAGCCAACAAAAGACAACTTAAAGACACTACATAAAACCATAAAGAAGGTAGAAGAAGACATCGAGAATTTTTCTTTCAATACTTCAGTGTCCACTTTTATGATTGCGGTTAATGAGTTAACTGCTCAAAAGTGTAGAAGTAAAGCAATTCTAGAGCCTTTACTAGTTCTTATATCACCTTATGCACCACATATTGCTGAAGAATTATGGGAAAGACTTGGCCATTCAGAATCAATTTCCACAGAACCATTTCTAAAATTTGACGATAAACACTTGATAGAGAGTTCAAAAAATTATCCCATCTCATTTAATGGTAAAATGCGTTTTACTATGGAATTACCATTAGATATGAGTAAGGATGATATAGAAGCTGCGGTTTTGGCCAACGACAAAACACAAGAACAATTACAAGGACGTACGCCTAAAAAAGTGATTGTAGTGCCTGGTAAGATTGTTAATATAGTAGGATAATATTATGAAACTGACGCTAAAAAGATTTGATAAAATCCTGTTGGTTTTCTTTTTAGCTGTTTTCATAAGTCTATCACTGATTTGGGTGTTTGAAGAACGCTTTGATAAAGAGCAATGGAGTGCCAATCTGACTCAGCGTTATAAAATGGTAGATAACCTTATGGAATCTCAAGTTCTAATAGGAAAATCAAAAGATGATGTCATACTTATGTTAGGCTATCCAAACTTAAGTTCAGATAATGAGAATGAAGTTTTTGCTTATAGTTTAGGTGTACCACCTAGTTTTTTTAATTCCAAGCGCGAAAAGTTGCTTGTCATCTTCAGAGAAGAAATAGTTGAAGATGTTACGCTAGCGACAGACTAATACTGTTGTCATTTTATTATGAATCAACCTCTGGATTCAGTTTACCGATAAATTATCTCGTTGGTCTATTGTCGTATTTGTTTGAAAATGAGATGAATATTATCAATTTCATAAAATAAAGTCTTCAAAATAATAATTCCGTAAAAATGCCCTCAAATGAATAGTCAAATTTGGATACTTTGATAATTTAATGGTAATTCACATAGCTATTAATACAAATTATTAAACTATGAAAATTGGAGTCCCAAAAGAGATTAAAAACAACGAAAGTAGAGTTGGAATGACACCTGCAGGTGTTTTTGAACTTATAAAAAACAATCATACGGTATATGTCCAAAAAGAAGCTGGCTTTGGTAGTGGCTTTTTTGATAAGGACTATATAGAAGTAGGTGCAACTATATTAGATACTATCGAAGAGGTTTATGCATCTGCTGACATGATTGTAAAAGTTAAAGAACCAATTGCAGAAGAATATCCGTTAATTAAATCGCATCACGTTGTATTTACCTATTTTCATTTCGCATCAAGTGAACCGCTAACAAAAGCAATGCTTAAGAGTAAGGCTGTTTGTATAGCTTACGAAACTGTGGAGGATAAAGATGGGACATTGCCATTATTAACACCAATGTCTGAAGTTGCCGGACGTATGGCAATTCAACAAGGAGCTAAATATTTAGAAAAACCAATTAAAGGAAAAGGAGTCCTTCTTGGTGGTGTGCCTGGAGTTCCTCCCGGAAAAGTATTGGTGCTAGGTGCAGGAACAGTTGGTATTCAAGCTGCTAAAATGGCTGCAGGCCTTGGTGCGCATGTCACCATTATGGATATTAATATGAAGCAATTACGTTATGTGAATGATATAATGCCTAAACATGTTGTAACCGAATTTTCTAGTGAATTCAATATTAGAAAAAGAATTAAAGATCATGACCTAATTGTTGGAGGAGTATTAATTAAAGGAGCAAAAGCTCCTAAACTAATTACCAGAGATATGCTTAAAGATATGCATCCTGGAACGGTCATCGTTGATGTTGCTGTAGACCAAGGCGGTTGTATAGAAACGACTAAAGCTACAACACATGAAGATCCAACTTATATCATAGATGATGTTGTTCATTATTGCGTAGCGAATATGCCAGGAGCTGTACCTTATACTTCAACTTTAGCATTAACAAACGTTACATTGCCTTACGTTTTAAGATTAGCAAATCAAGGTTGGGAAGTGGCTTGTACTAAAGATGAATCCTTAAGAAAAGGGCTTAATATAATTAATGGTAAAATCGTTTATGAAGAAATAGCTGAAGCTTTTAATTGGTCGGTTGATGCCATGTAAAATTATTTGAATCGTCAGTTAACCTGACAAAATTTCTTAACTCAAATTTGGCTTATTCTTTGCTGTACAATTAGTAAATTTACTAGATAAAAAATTTACAATTATGGCTGGATTAACAGGATACTATATATTAATTGGAGCGATAGCTTTAGTCAGTTGGTTAGTAAGTAATCAATTGAAGAAGAAATTTGCCAAATACTCTAAAGTTCAATTAAGAAACGGAATGAGTGGACAAGAGATAGCAGAAAAAATGCTGGCTGATAATGGCATTTTTGATGTTGAGGTGATTTCTACACCAGGTCAATTGACTGATCATTATAATCCCAAAAACAAAACTGTAAATCTAAGTGAAGCGGTTTATAACCAACGTAATGCTGCCGCTGCTGCAGTTGCTGCACATGAGTGTGGTCATGCAGTGCAACACGCACAAGCTTATAGTGCATTAGGAATGCGTTCTGCATTGGTGCCAATTGTAAGTGTGACATCTGGTATGTCTCAATGGTTGGTTATTGGAGGACTTATTTTAGGTGCAGCAGCAGGTGTAGGATTAGGTTATTGGGTAGCAGTTGTAGGCCTAGTTTTTATGGGGTTTGCAACCTTATTTAGCTTTATTACTTTGCCTGTAGAATACGATGCCAGTAATAGAGCCTTAGCATGGTTAAAAGGAAAGAATATGGTAACTCCAGAGGAGTATAAAGGCTCAGAAGACGCACTTAAATGGGCTGCAAGAACCTATTTAGTGGCTGCAATTGGTGCATTAGCATCGTTGCTATATTGGGGACTTCAAGTATTTGGAGGAAGAGATTAATATTACAAACTGAAATGAGAAGCCCTGATTCTTCAGGGCTTTTTTTGCTAAATTTTAATTTGCCGATTTATCTGCTCTTGTAAGGAGATAAAGGTTTCCGTGCGAGATACACCTTTTATGCTTTGTATTTCGGAATTGAGCACATGCATTAAATGCTCATTATCCTTCGATAAGATTTTTAAGAAAATGCTCCAATGCCCTGTTGTGTAGTGACATTCTATAACTTCTGGGATATTTTGTAGCTGTTTTACAGCTTCAGGATTACTTACGGCTTTGTCTAAATACACTCCAACAAAGGCCATCGTGGTATAGCCTAAAACTTTAGGGTTAATTACAAATTTTGAACCAGCTAAAAGTCCTGATTTTTCTAATTTTTTAAGACGTTGATGAATTGCAGCTCCAGAAATACCAACACCACGAGCAATTTCTAAGATTGGTGTTCTGGCATCTTCCATTAATGCACGTAGTATCTTTTTATCAATACCATCTATGTAAATACCTTTATCGCTAATCTTCATCCTTATTTTTGTTTAAACAATGAAAGTTAAAAATAAGAAAACGATTTCAATTTGAAAGTTTAATATATTGAATTTGTAGTTTAGAGATTTAATGGATTGTAACCTAAATAAGGCACTTCTTTTTCATTGAATTTAACACCATAGGTTTTAAGACTTTTAAGAATTGGAGTATAAACCTCTTTAGTAATTGGTATTTGTACACCTGGAGTTGTTATTTTTCCATTTAATATATCTAGAGTAGCCATAGCAACAGGTAAACCAACAGTTTTTGACATTGCTGTATAGGTTTGATCTTCTCCGACCACAACCATAGTTGCATCAATTTGTCGTTTTTCACCATTAAGTTCATAACCAAATTTATGATACATCACAATCATATCTTTGTCATGTTCATTAAGTGTCCAACTATCCATTAATATTTTTGTAAGAATTTGAGCAGGAGTTGCTTTATCTAACTCAACCATTTTGTTTGGATTAAAAATATCGAGTTCTAAGAATTTATCCCAAACAATATCATCCTGATCAATTTTTAGAGCATGTCTAAATTTTAATTCTACAGAATCCGTAGGGCTATACGGTAAGAAAGCATTTACAAAATCGCGATAGCTCATGTTTGCGCTGTCATCAATTGTATAGCTATCATCAGTCATTCCTAACTGAACAAATACATGCCATGCCTTACTAAAGCCAACACGTCTCATCGTGCCACGATACAATGTTCTTACATGATCTAATCCATAAACGTGCTGATATTTTAGAGAATCTCTATTGGCGTAGGCTTCAAAACGACCATAATCATCTATATCTAAAAATTCGGTACGTCTAAAAAGTCTGTCATAAGGAATATATTTAAACTGATTTTCCTGTAAAAATTTAGCGGCGGCACCTTGGCCTGCAACAACCACATTTCTCGGGTTCCATGTGAATTTGTAGTGCCATAAATTATCATCACTTTCTGGAGCAATTAGGCCACCAGTAAAGGATTCAAATAAAATCATTTTACCACCCTTATCTCTTATTCTATCTATTACCTGCATAGCACTCATATGATCAATGCCGGGATCAACTCCAATCTCATTCATAAACACAAGATTATTTGCTTTTGCATCGTCATCTAACTCTTGCATTTCTTTACTTACATAAGAAGCAGTTACCATATGTTTCTTATACGTAATACAATCTTTTGCAACTTCTATATGAAATCGAGCAGGTAACATAGATACTACGATATCTGCGTTTTTTACGGCTTTAGAACGTGATTCTGCGTTAAATACATCTAAGTGAATAATATTTACAGTCTTATTATTACCAATAAGTTTTTTGGCGTTATCTACATTAAGGTCACCAATGGTGATATCCAGGTTTTCAGATTCTACTTTGTCTAATAAATATTTAATGAGATATGATGCTGATTTGCCAGCTCCAATGATTAAAATCTTTCGCATAATGGCTTTATATAACTAAATTTGTATTGCACGAATGTAATAAATAGAAAAGGTAAAAGAAACCGAAACCTTACTTAAATTATGAATAAAAAATTATTGATTACAGGAACAGTTTTAGGCGTATTAGGAATCGTTTTAGGCGCTTTTGCTGCACATGGATTAGAAAAACTTATTGACGCTGATGCAATAAATTCTTTTGAAACAGGTGTGAGATATCAAATCTACCATGCATTTTTACTATTGATTCTAGGAAGTTCATCTTTTTTAAATTTAAAGATTAAAAAAATAGTATGGATTTTAGTTATAATAGGATGGGTATTCTTCTCTGTTTCAATATATGGTTTAGCTACCAATGACTTAACGTCATTCAATTTTAAAACAATTGCAATGATAACACCTTTAGGTGGATTATTGCTTATTTCTGCTTGGATTGTTATGTTAATAGGAATATTGAAAACTAAGAACGATTAATGTTCTAGTAACCATGAGATTTTAAAATAAAGTCTTAATTTTGCGTTCTAAACAACACAAAAATTATGGTAAACCATACCCAATCAACGAAAACGATTTCGTTAGACAAATACAATATTAAAAATGCTCAAACCCATTATCAACTAGAACCTAAAAAACTACAGGCCATTACTTTGGAAAAAGGAATGGGTAAAGAAACTTCTAATGGAACATTAGCCGTAAATACAGGTAAATTTACAGGGCGTTCTCCAGAAGATCGGTTTTTAGTAAAAGATTCATATACAGAAGATTGCATTTGGTGGGGAGAATCTAATAAACCAATATCTTCAGAGAATTTTGATTATTTGCAAGGTGAAATTGAAAAATATCTATGTAAAAAAGAACTCTTTGTTAGAGATGGTTATGTCTGTGCAGATCCTAATTATAAAATGAATGTAAGGACGGTAACGGAATATCCTTGGTCTAATATGTTTATTTATAACATGTTCTTAAGACCAACAGAAGAAGAGCTAAAGAATTTTGAAGAAGAATGGTTAGTGCTATGTGCTCCTGGTTATGTCTGTCCTGATCCAGAAAATCACGGATTAAGACAAGGCAATTTTTCAATACTAAATTTCACAAAAAAAATTGCTCTAGTGGGTGGTTCTGCGTATACAGGAGAGATGAAGAAAGGTATTTTCACAGCGTTAAATTTTATTTTACCTGTAGAAAAAAATGTTTTGCCAATGCATTGCTCAGCTAATGTTAGTGATGATGGTGAAACGGCAATTTTCTTTGGTTTGTCTGGAACAGGGAAAACAACGTTATCTACAGACCCGGACCGTAAATTAATAGGTGATGACGAGCATGGCTGGACTGCAGAAAATACTATTTTTAATTTTGAAGGTGGTTGCTACGCTAAAGTTATTGACCTATCTGAAGAAAAAGAACCAGATATTTATAGAGCTATAAAGCCAGGTGCTATATTAGAGAATGTGACCTTTAAAGATAATGGTGAAGTAGATTATTTTGACAGCTCAATAACTCAGAATACCAGAGTTAGTTATCCAATTTATCATATAGATAATATTAAGACTCCTTCATATGCTGGAAATCCAAAAAATATTTTCTTTTTAACAGCAGATGCCTTTGGTGTTTTACCTCCGATTTCAAAGTTAACTCCTGCCCAAGCCGCATATCACTTTATTTCTGGTTACACGGCGAAGGTTGCAGGAACTGAAGCAGGAGTGGTTGAGCCACAACCATCGTTTTCAGCCTGTTTTGGGGCGCCATTTATGCCATTACATCCTGCTAAGTATGCAGATATGTTAAGCAAAAAAATGAAGGAGGCTGGTGTAAACGTTTGGTTAGTAAATACAGGTTGGACAGGTGGTCCGTATGGAGTAGGAACACGAATGAAATTAAAGTACACCAGAGCAATGATTACTGCAGCTCTTAATGGGGAATTAGGTGATTACACGTATGAAGATTATCATATACACTCTGTTTTTGGAGTCGCTCAGCCTAGAACTTGCCCTGGAGTACCAACAGAGGTTTTAAGTCCGAGAACAACTTGGAATGACGATGAAGCATATTATAAAATGGCATTTAAATTGTCTAATTCATTTAGAGAAAACTTTAAGAAATTTGAATCTTATGCCTCTGAGGAAATTAGAAGAGGAGGGCCGCAACGTTATAATTTTTAAGATTAAGTTTAATACATAAAAAAAGCGATTCAAATTCTGAATCGCTTTTTTTTTATAATAATTTAAGAAATTATTTTCCTTTATTTACTTCATTAATATATTTCTTCAATGCCATTGTCATAGATGGTGTTTCAGGAGTTGGTGCTGAAATATCTACACGAAGTCCTTTTTCTTTTACCGCTTTAACTGTAGTATTTCCAAATACAGCGATACGAGTATCTTTTTGTTGAAAATCTGGAAAATTATGGAATAAAGATTCTATACCAGATGGACTAAAGAATACCAGTATATCATAATAAACATTGGCAAGGTCGGATAGGTCACTAATTACGGTTTTATAAAAAGTAGCTTGCTTCCAGTTAACACCTAAATTGTCAAGTATTTCAGGGATAATTGGTTTAACTTTATCCGTTGTAGGCAACAAGAATGTTTCGTCCTTATACTTTTTAATCAGTGGAGTTAAATCTTCAAAATTACGTTTACCAACATAGATTTTACGTTTTCTGTAAACCACATATTTTTGCAGATAATAAGCAACAGCCTCAGATTGGCAAAAATATTTCATTGAATCAGGAACTTTAAATCGCATTTCGTCTGCAACTCTAAAGAAATGATCTACGGAATTTCTACTAGTTAAAATTATTGCCGTAAACTTGCTAAGATCAATTTTTTGTTGTCTTATTTCTTTAGATGATACGCCTTCTACGTGAATAAAAGGTCTAAAGTCCACTTTTACCTTTTGCTTTTCTTGCAAATCAAAGTATGGAGAGTTCTCTATTTTAGGTTCTGGTTGTGATACTAAAATCGTTTTCACTTTCATAAGTAAACCTCGGTTTTAAGTGTTATACTCTCTAATAACCTTATATAAAAGTACATAAGGTCCAATTTCGAGAGCGCAAAGATACAATAAAAAATAGAAAAAATTGAGATTTATTGTTTTTTGATGGTTTTTAAAAGAAGTGATAAAACCAATGAGATTAATGAGGCAAATCAAAGAAATCGATACATATATGATAATTTCTGAGTACTTATTAGAATACAATAAAAACAAGTTTGCAACAAAAAATAGAATACCTGAATAATTTTTGAAAGTTGTTTTCTGAAACAAATAACTGTCAATTAAACCATCAATTTCAAATAGGCTACCAACCAACCGTTCAATAAGCGTTTTTACTATAATGATAGTTGATACAGCAAAGAGTAATTTTAAAAACGGAATTAACTCAAAACTTACAGGTGTAATAAAAGTATTATACGAGAAAAAAATAAAAATACTTGATGATAACACTAGGTTAATAAACAAGAGACTATCAAATTGATCAATAAACTTTTGATCTCTGGTATACAGTTTTAAGTATTTCGAATTGCCTATAACTGCGATGAAATCATTAAAACGAATACTGTTTACATATTTAGCTGCTACTATAGTGAATAGACTAAAAATAGTAAATAGAGTAAACCATTCATTAGTAATGTAATTTCGCATATTGCTAAATTATAAAGAAAAAATCAGGATTGGTTTCTTTGAATCATAAAAAAGAATTTTCAAGTTAAAATCAGTGAAATACTTTACTTTTGTTGAAATTCTAAAAGCGCTACTTAAGAACAATTAATAGTAATTAGATGTCTGACGCAATTGTCATAATACCAACATACAACGAAATTGAAAATATTGAGGCAATAATAAGAGCTGTATTCTCTCAAAAGAAAGTGTTTGATGTATTAGTAGTAGATGATAGCTCACCAGATAATACTGCTAAGATGGTAAAAGGTCTTCAAACAGAATTTAATGATCGTCTGTTTTTATTAGAACGAAAAAGCAAGGATGGATTAGGCTCTGCCTATATCGCTGGATTTAAATGGGCTTTAGATAAATCGTATCAGTATATTTTTGAAATGGATGCTGATTTTTCGCACAATCCTAATGATTTAATAAAGCTCTATACCGCCTGTGCAAATGATGGAGCTGACATAGCAGTAGGTTCTCGTTATGTGAAAGGAATAACGGTTGTTAACTGGCCTATGTCTCGCATTATATTATCTTATGGTGCTTCGCGCTATGTGAGATTAATTACAAGAATGAAAGTAAAAGATTCTACAGCTGGTTTTGTTTGTTATAAACGAGAAGTTTTAGAATCTATTGATTTATCTAAAATTAAATTTGTTGGTTATGCGTTTCAAATAGAAATGAAATTTAAGGCCTATAAAAAAGGATTTAGAATTGTAGAGATTCCTGTTATTTTTAAAGACAGGATAAAAGGAAAATCAAAAATGAGCGGCAGTATTATTAGTGAAGCTGTTTTTGGTGTGATAACTTTAAAATTAAAAAGTTTATTTGCTAAATAACTAGGAAATGAAAAGACATACACTCATAAAAAATGCAAAGATCGTCAACGAAGGAAAAATTGTTGAAGGAGATATTCTTATTGAAGATGATATTATTAAAGAAATTGATACTACAATTAGCGTAAAATCAGCTGATATTAAAGTTATTGATGTTGAAGGTAATTATGTATTACCAGGTATGATCGATGACCAGGTACATTTTAGAGAACCTGGATTAACCCACAAAGCTAATATAGAAACAGAATCTAAGGCAGCTTTAGCAGGTGGGATAACATCGTTCATAGAAATGCCTAATACCAATCCGCAAACTACAACCGTTGAAAAATTAGAAGAGAAGTTTGCGATAGCGGCAAAGTCTTCTCATGCTAATTATTCGTTTATGTTTGGTGGTACCAACAATAATTTAGACGAAATTTTAAAAGTAGACACTAAAACTGTCGCTGGTTTAAAGTTGTTTTTAGGATCTTCAACGGGTAACATGCTTGTTGATGATCCAAAAGTTATTGAAAAGATTTTTTCGAGTACAGACATGGTTATTTCAGTTCACTGTGAAGATGAAGCAACTATCAGAAAGAATTTAGCTCATTATAAAGAGGAATATGGTGATGATATTCCTATGGAACTACACCCAATAATTAGAAGTGAAGAGGCTTGTTATTTGTCTTCTTCTAAGGCAATAGAGTTGGCTAAGAAAACAGGTGCCAGATTACATGTGTTTCACTTGTCAACCGGAAAAGAGACCAACTTATTTACCAATAAAATTCCATTAAAGGACAAAAAAATAACGGCAGAGGTTTGTATTCATCATTTATGGTTTTCTGACGAAGATTATTCAAGAAAAGGAAGTCATATAAAATGGAATCCTGCTGTAAAAACTGCAAAAGACAGATCACAACTTTGGGAAGCATTACTCGATGATAGGATTGACGTCATTGCTACAGACCATGCGCCACATACAATAGAAGAGAAAAACAATCCCTATACAAGTGCTCCTTCTGGAGGACCGTTAGTACAGCATGCGCTTGTTGCATTACTCGAGGCACACCACCAAGGCAAAATAGCTATAGAAAAGATAGTACAAAAGGCTTGTCATAATCCAGCGATTTTATTTGATGTTGAAAAGCGTGGTTACATTAAAGAAGGGTATTATGCAGATTTAGTGATAGCAGATTTAAACAATCCGTGGACAGTAAATAAGAGCAATATTTTATATAAGTGTGGTTGGTCTCCGTTTGAAGGCAACACATTTAAAAGTAGAATAACTCATACTTTTGTTAATGGTAAGCTTGCGTATAACAATTTTAAAGTTTTAGAGGTTAAAGCAGGAAAGCGACTAACATTTAATAGATAACATGTTTAAAAATATATATATCATATTAGTTTTATGTCTTTTGGTGTTTGCTTGTAACCAATCAAAAAGGCCTAAGAAGCCAGATAATCTTATAAGTAAAGATAAAATGGAGCATTTAATATATGACTTATATGTAATAAATGCAGCGAAAGGTGTTAACAGAAAAGCACTGGAGAAAGAAGGCTTTGTTCCCGAAAAATATATTCTAGATAAATACAACGTAGATAGCATTCAATTTTCCGAGAGCAATACATATTATGCCTTTGAATCTGAAATATACAATGAAATCGTAGAAAAAGTTAAATCTAGGTTAAAAAAGGATAAGGATAAATACGACAAACTTTTAAAAGTAGAAGCAGAACTGGCGAAACAAAAAAGAGATTCATTAAAAGCAGCTCAAAAACGGATGAGTGATTCTATAAAAAAAGAAGCTAGAGCTTCATTAAAAACTAATTAGGTCTATTTAAATCTTTTAGATAGAGATTTCCGACTTCTTCTATAGACTTATCAATTGTTTTAAACTCAAAATTCAATATATTTTTGATTTTTCCATTGTTGTACTTTGTAACTGTGCACATCGATTTTGCAGCCTGTTTAGATAGATTTCGTCGTCTTCCAAACACTTTATGATTAAGCCAATCTAGTCTCCAGGCAAGTCCTAATAGCCATGGTTTCGCTTCTTTTTTTGGTGCTTTAACATTTAAAATGTTAGCAGCTTTGATTTGAAAGTCCTTAAAACTCAAATTCTCAGAGATGAGTATAAATTTCTCATTGAATACAGGGTCATTCATGAGTTGTACCATACATTCAACAACATCCCAAACATCTACATAACCAGCTACGCCAGTAACGTAATAGGACATCCCATTGTAGATCTTCTTAAAAATACTTCCGCTACTACCACCGTTCCAATAACCGCCTCCTAATATTATTCCAGGATTAACAATTACAGCATCCAGTCCTTCTTGTGTACCACGCCATACTTCTAGCTCTGCTCCATATTTTGTAATGGCATAGACACTATTATCTTCTTCTGGATTCCAGTTGGTATTTTCATCAATCAAATCATTATGATTACTCTTGTGTCCAATAGCCGCAATAGAACTTACGTAACAAAGTTTCTTAACACCATTACTAATGGATAAATTGACAATATTTGCGGTACCTTCAATATTTATTTTTCGCAGGGTTTTATATTTATCTGGCTCGAAAGAAACAAAAGCGGCACAATGATATACATATGTAATATTTTTAAAGGCCAATTGAAGTTGCGGTATATTATTAATATCAGCTTTTACCCATTCAATTTTATTAAATAGAAGCTCATAATCCGCACTAAAATAAGAAAAGACATGTTTAACACGTTGTAGTGTTTTATCTCTTCTATAGGTGGCTCTAACTGTGTTATTCTCTTTAATTAATTTATAAAGTAAGTGTGAGCCAACTAAACCTGTACCGCCTGTAACTAAAATCATAAAGCTAATTTACGCTTTTTTAAAATTGTCTTTTGTCTTTACAAGCGGAAACATATCTTTGCTGAAATTAAAGGAGATTAAAAATAATGGGAAAAAGTTTTGTTGAAGAATTAACTTGGAGAGGCATGTTACATGATACAATGCCAGGTGTGGAAGAGCATTTGAATGAAGCGATGAGAAGTGCTTATGTTGGTTTTGATCCAACAGCAGATTCTTTACATATCGGAAACCTGGTTCCTATTATGCTATTAGCGCATTATCAGCGATGTGGGCACAAACCCGTTGCATTAGTAGGTGGCGCAACAGGAATGATTGGTGACCCTTCCGGCAAATCTAGTGAGCGTAACTTATTAGATGAAGCAACATTGCGCCATAACCAAGAAGCTATTAAAAACCAATTATCGCACTTTTTAGATTTTGAAAGTAATGCACCTAATGCAGCAACATTAGTTAATAACTACGATTGGATGAAAGAATTTTCATTTCTGGAGTTTATTAGAGATGTCGGCAAACACATTACCGTTAATTACATGATGGCTAAAGATTCTGTTAAGAATAGAATATCTGGTGAGTCTTCTAGTGATGGTATGAGTTTTACTGAGTTTACCTATCAATTGGTGCAGGGTTATGATTTCTTGCATTTGTATAGAGAAAATAGTTGTACAATTCAGATGGGTGGTAGTGATCAATGGGGAAATATTACCACAGGTACTGAGTTAATAAGACGTATAGGCAATGGTAAGGGTTTTGCAATAACATGTCCGCTTATTACAAAAAGTGATGGTTCTAAATTTGGAAAATCAGAAGGTGGAAATGTTTGGTTAGATGCTAATCGAACCTCTCCGTATAAATTCTATCAGTATTGGTTAAATTCTAGTGATGATGATGCTGAGAAGTACATTAAAATATTCACATTCTTAGAACAAAACGAGATTGATAGCTTAATAGAAGAGCATAAAGAAATGCCGCACTTTAGATTACTTCAAAAATGTTTGGCAGAGGAAATCACTACCATGGTTCACTCTAAAGAAGACTTTGAAAATGCTGAAAAAGCGTCTAATATTTTATTTAGTAAGTCCTTTAAAGAAGACATTAAAACTTTAGACGAAAAGATATTTTTAGATGTATTTGAAGGTGTTCCTCAAGCAATCATATCTCTGACTGACTTTGGTGAAGGCTTAGATATGATAGGTGCTTTGGCAGCTAAAACTAATTTTTTAAATTCTAATGGAGAGGCTAGAAGAGCGCTTAAGGAAAATTCAGTATCTGTAAATAAAGAGAAAGTAAAAGAAGATTATACCTTAACGCCTGAAGACCTTATTAATGACAGGTACATTATTCTAAATAAAGGTAAAAAGAATACATATATTATAAAGGTAGAATAAAAAATGCCCAAAGTTATTTGGGCATTCACTAATCAATCAATCAACTAATGAAAAATCTCACTTTTTCATAGCTATTGTTTAGTCGTATGTTTTTTAATTCCTTACATGGCCATTAAATTACAGCCTCTAATATCAGAATTATCGAATCTTCCAATGATTTCAAAACTACCATCTACATTTACCTTACCTAAATCTTGAGTGGCAATAAAAGAGCATGAGTTGAGATTTGCTAAATCGATTATATTGATACCTCCTGTCTTTTTATTTTTTTGCAGAGTCAGAGCATCTTCTGTATCTCTTGTTACTATTTTCATCCATGGAGGGCATTTAAAAATGCCTTGCCCTTTAGAATATGCCTGACTTAATAATTCTGTCATTCCATATTCGCTATGAATAGAATTAACTCCAAACCCATTCATTAAAATCTCATGTAGTTCTTGTCTGATGATTTCCTTGCGTCGACCTTTCATTCCTCCAGTTTCCATAACGGTAGTATGTTTTAGATTAAATTGAAATTTTTCCACTAAGTCTAAAAGTGCGAACGAAACACCTATAAGTAAGGTCTTTTCTCCTTTAGATTCAAGTTTTTTCAGTGTGGTTGAAAGTTCTTCTAAATTATCTAAATAAAATCCACTATTTTCTTTCTTAGACTTATTAATAAGATCATTTACCATATAAACTAATGATGAGCCTTCTCGTTCTAAATAAGAGGGTAAAAGTGCTAAGACCGTATAATCCTCGATATTACTATAAAAATGCTTAAAACCATTTAAATAGCTTTCTTCATATAAGTATAAATCGGTAATTAAATGACTGCTTGTTTTAATTCCAGTAGTGCCAGAACTGCTAAAGGTTTTTTCTACAGTTGCATTAGAACTTAGAACAGAATGTGTTTTAAAAAATTGAATAGGTAAGAATGGTATATGTTCAACTTTTTGCACATCTGAAGGATGCTTATATAGTAAGTCGCAGAAAGCACGATAGATAGTGTTATTTTCAAATTGATATCTAAAAACATCTAGCGCCAAAGCAGAAAAATCTTCGTGAGAATTAATATTAAAAATTCTGTTCTTAGAAATCATGATGCAAAAGTATGGAAAATAAAAAAGCGTGATTTAAAAAAAAACCACGCTTTTATTATGTATTAAAATACGTCTTATTTAATCACTAATTTTTTAGTTGTAGACGCGTTATTTTGTGTAATCTTAACAATATATACTCCAGTATTTAAATTAGATACATTCAAAATATTATTAGTAAGAATTTCATTTTTGACTTGTTTACCTAATATATCATAAACCTTTATAGATATATCATCATTACTAACAGAAGTAATAGAAACGAAACCTGTATTTGTTGGGTTTGGATACAATGAAAATGTAGTTGACTCAAAGTTGTTAGTTGATAATGTAATATCATTTAAGTTTCTAACATAGATTTGAGTAGTACCATTAAACTCTCCCGCAACAGCAACAACTGAAGGTAATTGAGTTGAAGGTATAATTTCACCAATATAATCTGCTCCGAAAAAATCCGTTCGCTTAACTATAGTATTAACACCATCAGTTACATCGTAATTAGTACCTGTACTAAATGTAGCTACTCCATCACCATCCGTAAATGTTACATTCAGTAATTCTACAAGTTCAGATTCATAATCATCAGGTGCAGCATTTAAGTCAGCAATAGAAACAGTTTGAGGTGTAACTGCATTTCCAGAAGAATCTATAATCCCAGAATCTGATGTTGGAATAAATCTCAAGATACCATTACTTTCTGTAGTTGTTCCTCTTAATCCCGAAACTAAATCTCCTACGGTATAGGTTGTAACTATAACTCCAGCATCATCATAAATTAAAATACCGCTGATATCAGTATCTTGTATCCATTTTCTATTTCTAAAGCTATCAGTATGTGTAACTAAAGAACTTCCAGTAATTTCGTAGAATCTTCCAAGACCATTGGCAGTTACATCAGCTCTTAAAGCAGTAATGTCTGCAACAGTTACTAAACTACCCACACTAAAAGAAACCATATCAGTATCTAAAACACCACCATCAATTAAATCTACGGTTACATTATAAGTTGTACCGTCTGTAGTTGGAATTGAAAAAGGACTTGTGGCATTATTCGTAGTATTTCCATTAACAGTAACACTGACAGTTTCACCACCATTGAGGTTTACAGTAGAAAATTCTAAATCAACACTTGTTGTACCTGGAGCAAATACTGTAGCATCTGCAGGATCGGTTATAGTTATCTCAGGAGATGTTACAAAATTATCAACAACTCGAATATTATCAATTGATAAATCTTCATCTCCAGCATTTAACTTTTCAAAAGTAATTCTTAAGTCTAGCGTATTTCCATTTGGAATTGATGCAGTAAACTCTTGAAAGATTTCAGTTAACAACGTGCCGTCCGCAGTACCGTCAAAATTAGTATCCACACCAGGCTCTGTGTTGGTTCCGCCTGTTGCAGCAAATTGAAATATTTTAGTGTAGCTTCCTGAATTATCGACATCGATTTCAAGATAAACTAGAGTATCTGCATCCCAATCTTGTGCAGTCCCATCGTCATCCTCAGCAGCTATAAACACTAATGTCATATCTGTTCCGGCAGAAATATTAATATCGTCGTATTCAATAGTCTGCACATCTGAATTACATTCAGGTGTACCATCAGTATCTTGAGCAGCTAACCAATATGTGCCATCAGCACCTGTCACTTCATAGTTTGTAGCGATGTTAGTTCCGTCTGTAACCGTAAAAAAATCATTAGCACCATCAGTACACATTTCAGACATTGTTGCCGACGCATCTGGTGAACCTGTCTCAAATGAGTCTTGAAATAACGTTGTCTGAGCAAAAGAAAGTGCTCCGAACATTAATGTAAAAAGTAAAAAGTAAAGTTTTTTCATAATTGATTTAATAAAATTAGGGTATAAATATACTAACAAATACTGACTTTTTGGGCAGGTTTTTATTAACAATGTGCCTTCTTTACAATAACTTAACATAGTTATAATGAGATGCTGATTAGAGATTAAAATGTATATTTTAATGTTAGCTAAATGTTATCAATTGTAAAAAACAGGTACTTAAGGCAGATATATTTTATATTTACAGAACAGAATTAAACCATATGCTGTGAAGAAAAAGGACATTAAAATCTTATTAGTTGATGACGAGCCAGATATTTTAGAAATTGTTGGCTTTAATTTATCATCTGAAGGCTATCAGGTTATAACCGGCGAAAACGGAAACCAAGCTATAGAGTTAGCTAAAAAACACAAACCACATTTAATTATTTTAGATGTAATGATGCCAGAAATGGATGGTATTGAGGCGTGTGAAAGAATTCGGAAAGATTCGAGATTAAATGATACAATCATAACATTCTTAACTGCCAGAGGTGAGGATTATTCTCAAGTCGCAGGTTTTGATGCTGGTGCAGATGACTATATCACCAAACCTATAAAACCAAAAGTACTGGTAAGTAAGGTTAAAGCACTTTTAAGAAGATTTAAGGGTTCTGATAATGCTACAGGTCTAATTAAAATTGGAGATTTAGTTATTAATAGAGAAGAATATAAGATTACCAAAAAGGGTGAAGAAATCATCTTACCTAGAAAAGAGTTTGAATTACTATCTTTGCTAGCAACCAAACCTAATAAAGTATTTAAACGCGAAGAAATATTAGATAAAGTCTGGGGAAATGAGGTCGTAGTAGGCGGAAGAACCATAGATGTGCATATCAGAAAACTTCGCGAAAAAATAGGTAATAAGTCTTTTAAAACAATTAAAGGTGTTGGTTACAAGTTTGTTGACTAATGCAAAAAAGCCTAAAAAAAACTTATAAATTCGCTTTAAAAACATCGTTCTATGTAACCTTGTTTACAACACTCTTAGTGAGTGTTTTTTTATATTATTACCATACTTTTAATTGGCAAATTATATTATTTCCAATACTCTGTTATCCGCTTTGCTTTGTTATTATTCAATATAGAGTAGAACGATTTATTTATAGAAGGGTTAAGAAAATTTATGACGAGCTTACCTTATTAGAATCAACAGATTTAAGAGAACAACCCATAACCACAGATATGGGTACTTTAACAAAGGAAATTGATAAATACGCACGTAATAAAAAGATAGAAATAGAAACTCTAAAAATTAGGGAAGAATACAGAAAAGAATTTATTGGCAATGTGTCTCATGAGTTAAAAACACCATTGTTTACAGTGCAAGGCTACATAGATACAATAAAGGACGGTAATGTTAAAGACGAAAAAATTAGAAAGAAATACCTTAATAGAGCAAGTAAAGGAGTAGAGCGACTTACCTATATTATAAAAGATTTAGATATGATTACCAAATTAGAGGTTGGAGATCTCAGTCTTAATAAAGAAGAATTTGATATTGTTAAATTGGTGCAAAACGTTTTTGAACTTTTTGAAATGAAGGCTGCCAAAAAGAATATTACTTTAACTTTTGATATGGATTACCCAGACCCAATTATGGTATATGCAGATATGGAACGTATTCAACAAGTACTAACAAACCTCATTGTAAATTCTATAAAGTACGGAAGAGAAAAAGGTACTACAGAAGTTAGCATTGAAAACTTAATAAAAAACAAAGCCATAATTAGAATTACAGATAACGGAGAAGGTATATCAACAGATAACATACCGCGCTTATTTGAACGTTTTTATAGAGTAGATAAAAGTGGTTCTCGTAAAGAAGGAGGTTCTGGTTTAGGACTATCTATTGTTAAGCACATTATTGAAGCGCATAAGGAAAAGGTTTATGTAGAAAGTCAATTGGGTGTTGGTAGTGAGTTTTCTTTTACCTTAGAAAAGGCTAAATAATTCTGAATAATTTATATTCACACTGTTATTTGAAAATCCTTTGTAATTTCCAATATCAGACAAAAGTTGTAATTCAAACTTATCTTGACTGCAAAATGGTGCGATATTTTCTTTTTTAAACTTTTTAGCTAAATATTCTTGTTCATACTGACCAGGTGTAGGTATAAAAAACACCTTTTTACTGAGTTTATCTAAATCCATTATTGATGTGTATCCAGATCTACAAAGAACAATTTCACTTTTATTCATTACATCTTCAAGTTCTTTACTTGTCATGTAATTATAAATAGTAATATGGTTTTGTTGTCTAACCTCTTGTTGAGATTCAATCTTACCTTTTATAAACAATATATCTCCATTATAATACTGTAATTCTCTAAGAAGTTTTTGTTCTAAGATGGTACGTTGTGGTTCCGGACCAGATAATACAACCAGCAATTTATAGTCAATAGGTTGGTCATTAGGATTAAATCTGCTCAGAGAGCCAATATATTTTAGGTTTAAATGGTTTGAATCAATATGGCCTAAATCTCCACTTAAGTTATAACTACTTGAATAGTCTGGCACCCAACATTCATTAAATTTAGATATAATTCTTTGATGAAGTTTACTGCTTAACCAAGTGGTACTGCCACTCATAACTCTTAATTGGTGGGTTATAAATACCGAAGGAATAGTTTTATGTCTCACACCAAAACGATTGTCAGATATTATTCCAGCTATATGTTCTGATTTTACAATAGCATCAACAGCTTTTCTTTCTTTATTAATGGTATTTAATAAACGAGGTGAATCTTTTAGTAGCTTCAGTTTAAAATTGTTGGCTTTCTTTGGATAGGTAATGTTATAAGATGGCAGTTCATAAAACAATAAGTGTGAAAATTCCTTTTTTAATAAATCTAGAGCTATTCCATCACTAGCGATGATAGGAGTGAAATTATATTTAATTAATGCCTTTATTATAGGAATACAACGCGTAGCATGGCCTAAACCCCAATTTAATGGTGCCACCAAAATGCGTTTGCTATGCAGGTCTTGTTTCAGTATGAATTATTTAAATATCAGAATCAGAAACAAAGATAAACCTAAAATGTTTCCTTAATTTTACGCCATTATTATTAATGTTAGAATTTAATACAATAGTGGGAAGCAAGAATAAACTCAAACGCTTTAAAGAAAATGAAACATTTCATAATGTTTATCAGCCAAAAAGAGATGAACTTACAGGTCAAGATTATGAGTTAAAAGGAAATTGGCTCAATAAAGTTTTTAAAAATGACCATCCAATTGTGCTCGAATTAGGCTGCGGTAAAGGAGAATATACGATTGGATTAGCGAAGCGTTATCCAGAAAAAAACTTTATAGGTATTGATATTAAAGGAGCGCGTTTTTGGAGAGGTGCAAAAACAGCAGTAGATGAAAATATTTCTAATGCAGTATTTATAAGAACTCAAATAGAGCTTATTGAATATGTCTTTGAAGAAAATGAAGTTGATGAAATCTGGATCACGTTTCCCGATCCTCAGATAAAATATAAAAGGACAAAGCATCGTATGACCAATTTGCAATTCCTGGATCGGTATAGAAAAGTACTGAAACCGAATGGTCTAATGCATTTAAAAACGGATAGCGAATTTATGCATGGTTATACTTTAGGATTATTACAAGGTATTGGTCATGAGGTTTTATATGCTAATCACAATGTCTATAAATTAGAGGGAAGTCCAGAAGAAGTAACTCAGATACAAACTTTCTATGAAAATCAATATTTAGAGCAAGACAAAGCAATTACGTATATTAGATTCAAAATCAACTAAAATTTGAATATTACTGTCGTATTTTTTCTGGGACTTTTTGTGGCATTAATTGGTGTTATTCCACCAGGATTATTGAATATGACTGCAGCTAGAATAAGTCTCAAAGAAGGAGCAGGTCGTGGTATTATGTTCTCAACAGGTGTTTGTATCATAGTGTTTGTACAAACCTACATTGCCGCAATTTTTGCTAGGTATTTATCTAATAGACCAGATATTGTCGAAATTTTACAGCGTGTTGCATTTGTCATTTTTGTTTTAATTACTATTTACTTTTTAGTACTGGCCTCAAAACAAAAAGAAGCTAAAGTAGAAACAGAAATTAAAAGTAAACACGGTAGACTACTCCATGGTATGTTGCTATCGGCACTAAATGTATTTCCCATACCATATCAAGCGTATATGACCATTACACTAGCATCTTTTGGATGGATGGATTTTCAACGAACCAGTATTGTGACCTATGTCACAGGTGCTGCTATGGGTACATTTGTAATGCTATATTTCTATATTTTCTTTTTTGATAAAATAAAAGACAAAAATTTTACGTCTCAAAAAAGTATGAATTACAGTATTGGTATAATTACGGGTTTAGTGGCATTAATTACATTTATAAATATTTTGAGAGAATTGTAATGAAACCCGAAACTCTTAGTTTTTTCGAAAAAGTTTATGAGGTCGTAAGACAAATTCCTTTTGGTCGTGTAACAAGTTATGGAGCCATTGCAAAGTACCTTGGTGCCGCAAAAAGCGCTAGAATAGTAGGGTATGCCATGAATAGTTCTCACAATAAGGATGTGCCAGCGCATAGAGTAGTTAATAGAAAGGGTCTACTAACAGGAAAACATCATTTTGATGGATCTAATTTAATGCAACAACTATTAGAAAATGAAGGTATTGAGGTTGTAGACAATCAAATTCAACATTTAGATTCAATATACTGGGATCCTTCAAAAGAACTCAGAGAAAACTAACTATTACTAAACCAAATCTACCCATTATACAATTCAATTTTAGGGCTTCAAATTCTAAAGGTTTTGCAGTATCTTTGCATTTAGAATAAATCTAGATAAGACGTGAAGTTAAATAAACAAGATATACTCAAAGCATTAAAAACTATCACTGTTCCAGGTGAAGGTGAGAATATGGTAGATAGTGGTGCTGTAACTAATGTGATGACATTTGCAGATGAAGTTATTGTAGACATTACTATTAAAAACCCAAGTCTTCAAGCGAAGAAAAAAACAGAGGTAGATATTTTACAAACTATTCATAGAGAAGTTTATGAAAAGGCAAAAATAAAGGTCAATCTTAAGGTAGAAGCACCTGCTAAACCAAAAACAAATGAAATTAAGGGAAAACCAATTCCTGGAATTCAAAATATTATAGCCGTTGCGTCGGGAAAAGGTGGCGTAGGAAAATCTACGATTACAGCAAACTTAGCAGTAACTTTAGCTAAAATGGGATTTAAAGTCGGTGTATTAGATGCAGATATTTATGGACCGTCAATTCCTATAATGTTCGATGTGTCAACAGAACGTCCGCTGTCTGTAAATGTAGACGGTAAATCTAAAATGAAACCTGTTGAAAACTATGGAGTTAAAGTATTGTCTATTGGATTTTTTACTAAGCCAGATCAGGCTGTTATTTGGAGAGGTCCTATGGCTTCTAAAGCATTAAATCAGATGATTTTTGATGCGGCTTGGGGAGAATTAGATTTCTTGTTAATTGATTTACCACCAGGAACTGGAGATATTCATTTAAGCATTATGCAAGCTTTACCAATAACAGGATCAGTCGTTGTAAGTACACCTCAGAATGTGGCATTAGCAGATGCTAAAAAAGGTGTAGCTATGTTTCAGCAAGACAGCATCAATGTCCCTGTATTAGGTATTATTGAAAATATGGCATATTTCACACCAGTAGAACTTCCAGAAAATAAATATTATATATTTGGAAAAGAAGGAGCTAAGCATTTAGCAGAAGATTTAGATGTTCCGTTTTTGGGTGAAGTACCGTTAGTGCAAAGTATAAGAGAAGCAGGAGATGTAGGAAGACCAGCGGCGTTACAAACTGCAACGCCAATAGAAGAATCTTTCGAACAAATTACAAGAGCTGTAGTGCAGCAAGTAGTTCACAGAAATAAAGCCTTACCAGCAACAGAGGCTATAAAAATTACAACAATGGCAGGTTGCTCTGCAGTAAATAAAAAGTAAATGAGCTCAGAAGAACTTAAAGTAAATGTGCAAAAAGCACTAGATGAAATTCGTCCGTTCTTACAAAGTGACGGTGGAGATATAAATTTACTTTCTATCGACGATGGTAAATTTGTTAAAGTTCAGTTGGTAGGAGCTTGCACGTCTTGTAGTGTTAACCAAATGACTTTAAAGTCTGGTGTAGAAATGACTATAAAAAAATATGCTCCTCAAATAGAACGTGTTATTAATGTAGAATAATGAATGTGACATTTGTCACAATTTATATTAATAGCCATTAGTAGTTTTGTTTCCAATTCTAAATTCATGATTACAACAGATATTCTTATTATAGGAGCAGGTCCAACGGGACTTTTTACCGTATTTGAAGCAGGTCTTTTAAAATTAAAATGCCATTTAATAGATGCTTTGCCACAACCAGGTGGTCAATGTTCTGAGATTTATCCAAAAAAACCGATTTACGATATTCCAGCATATCCAGAAATTTTAGCCGGTGATTTAACTGATAAATTGATGGAGCAATGCAAGCAGTTTGAACCTGGTTTTACATTAGGAGAACGTGCTGAAACTATTGAAAAACAAGAAGACGGTACGTTTATTGTTACTACAAATAAGGGAAAAAAGCACCAAGCTCCTGTAGTCGCAATTGCAGGTGGACTAGGTAGTTTCGAGCCACGAAAACCGCTTATTGATAATATTGTAGACTTTGAAGATAAGGGTGTTGAGTATATGATAAAAGAACCTGAAATGTACCGTAATAAAAGGGTTGTAATTGCTGGAGGAGGAGACTCAGCTTTAGACTGGAGTATCTTTTTGAGTGATGTAGCCTCTGAGGTCACCTTAATTCATAGAAGAAATGAGTTTAGAGGACATTTAGATTCTGTTGAGAAAGTTCAAGAGTTAAAGAATGATGGAAAAATAAATTTAATCACACCAGCAGAGGTTGTAGGCATTGAGGGTGATGAAAGTATAAAAGGAGTAATAATAGAGCAAGGAGCAAAAAGTTTTAAAAAAGAATGTGACCATTTTGTGCCACTGTTTGGATTATCTCCGAAACTTGGTCCAATTGCAAATTGGGGACTCGAGATAGAAAAGAATGCAATTAAAGTAAATAATTCCTTAGATTATCAAACTAATATTCCAGGTATTTTCGCCATTGGTGATGTAAACACTTATCCAGGAAAATTAAAATTGATTCTCTGTGGTTTTCACGAAGCGACTCTAATGTGTCAAGCGGCTTATAAAATCATTAATCCAGGGAAGCGCTATGTATTAAAATATACGACAGTGAGTGGAGTAGATGGTTTCGACGGAACGCGTAAAGAAGCACCAAAAGCGGTTGTAAAGGCTGTAGATTAATTGGAGGAGCAAGACATAAACATAACTATAATAGACCGAGATGGTGTGTCTCATAAAATTGAAGCACCAACTGATATGGCTATGAATTTAATGGAAGTGGTGCGTTCTTATGAACTCGCTCCAGAAGGTACAATTGGTATTTGTGGTGGTATGGCAATGTGTGCCTCTTGTCAATGTTATGTTCTAAGTGAAACTGAACTACCAGAAATGCAGGATGATGAAGAAGCTATGCTATCTGAAGCATTTTATGTCAAAGAAAATTCGCGTTTGGGTTGCCAAATACCTATGACCTCTGAAATGGAAGGTTTAGAAGTTGAATTGGCGCCAGAGTCATAACAAACTAATACGTTCTATAATCTATTAATGGTGTTGGTCCTTCTAAAAGAACTCTTATAATTTTTAAAGTGCCATCATCAGCAGTGGCAATTTGCCATTTTATTAAAGAGATTTTACTGTCTTCAATTTCAAGACCTGTTATGCTTCTTGGGTGTACGCAACTACCATCATTGAAAAATGCAATATCTCCTGGCTCTGGGAAACGTGGCCGATGTGTATGACCTGTAATGGTAATCAGGTTATTATTATCCGTTATCCATTTTTTAGTTCGGCGTTCTACTTTAATGAGCTCCTTGTAATTTTTTGCTGGACTTGTAGGGTCGGCTATTTCCATTACATTCACTGGTTTCCAGAGAATTCTTACCATAAAACGACTCCACTTCCAGAACAAATAATTCCACCAATCGGCTTGGTGACCATGGCATAAAAATAATTCTTGCCCTGTTTCAGAATGCTCTAATACGATACCTTCATGATATTTTATATCGCAAAATAAGTCTTCGTCATTGCCAGTTTTTGGGTCGAAATAGGTATTGAGATGCTTCGCAACATAACCTTCATTTCTATACACCATATCATGATTTCCCATATCATATGCAAGCGCTCTTCGTCGTGAAACTGCTTCATAAGCATATACACATTCTTGTGTGCAGAAAGAATAGATTCAAAAGATAAGTTCTCCCACAATTCATCACCATCACGCAACTCACAATATTGAAACCCTTCTTTATAGTAATGTTTTAAGGCATGAAAATAAATATTACGATTATTTGCAAAATCGTCTGCAAAACTGTTATCTCCACGATGACAATCGCTAAATAAAATAAACTTAGAAGAATCATTAAACGTGATGCGTTTAGCATGTTTAAATGCACGATCTAATCTTGACTTTGATGACATAAATCGAATTTACACAATTTATTCTAGAAGTATTTTGTCTAGTCCTGAAATATGGCTACAGGTTAAAATTGAAATTAAGCTGATAATTTATATACCATATTAGGTGTTTTATAATCTAAAGATAAGTGTAATCTTATTTCGTTGTATAAATTAATTGCATTTTTTGCAGCTTTCTTAGCGTGAGGTACGTTATCAAAGGTTTGGTCAAGATAAAACTCATCTTTTAATATTCCATTTACACGTTCAGCCATCGCATTTTCGTAACAATGATTTTCTTCTGTCATACTAATATCTATCTTGTTTTTCTTTAAAATTTGCGTGTATACATTGCTGCAATATTGTATTCCTCTATCTGAATGATGAATTAGTTTTTTAATGTCTTTAGCTTGATAAATTGCTTTATTAAGTGCTCTCACACAACCTTTTAATTCTAGGCTATCACTTAGGTCATAACCAACAATTTTTCGAGAATGCATATCAGTTATTAAAGCCAAATAACAAAAACCTTTTACAGTTCTGATGTAGGTTATATCAGATACCCAAACTTGGTTTGGTCTTGTAACTTTCAAGTCTTTAATAATATTATTGTATTTATAAAAACGATGATAAGAGTTCGTGGTTCTAGCACTAGTTTTCTTTCTAAGTGTAAGCATATTGTATTTTCTAAGGACGTTAAAAAGCGTATCTCTACCTACTTTTAAATTAGCTTTAGAGAACTCATTATCTAATGATTTTACAAGTTTACGGACACCTTCTCTAGGAAGGGATTTACGTTTTTTACTGACTATTTTAATAATTTGTTGTTCTAGTTTTAAACGATTATCAGCTCTAGATTTGTATTTATAATACGCATCACGTTTAAGCCCAAAACAATGTGTTATGGTAGTTAAAGAAGTAAACCCCTTAGCTTTTACTTTAGCTTTTACTAAGGCTTTATGCTTAACTTTTTTTTTAGTTCAGCAACAGATTTGTAGCCTAGGTCTTCAGCTGCTACTTCAAGGTAAGAATCCAATACCATAGCATCCAGATCCTTTTTAAGTAGTAGTTTTTTAAGCTGTTCAATTTCTTTTTGAAGCGCCTTGATTCTTGATATTTCGTCTTTAGTTTCCACTTTTACTCTGGTGTTCATTAAGTCTTTACGATTGTACTTTTTAATCCATTCATTGACCGTTGTAGGTGCAATAGAGTAGAGTTTACAAAGTTCGCTCTTTGTGTGTTTACCTTTACTAAGTTCGTCAAGAATTTTCAGTTTAAAAGGTTCTGAATACCGTCTAATTACTTTGTCATTTTTGTACATAATGTTTAAAATTATGTAGCCTTTATTCAGGACGGGTCACAGTTACGCTTAACGTTCTAGTATATGAAAAGCAGCGGACTTATAAGCACTAACTTTTCAGTTTATCACCAACGCTAAATTTACAAAATCAACTTTAAACTATGCACTTAAACCGCTATTTTTCATATACCGTGTTGTACGCTGGCTTTTTATTTCAAGAACTTAATATGTGGTAAATAAATCACCTCTTTATCATTACTAATTCGGAATGTATTTAGCAATATTGATATCAAATTGATGAAATACAAAAAGCCAATAACCATAAAAATTGTACTTAAAGTTATTTTGTCTGTGAGTCCAATTTTTGATATTAAAAACAATATTACAGGAATAAAAAACAGCAATATTGTCCATGTAATTTCGAAATTAATTAAATCTTTACCCAATTTATTACTGTTTTTAATCTTGCCTTTTTTCGATGTCCAAAGTATAAATGGAATTAAAATCCCTAGCAATGGGAAAAACAGAAAAGTTAGCGCAGAGAGATTGAGATACGTTAAATATTTTTTATCTTCTTTTACTGACCAATCTATCAAATCATCTGGGCTAACGTTCAAGGCATTTGCTAATCGCTTCAATGATTCATCTGTAGGGTTTGATTCCCCTTTTTCAATACGCTGTATTGTTCGTAAACTTAAACCAGATTCTTCTGCTAGAAATTCTTGTGACATTCCTTTCTGATTTCTTAATTCTTTTACTCTTAAAGCTAAATAGCTATTATCCATTTTCTACAGGTTTGTTTTTAGTTAAAGTTTTTCTGTACCTAATTATTGCTATGGTTAATGTTCCTAATAAAAACCCAGGAATCAATTGAACTAACGAACCATATATAACATGATTTAATAGCGCTTGTCCAAAATTATCAAAATATAAACCATAATGGGTACCAATTTCCCATTTTGTATCTACCCACCAAAGTATAGCAACAGGAATCCTTGAAATAGGTGAGTAAATAAGTAAGCTTAAGAAAAGAATCTTGTAAGCTTGTTTTTGATTACCTAATTTAATACCAAGATATATAGCAATCCCTAAGGTAAGCCAAAGTAGCCCGATAATAAAAATAGCATTTTCAGGCAATCCCAATAATTCTAAACCATATCTAACAGGGGTTAAAATTAATGCAATTATGATGGGTGCTTTAGCATAATAAATGGCTTGCTGTAAAGATGTTTTTTCCTTGTTTTTCATCCTAATTCTTTTTTGCGATAATTTTACGACCAGATTGATTCATCGTTAAGGTAATAATATTGTTCGCTTCATTCTTATTAAATGTGATTTCTGCATCTACAATTTTTATAAAAAAATGATTTTGAGTTTCAGCAAATAGTTCAACCTTTTTAGTTTGACCTGGAGCTAATAAATATAATTGATTTGTGTTATCTAAACCGATTGTAAGGTTTACGTTTGGTTTAACCTCATAAGTACCTGTGTAGTCATTCAATATTTCAGCGGAAACAGCAATTGACTTCTTTTCTTGTTCATTGGTTTTAGTGATTGCTGGAACTTTATTTAAGTCAGGACTAGTAACAAATAATTCCGCAACTTGTTTTGCAACGTTATTTACATTTTTACAATTGCAGTTGGTTAATACAGTAATATACATGTTTTCTTGAGGTAAAAACAGAGCAATACCGGTAAAACCCTTCGTGCTTCCAGTGTGCGCAATTACAGGAGAATTTCCCAATCTTGAAAACCGAAAGCCATAACCGTAAGGTATTCTTTTTCCACTATTTAATAGGGTTGGTGTCATAGCTTGCTTTATACTAGACTCTTTTAAAAGAGTGTTTTGAAGTAATGCGTTTTGCCATTTTAAAAGATCCTCTGTGGTAGATAATATCGCTCCAGCTGAATATGCTAATGACAAGCTCATATAATCTGCGTTTATAAATTTATTCTGTTTAATTTTATAACCAGTAGCTCGGTTTGGAATAATATTTTTCATATTACCATAATATGATGATGTCATTTCTATTTTATCAAAAATATTTTCTTGAATAAATTGACCATAAGATTGCTTAGAAATTGTTTCAATAATTTGTCCCAATAAAATATAACCTGCATTACTGTATTTAAATTTTTCACCAGGCATAAATGCCAATGGTTCATCTTTAAAATAGGTGATGAGTTCTTTTGGAGACCTATCCATTCTCGAGGTATAATTCTTTTCACTTAAAGGTGTTTTGTTTTTTATTCCCGAAGTATGATTTAATAAATGATGAATGGTAATATCTCTTCCAAACTCAATATATTCGGGAATATATTTTCCAATTTTATCTTCGATATTGAGCTTACCTTGCTCTGCAAGCATTAAAATTGAAACTGCAGTAAATTGTTTTGTGATTGAACCAATCTGAAATACACTATTAAGCTCTGTAGGGATATTTAATTCCAAATTTGATTTCCCTAAAGCTTTTTTATAAATGGCTTTACCGTCTTTAGCCACTAAAATTGCAATGCCTGGCTCATTAGCGCTATATTGTAAAGAAATTATAGAGTCAATTTTTGATTCATAGCTCTGACTAAAGCTAAAATATGTAATGAAAAGAAAAGTGAGTGTTGTAAAAAAATTATTCATTGATTTATATTTAATGTTCAGTGAACAAAATTAAAAACAATGGGCGTTGACACTTGTGCCAAGCTTATGACATCTTTGTGACATCTGTGGCAAATCCTTTGAATATTGATAAATATGCCTGAGTTGTTAATAGATTTTGAGGATTACGTAACCTTCATGCAGCCGAGTCATGCTTGCGTACAACTTTAGTGATATGAGTCCGTTGTAATCACTTATATCAGACGTTAAGTGAAGTTAGGTTTTTAAATTCACAATTTCAATACGTAGAACTTCGTAATTTAACTTAAGTGAAGCGCTATTCTGTGTAGCGACTTCAAACTAAGCCACTGGTTTTACATCCGTTTTTAACAAGTGATTTTATCAAAGTCTAACGCGTCACCATCTAGATTTAATGGATTTAATTTATGGATACGGTTAGGTAAAAAATCATATGCGATAATAGGTGTCATTTAGAATTCATACACTCTATAGAATCAAAATAAAAATCTATGAAAAAAATATATCTATTGTTATTATCTGTTATGCTCTTTTGCTGCGATAATGACAAAAAAGGACTAATTGAAGAATACGACACTATTGTTAAAAAAAGTGATAGGATTAGAACTGTACATCAAAATCTAGCTGCTCAACATGATAAGATGACTGCTGAACACTATAAATTGTCGGAAGAATTAAAAGGTATAGACATTATGGATTCAACGTTACTTGAGGATATGAGAAAACATGGCATGATGCTAGAACGGCATGATGCTATCTTAAAAAGTCATCAAGAAATTATTGATGCTCATAACACTACCGATCCAAATTTTGATGAATTAAATGCCATAGAGTTACAGGATAAAATTGATAGTATGAAGAAATGGCACGAAACTATGAGAAATGACCATGAGATGATGAAAAACGAGCACAACAGAATAATGGATGAGCATAAATCGCTTAAAGAAAAATTACTGATGGATTCTAAAGAAAAAATGAATTAGACTACTATCTAAAGCTTAATAAAAGAAATAACATGGCTGCTTAACAGTCATGTTTTTTTTATTTATAATGACGCTATATTTTCTTTAGCTTCCTTAAACTCAGCGACCATATCTTTAACAATCTCAGCCACTGGTTTTACATCGTGTATGAGACCTGCTATTTGTCCAATCTCTAGTTCTCCATCGTCTAAATCGCCTTCGAACATACCACGTTTGGCTCTGGCTCTACCCAAGAGGTCTTTGAGTTGTTCTGGTGTGGGTGCAGTTTTATAGAGTTCTTGTACCTCGTTGTAGAATTTATTTTTTATAAGGCGTACTGGTGCTAGTTCTTTTAAAGTGAGTTGTGTATCTCCTTCTTTAGCATCGACCACCACTTGCTTAAAGGCCTGGTGTGCTGAGGATTCTTCACTCGCCACAAAACGGCTACCGACTTGCACTCCATCGGCTCCTAAAATCATACAAGCCAACATAGCTTTACCTGTAGCGATACCACCTGCAGCGATTAAAGGAATGTCTAATTGTTCTTTAACCATGGGTATTAAGGTGAGCGTGGTGGTTTCGTCTCTACCATTATGGCCACCAGCTTCAAAACCTTCGGCCACCACAGCATCAACTCCTGCGGCTTGAGCTTTTAAAGCAAACTTTACAGAACTCACTACATGTACCACAGTAATATCTTGATCTTGTAACCAGGTGGTCCAGGTTTTAGGATTTCCGGCAGAAGTGAATACAATTTTTACTCCTTCGTCTACTATGATGTTCATGATCTCTTCAATGTTAGGATACAACATCGGTACATTAACACCAAAAGGTTTATCGGTTGCGGCTTTACACTTTTGGATGTGCTCTCTAAGCACATCTGGATACATTGATCCTGCTCCGATTAAACCTAAAATACCAGCGTTGCTTGCTGCTGAAGCTAATCTCCAGCCGCTGTTCCATATCATACCTGCTTGTATGATTGGATGTTTTATATTAAAGAGTTTTGTGATTCTGTTGGTCATTTATTGCTTAATAATTTTAAAACGTGTTGTACGCTTGGTATCTGATACTTGTAAATGATATAATCCTGTTGCTAAGTGCGAGATATCAATGCGTAACGTATTAGTAGTACTTTGTGTTTGCAACACCTGCTGTCCTAATTGATTATAGATACTAATTTGAGCATCTCGTAAAGCTTCAGGATGTGATATCGTTACTACATTCGTTACTGGATTTGGATAAACACTAATCGTTACCAGTGTTTGATCTTCAATTGTTAAGGCGATGTTACGCGCAGCATCTAAATCTGGAATACCATAGCCCAATAAATCATCTGGTGTACTAAACTGAGAAGCTGATTGCCTCACGTAATCCATAACTTCTTGTGCTGTGGCATTAGGTATGGCTTGCCATAAGGATGCGATACCACCACATAAAATAGGTGCACTAAACGACGTGCCATTAAGTTGTGTAATAGAATTATTTAGGCTCACCACATAAGCATTGCCTCCTCTTGCCACCACATCTGGTTTTTGATAACCCGCCTGTGCCGCTCCACCTTGAGAACTAAAGGACACGTAATTTCCATTAGCATCTACGGCTCCTACAGACAACACGTCTGGCGAATCTGCCGGTGCACCTACAGTTTGCCATGCTGTAGCACCTGCGTTACCGGCACTTGCCACAACTAAAATGCCTTTTTCTACAGCGATTGATGCGCCTTTAGAAATAAAAGCCACTTGCCCATTCATATCTGCTGGTGTGTAATCGTAATTAGAATTATCGAACACACGATAACCTAATGAGGTATTAATCATATCGACTCCCAAACTGTCTGCACGTTCTGCAGCTTCTACCCAATAACTTTCTTCTACAGGATTTTCACTCGTCGCATCTTCCGTTAAAAACAAATAATACGAGGCATCTGGCGCTGTACCGACGAATTCATCTTGAATAAAACCAGCCATATCACTCAATACTACTGTACCATGAGAACTGGCTCCACTGGCGTAGACATCTGCAGTTTTATTGACAAAATCATAGCCATTTAATAGATCTCCATTATCGCGTAAGCGTTGAAACGCTCCCATAGTATCTACATTTGGAAATCCGGAATCCATCACAGCAATAGTAATGCCTTCACCAGTAAAATCATCCACATGCAAATTATCGGCATTGATCATTTCTACCTGGTTTTGCGTATCTCCATAATTAAAGACAGCGCGTTGTTGGGACTCTATATTAAATTTATTTGGTATTTCGGTAAATGTCGCTCTTGAATCGAGTGTATTATTAGCAAAATCAATGCTATCTACATAAGCAAGTGTGCTGAGCGCATTAATATCGGCTTCAGAACCTCTGACATGTGCAGCATTAAACCACTTGGATTTTGCCAGCACTGTGATTCCGGTTTGTGTTTTTAAATCGTTAATGTAACCTTCATTAACAGGTACATCACGTTCGTCAATGACAACGTTGTAATTCTGCTTGCGGTCAATGGCCTTTTGTGTTAAAATTGTAATGGGATTTGCTAATGAAGCAGCGACGTTAGGTTTATCTGTGAGATAGATCCAGGCATCTTCTTGAGCGTAGCTATTTATTGTGAATTGGAGCAATAAAAGCAAAGTTATTTTCTTGATCATAACTTATTTCTTTTTTGCAATTTAAGAAATTACTCCAGAACCTACCAATTCATCCTCTAAGTACCAAGCTACGAATTGACCTTCTGTAATAGCAGATTGTTTGCTGTCGAATTCAACATACAGGCCAGAATCAACTTTGTGCAGTGTTGCAGACTCTAGTGGCTGTCTGTATCGAATACGTGCTTTCACCTCCATGATTTCTCCTTCTTTGAGCGCTAGATCTTCACGTACCCAATGTAACTCTTCATTAGTGACAAAAAGGACATTACGCAGTAAACCAGGATGATTTTTTCCCTGACCCGTATAAATAACGTTATCATTAACGTCAGTATCTATAACAAACAAAGGTTCTTTGGTTCCACCAACGGCCAAACCTTTGCGTTGCCCTTTAGTAAAGTAGTGTGCACCTTGATGCTTACCGACTACCTTACCATCTGCAATTTGATAAACTGGTTTTTTGGATAGAAACTTTAATTCGTTTTCTTTAGTATTAAAATCTGGTGCTTTTGCATTATACTTATCCAAAGAGGCTTCGACCTCAACAATCACTCCTTCTTTTGGTTTGAGTTGTTGTTGCAAAAACTCTGGCAATCTTACTTTACCAATAAAACACAAGCCTTGTGAGTCCTTCTTTTCGGCAGTAATTAAATCCTGCGCTTTGGCTATTTCTCTAACTTCTGGTTTGGTTAATTCACCAATTGGAAATAAGGCCTTTGCTAATTGTGCCTGGGACAATTGACATAAGAAATAGGATTGGTCTTTATTGTTATCCACACCTGCTAAAAGCTGGTGCACTTGCTGACCATCTTTTTCAATGGTGCCTTTTCTACAATAGTGGCCAGTAGCGACATAATCAGCACCGAGTTCCATAGCGATATCCATAAAGACATCGAACTTTATTTCGCGATTACACAAGACATCAGGATTTGGTGTGCGTCCTTTTTCATATTCATTGAACATGTAATCTACAATACGCTCTTTGTATTGCACACTTAAATCTACGGTTTGAAATGGTATACCTAATTTGTCGGCAACAAGCATGGCATCATTACTATCTTCTAACCAAGGGCATTCATCTGAAATCGTTACCGAATCGTCGTGCCAGTTTTTCATAAACAGCCCAATAACCTCATAGCCCTGCTCTTTTAAAAGATAGGCAGCGACGCTGGAATCTACTCCACCAGAAAGTCCTACTATGATACGTTTCACTCTATTTGTTTTATTTAGATATTTGTTCGAAAAACCTTGGCAAAATTACAAAATAAAAAAGGCAATTCTATTAAAATTGCCATTCTGAAATACTATATATTCTATAGACTTATTCTATTGTTTTGTTTTAATTACTTTTTGATTGGTATGATCTATTTCTTTGGTAAGCTTGCCATCATTATAATATTTCCAAATGCCAGTTTTTTTATCCGCTGTATAATTTCCTTCTGAAGTTATATTGCCATTTGCATCATAGTTGATGGTAAGCCCATTCAGAACATCATCTATATAAATCGACTTTTTCAACGGCTTATTCTGTTCAGTGTACCATATGGCTTCACCATTAAGTTTGCCATTCTTATAATAGGCTTTCTCAGCTACCAAACCGCTTTTATAGTATACTATACGCTCGCCTTCAAGTTTACCGTCATCATTATAATTTTCTACAATCATTTTTGACATTGAATTTTTATGATAATAAACCCATTGCCCTGTAAAACGTTTACCTTGCATAGTGCCTTCGCTTATTACTTTTTTATTAGATGCATAAAATGTAACATCTGCAAGACTGTCTTCTTCATAAAATACCTTAACCGCACTTAAAACACTTTTCCCTTTTGATAACGAATAATATTTAAAGGTATCGACTTCCTTTCCATGTTCAAAAATTCCTTCATAACGTTTCTGATCGGTGTTATGGTAGTTTTTCGTCCACAGGCCGTGACGTTCACCGTCTTTATCGAACTGATTAACTGCCTTTTGTGCATGGCAGATTGTTAATATTATTATAAAAACAGTAGTCAAAAATACTTTTTGTTTAATCATTTCGTAATTTTGTTAAACAAACTATTAATAGTTTGTCGATGTTGAACAATTTTAAAAACTCAAAAAAATGAAAATTATTTCAAAAACTTTCAAATTCCTTTCAGTATTTCTATTGGTTATAGGTTTAACTGGATGTAGTGATGACGATAACAACAACGGACCAAGTGTTCAAACAACTACGGTTGTAGATGTTGCCTTGGCAAACGGTTTAACTTCACTGGCTGCTGCCTTGGAGGCAACTGACTTAGTAACCACATTACAAGGTACAGGACCTTTTACTGTATTTGCACCGACTAACGATGCATTTACAAATTTATTAAACGCAACAGGGTTAGACTTAGACAATTTATCTGCTGCCGAAGAAGCTTTAGTGAGAAACATTTTATTAAATCATGTTATTGCAGGTGAAAACATATCTTCAACAGATTTAGTTAATGCAGGTGCTGGATACCGATTAACCCAAGCATCGAATACCGATGGTGACAATTTAAATATTTATTTTAATACCTCTAACGGTGTTGTATTGAATGGGATGTCTACAGTAACAGACCCTGACAATGAAGCTACAAACGGTACAGTACATATTGTAAATACTGTAATTACTTTACCAACTGTTGTTACTTTTGCTACGGCTGATCCTACTTTTAATAGTTTAGAAGCATCATTAGCTGAAGCAGATGGTAGTGCAGCTAATCCAATGTATATTCCAACATTATCCGGAGACGGTCCTTTTACAGTATTTGCACCAACAAATGATGCATTTGTAGCCTTGTTAAATAGTAACCCTGCATGGAACTCACCTGCAGATATTGACGATGCTTTATTGAATAGCGTGTTAGCACACCACGTTATTGCAGGTGCTAATGTTAGAGCAGGTGATTTAACTGATGGTGCTATGCCAACAACACTCGAAGGTGATATGATAACTATAAACTTACCTGGTAATGATGGGAACCCTGCAAAAATTACTGATGGTGCTGGAAATGCTGAAATTGATATTGTAGTAGTAGATGTACAAGCTATGAATGGCGTAGTTCATGCTGTAGAAAGTGTACTTATACCAGACACAATGAATTAGAAAAGTCGAGGCTGATTACCTCATTTTTATATTGATTGATTTAGTTAGTAGAAAACCCAGACAAGAGTCTGGGTTTTTTTTAGTTTATTCATTTAAGTCTCGTTGATGAATTACTTTTTATTTGGTTCTAGATTCCAGGCTATCCAATTAACAACGAAGAGCACTACTGATATTGTTAACCAGTTACCGATTTTCTCTAGATTCCAAAATGGCTGTGGTGAGTAATCTCTTTGTAGATCTATTAGCACGTCTAATTCAATGACGTTCCAAATCACCCATAAGCTATAGGTACTTATATATACTAGTATTAAAGCCCAAAGGAACTTTCTATTTAAATATACTTGAAGCGACAGTAATACTGAAGGCAAAAACAAGTGCCAAGAAGCTGCAACATAATTACCTAATAGAATTGAACTGATAACAAATTCAGATCTAAAACAAATAAACAAGACCAACCCAAGAGCGTAGACCAGCTTTTGGACATTATCCTTTTTTAAGTTACTTCTTAAAACACCTAACTAAACTTAATGAGCTTTTATGGATTAAATTATAAAGTTAGTCATCAAAAAACCCTAGTAAAAACTAGGGCTTTATTCAGCTATTTAAAATCTATTATTTCTTTCGCTTCTGTTGTCCTTTCTTTTGTTGTTCTGCCTGCTCCATCATCTCCGCCATTTTCTTCTGGAATCTATTCTGCTTTTTAGGTTTGCTTTTGCTTACCTCAATTTTAGCTAAAACCTTATCTTCATCGATGATGTAGTTTTTAATAACTAACATGATACCAATACTAATTAAGTTAGAGATAAAGTAATACAAACTTAATCCTGACGCATAATTATTAAAGAAAATCAACATTAATAGTGGTGAGAAGTAAATCATGTACTTCATCATTTTACCCATATCTGGCATACCCTCTTGTGTCGGTTGCTGTGCCATTTGTTGACCTGTGGTCATCTTCATATAAAAGAATATAGCAATAGCCGCCAATATTGGAAATAAAGCCACGTGATCACCATAGAATGGAATATTAAATGGTAAGTCTGCAATAGAATCATAAGAACTTAAATCACCTACCCAAAGGAAACTTTTCTGACGTAAATCAAATGCTGTTGGGAAGAACATAAATAAGGCATAGAACACCGGAATCTGCATTAGACCAGGCAAACATCCACTGAGCGGACTTGCACCAGCTTTGCTCTGCAATGCCATTGTTTCTTGTTGAGCCTTAAGCTTATTGTCTTTATACTTTGTTCTAAGCGCATCTAACTCTGGTTTTAAGATCTTCATCTTAGCCTGAGACATAAATTGTTTGTACTGTACGAAAGACAACATTATTTTTACCAAAATGGTCATTACAATAATTGCTATACCATATGGTAGCATGCTACTTAACCATCCAAATAGTGGAATAAATATAGCTTTATTGATCCATCCGAAAATTCCCCAACCAAATGGAATACTCTCTTCTAAGTTTTCATCGTATTGCTTTAATGTTTTGGCATCTGTTGGTCCATAATACAACCCAAGGTCTTTATTTATTTCGCCACCGCTGTACGCTAAGGGTATTTTTGAGGTATAAAGTTTAGTGAACAAGGTATCTACTTCTTCATCTTCAACTAAATTTTGAGACGTGATTTCTGCTTTTTTAAAAGGCTGGTCCTTAGTAACTAAAATAGAACTAAAGAAATGCTGACGGTAAGACAACCACTCTACATCATTTATGACCTCATCATCATCACCCATCTGCCCTAACTTCTCTACACGATCCTCTTCGTGCATATATGTTAATCTGGTATATCTATTCTCATAGCTAATACTCTTAGCATGTCTGATTCCTTTTTGTTTCCAATCTAAAGTAATTGGTTGTGACGTATTAAATACACCACTTAAGCCTTTTGATTTAATTGAGAAATCAATCATATAATCATCTGGCTTTAGCTCGTAACGGTATTCTAAATATGAAGATTCTGAAACCTTAAGTTTCATTGACACAATGGTATTCTCGCCACTTTTTGATACAGTTGGTTGAAATGGTAGGTCTTGTGTATTTAAAATTCTATTATCAGATGTACCAAAGTTGATATTAAAAGCACTATTATCATTTTGAACCAAATAAATCGGTACGGAATTGTAGTCTACAAACTTCTTTAATTTTACCTGAGCTAAATGTCCTCCTTTATGATTGAATTTTAATTCAAAAACATCAGTTGTAACGGTTGTTTGATTGGCAGCAGATGTTGGTTGCGACAAGGCATATGAAAAAGCACCAAGCTTATTTTGAAATGCCACTTGCTGAGTAGAATCTAACGCCTGTGTATTGGTATAGTCTTCTGCAGTCGTTACAACAACTTCATTTTGTTTACTTTCTTTTTGCTCTGCTTCTACTTGCTCTTGTTCTGCCTGCTTCTGCGCTTCAATTTCTTCTGGCGAAGGCTGATTTTGATACATTATGTATAACAAGATTCCGAATATTAAAACGAATCCTATTATTGAGTTGATATCGAATTTCTTTTCTTCCATATAAATTGGCGTTACTGCGGTACTATATTAATGCTTTAGATTACCCAAAAAGCTATCCAAACTTTGAATTGCGCCAAAGTGGCACATTATTTTTTGTGTTTAAATTTTAATGCTGCTTTCACAAATGCTATAAAAAGCGGATGCGGATTAGCTACTGTACTTTTATATTCAGGATGGTATTGTACACCCACAAACCAGTTATGGCTTGGTATCTCAATGATTTCTACCAATCCAGTTTCAGGATTTACTCCGGTAGCCTTCATACCTGCAGCTTCAAATTGTTCTTTGTAAGCATCATTGAACTCAAAACGATGTCTGTGTCGCTCTTCAATGTCAGTTTCCCCATAAATAATATAGGCAATACTATCTTTAATTAAAGTACAATCCCATGCTCCTAATCTCATGGTACCACCTTTATTGACGACATCTTTTTGAGATTCCATTAAATTAATAACAGGATGCTTAATGTTTTCATCCATCTCAATAGAATTGGCATCTTCGAGATGAAGCACATTTCTTGCGTATTCTATAACCGCCATTTGCATTCCTAAACATATACCTAAGAAAGGAATATTATGTTCACGCACATAACGGACTGCCTCAATTTTACCTTCTATACCACGTTCTCCAAAACCTGGAGCTACAAGTACACCGTCTAAATGCTCTAACTTAAATTTTACATTCTCAGGTGTTAGATATTCTGAATGTATTGGTTCAACATTAATTTTAACTTCATTTTCAGCTCCGGCATGAATAAAAGACTCTAATATAGACTTATAAGAATCTTGAAGCTCTACATACTTTCCAATTAAACCAATAGTGACTTCACCTTTTGGGTTCCTATGTCGTTTTAAAAACTCATTCCATCGTCCTAAATCTGGTTTATCACTTTTTAAATTTAGTTTCTCAAGAACCACTTTATCCAAACCTTCCTCTAACATTAGATTAGGAACATCGTAGATTGTTGATGCATCAATAGACTGTATTACTGCTTCTTGTTTTACATTACAAAAACGTGCCAGTTTAGCTTTAAGACCTTCACTTAACTCGTGCTCAGTTCTACACACCAAAATATCGGCATGTACTCCACTCTCCATTAAGGTTTTAACACTGTGTTGTGTTGGTTTTGTTTTTAATTCGCCTGCCGCTGACAAAAATGGTATTAAGGTTAAATGGATTACTAAAGCATTATGCTCACCCAAATCCCATTGTAATTGTCTTACAGCTTCCACATAAGGTAAGGACTCTATATCTCCAACCGTACCACCAATTTCTGTTATTACAATGTCATAGTCCCCAGAATTTCCTAAAATCTGAATACGGTGTTTAATCTCATCTGTGATATGAGGAATAACCTGTACTGTTTTCCCTAAAAATTCTCCACGCCTTTCTTTATCTATAACACTTTGATAAATTCTACCAGTGGTTACATTATTTGCCTGAGACGTTGGTACATTTAAAAAACGCTCGTAATGGCCTAAATCCAAGTCCGTTTCTGCTCCATCATCGGTAACATAACATTCTCCATGTTCATAGGGATTTAAAGTACCTGGATCAATGTTGATATAAGGGTCTAATTTTTGAATGGTCGTTCTGTAACCTTGTGCTTGTAAGAGTTTAGCCAAAGATGCGGCTATTATGCCTTTACCTAAAGAGGAAGACACTCCGCCTGTTACAAAAATATACTTAGGGTTTGTGGTCATGTTGCGTTGTTAAACGCAGGCAAATTTACAAAATAAAACGAGTAATTACAGAAATGTTTACGGTTTGTTAATATGTTAACTTTCGTAGTACTTTTATAGGATTTTTACCGCGACAATTAATGCATATTTTTGTGTAAAGAGATGAACCTTTTCAGTTTTATTGTTTTCAGAATAGTAATGAGTTAGTAAAAAACTGTTGTACAATAATTTTTAGTGTTGAAATGTTCGTTTAACTGATATGAGAATTAAAATCAACGATTAATGAGTTTTTATTAATCGCCTATTTTTTTTTAAAATCGCGTTTTATTTTATAAATCAATTCCTCTAGCCCGTTGATTTTAATATCATACATTTGCACCATCATACGACCTAACTTTCCTTCAGGAAATCCTTTTTGCTTAAACCATGTATAATAGTATTCTGGAATATCCACTAAATAGTCTCCTTTGTATTTTCCGAAAGGCATTTTATAATGTGCTAACTCAATGAGCGCTTCTTTACTTCCTTCCAATTTATAGCGACTTATATTTACTGTATTTCAATAATTCTTTATTGATAAATGTATTCCATTGCTCTTGCATTTCGGTATTTATAGAATGATTGGTTTGTGCATCGTAACGTTTTTGGGTTTCATTGACAGCTTCATTTATAGCCGTATGTAAACGACTCATTTGTTCTTTTAAGTTCTGATTTACCTCTAGTCGTTCTAATTGCTGCCTAAACATTCTTGCATATAACTCAGTAATGTCAAAATGCAATTGTTCGTGTTGCAGTATATAGGCATTACTTCTGTCTTCCAAATACCAGGATTTGTTAGGATAAAAATGGGCATGTACGGAAGTACTAAAATCTATAATACGTTGTCCAGAAGTTTTCAAAGAATAGCCAAAGGTTATTCCAGATGCAGTAAGAGCTACAGCTTCAACGCCTTCACTAGGCTCTGCCTTAAAATCTTGCCAGGTTAATTTTCGACTTTCTGTCCAAGACAAAGTTTCTTCATTGGAACTACTTCCAACTAATAGAAAAACCAAACAAAAAAATAAAGTTCTCAATTGTAAATATTACCAATTATTTGATGCAGCTTTTTCTATATCTGGATTTAGACTGTACTTTAGACGTCATTTATTTTGCTTTTACAATTCTTAAGTTATCGTATTTCACAATATAAACCGCTTCATTTTTATATCCACCGAATAAGCTTTTGTTGTATCTAAACTTATTCTCTATGTATTCGGTTTCTATCATTTCACCAGAAGCATCATATAAATCATTTTCGGCAGCCAATCTTAATAAAATGTCTAATGTGATATCAAATCCTCTTGCCGCATACTTACTTGGTGAAACGCCATATTCTTTGCGATAGGCTTTTACAAATCCATTAGTGTTTATTTCGTCGAATTCTCTGTGAACTGAGGCGTAATGAAAGTTGAGATTCGATAAATTATTATTATCTATATCCTTACCTTCAAAAGCTTTGTTTTTATCTAATGTTACTAGCACAATATTAGTGTCTTTTACAACTAGCCCATTAAGCATACTAATTACACTTGAAGCAAACGATTTACTTTTTGTTTCAAGAAAAACTACAGTTTTACCTTCTGCAAAAACATTTTCTAAATCTTGTGGATAAATAAAAAACCCATCTTTACCTGTCTTCTTTATTGATTGTGAAAAAATTTGATGTGCATCCGGGAACTTCTCCTTTAACATTTCACTCATTGCTCTATGTGCCTGGTCTGCTATAATTACAACTTTAGTTTTTAAACTATCTGCCTTAACAAAATCTACCATGGCATTTTTTAATAATTCATCATCAGGTATGGTCTGAAAAACATTTCGGTATAACTCTAAAGGCTTATTTAATGCTGCAATTACAGGAACTTTATCACCTTTTAAAGCAGAGGCAACTCTATCAAAACATTGTTCTTTCATCGGCCCAATGACAGCATCATATTCTGTTAAATCATTCTCCTTTAATAATTGTGAAATTGTTGATGCCTGATATCTTGTATCTAAAACTTTTAAATCTGTCGACAAGCCCAGTTGTTTTGCAGAATCTAAGGCCATAACAACTCCAATATGGAAATCTAAGACTATAGACATTAGCTTGTCTTTTTTTATCATGTCCTTAGTGTCTTGTACAGAATCTGTTTCTACTCTATGCAACCTGTAAGGCATCATTAGTGCTATTTTCCTTGTATCGTAGTTTTTAATATTAGATACAAGACGTGTTGTTTCTACTTGTGAAAGACTACTATTTATTTCTGACGAAGCTGGTATCCTAAGAACCATACCTGCTTTCAATCCGTTATCTTTTAACTCTGGATTTAGTGCTTCTAGTTGTTCCTGCGTTAAATCTAACTTTACTTTTAATCTATAAAATCCTTCTTTAGGCAAAACCTCATAATAGCCATATTTAGATTCAATAGGTTTTACTTCTTTGTCGTTAATGTTTGGAACATTTAATTCATCACCTGGTTGAATAACTGCGTTCATGTTCGGATTTAAAGCTTCTAACTCAGCAACTGTAATTCCAAATTTATATGCAATACGCCATTTCCCTTCTTTAGGCTTTACAATATATTTTTTAACAGTATTATTTAAAGTTTGTTTGGAGATAACAGTTCTATACTTCGGTATTCTGATTTTGTCACCTTTTCTAAGATTTTCAGAATATAAAAAACGATTCGCTTTTTTTATTTCATCTTCAGATACATTGTATTTTTTTGCTAGCCCAAATAAGGTTTCTTTGCGTCTAACTTTATGATTTCTATAACCAATAAGTTCTCTGGTTTCTTCCTCAATAGGATCATTTTTAACCTTAGACTTAGGTATAATCAATACCATATTAGGTTGAAAACTTGATTTTGCATCCGGATTTAAAGCGAATATATCAAAAGGTGTCACCAAATATTTTTTGGCAATACTTTCAATAGTTTCACCAGCCTCCACTTTATGCTCAGTATAATTTTGAGCATTAACAGTAAATACTAATGCAATTAAAAGGGTTGTAATAAAACGTTTCATCTATTATAATTTGCTACTCATTCTTTTGAAACAAAAATAGCATACAAGTCACCAAATTTATTCCCATTCTATAGTTGCTGGTGGTTTAGAACTGATATCATAAACAACTCTGTTTACACCTTTAACCTTATTTATAATTTCATTTGAGGTTTTTTGCAAAAACTCATATGGTAAATTCACCCAATCCGCGGTCATACCATCTGTACTTTCTACAGCTCTTAATGCCACACACTTCTCGTATGTACGTTCATCTCCCATCACTCCTACACTATTTACTGGAAGCAACATTGCGCCTGCCTGCCAAACTTTATCGTACAAATTCCAAGAACGTAGATTATTTATAAAAATAGCATCGACCTCTTGTAATATACGTACTTTCTCACGAGTTAGATCTCCGAGGATTCGAATTGCTAGTCCGGGTCCCGGAAATGGGTGTCTTCCTAACAGCTGAGAATCCATATTCATTGAAGCTCCCACCCGCCTTACTTCATCCTTGAATAAAGCTTTAAGTGGTTCTACCACTTTAAGTTTAATAAAATCTGGCAAGCCACCAACATTATGATGACTTTTTATTGTTGCACTCGGACCGCCAGTTGCAGAAACACTTTCTATAACATCAGGGTAAATTGTACCTTGTGCTAACCACTTTACATCTTTTATTTCGTGTGCTTCATCATCAAAAACCTCAATAAATACAAGACCTATCGTTTTTCTTTTTTCTTCTGGGTCGCTCTTTCCTGCTAAAGCATCCAAAAAGCGTGCCGAAGCATCTACACCTTTAACTTTTAATCCCATGCCTTCGTATTGATGCAATACATCTTCGAACTCATTTTTTCTGAGTAAGCCATTATTAACAAAGATGCAATACAGATTTTCTCCGATAGCTTTATGCAACAACATTGCTGCAACTGAGGAATCAACTCCACCAGATAAACCGAGAACTACCTTATCATTACCAAGCTTAGCTTTAAGTTCATCTACTGTTTCTTCAACGAATGCATTTGGTGTCCAATCTTGATTAATTTCTGCGATTTTAACTAAAAAATTTTGTAATAGTTGGTGTCCGTCCGTTGTATGATACACCTCAGGATGAAATTGAATGGCATACGTATCTTCTCCTTCAATTTTATAAGCTGCATTTTCTACATCTTCAGTACTGGCCAATAATAGCCCACGTGTTGGCAGTTGTTTAATGGTGTCGCTATGGCTCATCCAGACCTGACTACCTTCATGGATATTCTCTAAGAAATCTTCATTTTCTTTTATATATCCTAAGTTAGCTCTTCCATATTCTCTGGTGCTAGATTCTGCAACCTCACCACCTGAAAAATGAGCCAAGTATTGTGCGCCATAGCAAACAGCTAACATTGGGATTTTACCTCTTATTTTTGACAAGTCGGGATGTAAAGCATCTTCTGACCGAACTGAAACAGGACTACCAGATAGAACCACTGCTTTAAAACTTTCAACTTCTGTTGGAATTTTATTAAAAGGATGGATTTCGCAATAGATGTTTAACTCTCTTACACGCCTAGCTATAAGTTGCGTGTACTGCGATCCGAAATCTAAAATAAGGACTTTGTTATGTTGCATGTGCAAAAGTAATAATTGCAAATAAAATTCAGATACCAAGCAAATAAATTTTACTTCAATTTGTTAACAGTAAGAACTTTCCTTTTAATGGTTCTAAGGTCTTCATCAACTCTGGGATTAAATCTTCACCATACTCCAAATAAAATTCTGAAAAATTAGTATTTCGTTCTTGTAAACTTTGTCCAGGAAACAATTGCTCTTGTAATTCTGTACAACGCTCTACCTCATCTGCTAACTTACGCTTTTGTGCTTTAAGCAATCGTCTTTCGAGATTTTTCAAACCTTTTAATTGCTTCACTTCTTGCGCTTTTACAGCTCCTAAAAATGATTTATCAGTTTGTTCTGCAAGTTTGTAAAGATCTGTAAATTGCTGTTCTAAGTGTTTAATTTGATACGAAAAGTCTATATCAATATTAGAAATATCTCTAACCTTTTTGTTAATAAATGAATGACGGTCTAAGAATAAGTCTTGATCTGAAATATTGAGTTTCTCTAATTTTTCTGACTGCTTTATTGTTTTTACTGCTGCTGAATTGCGTAATAACAACATTGGAAACACTACACCTTGAGCTTCAAAATTAGATTTTAACTGCAGCCAATAAATCATCTCACCACCACCACCTATATAACAAAGGTTAGGTAAAATAGCTTCTTGATATAAAGGTCGCATAATAACATTTGGCGAAAATCGATGCGGATAATCATTAAGATGTTGTAATAATTCTGTTTTACTCCAAGACAAATTCGTATCTAAAACACTGAACTTTCCATCTTTGTATATAATTCGTTCTCTTAGGCCATTATGCATGTAAAACAAATTGATTTCTCTAGGATTTACCTGTATTTTTAATCCTAAATCTTCAAGGGTTCTATTCGTTCTAGAAACTTCTTTAAAAGCTATTTGATCAATTAACTCCTTTTCTAACTGAGGTATAAACAACCGTTTTAACTCTATAGAGTCTGCATCTAATATAACCAAGCCATGCTCGCCAAATAATTGATTAGCTAAATAGCGCGTGGCTTCAGATAAATTTTTATGATTCAAATACGCCTCTTTAAACCAACTTTTTAACTGATCTGCATTTTTACCTGCTCCAAATTCTGCAGATATGACTTTAAAAACATCATCTAACCCATCGGTATTAAAATGTCCGACTGCTCCTGTTTGATTTGAGTTCCATTGCATCTTTTTACCCTTAAAATTGAAAAAATTAATTTCCTCAAAATCATGGTCTTCAGAAGCCATCCAATACACAGGCACAAAATTATATTTTGGATAGGTATCCTTTAACCGCTTTGTTAGATTGATGGTTGAAATAATTTTATATAGAAAATATAAAGGCCCAGTAAATAAATTTAACTGGTGACCTGTGGTTATCGTAAATGTATTTTCTAATTTAAGATTCTGAATATTTTTCTGGGTAAGCTCAGAAACTTCAATCTTAGAATATTGATTAGTAATTACTTCTGTGATGAGATTCCTCGCTTCGCTTCGAAATGACAATGACTTTTCGTTAATTTGTTCTTTAAAATTCTCTAACGTTGGAAATCTATTGTACAATGCATTAAGCTTGGGCTTTTGCTCTATATAATCACAAATAAAATCAGAGAAATAACCAGTATCTCTATAAGCAATACAGTCAGTTGGCATACAAATGTTAATTATGGCATAAATATAAGGTACTTCATTTTTTTAACTGCTAATTTTTAGTTAATTCGCTTGCGCTATGTATCTTTACGATTAGTCAAACTAACTCAACTTTAAATGCAAAAATTAATAATTGTCCTCCTAGTTTCTTTAAGTCTTCAAACTATAGTAATTGCTCAAAATCTTCAATCACCTAGCGAATTTCTAGGTTATGATATTGGTACTCAATTTAGTCGTCACCATCAGGTCGTAGATTATTTTAAAGCTATTTCAAATGCCGTTCCTAACCAAGTTAAGTTAGAACAATATGGCACAACAAATGAACGAAGACCTTTGTACTTAGCATATGTGACCAGTGAAGCAAACATGAACAAGCTAGAAACTATAAGAGAAAATAATTTAAAAAATACTGGAATAATTGACGGTAAGCCGAGTTCCACTGATGTTGCTATAGTATGGTTAAGTTATAATGTGCATGGTAACGAAGCATCTAGCTCAGAAGCAGCGATGCTAACACTTTTTAAACTACTCACTGAGCACAAAGAATTATTAGAAAATACAGTTGTTATAATAGATCCATGTATAAACCCAGATGGTAGAGATCGCTATGTCAACTGGTATAATGAAACTACTAGCCAACCCTATAATATAGACAAACAAGCTAGTGAACATAATGAACCTTGGCCAGGAGGACGTCCAAATCATTATTTATTCGATCTCAATAGAGATTGGGCTTGGGCAACACAAGTGGAAACACAATCACGACTCAAAGTCTACAATAAGTGGCTGCCACATATCCATGTAGATTTTCATGAACAAGGTCCAAATGAACCTTATTATTTTGCACCAGCTGCAGAACCATTTCATGAGGTCATTACAGATTGGCAACGCGATTTTCAGACACAAATAGGTAAAAACCACGCTAAGTATTTTGATGCAGAGGGTTGGTTATTTTTTACTAGAGAGCGGTTCGATTTATTTTATCCAAGTTATGGTGATACGTATCCAACTTATATGGGAGCTATTGGTATGACCTACGAGCAAGGTGGTCATGGTATGGCTGGACTTGCAATTTTAAATGATGAAGGGCATGTGTTAACTTTAGTGGAGCGACTAACGCATCATACAACTTCAGGTATTTCTACTATAGAAATTGCATCTAAAAATGCCACAGCGTTAAATGCAGAATTCGCTAAGTTTTTTGACACTACTAATTTGAAATATAAAAGTTACGTGATAAATGGCAACCATGATAACCTCAATAGTTTAAAAGTACTTCTAGATAAACATGAGATTTCTTATGAAAATCCTACTGAATCTAAAATATCTGGTTATAATTATAAGACAGGACAGCAAGGTAGTATTAATATAAATGCTAATGCACTAGTTGTACATTCCAATCAACCAAAAGGTAAAATGGTAAAGGTGTTATTTGAGCCAAATGCAAAACTGGCAGACTCATTAACCTATGACATTACAGCATGGTCTGTACCTTACGCCTATGGATTAGATGCAATTGCTGCCACGTCTAGAGTGGCAAGTAACAAAATGATGGAGAAAAAGACTGTAGAAATTCTAACAGATGCTTATGGGTATGTTAGTAAATGGAATTCTATTAAAGATGCTCAGTTTTTGGCTGAATTGTTAAAACAAGGGTTTAAAGTGCGCTTTACAGAGAAGCCTTTTTCTTCAGCAGGAACTAATTTTGAACGTGGTTCATTAATCATAACCAAAGGTGACAATAAACATATAAAAGATTTTGTGAATACCTTAAATACCCTTGCTCAAAATTATGCACAAACGCTTAATAAGATTAACTCAGGGTTCTCCCAATCCACGCCAGATATAGGTTCGCCAGATGTGAAGTTAATTAACAAACAAAAAGTTGCCGTATTATCAGGTGAAGGTACATCATCATTAAGCTATGGCGAAATATGGCATTTCTTTGAAAAACAATTAAAGTATCCTCTAACATCAATAAACACGGATAATTTAATTAGAACCAACCTCAGTAAGTATAACGTATTAATTATTCCAAATGGGTATTACGGTAGTGTTTTAAATGATGCTAATATGAAAAAACTCAAAGAATGGGTACGTGCTGGAGGAAAAGTCATTGCTATTGATGGTGCTCTTAGAAGTTTTGCTGGTAAAGACGGATTTAGTTTGACTTACAAGCCTTCTGAGAATGATAAAGACAATGACAACCTGATACCTTACGCAGATCGCGAGCGTGAGTATACGAATAACTTAATTACAGGTGCCATTTTTAAAAGTAAAGTAGATCACACACATCCTATGGCATTTGGATACAAAGACCATTATTTCACTTTAAAACTCGGCAGCACATCATACAGCTTATTAGATAGTGGCTATAATGTCGCTCATTTAGAAAACACAAAAGTTTATTCAGGGTTCGCCGGAAAAGACGCACTAAACAACTTAAATCAAACGTTAGTTTTTGGAGAGGAGCGTATGGGAAGCGGAAGTTTTATCTACATGGTAGACAACACACTATTCAGAAGCTTCTGGGAAAATGGGAAACTATTTTTAGTCAATTCTATTTTCTTTGTTAATAATAATGCTTACGAATTATAAATCATTAATCAACTCATCTATGAAATATTTAAAATTAGCCCTTTTAACTTTATTTATACTATTAAGTTTCAATTCCTGTAAACAAAACGAAACCAATGAGGAGACGAAAGAATTTAAAGTTGATTTTGAAAAATTCACCTTAGATAATGGCTTACAAGTCATTCTGCACGTTGATAAATCAGATCCTGTGGCTGCAATAGCGTTAACGGCACATGTTGGTTCGGCGAGAGAAAAAGAAGGACGTACTGGTTTTGCACATTTATTTGAGCATTTACTCTTCTTAGAATCTGAAAATTTAGGTAAAGGTGGTCTAGACCAAATGAGTGCGCGTATTGGTGGCTCTGGTGCTAATGGCTCTACAAGTAGAGACAGAACCAATTACTTTCAAACAGTGCCAAAAGACGCGTTAGAAAAAATGATTTGGGCAGAAGCAGACAAACTAGGTTATTTTATAAATACAGTTACAGAACCAGTTTTAGCGAAGGAAAAACAAGTGGTTAAAAATGAAAAACGTCAGCGAGTTGATAACCAACCTTATGGTCATAATTCTTACGTTATCAATAAAAATCTATATCCTGAAGGACATCCATACAGTTGGGAAGTCATTGGCTCTTTAGAAGACTTACAAAATGCAACGCTAGATGATGTTAAAGAATTTTTTAGACGTTGGTATGTGCCTAACAATGTAACACTGACCATTGCTGGCGATATTGATGTTGAACAAACCAAAGCTTGGGTAAAAAAGTACTTTGATGAAATCCCAAGAGGTGAGAACATTCCAGAGGTAGAAAAACAACCAGTTACCTTAAAAACATCTAAACGTTTGTTTTACGAAGACAATTTTGCACGCTTACCAAGACTAAGTGTCACTTGGCCTGGAGTACCACAATACCACAAAGACGCTTATGCCTTAAGCGTTTTACTAGATTATTTAGCAAACGGTAAAAAAGCCCCTTTAAACAAAGTTTTAGTTGATGACCAAAAACTTACAGACTATGTGTCTTTTTATCAGAATAACTCGGAGATTGCAGGGCAATTGATGTTGAGTGTCACAGCTTTTAAACAAACTGATTTAAATGTAGTAATGGATGCGATTCAAGATGGTTTTAAGGATTTTGAAAATAACGGAATTTCATCAGCTGATTTAAACAGAATTAAAGCAGGACAAGAAACCGATTTTTACAATGGCTTATCTAGTGTGCTTGGTAAAGGATTTCAATTGGCACAATACGAAATATTTGCTGGAGATCCTGGATTTATAAATCAAGATGTCAAAAATATATTGGCCGTCACTGCAGATGATGTCATGAGAGTTTATAATACATACATCAAGGCTAAAAATTTTATTGCGACTAGCTTTGTTCCTAAAGGACAAGTGAATTTAGTACTTGAAAATTCGCAATTAGCGAATGTAGTTGAAGAGAAAATTATAGAAGGTGCCGAAGAATCTTTTGACCCAAGTATTGCTGCCACATACGAAAAAACACCAAGTAGCTTCGACAGAAGTATTGAACCACCATACGGTGAAAGCCCAGAATTAAATATTCCTGAAGTTTGGAAGCACAACTTGGATTCTGGCATTAAAGTATTTGGTATTCAAAATGATGAAGTTCCTCTGGTACAATTTCAAATGCAAATAAATGGAGGCTTATTATTAGAGAAAAAAAATAATGTTGGTGTGTCTAATCTACTTGCTAGTCTTATGACCAAGGGAACAAAAAATAAGTCTACAGAAGAATTACAATATGCTATTGAAAGTCTTGGTGCAAGCATTAATGCTTATGCTACAGATGATAATATTACAATATCTGGTACCACATTATCAAAACATTTTGATGCAACAATGGCTTTAGTTTCAGAAATTTTGTTAGAACCACGTTGGGACGAGAACGAATTTGAATTATTAAAACAAAGTACAATTAGTGGCATTCAAAGACGTAAAGCGAATCCAAACAGTATAGCTTCAAACGAATTTGCCAAATTACTTTATGGTAACAAAAATATATTAGCGTATAGCAATAGTGGAACTGAAGCTTCTGTAGATCAAATTTCAATTATAGATTTAAAGAATTATTACAACAACAACTTATCACCACATTTAACCTATATGCATGTGGTTGGTGATATCTCTAAATCTAATGTAGTTAATGCCTTAGGGACTTTGGATAGCAATTGGGAAACTAAAGATGTTACGTTACCAGAATTGCCAATACCTTTGTATCCAGAAAAATCAAAAGTCTATTTTTATGATGTACCTGGTGCCAAGCAGTCTGTAATTCGTTTTGGATATCCTGCATTAAAAGCAACTGATGACGACTATTACTCCGCAACAGTGATGAATTACCGCTTAGGAGGTGGTGGATTTGCTTCTCAGTTAACGCAACAACTTAGAGAAGGCAAAGGTTATACCTATGGTATTAGATCTAGATTCTCTGGCACCGAACATAAAGGCGAATTCTCAATTAGTAGTGGTATACGTACTAACGTGACTTATGAAGCCACAAGTTTAGTGAAAGAGATTTTAGAGAATTACGGTAAGAATTATTCTGAAGAAGATTTAAAAGTCACAAAAGGTTACACCATTAAAAGTACGGCAAGAGCTTTTGAAACGCTCGGAGCCAAATTGAATATGCTTACCAATATAAGTAATTATGGTTTTGCTGATGATTATGCCAAACAACGCGAAGCGATTGTAAATAACTTAAGTATAGAGGATGTAAAAGCATTAATTGAAAATTATATTAAGCCTAATCAAATGATATATTTAATTGTAGGAGATGCTGCAACGCAAATGGATAAATTAGAAGATTTAGGTTTTGGAAAACCTGTTTTATTAAACGATAATAACCTTAATGAATAAAAAATGCTCACAGACATCCATCCGAAATTACCCATGCGCAATAAAGGAGTAACTCGGAATTACTATATCGATCATCTGGGATTTAAACAAATTGGAACTAAAGATTATGATGGGTATTTAATGCTTAAAAAAGATAATATTGAAATTCATTTTTTTGAATTTAAAGACTTAATTCCAAAAGAAAATTATGTACAGGTTTATATTAGAGTTGGTAGTATAGACCAATTTTACCAAGAGCTTTTAGATAAAAAAATAGCCATACACCCAAATGGAAAATTAGGAATGAGACCGTGGGGACAAAAGGAATTTTCTTTGCTTGATCCTGACTCTAATTTATTGACTTTTGGGCAAGAGACCTCATAAAGCATAGTTTCACTATCTTTAAGTACTAATTAAAATAAAACTATTATGAAACTAGGTGCATTTTCAATTAGTCTTGCTGTAAAAGACATTAAAGCCTCTAAGACGTTCTATGAAAACTTAGGCTTTTCTGTTTTTGGTGGTGATATTGAAAAGAATTATCTCATCATGAAAAATGAATCTACACTTATAGGTTTGTTTCAAGGTATGTTTGAAAATAATATTCTTACGTTTAATCCTGGTTGGGACCAAGATGCTAAGCCAATAGAAAATTATAAAGATGTGCGCGAGATTCAAGAGCATTTAAAATCAAAAGAGGTGACCTTTGCGAGTGAGATAGATTCAGATACAAATTCTGGTCCTGCTAGTTTTGTGATCTTAGATCCGGATGGTAATGCCATATTAATAGATCAGCATATCTAATATTGTGGGTTAATTTTGAAAATGAATTAAAAGCCTAAATCAAATAGCATTACTACCAATTGGTTTAGTTAATCTTTGCTAATTCTCTTTTAAAAAGCTGCTACAGCTATTACCTTTGTACTAAAGCAAGATTTTTCACCGAATGCCGCAAACTACTGTTATTTCATTTTTTAAATATAAAGGGCTAAAAAACAAATGGAATGCCTTAGCCAGAATGGGAAGACCACCTTTATTAAAGTCATCTATTGAAGGTTTAACCTTTTGGAAAGCGCTTGGTAGTGGCAGTGGCAACGGATTTTCAATCTGGCCAGATTTTTCAACATTTGGATTACTCACCGTTTTTAATTCTGAAGACAATGCCAATGAATTTCTAAATTCTCCGGAAATAAGTACTTATACAGAAGGCGCTTCTCAACATAGCCATGTGTTAATGCATGCTATAAAAGCCCATGGCAAATGGAGCCAGCAAGAACCCTTCAAATCTTCCGTAACTTATGATAATTCTAAACCTTTGTCAGTTATCACCAGAGCAACCATTAAACCAAAATTAGCGTACAAATTTTGGCGTTATGTACCATCCGTTTCAAAATCTATGGATGGTCATAAAGGATTAATTTATTCTAAAGGAATTGGAGAATGGCCAATTTTGATGCAAGCAACATTTTCGTTATGGGAGTCGGGAGAGGATATGATGTCCTATGCATATCAAAATAAAAAGCATGCAGATATGGTGAAAAAAACTCGAGAATTAGGATGGTATTCTGAAGAGTTATTTTCTCGCTTTCATCCTTTTGAAGTTCAAGGAGACCTAATAGGCTTTAAATTATAAAGTTGTTAGGTTAACTAACTACCTCTAGATGTAAATGACGTTCACCATTAATGATTGACAATAAATTTGCACTTTTTTGACACTTTATTTAAAAGTATAACCATAGATCGTCTATATATTTGATTGAAATCGTTTTATAATTCAATAAACATGAAAAAAAGCATTATCATTTTCGTAGTAGGTATAACTACAGTCAGTCTATTAAGTTTTGGATGTAAAAACCAAAATAACTCAGAATTAAAATCTTCAATAAATAAATCTCTTGTTGCAGAAAATCAAGAAAAAATAGAAGGACCTAATTTTAATTTTATTCCAGATCTATATTATGGCATAGATGCAAGATTTGCACCTGTAACAAAAGCAGATGTACACAATGCCACTACTATTTACGATTTTCTTAATGAAGGTGAAAAAGCTCAGATAGAGCATATTTATTCTGTAGATGTTATTCTTGTAAAGAACAATCAGCTGTCAGAAATAAGAGCAAGCGGAACTACAGACCTACTTACGGACCAACAATTAAAAATTATAAAATCAACAGATTATTTTACTCATTTTACGATAAGAACAGAGTTTAAAGGAAAGAATCTAGAAACTGGTAAAATTGAAGATAAATTCTTTGGACCGCACATTACTGTTGTTCCAAAACGACAAGCATCTTATATAGATGGAAAGGATGCCCTATTAAATTACCTTAAACAGAACAGCGCAGAAAGTATGAATGCTATTAAAGATAACAAGCTCGGAGCTATTAAGCTTTCATTTATAGTTTCAAAGGAAGGAATCGTTAAAGATGTAAAACACGATGCTATGACAACAGGTTATCCTTCCATAGATGAAAGACTTAGAAAACTCCTAGAAAATATTCCTGGGAAATGGATTCCTGCGGAAAATGCTAGGGGAGCAAAAATAGATCAAGAATTGGTGTTTACTTTTGGACCAAGAGATGGTTGTTAATTAGATTAGTTTACAACTTCACCATACAAATCAAAGTCTTCTGCTTCTATAACTTTCACGGTTGTGAATTCACCTGTTTTTAAATAGGTTTGAGTCGCATCAATTAAGACTTCATTATCCACATCTGGCGAATCGTATTCTGTACGACCAATGAAGTAGTTACCTTCTTTTCTGTCAATAACCACTTTGAACTTCTGCCCTATTTTGGCTTGATTTAATTCCCAGGAAATTTGAGATTGTATTTCCATAATTTCATTAGCACGCTGCATTTTCACTTCTTCTGGAACATCGTCTTTTAAGTTGAAGGCATGTGTGTTTTCTTCATGCGAATAAGTAAAGCAGCCTAAACGTTCAAAACGCATCTCTTTTACCCATTCCTTAAGGGTTTCAAAATCTTCTTCTGTTTCACCAGGGTAACCAACAATTAAGGTTGTTCTTATGGTCATTTCAGGCACTTTCACCCTAAAATCCTTAAGTAATTTTGTCGTTTTTTCCTTTGTGGTTCCACGACGCATGCTCTTCAAAATTGAATCTGATATATGTTGCAAAGGAATATCTAAATAGTTACAAACTTTAGGTTCACGATTCATCACATCTAACACATCCATCGGAAAACCTGTTGGAAATGCGTAATGCAAACGAATCCACTCAATACCGTCAACTTTAACTAAATGCTCTAATAACTCAGCTAGGTTTCGTTTTTTGTATAAATCTAAACCGTAATAGGTCAAATCTTGGGCAATCAAAATTAATTCCTTTACTCCGTTTGCAGCTAGTTTTTCAGCTTCAATAACAATTTCTTCTATTGGAGTACTTTTATGTTTCCCTCGCATTAATGGAATAGCACAAAAACTACAAGGTCTGTCGCAGCCTTATGCAATTTTTAAATAGGCATAATTTTTTGGTGTAGTCGTTAATCGTTCACCTATTAATTCATGCTTATAATCCGCTCCTAAAGCCTTTAAAAGACTAGGTAATTCTGTAGTACCAAAATACTGATCTACATTTGGAATTTCCTCTTGAAGGTCTGGTTTATAACGCTCACTCAAACAACCTGTAACAAATACTTTATCAACTTCACCAGCTTCCTTCTTTTGCATAAATTCCAAAATGGTGTTAACGCTCTCTTCCTTGGCATTATTTATGAAACCACAAGTATTAATGACAACGACATTACCATCTTGCTCATGCACAACATCCTTCCCACTGGCTTTTAATTGTCCCATCAAGACTTCACTGTCATAAACATTCTTGCTGCAACCAAGAGTTACAACATTAATTCTATTTTTCTTTAGGGTTTTTGTTCTCATACGATTGTGCAAATCAGTGCGCAAAGATACAACGTAAATTAAACCTTTAGTATATTTATAGGTCTTAAATAAGAAAGTTAACCATGAAACTACTTCGATTTTTTTTATTATTTGTTTGTACAACGGCCGTTATATCATGTTCTTCAGATAATAATAGCGAACCAGATGAAAGCCCTTCGAATGAAGGTATTTACTTTCCACCATTAACTTCAGATACTTGGGATAGTAAATCTCTGAATGAATTAAATTGGGATGAAACCCAACTTCAGCCACTTTTAGACTATTTAGAAGTTAAAAACAGTAAAAGTTTTATGATACTTCACGATGGTAAAATTATTGTTGAAGCGTATTTTGATGGACATACAAATACAACCCCTTGGTATTGGGCCAGTGCAGGAAAAACATTAACGACAGCAATTACAGGAATTGCGGAAAACGAAGGGTTTTTAAACATAACTGATAAAGTATCTGATTATATTGGTACAGGTTGGACCAGTGCTCCTATTGAAAAGGAAAATTTAATCACCTGTAAGAATTTATTATCAATGGATTCTGGATTGGATGATAGCATTGGAGATAATGTATCTCCTGCTAATCTACAATATGTTGCTGATGCTGGTGACCGATGGGCATATCACAATGTGTATGTAAAACTTCAAGATGTTGTTGCTTCTGCCAGTAATCAAAATTGGTCGAGTTACTTTAATACGAAACTTAAGGACAAAATAGGAATGACTGGTGCATGGATTCAAAATGGTGACTTCAGTGTTTATTGGAGTACAACGCGCAGCATGGCGCGATTTGGCCTGCTTGTTTATGCAAATGGCAAGTGGGAAAATGACCAAATAATCCCATCAAATTATTTAAATGATGCTGTAAATACATCTCAAAACTTAAATGAAGCCTATGGATACATGTGGTGGTTAAATGGAAAAAACTCATTTAAATTACCACAATCACAAATAGAATTTAACGGAAAACTCATTCAAGATGCACCAAGTGACATGTATTGTGCTTTAGGAAAAAATGATCAAAAAGTCTACATCTCACCAAGCAAAAAATTAGTCATAATTAGAATGGGATATTCGGCAGATGCAGAGAATTTTGCTTTATCTGATTTTGACAATCAACTTTGGATAAAAATAAATGCTATAATTAATTAGTTGTAATTTTTAGGTGCTACTCTGGCTTTTGATGCCTGCTCATAAACATAAGCCCATTCTAATAGTTGTTTTTCCTGTAGACGTTTAGCAATAAACGTTAAGCCCTTAGGAACTCCTTTTTCTGTGTAACCCATTGGGACTGTTAATGCAGGATATTCTGCAACAGCAGCAAAACCCGCATGGTAATTATTAATAGATAAAAATCCATCTAAATTATTTGCTTCCAATGGCTTATTAAAATATTGTAAACCATTGGTTTTTAAAGTATCTTTTATACGCTCTAAATAAACAGCATCTCCTTTATCATCTGCAATACCTTTAAATAGGCTTTGTCCATATGGCATGGTTAATAAAGAGTCTTCTAAATTGAATGCCATAACATCGGAAACAGTCCTAAGTTTTATCGCTTTATTAGCATAGTTTTCCATGTAAGCAGGCAAGTCCTTTTTCATATCTAAATTCAATAAACGGATGAAGTTTGGCAGTCCTAATTTTTCTTCTTCAATCTCTACGATTTCTGCACCTTCGGACCTTAAAACATCTAAGGCTTTGATAAAAAGTGTATCTTCAATTAGTCGTTTTGGCGCTCCAAAACGTTTGCCTTGTAAACTGGTATTTTTTAAATCTTTTGTATAAAAGCCAGATTCCCACATCATCATAAAAGATTTACCGTCCGTTTCATCTTCTCCAAAAATAGCATCTAATACAATAGCATTATCCATAACCGTTCTTGTTATAGGTCCTGCTGTATCTAATGTGGATGATATAGGTACTATACCACTACGACTTACTAATCCAACAGTTGGTTTTAAACCAACCACAGAATTCTGACTGGCTGGTGATAATATAGAACCTGCTGTTTCACTACCTATTGTTGCCACAGCAAAGTTGGCTGAAGCCGCTACTCCACTTCCAGAACTAGATCCACCAGTATCAATAATACGTCTACCATAAGGATTTAAGGTTTGTCCACCAATAGCAGAATAGCCACTTGGGCATTCTCCACAGAAAAAATAAGCCCATTCGCTTAGGTTGGCCTTACCAAGTATTAAAGCACCTTTAGATTTTAGTTGCTTCACAATAAATGCATCTTCCGTCATATTATTTTTAAGTGCAACCGCTCCTACAGTTGTGGCCATACCAGATGCATTGATATTATCTTTTAATAAAACTGGCATACCGTAGATTGGATGACTTGAATTTAATTTATTAAAATCTAGTGCTTCTGCCTGCTCAATAACTTGAGGATTAATAGCTATTACTGAATTTAAAGACAAAGAATTCTCACGATCAAATTTTCTAATGCGATATAAATAGAACTTGGTTAATTCCTCATAATTAAATTTATCATCTGCTATATGCTGTTGCAAGGTTGGAATGTTTTGTTCTAATATCAATGATTTAAGTTTATTATAATCAGCCGCAGTAAAGTCATCCATCTTAGGGTTTATTTCAGCCCAAATTTCTGACTTACTAAGATTTTTAGAATCTAAAATTTTAAACTCTCTAAAGTCCTTTGTTGAAATAGCTTCTAAGTCCGAAGTCGTCTCAACCTCTGTATTATCAATTTTAGTTTTTGAAGATTCTATTGGTTTTCTAGGATCTGAAGAATTAGAATTTTTACAAGAAATAATAAATAGAAAAACAAATAGAAAAGAGATATAGCGCATGGTTGTATTTTTTCATAAAAATACGAAATACGCAGCTATTATAAAATGAATTTAGACTATCCTCAATCTAATAAAAAAGATATAAAAGATTATTGTAATTAAGTGAAATGCTGAAAATGAGTTCAGCTACGCATAAGTCAATTTTTACTTAAAAAATGAATCTACAAACTCATATTTATTAAATACCTGAAGATCTTCAATACCTTCTCCTACTCCGATATATTTTACGGGAATTTGAAACTGATCACTAATACCAATCACAACTCCACCTTTAGCTGTACCGTCCAATTTGGTTACAGCAAGAGAAGTTACTTCTGTTGCGGCTGTAAATTGCTTAGCTTGCTCAAAAGCATTCTGACCTGTAGATCCATCTAATACTAGTAAAACATCATGAGGAGCATCTCCAACCACCTTTTGCATGACGCGTTTTACTTTTGTGAGCTCATTCATTAAGTTCACCTTATTGTGTAATCGACCTGCTGTATCAATAATGATAACATCAGCATCTTGGTTTACACCAGATTGTAGAGCGTCAAAAGCAACTGAAGCTGGGTCTGAACCCATTTCTTGTTTTATCATTGGTATATCTACGCGATCTGCCCAAACTTGTAGTTGGTCAATTGCCGCTGCTCTAAAGGTATCTGCTGCACCAAGCACCACTTTTAATCCTTTCTTTTTAAACTGATAGGCTAATTTACCAATAGTTGTTGTTTTACCTACACCGTTAACACCAACAACCATAAGTACATACGGTGTTTTTTGACCGTCGTGTTGAGCCGGTAACTCTGGAATCGTATAATCCGTATCCTCGCCTGAGTTGGTTTCTGACAACAAACCGGCAATTTCTTCTCTTAATATTTGATTTAACTCAGATGTGCCTAAGTATTTATCCTTCGCAACACGTTCCTCTATACGTTCAATAACCTTTAAAGTCGTATTTACACCAACATCACTGGTCACTAAAACTTCTTCGAGATTATCTAAAACGTCATCATCTACTTTAGATTTACCAGCAACTGCTTTATTTAATTTATTAAAAAACGAAGATTTAGATTTTTCTAAGCCTTTATCTAAGGTTTCCTTCTTTTCAGAAGAAAATATTTTTTTAAAAAAACTCATTGTAATGTATTTGCATTGCTAAAAGCAACAACCTTGCCTTTTTAATAGTACTGCTAAGTTGTCAGATTTGCTCAAATATAGCCATAAAAAAACTGCTTTCAAACGAAAGCAGTTCTATAAATCTATAGCTATGTTTAGCTTATTTTTTGTTTAAAAAGTCATTGACGAATTCTGGTGCCATTACTGATTCTACGAACATGTAAGATCCTGTCTTAGGTGATTTCACCATTTTAATAGCTTTTGTCAAACGCTTTGATCCTGTCTGTAAGGACGCTACTGATTTCTTTGCCATACCTCTTCGAGTTATTTGACATTTGCACTGGCGTGCAAATCTCTAATTATTATTTAATTTCTTTATGAACTGTCATACGCTTAAGAATAGGATTAAACTTTTTAATCTCCATTCTGTCTGGCGTGTTCTTTTTATTTTTTGTTGTTATATATCTAGAAGTTCCCGGCTTTCCAGAAGCTTTATGCTCTATGCACTCTAATATAACTTGTACTCTATTTCCTTTTTTTGCCATTGTATATTGACTTTAGCCTTTTAAGCTATTATTTGTAAAATCCGTTTTCTCTTGCCTTTTTTAACATTGCTGAGATACCAATTTTATTGATAGTCTTTAATGCAGATGTAGAAACTTTTAATGTTACCCACTTATCTTCTTCAGGAATGAAAAAACGCTTTTTCATCAAGTTAGCATTAAACTTGCGTTTTGTTTTGTTCATAGAAAAAGAAACGTTGTTCCCAACCATTGCTTTTTTCCCAGTAAGTTCACAAACTCTTGACATGGTATTCTTTCTTTAAGTATGTTATTTTTTAACAGGATGCAAATTTAAGAAAACTTTACGTTTCAACAAACATATAATTCTACTTTTTTGAAATTTCTTTTTGAAGCATTTCAAAGGCCTTATTTGTTGCCTTCATAATCACTTTCTCTCGGTGATTACTAAAATTAAAAACTTCCGAATACACCTTGTCTTTTGTGGCAATAGCAATCCATACTGTACCAACCTCAGCATCAGAGTCGCCTTTTGTTGGTCCGGCATTGCCTGTTGTGCTTAATCCATAATCGGTATTAAAAAGGTTTCTTACATTTTTGGCCATAGCTTCTGCTACTTCTCTACTTACTACCGAATGCTTGAATATTTCGTCCTCTGGCACATCCAAAACTTCAACTTTAGATTCCGTAGCATAAGTTACAATACTACCTTTGAAATATTTTGAAGCTCCCGCATTTGCTGTGAATGATTGTGCAATTCTGCCGCCTGTACAACTTTCTGCTATAGAAAGCGTTTTTCCTAAATCTGTGAGTCGCTGTCCGATAATGGTCTCTATTGAACTATTATCCTCGAAACCAACAAATATATCTTTGACAAATGGTAATAGGCGTTGTACCTGTCTTTCCATTTCTGACTCAACTTTAATCTTATCAAAAGCTTTTGCAGATAGTCTTAATCTTACTCTACCTAAACTTGGTAAATACGCTAGTTTAATATAATTTGGCAATTGGCCTTCAAATTGCTCTATTCGTCCAGCAATAGCACTTTCGCCTAATCCATAAGTTAATAATGTCTTATGCTGTATGTATGGGAATTTATATTTTTTCCTTAATTGCGGTATAACTTCATCAGAAATTAAGGCTTTCATTTCATAAGGTACTCCTGGCAGCGACACAAAGACCTTGTTCTTTTTCTCCATCCACATACCTGGTGCGGTACCATACTTATTCATTAATACTTTAGACTTAGAGGGTACCAACGCCTGATGACGGTTAATTTCTGAAATAGGTGTTTTTATATATTTTGAAAATAAATGTTCTACATGCGCAAGTACATCTTTATCTTCTATTAACTCATCTTTAAAATATTCACATAAGGTCAATTTCGTAATATCGTCTTTTGTAGGCCCTAATCCACCTGTTATAATGATGATATCAGCATTATCTTCGGCTTCTTTTAAAGCTTTTAGAATATGATCTTTATCATCTTGTACTGACGTAATTTGATAGATAGAAACACCTATCTTATTGAATTCTTTTGCTAAATAAGCTGAATTTGTATCAATAATCTGACCGATGAGAATTTCATCCCCAATTGTTATTATTTCTGCTGTCAAAAGTTGATTTATTTAAATGATAGCTGCAAAGATAATGCTATTAAAAAGTTAATTCATTAATTTTAAACAAGCTTTAATAAAAATCTCAACCAATCATGATCAATAAATCTATTTTTAAAACAGTCGTTTTTTGTATAATAACTTCTTCTTTATTCTATCAATGTGAAGAAAAAAAGGAAACTAAAATCGAAGATAAATTAGAAGTAAAAAACAGCTTAAAACCAGATTTTACACTTACCAAAGATCAGACTCATAATAAATTCAGTAACACTATTGAACCTATACTTACAGTTAAGTCTGGTTCTATAATTGAAGCTTATACTGAAGATGCTAGTGACGAACAGTTTAAACTAGGTTCAAACATTGAAGATCTCAGAAAACTAGATTTTGAACCTATCCATCCTTTAACAGGACCTGTTTTTGTTGAAGGAGCTCAACCAGGAGACGTCTTAAAAGTAACACTACATGAGATTGAATTAGGTGATTGGGGCTGGAATGCCATCTATCCAGGCTTTAGCTTTGTTGCTGATTCTATTAAAGGTGAGTATTTAAGAATTTACGATTTAAAGACGATAAAACTAAAGTTAATTTTAATGATTCTATTCAATTAAAACTTGATCCGTTTCCAGGAGTCATGGGTGTCGCTCCGGCTACATAAGAGTTATTAAGTACCATTCCACCAAGAGCAAATGGCGGAAATATGGATGACCCTAACATGACGGTTGGAACCACGCTTTATTTCCCAGTGTTTGTTGAAGGAGGATTATTCTCTATTGGTGATGGGCACGCAGTACAAGGCTTGGGTGAAGTTTGTGGTACTGCCATAGAAGTTCCGCTAAGAGTGATCTACGAAATTGAGTTGATAAAAGACAAATCAATAGAAGAGCCACAATACGAAACCAAAGATTACTACGCAACCACAGGATTTGGAACTACCATCGATAGTGCCGCAAAAAAAGCGACGCTCTACATGATAGATTATTTAATGAATGAACATAAACTCAGTGAAAACGAAGCCTATGCTTTGTGCTCTTTAGATGGAGATCTTAAAATAGCTGAAACTGTAGATTTACCGCATATGCTAGTTACCATGCATATGTCTAAAGACGTCTTAGGAATAAAATAATTATAAATTAAAATCAGACTTAATCTCAGCAGTTGCATTCTCAACTGCAGTTAATACCTTTTGAAGTTCAAGATCGATATCTTTACCTTCCTGTTCAAATTTGCCCCAATCTTGTACTACAATGAGTTCATCATAAACGCTTAAGCCAAATAATTCAATCGTAGGTTTCATCTTATGAGCTGCCTGATACGTTTCACGATAATCTTTTTCTGGCACTGCTTTTTTAAGTCGTTCAGCATCGTCTGGTACCTCTTCTATAAATGCGGCTGCTAAAGCCAAAACGAAATCTTCATCGTTATCTGCCATTTCCCGAACGCGATCTAATTTGTAATACTCTGCCATCTATTTGATTTTAATCGAAAACATTTCGTGATCTTCAATATATCCTTTTAATTTATCGTTTGCAAAAACCTTACCAACTCCGGCTGGTGTGCCTGTAAATATAATATCTCCAATTTTTAAAGTGAAATATTTTGAAACATATTCTATAAGTTCATTAATCTTCCAAAGCATTAACGCTGTATTACCAGACTGAACAATCTCATCATTTTTCTCCAAACTAAAATTAATTTCGTCAATATTTTCAAATTGTGTTTTTGGTAACCACTTTCCTATTACTGCTGCACCATCAAATGCTTTTGCTTTTTCCCAAGGTAAACCTTTTGCTTTGAGTTGAGCTTGTAAATCGCGAGCAGTAAAGTCAATACCAAGACCTATTTCATCGTAATATTTGTGGGCGAATTTTTTATTGATGTATTTCCCTACCTTTTTAATTTTCACCAATACTTCAACCTCATGGTGAACATCATCAGAAAAATCCGGAATAAAAAAAGGCTGCTTTTTTAGCAGTATGGCTGTATCTGGTTTTAAAAATACAACCGGATCTGTGGGTTTTTCGTTTTCTAATTCTTTGATGTGGTCTGTGTAATTACGACCTATGCAGATTAATTTCATTAGTCTAATTTATTATTAAACTGACGCAATTTAATAGCCGTTAACACTTTTTTAGTATACAATGGAAAGTCGGCATTGAGTAACCAACCAAAATACCCTGGTTCTTGTTCCATCACATCCACCACACGTTTTCCTTTATGTTTACCAAATGAGAAACATTCTTCTCCTTTTTTATTAAAGATTAAAAACCCAGCGAAATCGGCGAACTTTTTGCGTGAGCTAAATTCTGCCAAAAATTTTGTATCGTTTTCTAGAGTATCGTATTTATCTAATTGTGCTTTTAACACTTCGTAAGTCGCTTTTGTATCCGCTTCTGCACTATGTGCATCATCTAAATTCTTATCACAATAGAACTTGTAAGCTGCACTAAGTGTACGCTGTTCCATTTTATGAAAAATAGTTTGCACATCTACAGATTGTGTGTTCTTCATTTCAAAATCTACTTCTGCACGTAGCATCTCTTCAGCTAATAAAGGGATATCGAAACGATTAGAATTAAATCCTCCCAAATCAGAATCCTTAATCATGTTATACACTTCTTTAGAAATCTCCTTAAACGTTGGAGCATCAGCAACATCTGCATCTGATATACCATGGACCAACGTTACTTCTGGTGGAATTGGTATTGTTGGATTCACCCGCTTTGTGTATGTCTCTTCTTTTCCATCTGGATGTACCTTGAGAATTGAAATTTCAACAATTCTATCTTTTGAAATATTGATTCCTGTTGTTTCTAAGTCGAAAAAACAGATCGGCTTATTAAGGTTGAGTTGCATCTAAAATAACTTTTGTGCAAATGTAGGGAGATTTAATAGAATGGGTTTAGTGAATTTCATATTTGAGAATACAAATTTTTAACCGAAATTCGTCATCATAAATATAACCTTCAACTATACAGATGGCAGTAAAACCAGAAACAACAATTGAATTTTCTTGTGGTGCTAAAATGAAAAACCGTTTGATGCTAGCACCGCTTACTAACCAGCAAAGTCATGACGATGGAAGTTTATCTGATAATGAATTGCATTGGTTAACTATGCGCGCCAAGGGTGGCTTTGGATTGGTGATGACATGTGCGTCTCATGTTCAAGAAATTGGTAAAGGTTTTGCTGGTCAGTTAGGTGTCTATTCTGATGCCTTAATTCCTGGTCATAAGAAATTAGCAGCAGAGCTAAATTCTCATGGTAGCCTAGCTGTAATTCAATTACACCATGCTGGTATGCGTTCTCCTTTTGAGGTCATTAAAGAAAAAGCAGTTTGCCCATCTGAAAGCGAAAAACATAATGCCAGGGCATTGTCCTTAGAAGAGGTATTTAAATTAAGAGACGATTTTATCGAAGCAGCTGTAAGAGCTCAGAACTGCGGTTACAATGGTGTTGAAGTACATGGTGCACATGGCTATATTTTAACTCAGTTTTTAAGCTCTAAAATTAATCAGCGAAAAGACCAATATGGCGGATCTTTAGAAAACAGAGCTCGCTTACTATTTGAAATCGTTAATGGTATTAGAAACGCATGTGGTAAAAATTTCTTAGTCGGTGTAAGGCTTTCACCAGAGCGTTTTGGCATGCAACTCTCTGATATTAAAACCGTGAGTCAACAATTAATAGATGATGGCAACATAGACTTTTTAGATCTATCACTTTGGGACTGTTTTAAAACTCCAGAAGAACAACCGGATAGTGAATTGAATATCTTAGAACATATTTTACAATTGCAATATAAAGATGTAAAACTTACCGTCGCAGGAAATATTAGAACTGGTAAAGACGTGCAAAGTATTTTAGATGCTGGTGTTGATTTTGTAACCATTGGGCGTTCTGGAATTTTACATCATGACTTTCCTAAAAAAGTAATTGCAAATCCTCATTTTGAACCTATTGAAAATCCTGTTTCAATAGACCATTTAAAAGCAGAAGGCTTAAGCGACACTTTTATTACTTATATGCGTCGTTGGGATGGATTTGTTGAAAATGCAAAGTAGCGTTGCCAATAGCCCTTAACTTTGTGAAAATTATCAACTAACTTAATTTACTTTTGCTGAAATTGTTTTAGTAACGTTAGATGTAAGACATTGAAACGCTTTTTTATCCGCTAATCATTGTTTCTCATTAAAAAACAGAGCCCTTACAAAACGAAAGAACTCTGTTTAATTAGAAATTATTTTTTAGGAAGAAGTCTTCCACTAACTGGCTCAAGGTCGTACATTACAAATGTCTCGATAATGCTTTCCATATCCTCGTTTTCACCGTGGTCTTCTTTCCCTTCTGCTGTTTCAAGGTAATTATAAAGTGTTTCCTTTTTATCATAAGTTGCCCATACAACAACAGAATTTCTTTCCTCATCGACACTAACCTGATAAGCAAGAAGACCATCAGATTTTTTATCCATTTTCATAGTCGGAGCTTTGGCAATTCTTACTAACTCATCAAGCTTTCCTGGTTTTGCAGTTGATACTGACATAAAAGTGTACTCTGGTTTTTTCATTGATTCTTCCATTTTTTGATTTTCTATTTGTTTACAAGAGAATGACAATAATAGAATTGATAATAATGCTACTTTATTCAAATTCATTGTTATTTATTGTTTTTATAATGTTTCTGATACAAATATATAATTTTATATCAAATACATAATATTTATTTATATTTTTGTTCATTATAATAGTTTATGCACGCTATGGAATTTACATTACTTAAAGATATAATTAAACTTATCGAAGAATATCAAGCCACTAACACCTCTGAAAAAACAGAGGATTTTATTATATGGCTCAACAATAAATTGTTCTCGGTAAAAAAAAGTGACCCACATTCAACTCAAGACGAATTATTGATTGCTTTTAAAATAATGTTGCTAAACAAGGAACTGAAAAAACAGACTAAAAACGTTTTATCCAAATCGAATGTTTCCTCTATTGATGAATACAGCTTTTTATTGCATTTGGATTATCAAGAAAGCTTTAGAAAAATGGAGTTAGTGGAATTGCACAATCTAGAAGCACCAACAGGAATAGAAATTATAAAACGACTTCTTAAAAATGGATTGATTGACGAATTTCCAGATGAGAAAGATAAAAGAGCAAAGAGGATAAAAATAACAAAAAAAGGCATTTCGGAATTATTATCACTTAAACCAAAGATTGATTTAATATTCGATAGATTGACAAAGTCACTAAATCTAAATGAAAAAATTCAAGTTAGTGGATTATTGGATAAACTAATAAAATAAAAAATAAGGAGGCACAACAACGTATATAACTTATAGCTAGTCAGTTGCTTAATCAAAGTTAGGGCATATTTGGAAAGTCGCAAAATTTAAAAATTTGCACGCTACGAGCCATATACAAAACCTTTAAACGGAACTTCAAACAACACATAAAAAAAGCACAGTTGCAAAACCGTGCTTCTGTTTTTTATAGGAATTCTGCCTTGGTAGGTATAAAAACTAAATCTCTCTATTAGAATCCCAAGCCTCTAAATAGTCTTTTACAGCTTTAACAAATTGGCCGCCAAGTGCTCCATTCACCACACGATGGTCGTAAGAATGCGATAAGAACATTCTGTAACGAATACCAATAAAATCTCCTTCTGGTGTTTCAATAACAGCAGGTACTTTTCTAATAGCACCTAATGCCAAAATACCAACTTGTGGTTGATTAATAATTGGTGTTCCCATTATACTCCCAAATGTACCAACATTGGTTACCGTGTAAGTACCACCTTGTATATCGTCTGGGTTTAATTTATTTTCTCTTGCTCTTTTAGCTAAATCATTAACTTTTTTAACCATCCCAAATAGATTTAACTGATCTGCATCTTTTATTACTGGTACAATTAAGTTTCCATCTGCCAATGCAGCAGCCATACCAAGATTAATATGTTTCTTTTTAATGATGCTATCTCCTTGAACAGCGATATTAATCATAGGGAAGTCTCTAATAGCTTTTGCTACAGCTTCCATAAATATCGGTGTAAACGTCAGGTTTTCACCTTCACGCTTTTTAAAATTGTCTTTGTGCTTATTTCTCCAATTCCGGATTTTAGTTACATCTGCTTCAATAAACGATTGCACATGCGCAGAAGTTTGTACAGAATCTACCATGTGTTTTGCAATGAGTTTACCCATTCGGCTCATTTCAATAATCTCATCATCACCAGAAGCTAATACAGAAGTTTCAACTGCCTTTTCCTGAGTTTTTGCAGAAGAAGGAGTTTCTAATTTTGGTTGTTCACCGGCTGGTTGTGTAGTTGCTTCAGATTGCGGCGCAGAATCTCGTGATTCTAAATAGGCTTTAATGTCATTTTTAGTGACACGACCATCTTTGCCTGTTCCAGGAACTGAGTCTAGTTCTGCTTGAGAAATACCTTCTTTTTTAGCTATGTTTTTTACCAATGGAGAATAAAAACGATCACCAGATGATTTTACTGGTGCAGCAGTTTCTTTTGCTGCAACAACAGTCTGAGCAACCTCAGCAACTGCTTTTGGCGTTTCTTCTTTTACTTCTGGTTCTGCAGCAGGTGCTTTTACTTCAGCGGTATCATCACCTTCTATTTCTATGACAGCAATCGTTTGCCCAACCTGCACCACATCGTCTACGTTGAATAGTTTTTCTACTAAAACACCATCTACTTCGCTAGGTACTTCGCTATCTACTTTATCTGTTGCAATTTCTAAAACTGCTTCATCTGCTTCTATTGAATCACCAACGTCTTTAAGCCAAGAGGTAATTGTTGCTTCTGCAACACTCTCACCCATTTTAGGTAACTTAAGTTCAAACTTTGCCATTTCTATAATTTAAAGGTCTTTATTAGCTAATTGAATGCAAAATTAATAAAAAAACAGATGTTTTATTGATTTTTATTCAACTAAAAATTTAGAAGTGCAGTACTTGTCCTCTTCCAACACTACTGTCACTACCAAGTATAAAAGTACTATTTTTTGGTAAAATTCTAAATGAATTCGATTTTGAAGCACTGTTAGATTTTATATAATCGATAATCGTCTTATAATTAAGGTAATCCGCATCAAGTATCACTAATGTATTTTCAATGTCATCCGGAAAACTTGATTCTAAAAAGCAAGGCAATTCTAATACACCTTGTAATGCTTTAGGAATAGTAGAGGACACTAATATAGCATTTAATGTGTTGTTTTCATTTATTTCAGGGACAGTTCTCCCTTTTTTTGAAGCTAGTTTGGTACTCATTCTTACCAAAGCAGAAAACATAACATTCTTCTTAAAGTGTTTTTTATAAAAAATTTCCATAGCTTCATAAAAACGCCTTGCATATACCTTATCCTTTAACGTACTTTCACCCTTAAAATGAATTATAGTTACCTCTCCAAAATAATAATTATTGTAACCTGCCTTTAGCATTTTGAATGACAAATCGATATCCTCACCATACATAAAATAGTCTTCATCAAAGCCACCGACCTTATTATAAACCTCTCGTTTTATCACCATAAACGCGCCAACTAATACATCCGTTTTACCGCAATCATCTTTGTCTAAAGCTAGATTATAATAATTTTCTGCGTAACCAATCATCTTCTGAAAGGCAATTTTCGCTGTGGGAACATTTCTTTTGCTCTCAGGAAGAAATTCACCTTTACCATCTATGAGTTGGCATCCTACAATTCCTATATTTTGTTTAGATGTAACAAAATTCAAAAGTCGAACAAAGATATCTTCAGCAACAACAGTATCCGGATTCAAAATACAAAAATAGTCACCTTTAGCTTCGGCAACACCAATATTGTTTCCTTTTGAAAAACCCCAATTTTCCTGATTCTCAATCAGCTTTACACCAGGAAATACTGATTTCACCATTGCACAACTATCATCAGAAGACTTATTGTCTACAACTATAATCTCTGCATCAATATCCTTTGTCGCCGCTAGAACACTACTGATACATAGCTGCAAAAAGTGGCTTACGTTATAATTAAGAATGACAACCGATAATTGCAAAGTCTGTTATGATTTTAATGATGCCTCAAAAGGTATTCTATCAATAATACTACGTCCTAAAGTGATTTCATCTGTATATTCTAGTTCATTACCTGCTGCAACTCCACGAGCAATTGTTGAGGTAGCCACTTCAAAATCCTGAATTTGTCTAAAAATATAGAAGTTAGTAGTATCTCCTTCCATGGTTGGACTCATAGCAAAAATGAGTTCTTTAACTTCACCTGTTTTAACTTTCTGAACCAGAGAATTTATATTTAAATCTTGTGGACCAATACCATCCATTGGAGATATTTTACCACCCAAAACGTGATATAAACCTTTGAAAGAACTTGTGTTCTCTATTGCCATGACATCTCTAATATCTTCAACGACACAGATCAATTCTTTATTGCGATTAGGATTTGCACAGATCTCACAAAGTACCTGATCGCTAATATTATGACATGATTTACAAAAATTAATTTCTGCTCTAACTTTTGATAATGCGTTTGCTAATTGAAAGGTTTGATTTTCTGGCTGTCTCAATAAATGCAAGACTAATCGTAAAGCGGTACGCTTACCAATTCCTGGTAATTGTGCCATTTCATTGATCGCATTTTCTAAGAGTTTAGACGAAAATTCCATAAGTACGAAGTTACAGATTTTAGAAATAAAAAAGCCCAATTATAACTATTTTACAACTGGGCTTTGCGATAAGTTTTAAATACTATTTTAAAATCAATTTTTTAGTGATTTCGCCTTGAGAACTATTCAATTTCACAAAATACATTCCAGAGCCAAATGAAGACACGTCAATGTTCAAACCATCAATAAGATTCACGCTTTTCCCATAATACATTAGTTTACCTAAGGTGTTATAAATTCTAACGCTAACATCTTCTGGTTTATTCCATTTTAAATTAACTTCACTTGTCGCAGGATTTGGATATAATTCTAAATTATTGAATTCAAAATCAGTAACACTTAGACTTTCGTCATAAACGTTTGATCTCCAAAGCCCTCTTCCGTAGGTCGCGGCATAGATTCTATTGTCTGCCGTATTTATTTCCAGCTCGTTTATTCTCACATTAGGTAATCCATTATTAAACGGTGTCCATGTATCGCCTAAAACGTTATCTGTATAATATACCCCATAATTCATGCCCACATATAGACCATCCTTTCCATTATTTTGCCAAGTCAATGCTTGCGAAGCGAAGTTTGGTAAATCCCAACGGTTAGATGTCCATGATTGACCACCATCTATACTCACATATACTTTCTGACTATCTGTAGTAGCTATTGCTATTTTATCTGGTTTTGTAGGATGTATAGCTATTTCATTTATTCTACCACCATTTAGATTTAGTGTTGATTGCGTCCATAGTAATCCACCAGTTGTAGTATACCAGAACTGACCATTAATGGCTAAATACATTATGTTATTAATAGATGGTGCTACTTTAAAATGATCAATGTTAGCTCCGAAATTTTGCGATGCTGCTACCCAAGACGTTCCTCCATTAGTCGATTTAAACACCTGATTGTATGCCACATAAACTGTATTTGGCGTGATAGGATCTTGCTCAAAAGGCACAATCCAATTCCAGTTACCATCTCCCGCAGGATTTGATAATCCAAATCTACTCGCACCACCATTAGTTGTTTTATTTAAACTTCCAAATTGTACAGTACCATACAATACCTGAGAATTGTTTTTATCTACAAATCCTTCCATTCCATCAGCCCCTAACCAATCTGTCCAGTTACCATCAGCACTTAAAACTGAGGTGCCGTTATCCTGAGAACCACCGGTTACTACAACTGGATCAGTTTGACTCACACCAATTTTGTAGAATTGTCTAATTCCCATTCCTGCTGTTAAATCTGTATAATAATTTGTGTTAACTAAAGTTGGATTATCAGCTCTGAAAATTCCACCGTCACTACCTACATAAAGTTTAGCATTAACACCTGTTCCTGCAAAATGCATAATGTCTACATCAGCATGGCAATAGCCAATATTTAGACCTGCTGCTCCACCTGGTGTCCATTGTGATGTAATACCAAATGTTAAACCACCATTAGTAGATCTCCAGGTGTTTATTCCTGCAATATGAACATCGTTCACATTATTTGGATGCACTACAATATCCATATCTCTTGGTGCCTGACCTCTACTATCCAAGCCATTAGAATCATAACCAAAATAATTAGTGGTTCCATGATTAATTTTTGTAAAAGTTGTCCCGCTGTTGGTTGATTTATGGAAACCTCCAAAAATACTACCTGCTGCTTCTAAAACATAAACTACAGAAGGATCATCTGCAGATACTCCAATCATTTTTGGTCCAGAAGCAAACTCATTTGGAGCTGATTCAAAACCATCCGAAAATACAACTCCTAAATTATTAGCCTCGACTGAAACATCATCTAGTGTTATACCTCTTCCATAGTTCGCAGTACCTTCAAACGCGATATAATAATCGCCTGATACATTTGGGAGACTAAGCGTAATATCTGCCCAGTTTGTAACTTCTGAAGAATAATTTGCCAATTCTACCCAATTTCCACCAGCAGAAGTTTTATAAAGTACTTTAACCGTATCTTGGTCTCCTTCCCAATTCACCTGTGTATATGAAAACTTTAACTCTGGATTAATTGCACCCGACAAATTCAAAGATGGTGATATTAATCTTGTTACAGGAGATGAGAAATTTCCAATATAAAAGAATGCCATAGCATTACCTGTTTTAGGTAAAACTGTAGAATTTTGATTAGAACCAGACGTTGTCCAGTTATTAGTGCCTGATACAAACTCCTGAGACCATCCACCTAGTCCGTCACTAGTATTAAAGGTATTACCTCCATCAGTTGAAATGAAAAACTGTTCCCCTGACGCATAAACAGTATTTGGATCACCTGGCTTAAATTCTACGTCATAACCTGTCGTTGCACTTCCGTTTATTATAGTCCAATTTGCACCACCATCTGTCGATTTATATAATCCACCACCTTGAGCACTACAATACATTTTTGATGTGTCTGTTGGGTGAATTAATATTTTATTTACGGTTCCTCCGCCGGATAAATCTCCGTGCAAAGTCCAGGTTGAACCACCATTTGTAGACTTAAATATTGAACCTCCTGTAGAACCCCAATAATAAGTCTGACTATCTAAAGGATCAATAGCTAAGGCGTAGACATCAATATTAGCAAGATTATCGGTTAAAACAACCCACGTTGTTCCTCCATCCATACTTTTCCACACTCCACCTGTATTGGCTCCAGCAATAATATGGCTTAAGTTATTCTCATCAATCGCTAAAGAAGTAATACGGCCTACACCTGGATTCCATCCTGCAGTTGCATTCCAATAGGTAGGTCCCATATCTTCCCAAGTACCAACAACAGTTCTGGCAGCTAAACCTTCGTCATTTATTCTGGCACTATAATTCTGTAATTCGTTATAATAAAACTCTGGAGATTTTAATTTTCCTGTTTCGTCCATAGCACGTTCTGCAAAATATTGCCATCTTCTAAATGGTTTATATCCTGTACCGCGTTCTCTTCCAACGGAATCAAAGTGTCTTTCCGCTATTTCTACAATATATTCTACAGTGTGAGTTCCTTCAGCTATTAAGTCTTGATAGTTTTGAGAATAGGTAAACGAAACAAGCATTAATAACGCTGAAAAAAGGGCAATCTTTTTCATAAATCTAATTTTTTAAGTAGCTATTTTTTCCAAATGTACTATTTTTCATAAAATTTTCTAAACACAAGGCTGTATTTATGACACCAACTTCTATTCTTATTTTAATTGTTTGCTACTTTGCTGTGCTTGTTGTCATTTCATATTTTACAGGAAAAGAAGATTCTAACGCTGCCTTTTTTAAAGCCAATAAATCGGCCCCTTGGTATCTTGTAGCGTTTGGTATGATAGGTGCATCGCTATCAGGCGTTACTTTTATTTCTGTTCCAGGAGCTGTAGAAGCCAAAGAATTTGGCTATATGCAGGTGGTTTTTGGATATTTCTTTGGTTATCTCATCATCGCTTATGTGTTACTTCCCTTGTACTATAGACTTAATTTAACATCGATATATACTTATTTAAGAGATCGTTTTGGTAATGTGAGTTACAAAACGGGTTCAGTAGCATTTTTAATATCGAGAACTGTAGGCGCATCTTTTAGATTATTTCTTGTCGCTAAAGTATTACAGCTTTTAGTTTTTGATTTATATAATATTCCTTTTACCATCACCGTAATAATTACTATTGCTCTAATTTGGCTATACACATTTAAAGGAGGAATAAAAACCATCATATTTACAGATACGCTTCAAACCCTTTTTATGTTGGTTTCTGTAGTGGTAACTATTATATTTTTAGCTTCTGCACTAGGCTTGGATAGTGTTTCTGATATTATAACAAACGCTAAGGATAGTAAATTAAGTAAGGTATTCTTTTTTGGCGATACTAATGACGCTCAATACTTCTGGAAAAGTTTCTTATCTGGAATATTCATTACTATAACAATGACAGGTTTAGACCAAGATATGATGCAAAAAAATCTTACCTGTAGAAATTTAAAAGATGCTCAAAAAAACATGGTGACATTTAGTATAATATTAATTTTTGTCAATATTCTCTTTTTAGTACTTGGGCTTATGCTAACACAGTATGCTGAAGCTCATAATATTTTGGCGACCAAAGATGATTTATTTCCTACCATTGCGATGCTTCCAGAAATTGGAATTGTCATCTCGGCATTCTTTTTACTTGGTTTAATAGCAGCAGCTTACTCTAGTGCAGATTCTGCTTTAACATCTTTGACGACTTCGTTTTGCATTGATATTATTGGTATTGAGAAGAAACCAGAGCAAGAACGTAAACGCATTAGAAAACAAATTCATGTGGCGTTTAGTATTGTTTTGGTTATAGTAATCATATTATTTGATCTCATTTTTAAAGATGTTTCAGTTATCTGGGAGCTCTTTAAAGCAGCAGGTTACACATACGGTCCGTTATTAGGATTATTCGCCTTTGGATTATTAACTAAATCTCAAATTAGAGACAAGTATGTCTGGATAATTGCTATTGCAGCTCCTATTCTATCTTATGTTTTAAATCTATATTCAAAAGATCTTTTTGATGGTTATGAGATTGGGTTTGAAATTCTTATTATTAACGGATTAATTACATTCTTAGGTTTACTTTTCATAAAGAAAAAGTAATAAGTACGACTAAAGCTAAGAATAGTCATACAGACCGTATTCAAAGTCGCCAACCATAAATATTTAGTATATTTGCCATACACCATTTATCATTTGTTTACATGAAAAAATTAGGTCTACTTTTAGCTGTATTATTTTTTAGTTTTGGGTGTTCAGAAGATCCTAAAACAACAAGTGACAAACCCAATTATCTTCTCTCTAAAGTTTCTGAGTCTGACTCAGGAATAGATTTTGTAAATCTTATAACTGAAGACCCACAACATAGCATTATTAACTATATTTATTATTATAACGGTGGCGGAGTTGCTACAGGAGATATTAATAATGATAATTTACCAGATTTATTTTTTGTCTCTAATATGGGTGACAATAAATTGTACCTAAATAAAGGTGATTTAAAGTTTGAAGACGTTTCTGAGAAAGCCAACATCAAAGGCAATGCCAGCTGGCAAACCGGAGCAACGATGATAGACATAAATAATGATGGACTCTTGGATATTTATGTATGTGCTGTTTCTAATCTTTTAGATTTTGAAGGGCATAATGAATTGTATATTAACAATGGTGATGGTACTTTTACAGAACGCGCTAAAGAGTACGGTTTAGATTTTACAGGTTATTCCACTCAAGCTTACTTTTTTGACTATGATAAAGATGATGATTTAGACGTATACATCGTAAATCATGCCGTACATACAACACTATCTCATGGTAGAGCAGAACTGCGGAATAAACGTGCTCCTTTGGTTGGAGACGTATTATTAAACAATAACAATGGTAAATTTACTGACATAAGTGAATCGGCCAATATATATGGTGGTGTTAATGGCTATGGATTAAGCGCTACCGTAGCAGATTTTAATAACGATGGTTGGGATGATATTTACGTTTGTAATGATTTTCATGAAGATGATTATTATTACCTAAACAACCAGGACGGTACTTTTAGAGAAAGTCTCGGAGATGCCTTTACAACAATTAGTAGATTCTCAATGGGTAGTGATGCTGCTGATATAAATGGTGATGGCTTTCAAGATTTGATGACGCTAGATATGCTTCCTAAGGATGAGCGTATCTTAAAAGAAACAGAAGGTGATGATGCCATGTTCAATATGCAAGTGCATCTCACTAATTTAGGCTATAAAGACCAGTATTCCAGAAATATGCTTCAAATCAGTAATTCTGGAGACCATTTTCAGGAAACTGCCTTATTTAATGAAGTAGCAGATACCGATTGGAGTTGGGCACCACTATTTGCAGATTTTAATAATGATGGTCATCAGGATTTATTTATCTCTAATGGCATACTTCGTAGACCTAATGGATTAGACTTTAGAAAGTACGTATCAAGTGCGTTTAAAGGCAGGTCAGAAAGCGAAGGATTAGAATGGCTCTTTAATTCTATAAGTGAAATGACAGGTGGTGAAGTGTCAAATGAAATTTTTCAAGGTGACTCAAAAAAATTCAGTAATAAAACTGGTAACTGGATAGAGGATAAACCAAACTTATCTAACGGAGCTATTTATGTTGATTTAGACTTGGATGGTGATTTGGATATTGTAACCAATAACTTTAATGAAGCCGCTGGTATCTATACAAATACAACAAACGATAGCAATAATTTCATTATGCTAGACTTTCAATATAAAGGAGCTAATAAAGAAGGTATTGGAACCAAAGCCATTCTTTATAACAAAGGAAAACAACAATTAAAACAGTTATTCAAATCCAGAGGATTTTTGTCATCATTAGAGAGTAAATTACATTTTGGAATAAATAATGCCGAAACCATTGATTCTATTAAAATCATTTGGCCAAATAATGAGTATCAGACTTTAAAAGGTTTAGATATTAATCAGTCACTAAAAATTACATATGCTCCAACAGAGCAATTCACAGAGCAATTCTATGATTACAACAAATCATCTAACAACACTTTCTTTAAAAAAGAACAACTGATTAGTTATAAACACCAAGAAGATAATTACAATGATTTTGTGGAACAAAAATTAATCCCATATAAGATTTCAATGCAAGGTCCTGCAATGGCCGTTGCAGATATAGATAATAATGGCTTTGAAGATATTTTTATGGGAAATTCTTCGGGACAAGCAGCTGTTTTATATATGAATTCTGGTACAGGATTTTCTCAATCACAACAAATCAATTTTGAAGAAGACAGGGCCTTTGAAGATAATGATGCGGTATTTTTTGATGCGGATAATGATGGAGATATGGATCTATATGTTGGTTCTGGTATCACCGAATCTAAAGATGATGTACTACAAAATGATAGATTATACATTAACAACAATGGAAAATTTGAAAAAACTGAAGGTCAGATTCCTAATAACATCCTAGTAACATCTTCCGTAGCGGCTTATGATTACGATTCTGATGGTGACACCGATTTGTTCATCGGCAACCTTGCTGACTCAAAAGACTTTGGTAAAAATGTATCGTCTTACATACTTAACAATGATGGTACAGGAAAATTTTCTATAGATACTAAATTAGAACTATCGACTAAGGTTAGTGCTGCCGAATGGAGAGATATTAATGGAGATGGCACAAAGGATCTTTTAGTAGCTACAGAATGGGACCCACCAAAAATTTACAGGAACATTAATGGTTCTTTAGATTTATTAGACGTACCTGAAAACATGAATGGACTATGGCAATCAATCTCTACTTTTGATATTGATAGCGATGGTGACCAAGATATCCTTTTAGGAAATTGGGGACTTAATACGAAATTCAACCTGAATTTTGATGGTCCACTAGTTATGTATCACTCAGATTTTGATGAAAATGGTGTAAATGAAACTTTAATTGCCTATAATAAAGACGGTAACTATTATCCATTGAATTCTAAAGATGAATTGGCAGCTCAGATGAACGTGATTAACAAGATTTATATTGACCATAAATCTTATGCAGGTAAAACTATTGAAGAAGCCATTACTAAAGGATCTTTGGATTTAGCAGAAAAATTTGAAGCTCACAAGTTAGCGTCAGGCTATTTAAGAAATGATGGTGGTTCATTTGCTGAATTTATTAAATTCGATGCTGCTTTTCAACTCGCACCAATAAACACATTTTCAACTCTAACAATGGGTAAAGAAAGTCAATTATTGGTTGGTGGTAATTCTTATAAGGTAAACACCTATCATGGGTCATATACTGCATTGAAAGGCCTCTTAGCAAAAGATGCGACTAATTACAAGTCTGTTGAGACATTAGGCATGGATCCTTTTAATCAGCAGATAAAACAAATTGAAATTATTAAAATGAAGAATAAGCAAATCATATGTGTGCTTTCAAATAATGATGAGCTTAAAATTTATTCATTTCAAGATTAATTTATGCAACTAAAACATTTCATACTATTTGTATGCGCTTGTAGCATGTTATTGACATGCAAAAAAAACATACAGCCCATTACCATTGACACAGACGATTATCATAACGTTGTCGATAAATTAACTGAAGTTATGATACACGATATATTCTCGCCACCTGTTGCGAGTAGACTTTACGTATATCCTAATATTGCTGCATATGAAGTACTTAATCAAAACAGCACAACTTATAATTCTCTGGTGAATCAATTAAATGGCTTAGATGAATTAAAATCTAGCCAAAACGAGAATACTACAAATTTAAAACTGGCATCAGTTATTGCTTATTTGGATGTCGCTAAAGAACTTGTATTTTCTAAAGAACGTATCGAAGCTTATAGAGACAGTTTATATACAAATTGGAAAGCCTTAAACCCTGATGCATTTAATTCTGCTAAGACTTACGGTTTAGAAATTTCTGAACAGATAATAACCTGGATGAACGCGGATAATTATGGTAAAACACGTAATATGCCAGATTATAATATCTATACAGATGATGAATGGCGTTGGGAACCTACTCCACCTGCTTACATGAAAGGCATAGAACCGAATTGGAATAAATTACGAACTTTTGTTTTAGACTCAGCAGCACAATTTAAACCTATTCCACCGCCAAAATTTTCTTTGGAAGAAGGCACACAGTTCCATAAAGAGTTAATGGATGTATTTCATCTAAATAATGAAATTAGAGCCAAAGGAAATGATTGTGAAGAAATACAAATCGCGAGGTTTTGGGACTGTAACCCTTTTGTTTCCGTAAATAAAGGACACTTTATGTTTGCAGAAAAAAAGATTACACCTGGTGCTCATTGGATTGGTATCTGTAAAATTGCTTCAAAACAATCAAATTCTGACTTCGAAAAAACTGTTTACGCTTATACCAAAACGTCTATCGCTATTGCAGACGCTTTTATTAGTTGTTGGGATGAAAAATACCGAAGCAATCTGGTACGGCCAGAAACACTAATAAATAAGCACATCGATTTAGAATGGGCTCCTATTTTGCAAACACCACCTTTCCCAGAATATACAAGTGGGCATTCCGTGGTTTCTGGTGCCTCCTCAGAAGTATTAACTGAGATTTTTGGTGATAATTTTGCATTTGATGATACTACAGAATTACCATATGGCTTACCAATGCGAAGTTTTAAGTCCTTTAGATTAGCTGCGCAAGAAGCTGCTGTAAGTAGACTTTATGGTGGTATTCATTATAAAGCCGCAGTAGAAGTTGGTCTTGACCAAGGTATTCTTGTAGGGAAACTGGTAAACTCAAATATCTCGTTTCTTAAATAATGATTTTAATATTGATTAGTAGCTAACAAGACTAAAGTACATGCCACTTCGACCTCAATATTATTAGCTCTCAAGATTGTGTATAATTCAGGGTTCTCCGTTCCAGGATTAAAGATAACGCGCTGTGGTTGCAAACCTACCAAATAGTCATAATACGCTTCCTGACGTTTAGGATTTAAATAAAGAGTCACTGTGTCAATATCAGTATATAGTATAAGTTCTGTATCAATTTCAACATCATTTACAACACCACTCCGTAGCCCTAAGGCTTTAACTTCATGATTATAATTTCGTAATCGGTTTATTGCAATATTTGAGTAACGCCGTGGTTTTAAAGAAGCGCCAAGAACTAAAGTTTTTTTCTTCATATGTTAAAAAATTGTTAAGCTCTGTTAATTAGAGTAACATGATGTAAAAATAGTCGTCTTAATTCTAAGAAACTATCAATCAATCAAAAAACAATCAAAAAATGAAGCATTTCTTCGTAATGCTTTTAATGGTCTCATCAGCCATTTTAAGCGCACAACCCAGTTCAAATTCAGAAATTAAATATGGTTCTATTTCAGGCCGAATAATGGACACCGAACTCAATGAACCACTGCCTTATGTCAATGTAATTATTAAGGATAATAATGACAAAATCATTACAGGTAGTATCACAAATAATGATGGAACTTTTAATATTGTAAAAATACCAGAAGGTATTATTAAAGTTGAAATTAAGTTCATTGGATACAAAACCATTGAAAAAGAAGTAAACATAGGTAAAAATGGCTATAAAATAGATGTAGGTGACATATACCTTCAGGAAGATGCCGAAAACTTAGATGAAGTTGTCGTTGTGGCAGAAACTTCGACTATTCAACAAAAAATAGATAGAAAGGTCATTAATGTAGGTAAGGATTTAACAACATCTGGACCAACAGCATCAGATATTATGAATAATATTCCATCTGTAAATGTAGATCAGCAAACAGGTGATATAGCCTTACGAGGTAACCAAAACGCACAGGTGATGGTAGATGGTAAATTATCTAATATACCTGCAGCACAATTATTAAAGCAGTTGCCTTCAACATCTATAAAACAGATTGAATTAATTACTAATCCATCTGCAAAATATAATCCAGATGGTATGAGTGGCATCATTAATATTATTCTTCATAAAAATATCAATGTAGGTTTTAATGGTAATGTTAATTTCGGACTTGGTTATCAACTTGTTCCAAAATTCAATAGTTCTATTGATATGAATTATAGAAACGGTAAACTCAATTTCTATGGGAGTTATGGAAATAACATTTCTGAAAACGCCAATTTTGGAATTCTAGAACAAACCGAATCTGATCTTACACAATTATTTGATATCACGGACGAACGAAATTCTCATTTATTTAAAGTTGGTGTAGATTATTACATTAATGAAAAAAACACCTTTTCAATTTTTACAAATCAAAATATATTTGATGGTGGAGCACTTGGAGAAACCGAATTGATTTTTGGTAATAATTCTAGTAATAATCAAATTCAACTATTTGATAATAACAATCAAAATAATAGTCAGCAATATAATGTCAATTACAAATTAGATTTTGATAAAGAAGGTCATAATATTGAGCTTGAAGTAGATCACAATATTTTTGACAATGATGTTTTTACAGATAATAATTTTAGTGGCATAGGAAGCAGACCAGACTTCGATGAATTCACAGATGTGGAAAGAACAAGAACCGAATTAAATCTAGACTATGTCAATCCTTTATCAGAATCTGCAAAACTAGAAGTAGGTTTACAGGCGCGTTTATTTGAAAATGAAATTGACTATTTTTCTAATGCACGTTTACAGAATCAATTGGGTGCATACATTCCATCCGCAACTAATTTTAATTATGAAAGAAATATTTACTCTGCATATGCTAGTTATAGCAAAAAGTTAGAAAAATGGTCTTATCAACTCGGCTTGAGAGCAGAATCGGTAAATGTAAACGCACTAGCTTTAGACACAGACCTTACCAATAATATAACAAGTGAATTTCCTTTCGAAAATGATTATTTTCAAGTGTATCCTTCAGCTTTTGTAACTTATGAAGCCTCAGAAAAAAACTCGTATCAGTTTAGTTTTAGTCGTCGAGTAGATAGACCAGGTGTTGGTCAGGTAAATCCAATACCAGAATTTAACACACCTCTGATTTCTCAATTTGGAAATCCAGAATTAGAACCTCAATTCACTAATTCTTTAGAAGTAAACTATACGCGAAATTTAGAAAAAGGAAGCATTACTGCAGGCATTTTTTACAGACTTATTGAAGATGAAATAAATCAAGGAGTCTTTGTAGATAGGTCAACTTTAGGAAGTGGTAGAGTGATATTAAGAATAGATAACTTTGATAATACATCTGCTTATGGGTTTGAAGTTTCCGGTAACTACAGACCAACTAAATGGTGGAGTTTTAATGCTAGTTTTGATTTATATGGTCGTAAGCAAAGAGGATTTGCTGAACAATTAGATCCATCCATACCAAACCCTACAGAAAATGACATAGAATTAAATAAAGTTGAAGTAGATAACCTAATCTATAATTTTAGAATATTCAACAATTTTAAGGCAACTAAGAAATTGTCATTTTCAGCTTTTGCCATGTATCGCGGAAAGGATACAGGTCTAAACTTTGAGATGGACCCTATGTATTTTGTCAACTTAGGGATGAGATATAGCTTCTTAGAGGAAAATAGAGCAATATTTAGTTTAAACTTTAATAATGTTTTTGATACGCAAGAAATAAATATTTTAAGTGAAAGACCGTTTAGACAAGAAGTAAATTTTGTACCAGAATTTAAAACAATATTTGCAGGTTTATCTTATCGTTTTGGAGGTGGCAAATACAGAGCTAAATCAAGAAAACAAAGAGATAATGATGAAAAATCAGGCAGTGGATTTTTATAATAAAAAAACTGTCACAAATAATATAATTTATGGTCTTTAATAGAGTATTAGGATATTTAATAGCCGACAGAAATAGTTGATGGTTAGTGTTAATGTTTGTCTATTAAATAAAGAAAACCCGAAACGTCTTGTTTCGGGTTTTTGTTAAAGTTTAGCCAAATGTGTTAAAGTTTGAAATAAAACAGAGACAATTACGTCTATAGTAAAGAGATAAGTTTTAAGTAATGATATTATAAAATCTCGGTTTTATAATGAAGTGTTAGTTAAAGTTGGTTAATAGCTGAAAAAGCCCAGACGAATTGTCTGGGCTTTTTTTAATTGAGCGATGTATTTTTACCACTTAATAATTGCACTTCCCCAGGTAAAACCACTACCAAAAGCAGCTAATACCACATTGTCACCTTCTTTTATTTTGCCTTCTTCCCAAGCTTCGGTAAGTGCAATAACTACAGAGGCTGCTGTAGTATTTCCGTATTTCATAATATTATTAAAAACCTGGTCATCGCGTAAACCAAACTTCTTCTGTATAAACTGTGCAATTCTTAAATTTGCCTGATGCGGAATTAACATATCTATGTCTTCGCGTTTTAAGTCATTTTTTGTTAAGCCTTCCATTATGACTTCACTAAATCGCACCACCGCATTTTTAAACACAAAGGTGCCATCCATATACGGGAAATACGATAAATCCTCTTCACCAGCTTCAATAATCTCTGGTACCCAATGCGCTATACTTGGCGATGCCACAATTAGCTTATCTGCATATTTACCTTCACTATGTAAGTGCGTAGATAGTATTCCTTTTGTAGTATCTTCTTCTCTGCTTAAAACGGCAGCTCCTGCCCCATCTCCAAAAATTACGGTTACTCCACGTCCTCTTGTACTCTTATCTAATCCGTTGCTATGGTATTCTGCACCAATTACCAAAATGTTTTTATACATCCCAGTTTTTATAAATTGATCTGCTACAGATATAGCATATAAAAATCCTGAGCATTGATTACGCACATCTAAAGCGCCAATGGTGGGCATATCTAGGATATCTTGTACCTGAACACCACAACCTGGAAAATAATAATCTGGGCTTAATGTAGCAAAGACGATAAAATCAATATCATCTTTAGTTAAACCTGATCGCTCAATAGCAATTCTAGCAGCCTTCGCTCCCATTACTGCAGAGGTATCTTCAGATCCTTCTTTTATCCAACGTCTTTCTTTTATACCAGTACGTTCTTGTATCCATTCGTCATTCGTATCCATCATTTTTGACAGATCATCGTTAGTAACAACATTATCAGGAACATACTTCCCTAAACCAATTATTTTAGAATTATACATATTTAAAGGGGAAAAATTGTGAATAACAAAAATAATCATTTATAAACGAACTGGTTTTAATCAGTTTTGCAATTATTATGCATGCATAGCAACTGTGTCAGTTTGTCATATTATCAGTCTTGGTATTTTATTTGACTATAACTAATTGATTAAAATTAATTATTCAAAAAACTATAAATTATGACAAAAGGAAGTATTAATGTATCGGTTGAGAATATCTTTCCGTTAATTAAAAAGTTCTTATACAGTGATCACGAAATATTTTTACGTGAACTCATCAGTAACGCCACTGACGCTACTTTGAAATTAAAACACCTTACCAGTATTGGCGAATCTAAATCTGAATACGGTAATCCGCAAATTGAAATTAAGATTGATAAAGACCAAAAAACACTTCATGTCATAGACCAAGGCTTAGGGATGACGGCTCAAGAAGTTGAAAAATACATCAATCAAATTGCATTTTCAGGTGCTGAAGAATTTTTAGAAAAATATAAAGATTCTGAAAAAGACTCTGGTATTATAGGGCACTTCGGTTTAGGGTTCTATTCATCGTTTATGGTGGCAGACAAGGTTGAAATTATTACTAAATCTCACAAAGATGAGCCAGCTGCACACTGGACGTGTGATGGAAGTCCGGAATTTAACTTAGTAGAATCTGATAAAAAAGATAGAGGAACTGAAATCATTCTGCATATATCTGACGATGAAACGAGTTTTTTAGAAGAAACTAAAATCCGTGAACTCTTAATGAAATACAATAAGTTTATGCCTATTCCGATTAAATTTGGAACAAAGGAAATAAACGATCCAGAGTTTACTCCTAAAACAACCAAAGATAAAGACGGTAAAGAAACTACTGAACCACACAAGCAGATTACAGTAGATGATATTATTAATAATCCTAATCCTGCCTGGACAAAGCAGCCAACAGATTTAAAAGATGAAGACTATAGCACGTTCTACAGAGAGTTGTATCCTATGCAATTTGAAGAGCCTTTATTCCACATTCATCTTAATGTTGATTATCCGTTCAACTTAACAGGAATCTTATATTTCCCTAAGATGACGAATGATCTCAACATTCAAAAGGATAAGATTCAATTGTATCAAAATCAGGTATTCGTCACAGATAATGTAGAAGGTATTGTGCCAGAATTCTTAACGATGTTACGCGGTGTAATAGATTCACCTGATATTCCATTGAATGTATCACGTTCTTACTTGCAAGCTGATGGCAACGTAAAAAAGATTTCATCTTACATAACGCGAAAAGTAGCTGATAAACTCAAATCGTTATTCAACAACAGTCGTGAAGATTTCGAAAAGAAGTGGGACGACATAAAAATCGTTATAGAATACGGTATGCTATCTGAAGAGAAATTCTTTGAAAAAGCAGATGCTTTTGCGCTTTACCCAACAGTAGACGGAAAGTATTACACCTTTGAAGAATTAACCAACGCTATTAAAGCCAAGCAGACAGATAAGGATGATAAAATGGTGATTCTTTATGCGTCTAATAAGGATGAGCAACACAGTTATATTGAATCTGCTAAGGCAAAAGATTATGAAGTCTTAATGCTAGACTCACCTATCGTATCGCATTTGATTCAGAAATTAGAAACCACTAAGGAAAATATTTCTTTTGCACGTGTAGATGGTGATCATATCGATAACTTAATTAAGAAAGACGATACCACGATTTCTAAATTAACTGATGAAGAGAAGACAAAACTTGATGAGTTATTGAAAAACGTTGTGCCATCTGAAAAGTTTATGGTACAGTTAGAAGCTATGGATAGTGATGCGTCACCATTTATCATTACACAACCAGAGTTTATGCGCCGTATGAAAGAGATGCAAGCCACAGGTGGTGGAGGTGGAATGTTTGGCATGGGTAATATGCCAGAAATGTATAACCTCATCGTCAATACAAATTCTGAATTAGTTGGTGAGATTCTTAACACCAAAACCAAGAAAAAGCAGACACGCTTAATTAATCAGAGTTTAGATTTAGCACGTTTATCTCAAGGCCTTTTAAAAGGTGAAGAACTAACAAACTTTATTAAGCGTAGCTATGATATGATTAAGTAAGCATTATTTGGCATGCTGAACTTGTTTTAGCATCTCACATATTCCAAAAACCACTTTGTGTATTCAAAGTGGTTTTTTTTGATTTACAAACTCATTAAAATGCACCTTTTACTATTCGAAAAGTATCGTTAACTCAATATTGGTATTTCTTAACTATTAAGTTCTATAGGTTTGATGTATACTAACATTAAATGAACATATTATGAATACGCAATTTAGGCTAGACATTAAAAAACCATGTTCGGAGAACTATGATCAATTTCAGCCTACAAAAAAAGGTAGCTTTTGTGATTCTTGCCAAAAAGAAGTTATTAATTTTACCAAAATGAATAGTGAAGAGATTGTTACTTATTTTAAAACTAAATCTTCACAAAACACCTGTGGCCGATTTAGTGAGCAACAACTTAACTCTTCATTTAATACTCATAAAAGAAGCAACTATTACAGCTTCTTTACAGGAATTGCAATGGCTGTTTTATCATTTTTTTCCATAACATTAGCTGAAGCTCAAGAGCAAGACAAAACAGGAACTTTAAAAGACGACTCAAAAGTAGAAGATTTAAAAAACAAGCAAAAAATAACTGTAAAAGGAACCGTTACCACAAAAATTGATGGACTACCATTACCAGGTGCAAGTATAGTATTACAAGGCACAGAAGTAGGTGTTCAAACGGATTTTGAAGGTTATTTTGAATTTCCTCAAAAACTAAAAAAAGGTGATGTCTTAATAATAAGTTATGTTGGCATGGAATCTCAAAAAGTGATTATAGAAAACAAAAAATTTGCTTCTAATATTGCATTAAAAATTAATATGAATGAAACAACTTGCATCATTATGGGCAAAGTGGCTGTTAAAGAGGTTTTTAAATCAAAGAGAAACTAATGGCTTTAAGCCCTATGAAATATTTATTTATTTGGGCTTTTATTATTTTTTCTAAACTAACGCTTGCTCAAATTTCAGATTTTAAACATATTGATTTTACAAAAGTAGATAATATTGTAAAACTGCATGAAGGTAATGAATTGAATAATTTGCCCTTATTGGCTCATAAGCTAACTTCCAAGCTTCCAACAGGTGTGGAGAAATTTAGAGCCATTTACTTATGGGTTTGTCTTAATATTAATGGTGATGCTTACCAACACAATAAAGTAAGTAGAAAACGAAAAAAATTCAAAAATGATAGTTTAGGCTATATAGCATGGAATGAAGATTTTAAAAAAATCGCTTTTAAAAAGTTATTGAAGTATAAAACAATCATGTGTACAGGTTACGCATATCTTATAAAAGAATTATGTTTTATTGCTGATATTGAATGTGAGATTATCGATGGCTATGCAAGATCTTTTGAAACTAATGTAGAAGCATTGAAGTCTATTAATCATTCATGGAACGCTGTAAAACTAAATAACAAATGGTACTTGTGTGATGCAACATGGTCTAGTGGTTATATGATTAACGGAAGTATTTTTGTAAAGGATTATAACAATGGTTACTTTTTAACCGACCCTATACTTTTTGCCAAAAACCACTATCCCCTAAGACAAAAATAGTTTTTAAACGATAGCATTATCGCGAGTAATTTTATCCCAGAACCAATTGTTTATGGTGAGACTTTTAGGCACAAAGTTATTCCAATTGGTCCGGAGCAATTAAATACTGTTATTGAAAGAAACAAGGAGATCAGTTTTACACTTAGAGCGTTAGAAGCAATTTCTATTGAAAATATTTCATTAGTAGAGCTCGCTGGCAAAACTCATAATTCTTTAAAAATATATGACTTAAAAAATGTTGAAGGAGTCATTACTTTCAAGTATAAATTTAAATACAAAGGCTTCCATGATGTGCATTTAAAAATAAAGAATGATATAGTAGCCTCATATAGTTTTGAAGTTACCAGACCTAGTATTTAGAAATATAATTTTAATACTTAAGTCACTAATAAACGCCTGTAGGTTTATAGATTTACAATATTTCTGATAAACAAATTAAGAACTTCAACTACTAATTGTAAAGAACTATGCTGATATATACTCATATAAAATTAGCGTTCTTTTTTACAATAAATCTCATAAATGAAACTCAAAAAACCAGAGGATATAGAATAATCAAAAATTAGTTGACAATATCACTTGTGAAAAACTAACTTATCAAACAAGCCTTTTTTTTTCTAGCTTTACCAAATAAATCAACTTCTCATTTAAAAGTTTTTACCTATATTGTGTGGGTTATTAATTGTGTTGTTGTGCGCACCGATATTTCCAAAATAAAAGAAATCTTCAAAGACCTTATTTTCACTGAAAACGAAATAGAAATTATAACGTCTGTATTTCATAAAGAAGATGTAAAAAAAGGAACTACTTTACTACAACCTGGTTATAATACAACTGATCAATATTATGTCTTAGATGGTTGTTTGAGAGCATTTCATATCGATAGAGATGGTAAAGAACATACTGTTCAATTTGGCATTAAAGATTGGTGGATTAGCGATTATACCTCTTTTTTCACGTCTTCAAAATCTATTATGGCAATTGAAGTTATTCAAGATGCTGTGATCTACAAAATCAGTAAAAAAGATAAAGAATACTTATATACGCAAATACCTAAAATTGAACACTTCTTTAGATTAAAACTAGAAAAAGCATTTGCGGGGTTTCAATCCAGAATTTTAAGGAATTTGTCTCAAAATGCCACAGAAAGATATCTTAATTTTATAAAAACCTATCCTGAAATTGCAAAAGTGGTAAAGAACTATCACATTGCTTCTTATCTTGGTATAACTGCAGAAAGTCTGAGCAGAATACGAAAGGACCTTTCTCAATCTTAATTAATTAACATAAGTCAATTTTTAAATCACTAGTTAAACTTAGTTTCGCGATAACTAATAAGAAGAGCTTAAGTAGTTCCTTTATTAATTAATAGCTAATAAGCGTGAGTTCATTCAACTCGCGCTTTTTTTTTGTAACATTAGATACCTATGTCAAAGCAGATGACGAAATAAAATGATATGCTGCTAAGATTACTATACCTTTGCGACAATAAAAGCATGTAACTTGCAAAAAAAACAACATCCCAAAGTAAAATCACAACTTCATCCTAGAAGTCAACATAGAGAACGTTATAATTTTGACGGACTAATAAAAAGTTCACCAGAATTAGCAAAATTTGTAGCACCCAATAAATATGGTGATGATTCTGTTGATTTTTTCAATCCAAAAGCAGTTTTAGCTCTAAATAAAGCACTTTTAAAGCATCACTATGGTATTGATTTTTGGGAAATACCAGAACATTATTTATGTCCACCAATTCCTGGCCGTGCAGATTACATTCATAATATTGCAGACCTTTTAAAAGGAAATAGTACTGAAATTCCGAAAGGAAATCATATCAAAGGACTAGATGTTGGTGTTGGCGCAAGTTGTATTTATCCTATTATCGGCAATTATGAATATGGTTGGTCATTCATTGGAAGTGACGCCAACGAAACTGCCATTAATTCTGCAAAAGCCATAGAACAAGGCAATTCTAAACTAAAATCTACTGTTGAAATTAGGAGCCAGGAACAATCTAATGCATTTTTTAAAGATATTCTAAAACCCGAGGAAAACGTTGATTTCACCATGTGCAACCCTCCTTTTCATACCTCACTAGAAGAGGCTCAAAAAGCAAGTTTGAGAAAACTTAAGAACCTAAAAGGAAAACGACCAAGTAAAGCACTTTTAAATTTTGGCGGACAACAAGACGAGCTTTGGACCAAAGGTGGTGAAGCCCGATTTGTTAAAGACATGATTTATGAAAGTAGAAACTTTGGGAAGCAATGTTTGTGGTTTACTAGTTTAATTTCAAAAGAAGTGACTCTAAAACCAAATTATAAGATTTTAGAAAACGTAAAAGCGCTAGACGTAAAAACTATTGAAATGAGGCAAGGACAAAAAGTAAGTCGATTTATTGCCTGGACGTTTTTATCTCCAAAAGAACAAAAGCAATGGATGGAAGAACGTTGGTAAAACTATTATTCTACCTTTACACTAAATAAAATTAAATGTCATTTAAAGACTTAAAACTTATAAAACCGCTTTTAAAAGCGATTGAAGCCTCAGGTTATGTTGAGCCTACTTTGGTACAACAGCGCACTATACCCGTAATATTAGAAGGCAAAGATGTTATTGTTTCTGCACAAACAGGAACAGGTAAAACAGCAGCTTTCGCATTGCCTATTCTTCAACAATTATTTGATAAGCAAGATGCGCCAAAACGTGGTAAAAAAATAAGAGCATTAATTGTAAGTCCTACTCGAGAATTAGCAGTTCAGATTCAACAAAATTTTAAAACGTATGCCCAGTTCTCTAACCTAAGGTCTTTAGTGGTTTTTGGTGGAACATCTATAGAACCACAAATTGACATTCTCAAAAAAGGTGTAGATATTTTAGTAGCGACTCCTGGACGTCTACTCGATTTGCATAAACAAGATTATATCAACTTAGATTATATAGAAACTTTAGTCCTCGATGAAGCGGATTTAATGTTAGCTATGGGTTTTATTGACGATGTCAAAAAAATTGAACGCCTTTGTCCAGAGGTTAAGCAGGCACTTTTATTCTCAGCAACCATTCCTTATAAAATAGAACAACTCGCCAATACTATTCTCAAAAATCCTGAGCGGATTGATGTTACACCAACAAAATCGGTAGCAAAAGATGTTAGCCAGGTACTATACTACGTGCCAAAACGTAATAAAATAGAATTGTGTTTACACTTAATGCGAAACACCATAAAAGGCAATGTTCTAATTTTTAGACGTACAAAATTTGGTGTAAATAAGCTTGAACAAACCTTAATTAAAAATGGTTATAAGGTTGACAGCATTCATGGTGATAAAAACCAGAGTGACAGGCAAACTGCACTTAACAAATTTAAAAATGGCTACGTAAAAATCCTTATTGCAACAGATGTTGCTGCTCGAGGAATTGATATTAATGAGCTCGATAATGTCTTCAATTTTGACATGCCAAACCAAGCCGAAACCTATGTGCATAGAATTGGCAGAACAGGTCGTGCTGGTAATATGGGTAAAGCTTACTCTATGTGTTCTGCAGACGAAAAAAACTACGTAAAAACGATTGAGCAATATATCAATGTTCAAATTCCTATTGAGACTGAACATCCTTATCCTTTAGACCCAAAGGCAAAACCAATTGTTCATAAAAAGAAAGGCAGTAAGTATAAAAAAGGCAGAAAAAGTGTAGCTTCCAAGAAAAAGAAAAAACGTTGGTATTAAAATAGATATTAGAACCAAGAATGAAGACGAAAAGCACTTAGACAACCTAAGTACTTTTTAGTATTAAAATTCTATATAATTACTCTCCATAATCTATAAAGTCTTCTCCAAATCTTATGATACCGTGTATGGTGTTAATCTGAATTTTGTTAGGTGCCACCTCCTTTCCTATAATCATCATTTTAGATGATTTGTTTTTTCGGCTTGGTTGACTTTCTGTTGTTAAATTATCCCAATAATGAACCGTGTCATGCCCAAATGTTTCAATGTAAAATTCCATGTCTTCTGGATAAAATAAATTGATTTCCGAATATTCAGTTGTCATTTTAAAATCCCCAAAATTGTTTGAGAAATTATGCAACCAAAACTCACTATTAAAATCCACAATTTTCACATTCTCACCTACCTCTCCAATTCGTATGTCGGTAAACTCGCTATCTATATTTACAGCTCTTATTTCTGAAAACTGAACTTTACTTACATGATTAAACTTGTATGTACCTCCTTCTAACGCATTTGCTCTAAACTCGCCATTAACAATATCAAAATTATTTAAAACGTTACTTAAGCTTTGAAACTGCAACTTTGTATTTCTGGCATTTAATGTCATTTGGTTTTTTAGGTCTAATTTAAATGTCATATTAGAGTTTATGGCTGTTGCTCTAATGCTAACGCGACTTGGTATTTTAATTACGAAATTAGTTCGGTAGCTCTTTACGTTCTTAATTTTTACTTTTTTCTTTTTCTTTTTACTATCAAATGTTCTTATATTTTTCAGATACTCTTTAAGACTTTTAGTTCTTGAACCGTCGTTTATATTCATGAAATACTGTTTCCCTTTTCTAAACATTCGTGTTGATGGTTCTTTAAAAGTAATATTGTTACCTTCAAAAGTAATTCCGAAGAGTGTTTCTATGCTATAAACTACATCTCCCATAGTACTCTGGCTATTAGACTTAAGAACAAGTTTTTCGTTTTCTAAAACAGCAGATGTCTCTATTTTACTAATAATATCTTCAATTTCTTTCTTTGAGTAATTCTTAAATTCTATGGTATAGTCTATATATACCCTGCCATCATTAGACTCTTCAATCTGAATATAGGAGCTATTTAAATCTAGAACTAAGGTTGTCAACTTTTCTGCATCAAAGCTATTTTTATAAATATCATGTTGTTGTGCGTTTAGTAATACCGATGTGATGAGCAACAGTAGTAATACTTTAAATTTTGTTTTCATTTTGTTCGTTATTTTGATTTAATATTTTGATGTGCTTTTGAATATCTTTTAAAAGTTTTAATCGCGTTTGTAGGTTGTCTATAAGTGCTTCAATGACCAATAAATTATTTGTATCGTTCTTAAACTGAATTGAAATCTCTTGATAATCTTTATCTAACTCAACAAATCGTTTTCTAAACCTTTCAACCAAAACTTCGTCTTTGGCGAGAGCAACAAAATTATTCCACTCGTTTTCTATATCCTTTAAATACTCAGCTTCAACAGCTTCTATTTGTGCAATCATTGGAGACACTTCTGTTTCAGTTTGGTTGAAAAACATATTGAAACCAATGGTTAATGCTATCAAAACAACTGCCGCGCTACTGAACCAAAAGAACGTATTTGATTTTTGTTTTGGTATCTTTTTAAGTTTATCTAAAAACTCTACTCTGTGATTCTCAGGAAGTGTTTTTAACTCATCTTCCTTTTTAAATAAATCTCTAATATCTCGCTTCATTATACTTTGGTTTTAAAAGGTCTCGCAATGTGGCTTTACCTCTACTTAAATGTGTTCTTGATGTTTTCACTGGAATTTTCAAAATCTCTGAAATTTCCTGATGATCGTAACCATCAATTAAATACAGTTTCACAACTATCTTATGCTTTTCTTTTAGTTGCTCTAAAGCTTTTAAGATGTCTTGTTTAGATATTGTGCTGTGAAAATTCCAGTCCTCGTCTTCAATAATTTTTAAATCTTCAACCTCATCATCACTAATTTTTAACGATCTTTTCTTTAAAACATCTAAGCATTGATTAATAATAATTCGCTTTAACCAAGCTCCAAATGTAGCTTGTGGTTTATAGGTATTTATGCTTCTAAATGCTTTTAAAAACCCGTCTTGCATAGCATCTTTGGCATCTTCTTCATTAATTAGATAGCGGCAAGCCACTGTAAACATAGCCTGACAGTACATATCATAAACTTGCATTTGAGCAATTTCATTCCCTTTTGCACAGGCTTCTATTAGTTTACTATCTTTATTTTGCATGTAATTGGTTAGCGTTCTATTTTAAAAACGAAAAAAAAGTAATAGGGTTTCAAATTTTGAATAAAAATTGAATTTAATGTATTATGCCTAAATTTAGAGGAAATTAAACCAACCTTAACATGAGTCAAGATTATAATAATCCTGCATTTAAGAAACTGCTAAAAAAGCTCTAGGAAGAAAGCTGGCAATTAGAGTTGCTGATTTCTGGTTTTGCGATTTTTGGTTTGTTTAGCACCTATACTCCATTGGATTTATTGTATACTGAGGCTGTGGCAGATGGCAATAAACTCATTACTTTTATGTATGTGGTGGCTTTAATTTCTTGTGTTATTCTAGTTTTTAACTTGTTGCTTCATGTTATACTAAGAGGTTTATGGATTGGAGCGTTGGGATTAAGGTATGTTTCAGGTGATATAGATTATGATGTTTTAAATTATAGTGAAAAATTCAGTAATTATCTTCGAAAAAAAGTTGGGTCTTTTGATAGGTATATTGGACGTTTAGAGAATTATTGTAGTGTTATTTTCGCTATTTCATTTTTATTAGTATTCTATGTCTTCGCATTTGTTTTTACCTTAGGTGTTATTGTCTTAATTGTAAACTTTCTAATAGATAATGACGCTTTACCTTACGGAAAAATCATTGGAATACCTCTAATCATTTTCATGATTATTGGTATGTTATTAGTCTTTATTGATTTTGCGACACAAGGTTGGTTAAAAAAGAAAAAATGGTTAAGTAAAATTTATTTTCCGTTTTACTGGGTTTTTAGTTTTATTACATTTTCTTTTCTTTATCGTCCCTTAGTATATAATTTTTTAGATAATAAATTTGGTAGACGATTAAGCTTTCTTTTACTACCTCTTTATATTTGTTTAATAATTGCATCGTCTTATAATAACAAAACATCCAACTATTTTAATAGAAACCTCAACTCTAGCGAAATTATTGGTAATGGCACAAACTACGAAGATCACTTAATAGACGAAAAAGATTTTATTGAAGATGTAGTGATTCCCTCTAAAGTAATTACTGATAATTTCTTAAAAATTTTTATGGTTTTTGACGACTCTGTTGATGATTATATCTTTAATTATAAGCCCAGTTTAAAACCCGAAAAAGACATTAGGGGCTTTAGCTCTGACATGATTATTATTAATGAAATGTCCTGGAATAAAAGAGATAGTATCAGACGCCTATACATGATGACATTAAACGAAATATTTACAATTAAAATTGATAGTGTAGTTTATAACAGCAAATTTATTCTCACAGAAAGCAAACGGAAGCAACAAGGAATTGAAACCTATATAAGTATTTAAGATTTGCCAGAGGGAAAACATCTTATGAACTTATTGAGAAAACGAGTTACGAAAAAAGATACTATGAATGTGTACGAAGCGCGTATTCCATTCTGGTATTATCCAAACTAATAAGACAATCGACTATTAAAATATTGTTTTAATAATGGTATTTGTACACTTAACATAATTGCCAATAATACTGTAGCATACATCATTGTACTAGAAAAATTAAGTGATAAACTTTCTAGCAGATTAAATGACACGTCCGGTAGATTATAGCGTTCAGATAAACTTGCCGTTTCATTAGGTTGTTTAAAGAACATATAACCAACCAAAGCTATAAAACCTGAAGCCATTAACCACCAGATATATTTAGGAATTAAAGGTCTATACACCGTTACTTCAGAAGTGTTTAAAGCTTCAACTTTAGACATTACCTTATCCGTAAAATCAAATGAAGGTGATTCTAACGCATCTGCTTCCATCAACTTATTTACCAAGTCTTCAATTCTTTTATCATCCTTTTCCATAACTGATGTTGTTTTGTAGTTGAAAATACTGCTCTAAGATTACAGCTAGTTTTTTTCGAGCTCTAAAAAGTTTCACTTTTACTGTTTTCGCTTCAACATTTATAATTTTAGAAATTTCTTCTAGAGATAGTTCTTCAAAATAAAAAAGTGTCAATAATGCGCTACTGTCTTCTGGTAGCTTATTGATGCAATTTTTTATTAGAGCACTCTTTTCTTCATTAATAATAGTATCTAAAGCATTATCTATAGTATCTAGTTTATTAAATGTATACTCATCTATAGCGACATTATTTAGATGCTTCTTGTTCTTCTTGATATTATCTAAACAGGTGTTATAAGCTACTCTATAGATCCATGTCGAAAATTTAGAATCACCTTTAAACTTATCTAACGACTTAAAAACCTTAATAAACGTGTCTTGCGCAACCTCTTCAGCTTCTTCTGTGTGTTTTAACATAAGTAACGCTAAAGTATAGACCAAGTTCTTGTAGCGATCAACTAATTGTGCATAAGCTCTAGTATCGCCATTTTTAATAGC